>CAJTWF010000014.1 GCA_910579965.1 uncultured Oscillospiraceae bacterium
GGAACGGCACCGGCAAGCGCATCTCCATCAAGGACACCCGCGGCATCATCGACGCGATCCTGGACGGCTCCATTCTCAAGGCCGAGACCAAGACCATCCCCTACTTTGATCTGGCTGTGCCCACCGCCCTGCCCGGCGTGGATCCCGCCATTCTGGATCCCCGGGATACCTACGCGGATCCCGCTGAGTGGGATACCAAGGCCAAGGATCTGGCCAGCCGCTTCGTGAAGAACTTTGTCAAGTACACCGGCAATGACGCCGGCAAGGCCCTTGTGGCCGCTGGTCCCAAGGAGTAATTATTTCAATGGCCCTGCCCGATCTGAGCAAGCTTGTGCGGCTTGCGGTCCGGGCAGGGCCGTTTTCTTTTTATTTCATGTGTGAGCGAGGCCGGGAAAGGGAGAATCCTCCTAATGAAACGGATACGTCCGCAGATAGTCCGCCGCCAGATCAAAGCGGTTGAGGAAGTGGGATGCCTTCAAAAGCGCCGCGTCACCGGGGGCGAATATCTCCACCAGCGCGTCCCGGGCCTCGTCCCGGGTCTCGTACCAGCGCGCGTCCGGGCACCCCGCCGCCTGTGCCGCCGGGACCATGTGCTCCCGGCTCCTGGGCCCCACGGCCAGCAGCACCTCAATGCCCAGCTCCCCGGCCAGACGGCCCACGTCCCGGTGTCCGGCGGCCTCCGCCGTCCCCAGCTCGGTCATGTCCCCCAGCATGGCGATCCGCTTCCCGCCGGTGTGGCGGGCCAGAATACGGAGATCCGCCTGCACAGATCTGGGGTTGGCGTTGTAGCTGTCGTTAATCATCAGCCGTCCCCCGGGCAGGCGCTCCACCCGCAGGCGGTTGTCCGCCGGGGCGTAGGCCGCCGCGCCCCGGACGATCTCCTCCTCCGTCAGCCCCAGCCGCTCCGCTGCCGCCACGGCCATGGCCGCCAGGGAGGCCATATGGACCCCGGGCGTGGCGATCTCCAGGGGGTAACGGCCCCGGGCCGTGACCACGGTGAAGCGAAGGCCCTCCAGCCCCCGCTCCTCCAGGTCCTCCACCCGGACGCCGCACCGGCTGGCAAAGCCGCAGCGGATGGTCTCGCAGTCCGGGGACAGGGTGTTCAGCAGCTCGTCGTCCCCGCACAGCACCGCCAGTCCGCCGGGGCGCAGGTGCTCAAGGATCTCCGCCTTGGCCGCCAGAATGTCCCGGCGGCTGCCGAAGTGCTCCAGGTGTACGTCGTCGATATTGGTGATGACCGCCACGTCCGGCCTGACGGCCTGACCCAGCCACCGGATCTGGCCCGGCGCGTCCATGCCCGTCTCCACCACCGCCGCCTGGTGCTCCGGCAGCAGGGACAGCAGGGTCAGCGGCGCGCCGATGTCGCCGTTGAGGTTCCCTGGAGTCTTGAGGGTGTTGTACCGCTGGGACAGAATGCCCGAGAGCAGCTCCTTGAAGGTGGTCTTGCCCATGCTGCCGGTGATCTGCACCACCGGCAGATCAAACTGCCCCCGGTACCACCCCGCCAGGTCCCGCAGGGCCCGCTTGGTGTCCTCCACCAGGATGTAGGTCTTTCCGGGCAGCAGCGTCTCCGGCAGGCGGGCGCAGAAGCACCCCGCCCCGCCGGCCTCCAGGGCCCTGCCGATGTAGTCGTGGCCGTCAAACCGCTCCCCGGCAATGGGGACGAACCAGTCGCCGGTGCAGATGCTCCGGCTGTCGGTGGAGAGGCTGGTGATGACGGCGGACGGGTCCCCATAGAGCGTACCGCCTGCGGCGGCGCACATCTGGGCGGTAGTCATGGCGATCATGGCGTTCCTCCTGTATCCGGGCCCGGAGGTCCGGAGGATCGTTATGTAGTTATGTAAGGGATTTGTCCAGAGACAGCTCCAGGATCCGCTGGCACAGCTGGGGGTAGCTGAGGCCCGCGGCGGCCGCCTCCTTGGGCAGCAGGCTGGCCGGGGTCATGCCCGGAAGGGTGTTGATCTCCAGGCACCAGGCCCGGCCCTCGCTGTCCAGGATGAAGTCCGCCCGGGAGTAGGCCCGCAGGCCCAGGGCCCGGTGGAGGCGCAGCGTGGCCTCGCCCATGGCCCGCCACTGCTCCTCCGTGATGGGCGCGGGGCACACCTCCTGGCTGCCGCCGGACTGGTACTTGGCCTCGTAGTCGAAGTAGGCCCCCTCCCGGGGGATCATCTCCACCGCCGGCAGATACGCGTCCCCCAGTACGCCCACGGTGATGTCCCGGCCCCTCAGCTTGGGCTCCACGATCACGTGGCCGCCGTAGCGCAGCATCTCCTCCAGGGCCCCGGCCAGCTCCTCGCGGGTGTCCGGCAGGGCCATGCCCAGGGAGGAGCCGCCGTTGATGGTCTTTACCGCACAGGGGAGGGGCAGCTCGCCGGTGAGCCGGGGGATGTCCTCCCGGGTATAGGCGAGCTCCCGCCAGGGGGCGGTGAGTACGCCGGAGCGCTCCATGAAGAGCTTGGTGACGGCCTTGTTCATTGCCATGCCGGAGGCCAGATGGCCTGAGCCGGTGTAGGGGATGCCCAGCAGGTCAAAGGCCGCCTGGACCCGGCCGTCCTCGCCGCACTCACCGTGGAGGCCCAGAAACACCGCGTCCGCCCGGGCGCACGCGTCCAGGACCCCGGGGCCGAAAAGACTGGGGGAGCGGTCCCCCCGCTGCCGCCGCACGGCCTCCAGATCCGGCTCCTGGGCGCGGATCACCCCGTCCTCCAGCGGCCCGGCCGGACCGCTGAAAATATCCTCCTGTCCCTCCAGGCCCAGGAACATATCCACCAGTACGGCCCTGTGTCCCAGCTCCCGCAGGGCCCGGCAGATGCTCTGCCCGGAGACCAGGGAGACCTGCCGCTCCGGCGACAGGCCGCCGGCTAAAACCACAATTTTCAAACTCCTAACGCTCCTTACTCTCGGTTTCTCTTCATACGCATACAAGATATAGTATAGCATATTGGCCAGGAAAATACAACCTGACTTGGAAACCGGCAGGAAAATCTATTTTGAGAACAGGGCCGGGAGGAGCGCCTTACGGTTTCCTGCTCCGGGCCGCCATGGCGCTGTGGACGGCCTCCGCCGCCCGCTGGACCAGCTCCCGGCTGGTGGCCAGATTCCACCGCACCCAGCTCTCCCCGCCGCCCCGGAACTGGCTGCCGTAGTTCAGCGCCAGACGGCACTCCTTTTCAAAGAAATCCTTCATCTCCTCCTGGGACAGGTAGGCCCCGAAGTCCGTCCACATCAGGTAAGTGCCCTCCAGCGGCGCGATCCGCAGCAGGGGCCACCGCTCCAGCAGGCTGGCGCGGAGATACTGATAGTTGCCGTAAATCGTCTTCTTGACCTGCTCCAGCCAGTCCTCGCCGTGGAGATAGGCGGCCTCCCCGGCCAGATAGCCGAAGGAGTTGCCGGAGGCGAGGTGGAGGGTCTTGGTGAAGCGGTCCCACCGCTCCCGCAGCGCCTCGTCGGGGATGACGGCCAAGCCGTTCTGCAGGCCCGCCAGGTTGAAGCTCTTGCTGGGGGCGGTCAGGGTCACGGCCTTTGTCACCGTCCCCATGGGGATGTGGCGGGAGCCGGCGTAGGCGAAATCCTGGTGGATCTCATCGCAGACGATCAGCACGCCCCGGCTCTCGCACAGGGCCGCCACCCGCTCCAGCTCCTCCCGCCGCCACACCCGGCCCACCGGATTGTGGGGGGAGCAGAACAGCAGCATCCGCGCCTGCTCCAGCTTCCGCTCCAGGTCCGCAAAGTCGATGCGGAAGCCGCCCTCTCCCCAGACCAGGCGGCTCTCCACCAGCCGCCGGCCGTTGTCCTCCACCGCATGGAAGAAGGGGAAATACACCGGCGGCAGCACCAGCACCCCGTCCCCGGGCTGGGTCATGGAGGCCACGCACCAGTTGATGGCCGGCACTACGCCCGGGGAGTAGCGCAGCCAGTCCCGCTCCACCTCGTACCCGTGGCGCTCCCGCTCCCACCGGATGAACGCGTCCTGAAACCGGCCGCTGAGGGATGCGTAGCCGTAGGCCCCGCAGTCTATGTACGCCCGCAGCGCCTCCTGCACGCACGCCGGACAGCGGAAGTCCATGTCCGCCACCCACATGCCCAGCATGTCCCTCTGTCCATAGATCTCCTCCAGCGCGTCCCATTTCAAGCTGGCCGTTCCGCGCCGGTCAACAAATTCCACCTGCTCCCGCACCAGTATCCCTCCCTTGTTTTTTGTGAAAGTCCCCCCCGCCGGCTCCGGGTCCGTGAGCCGGCGAGGACTGCATATGATATAGCATAGAGGAAACCGCCGCCTCTGTCAACCGCTTTGTGGGGGAATTTCCAGACCGGTCCATCCGGGAAAGTTCGTTAAAAAAGTCAACAACTTCAATTGACAAGTTGTATTCCGTGTAGTAAGATATATCGAAAAAGACAATAATCTGGAGGATGTACTCCTATGAAGAGACAAAACGTATCTGACGCCGTGATCCGGCGCCTGCCCCGCTACTACCGCTATCTGGATGATCTGCACATTCGGGGCACGGTACGCATATCCTCCAGCACCCTGGGCGAAAAGATGGGGATCACAGCCTCCCAGATCCGGCAGGACCTGAGCTGCTTCGGGGAATTTGGCCAGCAGGGCTACGGCTACAACGTGGAGGAGCTGCGCTCGGAGATCGGACACATCCTGGGGGTGGACAACCAGCACAGCATCATTATCGTGGGGGTGGGCAACCTGGGCCGGGCCCTTATGCAGAACTTTCATTTCCACGACACCGGCTTCCTCCTGGAGGCGGCCTTCGACGTATCCCCCGCTCTGGTGGGCTCCCGGGTGGCCGGCACGCCCATTCTGGACATGACGGAGCTGGACCAGTTCGTCCGCGCCCACCGGCCGGACGTGGCGGTGCTCACCGTGCCCCAGGCCGCCGCCCAGGCCACCGCCAACCGCCTGATTGACCTGGGCGTCCGGGGGTTCTGGAATTTTACCAACGTGGAGCTGTCCAGCGACGATCCCGGCGTCCGCTTTGAGGACGTACACTTTGCCGACAGCCTGCTCACGCTCAGCTACCGGATCACCGAGCGATGACCCTTCCAAAGGAGTTTCTATGAAAAAAACCCGTACTGCCGCCGCGCTCCTGCTGACACTGGGGCTGTGTCTCACCGCCGCCCTGGCCGCTGGCGGAGACGCGGCGCTGCTCTCCCTCTCCCACCTCCAGGGCGCGTTCTCCCAGTCTCTGGACGTATCCCTGGAGGGCCGCCTGGAGGCCATGGAAAAGGAGGTTCAGGCCGCCGCCCAGGCCCGGCTGGACGCCATGAAGGACAATCTGCTGGCCTCCTCCGGCCAGAGCTTCGCCCCCCAGCCCCGGGAGGCCGCCCTGAAGACCGGGGACGTGCTCACAGGCTCCACGGGCCTGTCCGTGATTCCCCTGGCCGGCGAGGTCCGGCTGACCATCACCAGCGGCGCGGTGGTGGACGTCACCGAGGGCCGCGAGGTCTCCTCCGGCCAGACCCTGTCCCTCCGGCACCGCTACCTGGCAGCCGAGGACGCGCTGGCCTCCTTTACCGTGGTCTCTCCCACCGCCGTGGTGTCCTACGAGGGCAGCTACGCCCTCTCCCCCTCCTGCGGGGACCCGGACTACTTCGCCATTGCCCGGGCCCTGCGGGACCTGGGCCTGTTCCGGGGCACAGGGTCCTCCATCGGGGAGGGCTTTGACCTCCATCTGGTCCCCAACCGGGGCCAGGGGCTGGTGATGTTCCTGCGCCTGCTGGGGGAGGAGGACAGCGCCCTGGGCTGCACCTACGCCCACCCCTTCACCGACGTGCCCCCCTGGCTGGACCGGTACGCGGCCTGGGCCTACCAGCGGGGCTACACCAACGGCGTGGCTCCCACCCTGTTCGGCACGGAGCAGCCCCTGTCCGCGCCGGAGTACCAGGAGTTTCTTCTCCGGGCGCTGGGCTACAGCGTGGCCGGGGTTCACGACTACGCCACGGCCCTGGAGCGCGCCCTGGACTGCGGGGCCCTGACCAGCCGGGAGTACGAGGCCCTCCGGGCCGAGCCCTTCCTGCGGGCCCACGTGGCCTACATGTCCTTCTACAGCCTGGAGATGCCCCTCAGCGGCAGCCGGCAGACCCTGGCCCAGCGCCTGGAGGCCGCCGGGGTCCTGACAGGAGACCAGCTCGCCGGGGCCCAGGTAAACTCTCCCCGCCTGCGCTGACACCTCCCGGAACCTCCTGCATATGATGAACTGAGGCGCGACATTGCCTCACAACTCACAGGAGGTAATTGCTTTATGTGGAACAACAACGGTTTTGGCGGCGGCTGCTGCTGGATAATCATTCTGATTATCATCCTGTTCTGCTGCTGCGGCAACGGCAACAGCTGCGGCTCCAGCTGCGGGTGCGGCTGCAACTGTGGCTGCAATAACAACAACTGCGGCTGCGGCAATAACTGCGGCTGCAACTGCAACTGCGGATGCAGCTGCAACAATAACTGCAGCTGCGGCTGCAATGACAGCTGCTGCTAAGGCTCCTCGCGCACATAAGGCCCCCGCGCTCCGGCGCGGGGGCCTTCCTCTGCTCCCGTTACTGCTCCAGTCTGGCGAACAGGCCCCTGGAGGCCAGGCCGATGGCGGCGGCGATGAGGGCGGTGGCGATAAGGGGCAGATACAGGCTCCCGGCAAACCGGTCAAAGAGAACGCCGTAGAGCGCCTGCCCCACCGGCTGGGCGCACATGGTCAGGGTCATGATGTAGGCGGTCATCTTCCCCAGCAGATGGCTGGGGGTCCGGCTCTGGGCCAGGGAGAGCATGAAGATGGAGAACAGCGCAATGAGCAGCTGCATCGCCATGATACAGATTGTAATGACAATATAGCAGGTCATGGGGCCGCAGCCCAGCAGAAACGCCGCCCCCACCGGGACAAGGGCCGCCCCCGACAGCACCAGCAGCCAGTACAGCCGGCCGGTTTTCAGCCGGTCCGCCAGAAAGCCGCTGGCGATGCCGCCGGCAATGCCCGCGGCGGCCATGAGCCCCTCGGCGGCTCCGTAGAGCTGACTGCTCAGCCCCAGCACGGTCCGGACCATGTAGGGCAGGCCCACCGTGATCGTGGAGACGACAAAGAGGCTGTACACGGCGATCATCAGGGTGATGCGCAGAATGTCCGGCTGTTCCCTGGTCATGAAACGGATGCTCTCCCGGAGGTCATCCTTTACGATCTGGAGAATACCGGTCTTTGCGTCCAGGGGCTGGAAGGGGATGTGGATGAACAGCTCCAGCACGGCGGACAGGAAAAAGCACACGCCGCTGACCAGGATGATGGGCATGGCCCCGAAAAAGCCGTAGAGCACGCCGCCCAGAACCGGGCCGATGAGATTGGCCAGCATGGACACCTGGCTGACCACCGCGTTTGCCTTCACCAGGTTCCCCTCCGCCTGGAGCAGGGGGACGCTGGAGTTGACGGAGGGGGTGTAGCAGGCCTGGATGACCGAGAGCAGGAGCAGCGTGACCGTGATGAGGGCCACGGCGTTTTCCTCCGAGAGCAGCAGGCCGAGGCCCAGCGCCAGGGCGGCCGTGGCGAAGTCCAGGGAAACCATGATGTTCCTGCGGTTCACCCGGTCCGAGAGAATTCCGCCGAAGGGGGAGAGGAGGATGGTGGGGATCACGGCAATGGCCGTCACGGTGCCGAAGACTGCCGCGGACCCGGTGGCGTCCAGGACGTACAGGGCCAGGGCGAAGCGGAGGATCGCGTTTCCGAACAGGGAGATGAGCTGCCCGATGGCAACCAGGGTGAAATCGCGGTTGAAAAGCTTCTGGGACATGAGGGGCCTCCTTCAATACATTTGGTTGGTATGTAATTAGGTGTATGATAAGCGGCCTCCAGAGCCGCTTATCATACATAACGCACGAATGTATTCTTCCCGGAAAAAAGCCGTCCCCTTGGGCGGCTCTATTCCTCCTGCATCTGCTCCAGCTTCAGGAAAAAGTCCTCCGCCAGAGCCAGTATCTCGCCGTCAACCAGGGGCAGGCCCATGTGGGCCAGCATCTCCCCCAGGCACCGGAACCGGCGCAGGATGTCCTCCCGGGTCCCGGGGTACACCGACGGGGCCAGCCACAGGTTGGGCAGCAGCGTCAGCAGCTCCGCCAGCTCCTGGGGATACCGGGTGGTGATGGAGCCGTCCGCCAGCCCCTCCTCCATCAGCTCCATGAACAGGGGCGTGGCCAGCTTCTGGTTGTTCTGGATGTTCTCCGCCAGAATCCGGGGATTCCGCAGCAGGGGCATGGACTGGCGGCTCAACAGGGACCATTCCGGGGACTGGGTGATCCGGACCACCTCCCGCATCTTCTCTAGGCCCGTCAGATCCCGCCGGTTCCGCACCGCCTCGAAGGGGTTGTGGTCTGCGAACATCCGGTTTCCCAGGGCGTCCATGATGTCCTCTTTGGACTTGAAGTGGTGGTAGATGGCCCCCTTGGTCAGGCCTCCCAGCTGGTCCACAATGTCCTGGATGGTGGTCTGCTCGTAGCCCTTCTCCAAAAACAGGCGCCTGGACGCCTGGAGGATCTTCTCCACCGTCTCCTCCGGGTACTTGTTCCGGGCCATGGCCCACCTCCTTCCGGCCGGGGGATCGAATACATTCTCGCAGTATGTTTTGGAGTATAGCAAAAAAATCCCGGTCTGTCAAGCTCTCCTGCGGCGGGATTTTCCGCTACGCCCCCTGCCGCCCGATGTGGCCCGCGATGCGCTGCATAATCATGTCCAGAGCCACCAGGTTGTGGCCGCCCTCCAGGACGATGATGTCCGCGAAGCGCTTGGAGGGCTCAATGAACTGCTCGTGCATGGGCTTGACCGTGGTGAGGTACTGCTCCACCACCGACTCGATGCTCCGCCCCCGCTCCTTCACGTCCCGGAGGATGCGGCGGAGAATGCGCACGTCCGCGTCCGTGTCCACGAAGATCTTGATGTCCATCAGATCCCGCAGCTCCGGGTTCTGGAAGATCAGCAGCCCCTCCACGATGATGACGCTGGCGGGCTTGATCTCCACGGTTTTGTCCGTGCGGTTGTGGTCTGTGTAGGAGTAGACCGGGCACTGGATGCTCACCCCGGCCCTCAGGGCCTTCAGGTGGCGGACCATCAGATCGGTTTCAAAGGCGTCCGGGTGGTCATAGTTCTGGCGGCAGCGGACCTCGAAGGGCATTCCGGTCTGGTCCCTGTAGTAGTTGTCGTGGTAGATGACGCCCACCGCGTCACCGAACCGCTTCTTGATGTGCTCGGTCAGCGTGGTCTTGCCGCTGCCGGTGCCGCCGGCGATGCCGATAAAAATTGTGTCAGTCATAGCGCGTCCTCCCCCAAATTCCCTGGATTTCGACAGGGTTTCCCCTTTATTATAGAGTCAGCGGCGCAGAAAAGCAAGGCGGCGGGGGAACATTTTTTCCCAAATCCCGTCAAAACTGAAAAATGGCGGTTGACTACCGCCAAAAAACTAGGTATTATGTAAAATGAGAGCATATACGTAAAGGAGGAACCCACCTATGAACAACCGCCAGTGCCCCAAGTGCGGCGAAGAATATTCGGATACATACCGGACCTGCCCCTTCTGCGAGGAGGAGGCGGCCATAAAAAAGGGCAGGCCCCTGCGCCGCCGGAGCGGCAAGCGGGTGGAGAAGCGCCAGCGGGACAGCAGCGGCGGCGCGGGCGGGATCATGCTGCTGCTGACCGGGGTGATTATCCTGGGCGTGGTGGGCTACGTCTTTTTCGGCGAGCAGGTGGCGGACGCCATGGGCATCCGCTCGGACCCGGTCCAGGCGGACGAGGACCCGGCCGCGGACCCGCCCCCCGCCAAACCCGAGGAGGACGAGCCCGCCCAGCCGGACCCGGCCCCCGGCAGCACGGACCAGCCCGCAGCCCCTGCGGAGGGGGACCAGACCAATCCGTCCGGTGGGGACGCACCCGCCCAGCCGGACGTCCCGCCGGAGCCCGCCGGTCCCCTGACCCTCTCCCAGACCTCCTTCTCCATTGCCGCCGGGGAGACCGCCCTGCTCACCACCAGCGGCGGCGCCGGGGAGGTGAGCTGGTCCTCCTCCAATGAGAACATCGCAACCGTGGAGGGGGGATCCGTCACCGGCAAGGCCGGCGGCACGGTCACCATCACCGCTACGGCCGGGGAGGAGAGCGTGGCCTGCACGGTCACCATCACCGGCGATCCCTGGGTCAGCGACGCCAAGCTGAGTCTGAACAAGGCCGACTTCACCTTCGGCTCCTCGGAGACCGTGCAGCTGAAGGTCAAGGGCACCGACAGCCCCGCCGTCTGGTCCAGCGCCAACACCGCCGTGGCCACGGTCAGCGAGAGCGGCTTGGTCAAGTGGGCCGGCAAGGGCACCACCACCGTCACCGCCACTGTGGACGGCCAGACCCTGGAGTGCATTGTCCGGGGGAAATGAGCATAAGAGCCTGTTTAGCATCTCCCCGCGCCTGTCTTGGCGGCGTATTTTCCGCCCTGACTTCGTTATAGATTCTGCAACGGCCCCATCGAGGGGCCGTGCAGAATTGAATTGTGCATGACCGCTCGATGCGGTCATTGCACAATCGTTCCTTGCCATCCGTCAGGATGCCTGCGGATTTTTGCCTTGCAGGGCAAAAAATCCTCTCGCCAATCCAAACACGTTGAGATGCTAAACAGGCTCTAAGAAAAAGCGCCCGTCCGGGCGCTTTTTCCGCAGGTATCACGCCCCTTTGGGGGAGGCATCCGCCCAGAGCGGGCAATTCCTGCCGTAACTATATTGGGTTGGCGCTTCCGATTTCCAGCAGATTGCCCTCCGGGTCCGCCACATAAAAGTTGCGGATGCCAAAGGGGTAGGTGATGGGCGCCCCTGTTGGAAACGCCACGTCCAGCCTGGACAGCCGCTCATACTCCGCGTCCACATCGGCAAAGCTGGGCAGCCAGAGCGCGATTTCAAAGGTCTGGTTGATCCCCGCCGGCGGAACATAGTCCACGCCGATTGACTTGACAAATTCCTCCCGGCTGTACATAAACAGAGACAATTCGCCGCTTGCCGTTTCAAAGTCCGCAAACGCGCCGCCGTCCCACTGGGTGTGAAGGCCCAGGACGTCTCTATAGAATCGGACCATGTTCTCCATGTTCCCGGCCAGCAGACCGACGCCGGCGCGCACTTCCTTCCCCTTCATTGTCATGACCTCCTCTTGTAGTTATAACAGAAAAGTGAGCCGCCGGGGGATGTTCCGGATTTCCACCTCCTCCGCACCGGCCCCATACTCCCCGTCCAGGGTCCAGGGGAAGCCCTCGGGGGTGGCCACGGTGACGGAGGACACGTGGCGGAACACCACGCCCCCGCCGCCGAAGTCCTGGAGCACCAGACTGCGGACAAGGGCCTGGAGCTCCGCGGCGCTGGTGGGGTTGGGGATGAGGAGCATCTCAAAGAGGCCGTCGTCCAGCACCACCTTCTCCTTTTGCAGCTTCATGAGCCCGCCCACGCTGGTGGCGTTGGTGACCGCGCCGAAGAGGAAGCTGCCGTCGAAGATCTCCTCCTCCGTGGTCACCGTGGCCCGGTAGGGCCGCAGGGTGGACAGATCCTTCACCCCCTCCAGCAGGTAGGCCAGGTGTCCCAGATCGTTCTTGATGGACTGGGGCGCGCTGTAGGAGGCCCGGGTAAAGGCCCCGAAGGAGGCCACGTAGACAAAGGGCCGGCCGTTGAAGGACCCCACGTCCAGGGCGCGGCCCTGGCTGGCGGTGATGCGCCGGGCGGTCTGGGCCGGGTCCGGGGAGAGCTCCAGGCTGGCGGCAAAGTCGTTGGTGCTGCCGCCGGGGATGTACCCCAGGGGCGGGGGATCGGGGAGGCGCATGAGGCCGCTGACCGTCTCGTTGAGGGTGCCGTCCCCGCCGCAGCAGACAATGCGGTCATACCGTGCCCCCTCCGCCTCCGCCAGCTCCGCGGCGTGGCCCGGGTGGGTGGTCTGGCGCACGGAGACCAGATAGCCCTCCTGGCCGAAGTGGGCCACCGCCTCGAACAGGGGACCCATGGACCGGGTGCGCCCGGCCCGGGGGTTGACAATGAACAGGAGCGTCTTTGCCATAGCGTAACTGCCTTTCCAATCCAACAGATGAAAATTTTGTTAATTCTTTTCTAAGTTGAGTATAACATATTTAAGAGAGTATTGCAATCTCGGAAAAAGTTGAGTATGATGGGATGAGAACGAAACACGTCGAGGAGGCACGCAAACGATTATGAAGAAGGACAACCACTATTTTGCCTGGGGGCTGACGGCGGTGGCCGTGGTGTGCGCCGTCATGCTGATCTACGATCTGGTCTTCCGGGACAGCATCGTCTTGGCCTACACCAAGAAGATGATCTCCATTCTGGCGCCTATTCTCTACGGCTTCGCCATGGCCTACCTGCTGGCCCCCATTGTCAACTGGTTTGAGCGGGCCATCTTCCGCCGGGGCGGGAGCAAGGCCACGCCCACGGCCCTGCGCTTTGCGTCCATCCTGCTGACGTGGGTGGTGGTGTTCGCCCTGCTCTACGGCCTGATGAGCATCCTGCTGCCGGAACTGGTGAGCAGCATCAAGCAGCTGGCCGCCAACGCCAAGGGCTACTACGACACCATTGAGGCGTGGAGCATCCGCCTGCTCAACAACAACCCGGAGCTGGCCCGGCAGGCCCAGGAGCTGTTCAACCAGTACTACCAGGACGCGCTGCTGTGGATCAACCGGAACGTGGTGCCCCAGCTTCAGGCGGCGGTGTTGGCCGTCACCGGCGGCGTGCTGGGCGTGCTGACCTTCTTCAAGAACCTGTTCATCGGCGTGATGGTCTCCCTGTACCTGCTGGGGGCCAAGGAGAACTTCTCCGCCATCAGCTGCCGTCTGTGCTACACCCTGCTCAGTGAGGACAGGGCCTCCTGGTTCATCCGGGGCGTGAAGGCCACGGACCGGATCTTCTCCGGCTTTGTCCGGGGCAAGCTGCTGGACTCCCTGATTATCGGCATTCTCTGCTTCTTTTTCTCCAGTCTCTTCAAGTTCCCCTACGCGCCGCTGGTCAGCGTGGTGGTGGGCGTGACCAACATCATCCCCTTCTTCGGGCCCTTCCTGGGGGCCATCCCCAGCGCGTTCCTCATCCTGTTGGACAGCCCCATCAAGTGCCTGTATTTCATCGTCTTCATCCTGGCCCTCCAGCAGTTTGACGGCAACATCCTGGGTCCCAAGATCCTGGGGGACAGCACGGGCATCTCCGGGTTTTGGGTCATCGTGGCCATCCTGGTGGGCGGCGGACTGTGGGGCGTGGCCGGCATGTTCCTGGGCGTGCCCATTTTCGCCTGCATCTACGCCGGGGTGAAGTCCTACTCCACCTACCGGCTGAGCAGGAAGGGTCTGCCGGTGTCCACGGCCAGCTACGCCACCCACCAGCCGGTGTGGCCGGAGGACCGGACCGAGCCCCCGGCGGGCGGGCAGTGACCGTCCAGCGGGAGGGAAACAAAGCGGGAGCGTCTGGGGAGGACCTGGGCGCTCCTTTCTCTGAAAGCTACCGGCGCCGGCGGCATACTTTGCTTGCAGTAAGGCGAGGTGTTTGCCTCGCGGATGGGTTGATTCCGTTTTGTCGGGGGATTTCATCTTTGGGTGAAATCCCCCAATGCTCTCTTGGCAAACCATTGCCGGGAGTGTATACTGTATGTCAGAAAATTTCTCACAGGGGGACCATTAACAGCGGACGTGGGGCCGGAGGAGGCCGCAGAACAGATTTATCAGGACGTGACGGCGGAGTAGGAGGACAGGCCATGAGGGCATTTTTCAAGCGGCATCTGGGGGTACATATCTGGCTTCTGGGCGTACTGGCCCTGTTCGCCCTGTACTGGGCGGGCGTCAGCAGCCCGGCGGCGGCCAACGCGGTCTGCGCTGTCACCCAGCGCCTCAAGGACGGTTATGCGGGACTGTGGTACCTGTTCCCCTTCTCGGTGGTGGAGTGGTTCTACGCGGCCTTTATCCTGGGCTCCCTGGCGTGGCTGGCGATTCTCCTCCGCCGCCTGCTGGTCCGGCGGGAGGGCCGGGGCCATGCCGCCTACGGCGGCCTGCTGGGTCTGGCCTGCCTGTTTCTCACCGCCTACGGGTTCTACTGCGTCATGTGGGGGGTCAACTACTACGCCGACGGCTTCCAGGTCAAGAGCGGCGTATACGCCCGGCCGGTGGCGGTGGAGGAGCTGGAGCGGGTGACGGCCCGCTTTGTCCGGGGGCTGGAGGAGACGGCGGACCAGGTGGCCCGGGACGGGGACGGCCTGTTCGCCGTGGACCGGGAGGACATCTTTGAGGCCAGCCCAGAGATCTATGAGAACCTCTCCCGGGAGTTCCCCTTTCTCGCCAGGCGGGACCGGGTGCCCAAGAAGATGTTCTTCTCCCGGCTGTTCTCGGCCATGAACTTCACCGGCTTCTACAGCCCCTACACCGGGGAGTCCAGCCTGAACGTGGACAGCCCCGCCTGCCTGCAGCCGGCCAACATCGCCCACGAGCTGGCCCACCAGCGGGGCATTGCCTCGGAGCAGGAGTGCAACTTCCTGGCCATCGCCGCCGCCACATCCTCGGAGGACCCGGTCTATCAGTACTCCGGCTATCTTATGGGGTACATCCACCTGTCCAACGCCCTCTACCGGGCGGACCCGGCCCGGTGGGAGCGGACATGCGGGGACCTGCCGGAGACGGTGCGGGCGGACCTGCGCTATCACAGCGCCTACTGGGACCAGTTCGAGGGCCTCACCGCCAAGGTGAGCAAGGCGGTCTATGACAGCGCCCTGAAGTCCTACGGCCAGGCCGACGGCATCCAGAGCTACGGCACGGTGGTGGACCTGCTGACCGCATACTACTAAGAACCTCTATTCACAACCGTTGAACGCTGTCTGTCCGGTCTTTTTCCCGTCATACTGTGTCGATTTCCCTTGCAATCCGTCAGGATTGCTGCGGAAAATCTCCTTGTCTGGCAGGAAAAATCCTCGCCCATCCAGCATTCCCCGGCTATGAATACAGGTTCTAAAAAGGAGGCGTTCCATGTCTGACCAGCACACCATCCGGGCCGTCGCCCGCATCCGCAGCGACTTCCCCACCAAGTTCGGCATTCCCCGCCAGAGCGGGCTGGTAGCGGAGCTGCGGGCCCGGGTGATCTTTGAGCCGGCCTGCCGCAGCCCTGAGGCGGTGCGGGGGCTGGAGGACTTCTCCCATATCTGGCTCATCTGGCAGTTCTCCCAGGCCCTGCGGGAGGGCTGGTCCCCCACGGTCCGGCCGCCCCGGCTGGGGGGCAACCGGCGGCTGGGGGTGTTCGCCTCCCGGTCCCCCTTCCGGCCCAACGCCCTGGGCCTGTCCTGCGTGCGCCTGGAGGGCGTGGAGCTGGACAAGGCCCTGGGGCCGGTGCTCCACGTGTCCGGCGCGGACCTCATGGACGGCACGCCCATCTATGATATCAAGCCCTATGTCCCCTACGCCGACGCCCACCCGGAGGCCCGCGGGGGCTTTGTGGATCAGGTGGCCCGGCGGCGGCTGGAGGTGGACTGCCCGCCGGACCTGCTGGAGCGGGCGCCGGTGGAGAAGCGGGCCGCCCTGCTGGGGGTGCTGGCGGAGGACCCCCGGCCCGCCTACCAGGGGGACCCGGACCGGGTGTACGGCATGGCCTTCGCGGGACTGGAGGTCCGCTTCACCGTGGCAGGAGAGCGGCTTACCGTCCTGTCCCTGGACAGGCAGAACCCGTCTTCATAAAATCTTAATACTTTTCTTCGAGAAATACCTTGACAGACGATGTATATCCTGCTATGATTATCCCACCACACAAACGCGGCTCAGACAAGCCGCTGGAAAGGAGTGTTTGGATTGTCCATTTCATCGGACACCCTGCGGGGGCACACGGATACCATCATCCTCACCCAGCTCATGCGGGGGGATAACTACGGCTATGAGATCAACAAAACCATCCAGCAGAGGACGGGGGGGCAGTACGGCTTCAAGGAGGCCACCCTCTACACCGCCTTCAAACGCCTGGAGAGCGGCGGCCTGATCACCTCCTACTGGGGGGAGGAGGGCCCCGGGGCCCGGCGGCGGTACTACGCCATCACTGAGGAGGGCCGCCGTCAATGGGAGGAGAACTGCCGGGAGTGGCAGAACACAAGGGCCCTGCTGGACGCCCTGATTTCTTTGGAGGAGTAAACGTCATGGACAAAATGAAGACAAGGTTCATTATCGCTGTCACCGGCCGTCTGGCCCAGGCGGAGGAGACCACCGCCAAGGTGGAGCTTATTGAGGAGCTCAGCGACAATCTGTACAGCCGCTGGCAGGATCTGGTTGCCTCCGGCGTGCCGGAGGAGGAGGCCTATACCCGGGCCCTGGAGGACCTGGGCAATGTGGACGAGCTGCTGGCCTACCTGGCCGGCCTGGGCCCGGAGGAGGCGCTGCCGGGCCGGGAGGGCTCTGTGAGGGAGTTCACCAACGAGCTGCTGCGGGGGCTGGAGGACGTGGTCCGGGAGACCGTCAGCCAGACCAGGGACGCGGTGGATCAGGCCGGCATCATTGTCCGCAATGTGGCGGAGCGGATCCGGGAGAAGTACCCCAACGGCGTCCAGGGCAGGATCTGCGTCCAGGTGGACAAGGAGGGCTATGAGGAGACGCCGCCCCGGGATACGGAGAGCGGCGGGGAGACGGCGTCCCAGGATGGGGAGAAGGCGGGCTGGTCCTTTGCCGTCGGCTACGACAAGGAGCGGGGCTTCTTCTGCGGCTCCAATTCCGGCCGCGCCGCCAGCCGCCGGGTCACCGGCACCACCCTGCCCTCCCAGGAGGTGAAGGGCGTGGACGTGCAGGTGGTCAACGGCGACGTGACAGTCCATCTCTCCGACGATCCCCAGGGGGACGTGGTCCTGGACGGGGACGTGGACCACCTGGAGGTGCGCATGAGCGAGGAGGGCGTGCTCTCCATCCGCCAGGGCAACACCGCCAGCAGCGCCTTCTTCTTCCTGCGGGGACTGGCGGCGGCGGACGTGGAGCTGACCCTGCCCCGGCGGTACTGGGAGTTCATCCAGCTCTCCACGGTCAACGGCGATCTGGAGCTGGACGACGGCCTGGAGGCCGGCCGGCTGGCGGTGAAGGCCGCCAGCGGGGACGTGCGGTTCCGGGAGGCCCGGTGCGGGGAGGTGTGCTTCAAGTCCGCCAGCGGAGACCTGGACGCGGGCGGGGAGATCGGCTCCATCCAGGCGGAGACCGCCAGCGGGGACGTGGAGCTCTCCGGCAGCTTCGGCGCGGTGCGGGCCGCCACGGCCAGCGGCGACGTGGAGGTGCAGGGCAGCGTCCGGGAGATCCGGTGCTCCAGCGCCAGCGGGGACGCCAAGGTGCGCACCCAGACCCTGCCCGACAAGCTGGAGATCTCCACCAAGTCCGGGGACTGCCGGCTGTACCTGCCCGCCGGGGAGGGATTTGCCCTCCAGTTCAGCACGGTCAGCGGCGATCTGGACACGGAGTTCGATCTGGTGGGCCCGGTGGGGGCCCGGTCCGGCGAGGCCATGTATCTGGACGGCGGCGGCCGCAGCTTCCGCATCACCAGCATCAGCGGGGATATCTCCCTGCGCCAGAACTGAGGGAAAGGAGGGAGAGACTATGAGCAAACAGACCACTGACATCGTTGCCTACCTCACCTGGGTGGGACTGATTATCGCCCTGGTGGCCGGGGACCGGGAGTCCAGCCGGTTCCACCTCAACCAGTCCCTGGTGATCTGGGTGGCGGGCACGGTCATCGGCTTTGTGGCCCGGGTGCCCCTCTTCGGCTGGATCATCGGAGCCGTGGGCGGCGTGTTCTGCGCCGTGTGCTGGTTCATCGGCATTATCAACGCCATCCAGGGCGTGGAGAAGGAAGTGCCCGTGCTGGGCCAGATCCATCTGCTGTAAGGACCTGCTTAACATCCCCCGCGCCCCTGAAGCGGCGGCGCGGCGTAAATAAGGATCGAATCCCCCTGACCCGGGCGCTGCCCGGGGCGGGGGATTTTTCCGCAAAAAGCCCCTTTTCCCGGCAAAGGAGCGGCGCCATTCCGGCGCGGCCGCGCCCCGCGATTTGGCCTTCTGTCGTCTTCTGCCAAAAAAAGGGGTGGACTTTTGCCTGTTTACGGGGTAAAATTAAAGAAAGTATTGTTTGTCCACAGGAGGTATCCCATGTCACAGGCATCCAAGGCCGCGCTGCTCATTTTCTGCATGTTTTTGACGCTGGCCCTTCCCGCGCCGGCCGCCGCCGCAGGGCCCGCCGGGGCCCTCGAGGGACGGGCGCCCCTCCGCCTCTCCGCCCGGATCCCCGCCGCCGAGGAAGAGGAGGCCCCTGATGAACCCGCCGGGGAGCCCGAGCCTGTGGAGGAGAAGCAGCCCCCGGAGGGCGCGCTGTCCGCCCCGGACATCCTCTCCGGCACCACGGTAATCGCCCACGGCATGGGAGCGGTGGGGAACCTGAACACCCTCAACTGCCTGGAGGGCTTTCTGACCCAGTACGAGGCGGGGGTGCGGGTGTTCGAGGCGGATCTGCGCCTGACCCGGGACTGCCAGGTGGTGCTGCGCCACGACTGGTGGCACGCCGACTGGCAGGAGGGCATCAGCTGGGCCAGAATCCCCACCCGGGAGAAATTCGTCTCCTCCCCTATTCTGGGCAGGTACACCCCCCTGTCCTTCCGTGACCTGCTGCTGCTCATGGAGGAGTATCCGGATATCTGCATCATCACGGACACCAAGTTCACGGACTCGGACGTATTTACCATACAGTTTGACGCCATGCTGGCCGACGCCCGGGAGCTGGGCCTCACCTATCTCTTTGACCGCATTGCGGTGCAGATCTACAACACCAACATGCTCTCCGCCCTGAACAACATCTACCGCTTCCCCCACTATATCTACACCCTCTACCAGGACGACTTCAACCGCACGGAGAACGCCCTGCGGGAGCGGGCCGCCTTCTGCGCCCAGTGGGGCATTGAGGGCATCACCATGGAGAGCAGCCTGTACAAAAGCGCCTATGGGGACATCGCCCGGGAGTACGGCGTCCGCATCTACGTGCACACGGTCAACGACAAGGAAAAAGCCCGCGCCCTGCTGGAGAGCGGCGTGGACGGCATATACTCCGACACCCTCACCCCGGACAGCCTGGAGCGGAAGAAGGTCCGGGGAGACACATCCGTCAGGTTCTAAATGGTAGTTGCGCGAAAGCGCGGGAAGGGGAAAGTTTTATGCAGTCATTTCAGACCTATTTCCAGCGGCGGGTGGAGGAGCTTCTCTCCTCCGCTGCCGCCCATACGGCGTTTTTCTTTCGCGGCCTTCTGCCCGAACAGCTCCGGTACCTGATCGGCCACCCCAGCAGCCTCCTGCCCTGTGACAGCCTCCTCTCCAACGGGGCCCTGGATCTGGCGGCCCTGGAGGAGAACCGGCGGGCCCTGGCCCGCGCCCTCTCCCAGGCCCAGGGCAGCGTGGTGGGGTTCTATGAGGAGCTGATCGCCCTGAATGCGGCGGCCAATGATCTGACCCTGCTCTACGACGGGGAGATCGTGGTGGTGAACAACGATCTCTTTGACCTGAATGTCCCCAACTGTCTGACCCACGGGGCGGCGGTGGACCTCTTTGACGGGATGCAGTCCGACAAGGGCCCGGCGGACCCCATCGTCCCGCAGTACTACTGCGACGCGGTGATTCTGGACGGGGAGCGGGCCCTTCTCACCCCCCGGAATATCCACCAGGACCAGCCCTTCCTCTGGCGGAGCCTCTTCCCGGAAGCTGAGGCCCCGGGCCAGGAGGAGCCGGCGGGGGAGCCGCTGCTGACGGGGTCCGCGGAGGACCTTCTCTTCCGTCTGGAGCTGATGAGCGGCGGCGGCCGGGGCGTGGAGCTGTCCATTGACCGGAATCAGGCGCACGCCGCCGACGGCCTGTGCCGCGCCCTGTCCGCCCTGGGCGTGCCCTTCTCCCGCAGCCTCACCGACACCCTGGCCCCGGACATGGACTATGCCCCCGGCCAGTTCCTCCCCCTGCTGCGGGAGCACTGGGGCGCACCGGCGGACTTCCGGGAGCTCCAGTTCTACGACAACCCCAGTCTCTCCAAGGAGACCGTCCCCGTGTCCCAGGGCTCCCTCATCGGGGAGATTGTGGACCAGTGCGAGCAGGCTATGGAGGGGGAAACCAGCTTCCGGGATATCTTCATCACCGCCCCCACCGGCGCGGGCAAGTCTCTGCTCTTCCAGCTGCCCGCCCTGTATCTGGCGGAGAAGTACGCTCTGGTCACCATCGTGGTCACGCCCCTGATCGCCTTGATGCACGATCAGGTGGCCCAGCTGGAGTCGGAGCGGGGCGTCACCTGCGCCACCTACCTGGACTCCAAGCTCACCTTTGAGGAGCGGCAGCACCGCATCGAGCAGATCCGCGCCGAAGAGAAGTCCATCCTGTACCTGGCCCCGGAGCTGCTGCTGGCTACCGGCCTCCGCCCCATCATCGGGGACCGGCCGGTGGGCCTGATGGTCATCGACGAGGCCCACACCGTCACCACCTGGGGCAGGGACTTCCGGCCGGACTACTGGTTTTTGGGGGACTTCCTCCGCTCCGCCAAGCGGGAGGGCCGCTGCTTCCCCGTGCTGTGCCTCACCGCCACGGCGGTGTACACCGGCGCGGACGACGTGGTCAACGAGACCATCTCCGAGCTGGGCCTCCACCACCCGGTGCTCCATCTGGGCTGCGTGAAGCGGGAGAACATCCTCTTCGATATCAACCTCCGGGAGCGGGTGGACCAGGAGCGGACCTCCGAGGAGCTCAAGATCGAGGCCATTGTCCGCCGGATCCAGACCTATGTGGCCAAGCGGCAGCGGTTTCTGGTTTACTGCCCCTTCAAGCCCCACGTGGACGCGGTATACGCCGCCCTGCCCGCCCAGACCAAGAGCTGGGTCCGCCGCTACTACTCCGGGGACCGGATCAGCGACACGGAGCGGAGAATGGCCGAGGCGGACTACCGCTGCGGCCGGGCCCTGGGCCTGGTGTGCACCAAGGCCTTCGGCATGGGGGTGGACGTCAGCGACATTCAGCACATCATCCACTTTGCCCCCTCCGGGTCCCTGGCGGACTATGTCCAGGAGATCGGCCGCGCTGCCCGTGACCAGACCCTGGTGGGCGTGGCCCACATGGACTTCTACCAAGGGGACATCCGCTATGCCCGGGCCCTGAGCAGCATGAGCGAGACCAAGCAGTATCAGCTCAAGGGGATGCTGAAAAAGCTGTGCGACGTCTACGACGTGCGCAGGCACCGGAATCTGCTGGTGTCCTCCGAGTCCTTCGCCTACCTCTTCAAGGAGCAGGACCTGGACAACAAGGTGAAAAACGGCCTGCTGATGCTGGCCAAGGATCTGAAGTACAAATACGGCTTCCCGGTGCTCATCGTCCGGCCCCAGGCCATGCTGACCACCAACTATGTCAACGTCCCTCCGGCCCTGGAAAAGGAGTTTCTCAGGCAGTTCGGGGACTATGCCCAGCCCATGGGCACGGTGCCGGACCGGGTCATCTCCAGCCGGCGGCAGGGCGCGTCCGACACCCGGGTACATAACGTGGGGTCCATCTATCGGGTGCGGATCGGGGATCTGTGGCAGAGCCGGTTTGCCGATCAGACCTTTGCCGCCTTCAAATTCCGCTTCTTCCAGGAGGGCATCCTGAAGGGCAGCTCCGACAGCCGCCTCTCCCCCCGCATCCGGGCCGCGGTCAACTACCACGGGCCCTTCCAGGAGATCGTGGAGCTGGTCACGGGGCTCCTGGAGAACATCCAGACCGTGCTGGACGGCTTTGAGCAGGCGGAGAAAAAGAGCTTTGACGAGAAGTCCTTCCGGGACAGCCTCAACGCCCTCCGGCCAGGCCGGGAGCTGAGCCAGACCCAGACCGCCCTGCTGCTGGACATGTTCACCCTGACCGCCAGCGAGAAGGCCAAATACACCACCTCCCGCCGGCTGGTCAAGATCCTCCAGCTGCGCAGCAAGCCCGGCGAGGGGGGCCATGAGTACATCATCCGCGGCACGCTGATGAAGGACTACCTGCTGCGCCTGCTCCACCAGTGCACCCCCAACTATGAGGACCGCTACCAGGCCTTTGTCCCCATTGGACAGACGGACGCCATCTCCATTCTCCCCATTCTCAAGCTGATAGAGATCCTGGAGCTGGCCTCCTACGAGCTCCGGGGCGGGGAGAAGTCGGAGATCTTTATCCGCATCAACGATCCCTACAAGCTCCGCCGTCTGGCGGAGGGGAACTACAGCAACGCCATCCTCCAGGAGGTGGTGCGCCGCCACCGGGCCAGCCAGAAGCTCCTCCAGGACTTTTTCACCACGGATCTCAGCGACGAGGAGCGCTGGGATCTCATTGAGGACCACTTCCTGGGCCGGGAGGAGGACGTGGCGGCCCTTCTGGCCCAGGGGTAAAGGACCGGGCCCCCGGGTCCGGCAGATTTCCCTTGCCATTGGGCCGGAATTTTGTTATACTCAGCAAAAAGGAGTTGAGAACATGCTGGACACGATCCTCTTTGACCTGGACGGAACCCTGGCCCCCTTTGCCCAGGATGAGTTTATCCGGGTCTATTTCAAGGCCCTGGTGAGCCGGGTAACGCCCATGGGCTACAAACCGGACGATATGATTGACGCGCTGTGGCAGGGCGTGTCCGCCATGACCGGCAACGACGGCAGCCGCACCAACCGCCAGATCTTCTGGGAGAGCTTTACCCAGAAGCTGGGCATTCAGGCGCTGGCCCTGGAGAACATCCTGAACGACTTCTATGCCCGGGAGTTTGACAGTGTGCGCACGGTCCTGCGGGAGACGGCGGACCGTGGACCGCTGCTCCGGGGGCTGCGGGAGAGGGGCTACGGTCTGGTCCTGGCCACCAACCCCATCTTTCCGGCGGTGGCCGTGGAGACGCGGCTGGGCTGGGTGGGGCTGCGGCCGGAGGACTTTGACTACGTCACCACCTACGAGAACAGCCGCCGCAGCAAGCCCAATCCGGACTACTACCGGGACATCCTCTCCCACATTGGCCGCCAGGGGGAGAATTGCCTCATGGCCGGCAACAACCCGGTGGACGACGCGGCGGCCCTCCAGGCGGGGATATCGGTCTATCTGGTGACGGACTATATGGAAAATCCCGACGGAGTGCCTATTGAGGACTACCCCCACGGCTCCTTCCGGGATCTGGCCGCCCGCCTGGAGGCGCTGCCGGCCCTGGGAGGGTGAGGGGCATGGATATTTTCTCCCTGGTGGAGCACCCGGACTGGAAGGAGCGGGCCGCCCGGTGGTTTCATGAGAAGTGGGGGATTCCTCTGGCGGCCTACCTGGAGAGCATGGAGGAGTGCCTCCGGCATAAATCCGCCGTCCCCCAGTGGTATCTGGCCGTGGAGGAGGGGCGGATCATCGGCGGTATGGGCGTGATTGAGAACGACTTCCACCCCAGGCGGGATCTGACCCCCAACGTCTGCGCGGTCTACACGGAGGAGGATTGCCGCTGCCGGGGCGTTGCCGGCGCGCTGCTGCGATACGTCTGCGGGGACATGTCCGCGCGGGGAGTGGATACCCTGTATCTGCTGACAGACCACACGTCCTTTTATGAGCGCTATGGCTGGGAGCTTTTCTGCATGGTCCAGGGGGACGGGGAGACAGAGCTGTCCAGGATGTATGTCCACAGAATGAAATGACGAAGAGGGACGGTCCAATTTGGACCGTCCCTTTTTTGCCTCTTCTCAAGTGTGTCTATTCTTCATTCATCAGCTGGGCGGCTCCGCTGCCGTCCGGCAGGAGGAACAGGGCCTCGTCCGGCGCGGCGGCATCCGGCGCGGTGGCGGTGAAGCGGTAGACCAGCGCTCCGTTCTGAAGCCGCTCCGCAGCGTGGAGCAGACAGGTATCCACGCTGACCCAGAAGCGGTCCACGTAGCCCTGGCTGTCCGGGGCGGTCTCCACGTAGATGCAGTACACGCCCTCCAGGCTCCGGTAGTCCGCCTGGGCGATCCGCTCCACCGGCAGGTCCCGCACAGTCTCATAGGTGAGGGTCCGGGCGGCCAGATCGGCGCTGAGCTGCCGGGAGCGCAGGAGCTTCCACTCCGTCTCGTCGTCGTACCACACCCCCGCCGCGCCGCCCACCACCAGCATGTGGCGCACGCTGCCGTCGGGCAGCTGGGTGTCCAGCCGGGTGCGGCCCCCGCTGACGTGGATCTGGGACACAGCCTGGCCGCTGCCGCCGCTCCAGAAGGTCTCCACCGTCTGGACGCGGCTGTAGGCGGCCGGACGGGAGAGGGTGTTGATGGCCGGGCGGACCGTCTCTGGGGTGATGGACACCACGTTCAGGCGGCTCTCCGAGCCGTCGTCCTCCATGCCGGCGCTGTCGGTCTGGGCCTGGGGCAGAACGATGCCGCCGGGCGCGCGGCGGCCCCCCCAGGCCAGCAGCAGAAGCACCACAACCAGCAGCAGAAGGCCAAAGCCGATGGTGAAATAGGTCATCCGCCGTTTGTCCACGCAGTCACCGTCCCTCTTTTTTTGTCATCATTTTATGGAAAGAAATTGTATATCTGCCGGCAGGGAGGGCCTACGCCTGGAAGTCCTCCGGCCGGGCCCCCATGCCGAAGCGCCATAAAATCGCGTCCGCGATGCGGCGGCAGGCGCTGCCGTCCCCGTAGGGGTTCACCGCGTGGGCCATGGCGGCGTAGGCGGCGGGATCGGTGATGAGCTGGCGGGCCATGGACACAATGCCGTCGCGGGCAACCCCCGCCAGCTTCACGGTTCCCGCCGTCACGGCCTCCGGCCGCTCCGTCTCCCGGCGCAGCACCAGCACCGGCTTGCCCAGGGCCGGGGCCTCCTCCTGGAGGCCGCCG
The DNA here is from genome assembly GCA_910579965.1 of uncultured Oscillospiraceae bacterium. Classification (GTDB taxonomy): domain Bacteria; phylum Bacillota; class Clostridia; order Oscillospirales; family Oscillospiraceae; genus Pelethomonas. Next base: position 24,828 of record CAJTWF010000014.1, read on the forward strand.
GAGTCTGTCAGCACCAGATAGCACCGGGCCATCAGATTGTGCATCTCGTCGGCGGAGAGGGGCGCTGTGAGGAGCACGTTGGGGATATCCCCCAGGTACCGCCTGGCGCACTCCTGGACCACCGGGCTCAGGTGGACCGGATAGACCAGCACCACGTCCTCGTGGGTGCGGGCGATGTGGGCCAGGGCGGACATGATGTCCTCCATGGGCTGACCGTAGTTCTCCCGCCGGTGGCAGGTCACCAGCACCACCTTTTTGCTCTCGTAGGGCAGGCGGTTGAGGGCCTCGGTGGCGAAGACAAAGTTCTCCCGCACAGTGGTCCGCAGGGCGTCGATCACTGTGTTGCCGGTGACGAACACGTTCTCCGTGATCCCCTCCCGGCGCAGGTTCTCCCGGTTGTTCTCCGTGGGGCAGAAGTAGAGATCCGCAATGGCCGTCACCAGCTTCCGGTTCATCTCCTCCGGGTAGGGAGAGTACTTGTCGTAGGTCCGCAGCCCCGCCTCCACGTGGCCCACCGGCACCTGATGGTAGAAGGCGGACAGGGCCCCGGCAAAGGTGGTGGAGGTATCCCCGTGGACCAGGATCATGTCCGGCTTCAGGGCGTCGATGGCCTCGTCCATGCCCACGAGACACTTGCTGGTGATGGTGCTCAGGGTCTGCCGGGGGGTCATGATGTCCAGGTCCCAGTCCGGCTTCACGTCAAAGACCTCCAGCACGCTGTCCAGCATCTCCCGGTGCTGGGCCGTGACGCAGCAGATGGACGCGAGCCCCTCCCGGGCCGCCAGTTCCTTGACCAGAGGGGCCATCTTGATGGCCTCCGGCCGGGTGCCGAAGACGCTCATAATCCGTTTCTTTTCCATGTCAAATCTCCTTTTTTCCGCTCTCGCTGTCCTCCGGCTCCTCGGAATCCTCTGGATCCTCCGGCTCCTGGGCCGTCTTGGGGTGATCGTGGGGATAGCGGAAAATGTGGGTGACCGTGTAGGCCGTGCCCACCAGTGCCGCCGCGGAGAGGATCAGCTTGACGTATCCGGTGGTGACGATCATCACCGCGCACAGGCCCAGCACCCCGGCGATCAGATAGAGGGTGGCCACGGCCTGCTTCTGATTCATGCCCATGTCGATAAGCTTGTGGTGGGTGTGGCTCCGGTCCGCCTTCATGGGGTTCTGGCCCTTGAGGATGCGGCGGGTGAAGGCGGAGGCGGTGTCATAGATGGGAAAGCCCAGGATGATAAAGGGCACGATGAAGGAGATCATGGCGTAGAGCTTGAAGAGACCCGTCACCGACACTGTGGCCAGCATGTAGCCAAGGAAGGTGGCCCCGGTGTCCCCCATGAAGATCTTGGCCGGGTTGCGGTTGTAGGGGATGAAGCCCACGCAGGCCCCCACCAGGGCCGCGCAGATGACCGCCATCTTCAGATCCCCCATGAGCAGGGCGATAATCAGCATGGTCAGGGCGGCGATGGTGGAAACCCCGTCCGCCAGGCCGTCCAGGCCGTCGATGAGGTTGACGGAGTTGGTCACCGCCACGATCCAGATCACCGTGATGGGCACCGCCATGATGCCGAAATCCCAGTAGGGCCCGCCGACAAAGGGCAGGGGGTTGGCGATCATCTGGATGACCACCCCGTGCCACACAGCGATGAGGGACGCCACGATCTGTAAAATGAACTTGATCCCCGCTCCCAGGGGGTGGGAGTCGTCCACCACGCCCACGGCCACGATCAGGCAGGCCCCCAGCAGGATGCCCCGCAGCTGCCGGTCCGGCTGGGCGAAGAGGAGCACCGTGATGACAAAGCCCACAAAGATAGCCAGCCCGCCCAGACGGGGGATGGGGTGATCGTGCATGCGCCGGCGGTCCTTGGGCACGTCCACGGCCCCGATCCTGTAGGCCAGCCGCTTCACCAGGGGGGTGAGGCCGAAGCTGAGGAGCATGGAGGCCCCCAGGGCCAGAATCACTGGCAGCACGCTTGTGCGGTCAAACATTCCATTCATTTTCCAGTCCGCCCCCGCTTATCTGGCGATGAAGCCGATCTTCTTGTACACCTTGCGCAGCGTCCTCTCCGCCACATAGGAGGCCTTCTCCGCTCCGGCCCGGTAGACGCCCTCCAGGTAGGCCTTGTCCGCCAGGATGCGGCGGGTCTCCTCCTGGATGGGCCGCAGCAGCTCCACCACGGCCTCGCCCACGGCGGGCTTGAACCTGCCGTAGCCCTGGCCGTCAAACTCCCTCTCGATCTCCGCGAAGCTCCTGCCGGTCACGGTGGCGTAGATGGTCATGAGGTTGGCCACGCCGGGCTTGTTCTCCGGATCGTAGCGGACGCATTTTTCGGTGTCGCTGTCAGTGACGGCCCGCTTGAACTGCTTCATGATGACGTTGGGATCGTCCATGAGGGTGACCCGGCCGGTGTCCCCGTTCTCGCTCTTGCTCATCTTGGCGGCCGGATTGGTCAGGCTCATGATCCGGGCCCCCACCTTGGGGATGTAGGGCTCCGGCACCTTGAACACATCGCCGTAGACGCCGTTGAAGCGCTGGACAATGTTCCGGGCCAGCTCCACGTGCTGCTTCTGGTCCTCCCCCACGGGGACGAAGTCCGGCTGGTAGAGCAGGATGTCCGCGGCCATGAGGCTGGGATAGGTGAAGAGGCCGCCGTTGATGTTGTCGGCGTTCTTGGCGGACTTGTCCTTGAACTGGGTCATGCGGGAGAGCTCGCCGAACATGGCGTAGCAGTTGAGGACCCAGCCCAGCTCCGCGTGCTGGTGGACATGGGACTGGATAAACAGGGTGCATTTCTCCGGATCCAGGCCGCAGGCAATATACTGGGCCAGCTGCTCCAGGGTGCGGCGGCGCAGGGCGGCGGGGTCCTGGCGGACTGTAATGGCGTGCAGATCGGCCATAAAGTAGTAGCAGTCGTATTCCTCGATCATCTTTGGCCAGTGGCGCAGGGGTCCCAGATAGGAACCCAGGGTCAGATCGCCGCTGGGCTTGATGCCGGAGAGCATGATTTTTTTCTCTTCCATGGTTGTGTGCTCCTTTGATTGATATCTCACCGCAAAACTGCGAGGTGTGCATATTGACACATTATTATAGCACATGCTTGTGGAAAGTACAACCAGGTTGGGAAAAAAGCAGGGAAATCAATTTTTACAGGCAATTCCAGGAAAAAGCGTCTGCGAATACAGTCTCTAAGTCCCCCTGCGGCTTCGCCGCAGGGGGACAGCTCTCAGCTCATGAACATCTGGGTCCAGTAGTTCCCCCGCTCGCAGTAGCCCACGCCGATGTGGGTATAGGAGCTGTTGAGGATGTTGGCCCGGTGGCCGCTGGAGTTCATCCACGCGTCCATGACCGCAGCCGGGGTCCGCTGGCCGTAGGCGATGTTCTCCCCGGCGGTGCGGTAGGAGAGGCCGAAGCTGCGGATCATCTGGAAGGGGGTGCCGTAGGTGGGACTGGTGTGGGAGAAGTACCGGTTGGCCGCCATGTCCTCGGACTTGTACCGGGCCACCCGGGCCAGCTCCCAGTTGACGGACAGGGGCCGCAGGCCGTTCTCCGCCCGGACCGCGTTCACCAGCCGGACCACCTCGCTCTCATACCGGAGCACCGCCTCCGGGACCTGGGGGATCCGCAGCACCTGTCCGGGGTAGATCAGGTTGGGGTTGGGAACCTGCGGGTTGGCGGCGATGATCTCGCTGGTGCCCACCTGATAGGCCGAGGCCAGCTTCCACATGGTGTCCCCCGCCGCCACGGTGTGGCTGGTGTCCGCCGCCAGGGCGGAGGCGGTGAGCGCCGCGGTCATCAGGGCCGCCGCAGTCCAGGTAATGACTTTCTTCATGGTATGTACCTCCTTGTTTGACAGATTTGTACAGGAACAAGGAAATTGTAACTGTTTTGTAACTATTTTGCAAATGCAATATCTGCCAGAGCTGGAAGACGGGGCCAGCGGCGGAGGTTCCAACGTAGACTGCCAATAATTAAAACCTGCGATTTCTCATGATTTCCCCATTCCTACCCATACTAAGCCGCAGAAAGACCTGCTTCCCGACAAAAATTTAGGAGGAATGCGATATGAGGAACGACACGGCAGCCGAAAACCGGCTTCAGGGGGAGAAGTCCCCCTATCTGCGCCAGCACGCCCAGGATCCCGTCCACTGGTATCCCTGGGGCCGGGCGGCCTTCCACGCCGCCATCACCGGGGACAAGCCCATCCTTCTGTCCATCGGCTACTCCACCTGCCACTGGTGCCACGTCATGGCCCGTGAGACCTTCCGGGATCCGGAGGCCGCCGGGGTCATCAACCGGGGCTTTGTGGCCGTCAAGGTGGACCGGGAGGAGCGGCCGGACGTGGACGGGGTGTATATGGCGGCCTGTCAGGCCCTCACCGGGTCCGGCGGCTGGCCTCTGACCATCCTGATGACCCCGGACCAGAAGCCCTTCTGGGCCGGGACCTACCTGCCCCCCAGGGGGGAGAACGGCCAGCCGGGTCTTATAGAGGTCCTGGATGAGGTGGAGCGGCTGTGGCGGGAGGACCGGCACAGGCTCATGGAGCTGGGCCGGCAGGTGACCCGCCGGGTGGCGGACGGCGGCGAGGCGGCGGCGGGCAGGCCGGACCGGTCCCTGCTGCACCGGGCGGCGGAGGAGCTGCGCCGCCGCTATGACCCGGTGGACGGCGGCTTTGGCGGGGCCCCCAAGTTCCCCAACCCGGGACAGCTGCTGCTCCTGCTGGACCGGGCCCGGCGGGAGGAGGACCGGACCGCCCTGGACATGGCGGAGCGGACCCTGACCCAGATGGCCCGGGGCGGCATCTTTGACCAGCTGGGGGGCGGCTTCTGCCGCTACAGCACGGACAGCGCCTGGCGTCTGCCCCACTTTGAAAAGATGCTCTGCGACAACGCCCTGCTGGCCTACGCCTACCTGGAGGCCTACGCCCAGACAGGCCGCCCCCTGTACCGGGAGACGGCCTGCCGCACGCTGGACTTTATGCTGCTGGAGCTGCGCCTGCCCGGGGGCGGCTTTGCCGCCGCCCTGGACGCGGACAGCGGCGGCCGGGAGGGGGCCTTCTACCTCCTCACGGCCCGGGACGTGGAGGAGGTCCTGGGGGTGGGGGAGGCCGCTGCCTTCTGCCGCCGGTTCGGCATCGGTGCGGAGGAGAGCGTGCCCCAGCTGCTGGACGACGGGCGGTTTGAGAGCGCGTGGCGGGAGAACGCCTCCGCCTGCGCCCGGCTGGCTGCTTTCCGCCGCCGCCGTCACCGGCTCCACCGGGACGAGAAGGTCCTCACCGCCTGGAACGCCCTGGCCATTGCCGCCCTGGCCAAGGCCGGGCGGGTGCTGGGGGAGACCCGGTACCTCCGGGCGGCGGAGGACGCCCGGCTGTTCCTCAAGACCCGGCTGACCCGGCCCGACGGACGGCTCTATCTCCGCTGGCTGGACCGGGAGCCGGCGGTGGAGGGCCAGCTGGAGGACTACGCCTTGTACTGCTGGGCCCTGCTGGAGCTGTACGGGGCCAATTTCTCCGTGTCCTGCCTGCGGGAGGCGGCGGGCCTGGGGGACCGGATGGCGGAGCTGTTTGAGGACCGGGAGGCGGGGGGCTTCTACCGGGCGGGCCAGGACAGCGAGGTCCTCATCGCCCGGCAGAAGGATGTCTTTGACGCAGCCATGCCCTCCGGCAACGCCGCAGCCGCCCTGGCGCTGGTGGGGCTGGCCCGGCTCACCGGGGAGAGCCGGTTCCGCGCCCTGGCCGGCCGGCAGCTCAACTGGCTGGCCGGTCAGGCAGGAGACTACCCCTCGGAGCAGTGCTTTGCCCTGCTGGCCATGGCGGAGGCCCTGTACCCGGGCCTGGAGCTGGTGTGCGTGTCCGCCGGAGAGGTTCCGGACTGGCTGGCCGGGGTGGGGGAGGCCTACCGGCTCACCGCCCTGGCCAAGACGGCGGACAAGGCCCGGGGTCTGGCCCGGGTGGCCCCCTACACGGCGGACTATCCCATCCCGGAGGAGGGGATCCGGCTGTACCTGTGCCGGGAGGGGGCCTGTCAGGCCCCGGCGGACACCCTGGAGGGTCTGCGGCGGCTGCTGGCGGACCGGGTCTACGCCCTCTCCTGAATCAATTCATTCGTTGACGGAATTGCGGATCACGTACCAGCCGTCCCCCAGGGAGGAGAGATTGGCGCACATGGACTGGTCCCACTGAATCGTCAGTTCGCCGTCCGCCTTGTTCCAGATATCGGCGGTGTACCAGAGGGTCACGGAGCCGTCGGAGAACCGGAGGCCGCTGTCAAAGGCGTAGGTCTGCAGCTCCGTGTCCCCCCGCTGGCTGTAGTAGGCGTCGTACTCCGGGAGGTAGCGGCCCAGGCCCTCCCCGGCCTGCGCGATCACCTGCTCCGCCTCCTCCCGGACCAGGAGATAGCTGTCAAAGAGGTAGTCCGCCATGTAGTCCGTGGTCAGCTTCCGGCCGTCCAGCTCCATGGGACCCAGGATTGCCCCCTCGGCCTCTGTCATGTCCGCGAAGGATCCGCTGTGGTCATAGAAGAGGATTGGCAGATAGTCCGCCAAATCCTGGAAATTCTCCTGGGCGTAGGGGAAGCGGAGGAGGCCGTTGCGCTCCGGGGTGTTGAAGTAGTCCGCGAAGGCCGCCAGCTCGTCCGCCGTCAGCGCCGCATAGCTGCCGCCCCGCCAGTCGTTGGCCGGATGGTCAAAGGATTCGGAATAGACCGGGCCGCTGTTCAGGCTCAGGTCCTGGGTGTCCCGCCGGGCCAGGTACAGCTGGCCGGTATGGTCATAGGCGTAGTACTCCGTATAGTACTCGGGCCCCGAATGGGTCTCGCATATCAGCTGCCGGTTCTCCCCGTCCACGGTCATGGGCCCCAGGAGCCAGAAGGCGAAGTCAAAGCCCCCGGTGTCCGGGTTGTAGGTCCAGTAGTAGTAGGGCAGGTTGTAGGCGGTGACCGCGGCCTGGAGGCCCAGATCCAGATACCCGTCAAAGTTCACGTCCTCCAGGATGAGGCCGCCGTCCGGGGTCCAGCTGTCGGTGTAGGCGCTGGGCTCCGATGTATCCCAGGCCGGATGGATGAGGGCGGCGTCCTCCAGGACGGAGAGCTCCTGGGGCGTGCCGCCGGAGGGGGTCCAGAGGATCCTGCTGATCCCCCAGCTGCTGCCGGTGGAGGGACGGCGGCCGTAGAGCTCGATGCGCCCGGTCACCCCCTGGCCCAGCTCCGCCCGGTCCGTGTAGAGCAGCGCGTCCCCGGACCACTGTACGCTCCGGATCTGCCAGATGGGGGCCTCGCTGCCCTCCACCCGCTCCTGATGCGCCAGCAGCCGGACGGGCTGGTCCTCGCAGACGGTCTCCAGCAGGAGGCTTGTCCCGTTTTCAAAAGCGTACAGGGTGCTCACCCCGCCCTGGGCGGTGAGGCCGAACTCCCTGGACAGGTACTCCAAGGCCGCATTTTGGGGATCGGCGGCCCAGGTGTTGTGGCCGTCCAGATAGGCGGAGACGAACGCCTCCGTCCGGTAGGGCCAGCCCTCCGCGTCGGAGAGCTGCATTCCGTAGGAATAGCACACCACGTACTCCTCCCAGGTGTACCCGGCGGTCTCCACGGCCCAGGGGCGGGTCTCCCCCTCGTGCCACATGCCCCCGCTGTCGCCGCCGGGCGCCTGGCCCAGAATGCCCCAGCCCTCCCGGACCACCGGCTCACCGCCGGCAAGCTCCAGCCGGTAGCCCAGCCGCCAGGCGCTGTAGGCTGTGCCGTCCACGGTCCAGGACCCCTGGGCGGTGAGGTAGTCCAGGGTCTGGCCCGTGACCTCCGCCCCCTGCTCCTGGGAAAGACGCGCTGCGTCCCTCTCCATGATGCCCCGGGCCCAGCGCTCCTCCTCCGGGATCTCCGGGCCGGCAGCGTCCGTTGGCGCGCTGGTATCCGCCGGCGCGCCGGTCTCCGGCGGATCCTGCCGCAGGCCGAAGGTGCAGGCGGCGGCCAGGGTGGCCGTCAGCGTCAGGGCCAGGGCCGCCGCGCCCCACCGGCGGCCCCGGATGCCCAGAATATTCCGGAACCGCTCCCGCATGACCCCTGCCCCGCCGTAGAAGTGGGTGGACAGGGAGGAGCGGCTGAGGAGGCCCTTCTGCCGCCGGAGACTGGCCAGGAGGGTCTCGCTGTAGGCCCGGCGGTCTGCGGGCTCCGCACCGGCCATCACCAGATCGTCGCATGTCAGCTCCAGATCCGCCTCCGCCTCCCGGACCAGCAGGTGGACCAGGGGGTTGAACCAGTGGAGGCTCGCCGCACCCAGCAGGACCAGCTTATACCACAGGTCCCGCCGCTTATAATGGGTGAGCTCGTGGCGGAGGATGAACCCCAGCTCCCGCTCACCCCAGTCCTCCCCGGGCAGCAGGAGTTGGGGACGGAGCAGCCCCGCCAGCAGAGGGGACCCGGCAGCGGAGGATATCCGCAGAACGGGAGGCCGCTTGATCCCCAGCTCCCGGCACAGGCCGGCGCAGATCCGGACCGTGTCCTGGGAGGGGCTCCGGCTCCACCGCCGGGCCCGGCGGAGAAACAGGGCCGTGCCCAGAAGCCGCCACAGCCCCCAGGCCGCCCCGCCGGCCAGCCACACCCGGGGCAGGACGCTATCCAGGTCCACCCACCGGACCGTCTCCGCCGGGACCGATGGCGCGGACCCGCTCCGGCGGAGGACAAGGCCCTCCTCCCGGCTGATGGACAGCTGGGGCACCTCGACAACCACCGGGGGCTCCGCCGCCGGCAGGACTGCCGCGGTCCGGGGGGCCAGCTTTTCCCACTGGACCGGGGCCAGCAGGAGCAGGGCTGCCATGACCAGCCATACCCAGTACCGCCACCGGGCGCTGTAGCGCCGGTCCAGGGCCGGCTTCAGCGCCGTCAGGACCAGGGCCGCCGCCCCCACCACCGCGCTCCATTTTACGGTATCCAACAGCAGGTCCATGTCTACTTCCCCTCCAATTCATCCAGATACCGGCGCAGATCGTCCAGATCCTTCTCCCCGATGGCCCGGCTGTCGTAGAGGGCGGCCACCATGTTGGGGAGGCTGCTGCCGTAGAGCCGGTCCATGATGCCCCGCCCCTCGGCGGCCTTGTAGGCCCCCTCGGAGACCAGCGGCCGGTACCAGTTGGTCCGTCCCTGCTTCTCGCAGGCCAAAAACCCCTTGTCTGCCAGCCGGTTCAGGGCCGTGAGCACCGCCGGCAGAGTCCAGTCCCGGCTCCCCCGCAGACGCTGGTGTACATAGGCCGACTGCACCGGCTCCCCCGCTTCCCAGATGTGGAGCATGATCTCCAGCTCCGCCTCTCCCAGCCGCTTCATGGCTGTCCCTCCTTTATGTGTATGTTATACGATTGTATAACTTAACTTTATTATACGACTGTATAATATAAAATGCAAGTTACAGTGTGGTTACAAAGAGGCAGGGCCGTGAACGTCACGGCCCTGCCTTGCTGGTAACGCGGCTTTCAGCGGGTTGAAGGCCATTAAAAAGCCTCTCTTTTTTCTGCCTGACTTTATAAATGCTTATCCATAGAGGTTTTTGCGGCCTTAACAATATCCTTAAGAATCTTTATCTGCAAAGTTGAACAATTTTCTAAGAGGTTTGTCAAATCGTCAATAACAGAATTGCGCGTTACTGCCATATTGTCAAAAAGCAAATCGTCTGCGCTGACCTCTAACGCGGTGGCTAGAGATACCAGTACAGGCAAACTCAATTTTGTGTTTCCTGTTTCGATATGGCTCATATGGGTGGTAGAAATTCCGATCCGCTCCGCTAATTCCTCCTGTGATAATTGGTGGGCCTTGCGGAATTTCCTGATCCTTTGGCCGATTTCGTAGTAATTCAACAAATTTCACCGCCCCTACAGTTTATAAGTACTTGAATTATAGGGGCGATTATGATATATTAAAATAAACTGTATAGGCTGATTTATGCCTATATAGTTAATGAAATTTTAGGAGGCAACCAAAAATGAAAAAACCTTTGACACTCGTACTTGCCGTAGCGCTCGCACTCTCTTTAACGGCCTGCGGTGGCGGAAAATCGAAAAAAGCATTTGAGGCATCCAAGGAAGCGTATCAAAATATCAATGCAGCCTATGAACTTACAGCGGACTATGGTTCAAATATCTATGAGGCATGGCGGCTCGGTATATACGACAAGGATGAGATTATGGATGGAGGCTGTTCATATCTCGCAAAAGAACTAAATCTTTCACAAGAAGAAGTCGAGGCTGGCGCTGCGTATTCTCTGGCGGAGGCTTTTGGTGCTTCATGGGACGAATGTACCGATGAGGAGAAAAACTCTTATAAGGTAATGGCGGATTCCTACTTCAGGGGGATGGAAGATAATTTATTCTCCTGGTGTGTCGAGGTTGTATCCAATACCTATATCGTAAATGGAAAAGCCGCTGAAGCGAAAGACCATCTGGAGGCGGCTAAGGGCCAGATGAAGGAATTAAGCGAAAGTTATTCCGATTATGAGCACTACCCCGCCCTAAAGGGGTACTACACCACAACCAGCTCTTTCTTTGATTTCTGCCAAAATCCGACAGGCTCATTTGAACAGCTAAAAACAACCGTTGAAGATTATAAAACCACAGCAAGAGATTTTAATGCAGATCTGGATTACATATTTGAGGATTAGCGAAGATTCACCAGATAAAAACCGCTTATTGACACAAAGAGGCAGGGCCGTTCCTTCACGGCCCTGCCTCTGAAAATTTATTCCGCTTTCTGGGAGATGGGCAGGATCTCCCGGCGGTACACGTACCGGTGGAAGAAGACGCACATGGTCACCGAGGCCAGCTCCGCCAGGGGGAAGGCCCACCACACCAGCTCCAGCCGGCCCGACAGGCTCAGCAGCCACGCCGCCGGCAGCAGCACCACCAGCTGGCGCACCAGGGAGATGGCGAGGCTCAGCACCCCGTGGCCCAGAGCCTGGAACATGGAGGAGGAGACGATGCCGAACCCGGCCAGCAGGAAGTGGAAGCTGATGGTCCGCAGGGCCTGGGTACCGATCTCCTGCATGTAGTCCGACGCCTCGAACAGGCCCAGCAGCGTCCCCGGCAGCAGCTGGAACACGGCCAGTCCCGCAGCCATGATGGCGGTGGCGTAGACCACGGCCAGCTTCACCGTGGAAATTATCCGCTCCGGCTTCCGGGCCCCGAAGTTGTAGGCCACGATGGGCACCATGCCGTTATTGAGGCCGAACACGGGCATGAACACGAAGCTTTGCAGCTTGAAGTACACCCCCAGCACGGCGGTGGCCGTGGTGGTGAAGCCGATGAGGATCTTGTTCAGGCCAAAGGTCATCACCGAGCCGATGGAGGCCATGATGATGGACGGCACGCCCACCGAGTAGATCCGGCTGATAATGGCCCGGTTGGGCCGGAAGCCCCGGAGCTTCACCGTGATCTCCGGGTTCCGGGTGGCATTGAAGTAGACGCCCAGGGCCGCGCCCACCACCTGTCCCAGCACCGTGGCCCAGGCCGCGCCCACCACGCCCATGCCCAGGACAAAGATGAAGATGGGGTCAAAGATGATGTTCATCACCGCGCCCACCATCTGGGAGATCATGCTGTAGACGGTTCTGCCGGTGGCCTGGAGCAGCCGCTCAAAGGAGATGGCAATAAAGATGCCCGGGGAGCAGACCGTGCATACCCACACGTAGGCCGCGCCCCCCTCCACGATCTCCGCCACGTCCGTCTGGACCGTAAAGAAGGTCCGGGAAAACAGAAGTCCCAGCACGGCAAACGCGGCGGCACTGCATACCCCAAGGAACACCCCGTTGACGGCGGCCAGATTGGCCCGCTCATAGTTTTTCTCCCCCAAGCTCTTGCTCAGCAGGGCGTTGATGCCCACCCCCGTGCCGATGGCCACGGCGATCATCAGGTTCTGCACCGGGAAGGCCAGGCTCACCGCGTTCAGGGCGTTCTCGCTGATGCGGGAGACGAACACGCTGTCCACGATGTTGTAGAGCGCCTGGACCAGCATACTGAGCATGATGGGCACGGACATGCTCAGCAGCAGCCGCCCCACGGGCAGCACGCCCATCTTGTTCTCCTTCATTTCTCTCTCGTTCATTGTTTTCTCGTCCTTTCCGGGCTCCGCTTCCCGCGTTGTTTGATGATGGCCGCCGGAGCTTGACCCGGCGGAGGTGCAAAAAAGCGCCGCCTTTTGCAAGCGGCGCTCCCTATGGTAGCATGATTAAATTTTTATGTCAACAGGGGAATTGCCGGTTTTTCACCTTTTTTATATATTTTTCCCGTCACTTCCCCGCAGGGCGTCTCAGTCCCAGCTCCCGCCGCTTGGCCTCCAGCTCCTCCGGCGTGATGATGCTGCCCATCTCCTCGTAGGTGCGCAGATCGTCCTCCGCGCTGAAAACCAGCCACAGGGGGATCAGAAACGCGGCCAGGGCCACAAAGGGGCCGCAGCCAAAGGCCTCCATGGTCTTGATCGTCGGTCTGTCGGGGAACAGGAGAAGCAGGGCCACAGGGCACGCCAGCATCGCCGCGCCGGGCAGGAACCACAGGTAGTTGACCCAGAGACGGAATTTCTTCAGCTTTGTCACCGTGTTCACCAGGACAAAGGCCGTCAGAAGGAGCTCCCCGATCAGATAGGGATACAGCACGTACCCCCAGTTCGGCAGGGCGTTGGACAGGTGCATCGTGATATTGGTAACCCACAGGCGCGCCAGGAACACAAGCACCACAACAACCGCCAGGGGTGTGTTGCGGCTGCCCTTGAAGAGCACAAGGGCAAGGATGACATAGGGCAGATAGCTGGTCAGGACAGGTATGAGGCCAAAGTGGGTGCAGAACATCCATGCGGCGTAGACAGCCAGGAGGGCTCCCGCGACGCGGGGCAGGACCACTTTACAGAAGGGCTTCATATTTGGTTCTCCTTTCGATTGATGGAACAAATCAACAGGATTTGCCAAAAGCCATTATACACCACACGCGTGCAAAATGCAACAAAAAACAGCTCTCTCGCGGACAATCCACCCTCTCAGCCGAAGCGTCCCCGGAGGCGGGCCCGGTAGAATCCCACGCTCACCCGGAAGGACAGGACCATGGCCCCAGCCCCCGCCAGGGCCATGGCGGCAGCGGCCGCCCCCAGCGCCGGACCGCGGAAGCCAAAGAGCATGTTGTGGAGCTTTGTCCCGGTCAGGGACAGGAAAAGCATGACCAGAATGTTCACCAGGATCGGCGCTCTGGTCCCAAGGCGGTACAGGAGCGGCAGGGTTCCGGCGGCGATGAGCGCCGTCAGCCAGACCTGAATCAGGACATAGGCCGGCAGATTGAATCCCGCACCCCACATGGCCTCCGTCCGGCCCATCAGGCGGAGCGCCGCGTTCTGCGCCGGGAAGCTCAGGGCCATGCACGCCGCCGCCAGGGCGATGCAGGCCAGGTGCAGCAGATACTTCTCCGCCACCACCAGCTCCGCCCGCAGGGGCGTCATCACCGCGTATCGGTCCCAGCGCCGCTCGTCATTGGCGATGGTCATCCGGGGCAGGGCCAGCGCCAGGGCCATGGTGTAGGCCGGGCCCATCGCCCCCGGCGACAGGCACAGGAGCGCCAGCAGGGGCAGGTAGGGCCATGCGTAGGCCTTCACGTAATACAGGTCCTTTCTCAGAAGTCCCGTCATCTCGTCTCTCTCCTCCTAATTTATATAGATGCAGCCGGTCAGGTGTACGCCCCGTTCTGCCGCTTCCTGTAGAACCGCACGCTCACCCGGAAGGACACGTAGGTGGCCCCCGCCGCCAGAGCGGCCAGCAGCAGGAGCACCGCCGGCAGGGGCAGGTCCGGCAGCTCCGGCGTCTCCCCAAAGATCCCCATCACCCCCAGGGCGGCGCCGACGCCCACGCCCATGACCAGGATCATCACATACCGCCCCTTCTCCGAGCCGAACCGGTACAGGGCCGGCAGTCCCAGGGCTGTGACGAACAGCATGCTCACGGTCAGCAGGGCGGCCATCTCCAGGGTCTCCCGCCAGTCCGCTTGCTGAATGGCCGCGCTCACCACGATGACGGCCCCGCCCAGCAGGGTAAAGAGATAGGCCAGCAGGTACTTGCTCCACACCAGCTGCTCCGGCCGGTAGGGGAGCATGGCCGCGTACCGGTCCCATTTGCACCGCTCGTCATAGGCGATGGAGTTGAGGGGGATCATCAGCGCCAGCATCATGGCGTAGGTGCACCCGAAGCTGCGCATGGAGGGAATCAGGCTGAACGCCACGGCCAGCACCAGCAGCAGCCGGCCGGTTTTGTCCGCCACATAGAGATCCTTTTTCATCAATCCAATCATTTCGTCTCCTCCTTTGACAGATACAGGATGATATCCTCCAGACTGGCCCGGTCCACCACCGCGTCCCGGGGCATGTACGCCCGCTCCACCAGGGCCTCCACGCCGTAATTACCGATCCGCTTGCCGTGGACGGCCTCCTGGGGGATGTTTTTCAGCTGCTCCCTGGAGCACTTGAGGATGCCGAAGGTGTCCAGCAGCACGTCCTTCTCCTCGCACAGCACCAGCCTCCCCCGGTGGAGAAAGGCGATGTAGTCGCAGATCCGCTCCAGATCGCTGACAATGTGGCTGGAGAGGAGCACCGCGTGGCCGTCCTGGGCGGCGAAGTCCGCGAACACCTCCAGCAGCTCCTCCCGGACCATGGGGTCCAGACCGCCGGTGGCCTCGTCCAGCAGCAGGAGCTTGGCGTTGTGGCTCAGGGCCGCCGCGATGCCCAGCTTCATGGTCATGCCCCGGGAGTACTCCTTGAATTTCTTCCCCTCCGGCAGCTCCAGCCGCGCAATCCACTTCTCATAGGCGGCCTGATCCCAGCTCCGGAAGGTCCCGGCCATGATCCTGCCCAGCTGTCTGGCCGTGAGGATCTCGGGCACAAAGGTCTCGTCCAGCACCACGCCCACGTCCTCCTTGCGCCGGAGAAAGTCCGGGCTCCGGTTGTCCGCGCCCAGCACGGACACCGTGCCGCCGTCCCGCTCCAGGGCGTCCATGATGAGCCGGATGGTGGTGCTCTTGCCGGCCCCGTTCTCCCCCACCAGACCCAGTACGCACCCGTAGGGCAGGTCCAGGTTCAGATCCTCCAGGGCAAAGTCCTTGTACCGCTTGGTCAGGCCCCGGATTTCAATGGCGTTTGATTCCATTTTGTTTACTCCTCCTCGATAAGTACTTGCAGTATATGCTGTAATTCCTCTGCCGGCAGCTCGATCTGCCGGCTCAGCTCCACCGCCGCCTGGAGATGCTCCTCGATCTCCCGGAGATTGCTCTCCCGGGCCAGCTCCGCGTCCTGGGCCGCCACAAAGCTGCCCTTGCCGGCCTGGGTGCAGATAAAGCCGTCCCGCTCCAGCTCCTCATAGGCCCGCTTGGTGGTGATGACGCTGATGCGGAGATCCCGGGCCAGCGCCCGGATGGAGGGCAGCGGCTCGCCGGGCTTCAGCTTCCCGGCGGCGATAGCCCCCTTGACCTGCCGGCAGATCTGCTCGTAGATGGGCTGGCCCCCGGTGTTGCTGATGATAATATCCATGGCCTCACCTCTTTGGGTTATCTGTTCATCTGTACATAAACAGTATACACAGTATTAACGGTTTGTCAAGGGGGTGGCGAAAATTTTCTGCGGGAGAAGAGGTTCCAAAAGAAATGGGAAAAACGGTGGGCTTTTTGGCCTGTTTTTCCTGCTTTCGGGGTTGTTCTTTCCTGGTGGATATGGTATAACCTTAAAAGAATACAAATTCTTGAGGAAAACGAGGTGACTTTTGTGATGCAGAAACGCCGCGCCCCGGGTCCGGAAGCCGGTCAGGCGGTGAAGAAGCCGGGCTACAGCATCGACATGGTCAACGGTCCCCTGGCGGGGAAGCTGCTGCTCTTCGCCCTGCCCCTGATGCTCTCCAGCCTGCTCCAGCTGCTCTTCAACGCGGCGGACGTGGTGGTGGTGGGACGCTACGCGGGCAAGGAGGCCCTGGCTGCCGTGGGCTCCAACGGCTCCCTCATCAACCTCCTGGTCAACCTCTTTATCGGCTTCTCCGTGGGCGCCAACGTGGTGGTGGCCCGGGATCTGGGGGCCGGACGGGAGGAGGACGTGGGAAAGAGCGTACACACCTCCGTGACCCTCTCCCTCATCAGCGGCGTGGTCCTGATGGCCGCGGGGACGATCCTGGCCCGCCAGCTGCTGGTGTGGACCGCCTCCCCGGCGGAGGTGATCGGGCTGGCCACGGTGTATCTGCGGATCTACTTCTGCGGCATGCCCGCCAACATGCTCTACAACTTCGGCGCGGCCATCCTCCGGGCCCAGGGGGACACCCGGCGGCCGCTGTACTTCCTGTCCATCGCCGGGGTGACCAACGTGGCGCTGAACCTGCTGTTCGTCATTGTGCTGGAGATGAGCGTTGCGGGCGTAGCCCTGGCCACCATCATCTCCCAGTATATCTCCGCCCTGCTGGTGCTCCAGTGCCTGATACGGGACAAGGGGGCCCTGCGCCTGGATCTGAAAAAACTGGGTCTGGACAAGCGGGTCATCATCCGCATCTGTCAGGTGGGTCTGCCCGCCGGGTTCCAGGGGATCGTGTTCTCCCTGTCCAACGTGGTGATCCAGTCCTCCATCAACTCCTTCAACTCCACCGCCATTGTGGCCGGGTCCTCCACCTCCTCCAACATTGAGGGCTTTGTCTACACGGGCATGAACGCCATCTACCAGACCTGCCTGACCTTCACCAGCCAGAACTACGGCGCGGGCAAGTGCCGGCGGGTGGACCGGACGCTGCTGCTGTGCCTGGGGTACGTCACCGCCATCGGCCTTGCGCTGGGGAATCTGGCGGTGTTCCTCGGCCCCCAGCTGGCCTCTATTTACGCCCCCGGGGAGCCGGAGGTGGTGGCCCAGGCGGTGCTGCGGCTGCAGTACGTGTGCAGTCTCTACTTCCTGTGCGGCATCATGGACACCATGGTGGGCGTGCTGCGGGGGCTGGGGTACTCGGTGGTGCCCATGGTGGTGAGCATGGTGGGCGCCTGCGTCACCCGGCTGGTCTGGGTGGCCACCATCTTCCAGGTCTACCGCAGTCCGGAGGTGCTGTACCTGTCCTATCCGGTGAGCTGGACCATCACGCTGACCGTCCATATCCTCTTCTTCCTCTTCATTCGCCGCCACGCCTACGCCAAGGTCCAGGGCATCCACGCCATCAAGGCGGGGAACGCATAGCCCGGCAGCCGCCAGATGCAATGGGCTCCTTTGAGTCCTCATCCTCTCATTGCGGCTGCCAGCTTCACCGCTCCTGCTTTTTGAGACGGCCCAATACAAACGCCGCTCCCTGAAAAACGGGAGCGGCGTTCGCTTACTGTTTTTTCCAGCGCTTGAGGGTGGGGAACCAGGCCTGCATCCTCTGCCGCGCCTCCTCCTCGCTCATGCCGGGGTTGGCGGCGGTCATGTGGGGGACGCACAGCCGGATCATCTCCTCCATGGAGCCCTGGAAGGTGAAGGCTCCGTCCTTGAAGCAGTACTTGCAGTAGTCCTCGTTTCTGCCGCCGCCGGCGTTGGTCCCGTGGAGCTCGCCGGTCATGGGCATGCCGCAGCACTGGCAGAATGCTTGATTCATCAGGTTCATGATTTGTACCTCCGTCGCGTAACGCTGTCGTATGTCGCCGTATCGCCGGCGCAGGTTTATGATAGCATACCAATCATGACATCCTCTGTCAGGGTTTTGACAGCCAGAAAAGTTTCTTCGGGAGAATGCGGAGGCGGCTTTGCTGCCTGTCAGGTCTTATTCTTCTCATAGATCTCCCGGGCCCGGGCGGCCAGAACCTCCCGCAGGCGGGCCGGCTCCAGCACCTCCACCTGAGCTCCGTAGGAGAGCAGGTACCCGACGAGCCACGAGTCCGCCGGCAGCTCCGTGGAGACAGTCAGGCTCCCATCCCGGCGCCGGGTGATCTCCGTGCCGTCGAACTCGTCGTAGACCCGGTAGGCCATTTCCCCGGGAAATCTCAGGACGATCCGGGCGCAGGGCAGGGGCGGCGGTTCCTTCGGGCAGGGGCGGGGCACAAAGGTCCCCTCCAGCAGCTCCAGGTCCAGGATGCGGTTGAGCTTGAAGAGGCGGAAGTCCTGCCGCTCCAGACAAAATGCCTTGAGGTACCACTCCTTGGACTTGTAGGACAGCTTCAGGGGCTGCACGGTCCGCCGGCTCTGCCCGCTGCCCGCGCTCTCGTAGACGATCCGGATCTCCCTGTGCTGGATCACCGCGGCCTTCAATGTCTCGAACTTCCGGTTGTCCCCGCCGGACTTCCCCCAGCGGGAGAAGTCCACCTCCAGCCAGTCCCCGGTGTTCACCCGGAAGAGGGCGGACAGCTTTGTCAGCAGCTCTCCGGGGGCCTGCCCCACGGCGGCCATGCTCTCCAGGGCAGTCAGCACCTCCCGCCGCTCCCCCTCCGAGAGGAGGGCACGGTCCAGCACCGCGTCGTGGAGCAGGCAGATCCCCCCGTTCCGCCCTGGCTCCGCATAGATGGGGATGCCCGCGCCGCTGAGGGCCTCCACGTCCCGGTAGATGGTCCGCTGGGAGACCTCAAGCGCCGCAGCCAGCTCCGGGGCGGTGGCCCGGCCCCTGTCCAAGAGGTAGTAGAGAATTTTGAATAAACGGCTGTCCGGCATTTACCAGCTCTCCACCTCCAGCCCTCCGCTGATGGTGTTAACGCCGATGCTGCAAGCACCGTCCCCCCAGACGTATACGTTCTGACTGGGCCGGAGGCATGCCATCTCCAGCTCCGCGTCTCCGGAGGTGGTGTCAAAGGTCAGGGTAAAGCCCAGCTCCGCCGGCAGTGCAAGATCAATGTCTCCGCTACGGCTGCACAGGTCCATGGAGCCGGCCGTCCAATCCCCCGCCTCCAGGGACAGGTCTATGCTGCCGCTGGTGGTTTCCAGAGCAATACGCTCCGCGCCCAGGAGGTCCATTTCGAGTTCCCCGGATATGGATTTGGCCTCCAGGACCCGGGCGGAGGAGGACAGACCCTCCACATCGCCGCTGGCGGTGGAGACGTTTAGACTGTCCGTGGTCAGGCCGTCGAGATAGACGTCCCCGCTGGTGGTCTTGACCGTGATCTCCGCCGCATTCACCCAGCCGGCCCTGACGTCGCCGCTGACGGTGGTGATGTCCAGCGTATTGATGTTCACCGTATCAATCATCACATCCGCGGGGGAGGCGTTGATGGTCAGGCTGTCCAAAACGTCGTCAGGGACCGCCATGTACAGGGTGTCGCCGCCGCCCCGGGAGGAGATGTTCAGCGTGTTTCCATTCTGCTCCCAGTGCAGCAGTCTCTCGTCCCCGTCTGTGCGCAGGAAGATCCCGCCCCCATCTCCGGCCGATACCCACACCGCTCCGGTGACCATCTGGACGTTCACGGCGCGGATCCCCTCCAGGGGCACCCAGAATCCATCGCCCTCGTAACCGTAGTCATATGCAGTCTGGTCCTGGGCCGGGAGGCTCTCCTCCAGCACCACATCCGTGGTATCCGCAGCCCGGGACCCCCAGCGATCCCGGGCAATCCACCGCCCCAGGGCCCCCAGTGCGCACAGGATGGCCAGAGCCCAGAGGAGGATGCTGGCCGGCCTGCGCCAGTCCCGCTGTTCCTTGCCCTGATAGGCTCTCGCGCCCCCGCCGCCGGGGATGCGGGAGGCGTCCGGGTACGCGGGGGGCTCCGGCGGCCGGGAGGACACGGCGCTCCGGCCTTCCTCCTCCAGGATCCGCCGGGCGATGGTCTCAACGTCCTCCATGCTCTCCACGGCCTGCTCCTCGCTCATGCCCTCCTCCATGCGGTCCGCCAGCATCTCGGCGTAGTAGGTCAGGTGCTGCTCCGCCTGCTCCTGGGTCAGGCCCTCCAGGCGGTGGTACAGGTCATTCAGAAACTGCGCGCGCGTCATATTCGGCACTCTCCTTTATCATAGCATATATCCGCTCGATCTCCGGCCAGCCGGCCAGGAACTGGTCAATCTGCTCCACACCGCCGGGGGTCAGGCGGTAGAACTTTCGCAGACGGCCCGCGTGGGCTACGGAGTAGACCGTCAGGCTCCCCGCCGCCTCCAGCCGCCGGAGAATGGGGTAGAGGGTGGACTCGGAGATCTCGATGCAGCCGGAGAGGTCCTTGATGATCTGGTAGCCGTAGGAGTCCCCCTTCCGCAGCGCCGACAGGACGCATATGTCCAGCAGTCCCCGCTTGAGCTGTGGGTCAATCATTTCCACGCCCCCTTTCGCACAATACTATACAACGCATTGCATCATCTGTCAAGGTTTATCGGCGATCAAATTCTTAGGATTTTCTTAACAGGCAGAAGATCCCCGGCCGCACGCGTCAGCCGGGGATCTTTTCCTATCTTGAAATGCTACAGGTCCACCCTGGAGAAATTCCGCTCCCCCAGCCGGCAGGCCAGGAGGTTGGAGGCGATATAGACCAGAACGCCCAGGAGCAGAATGGGGAACTGCCGGACCAGATCCGGCCCCGCCACGCTGTCCAGCCACCCCATGCCCGGGAAGTGGACCGCCGCCTCCATAGCCGCAATGCCCAGGGTAAGGGGGAGCAGGGCGATGGGGAAGGAGGTCCCGGCCTGATAGGCGGTGCGGTAGAACCGGGTGAAAAACACCAGATTAAATGCGCCGTAGAGCATCAGACCGAAGCCGTAGTAGGCGGCGTTGGCCTCAGAGCCTGTTTAATATCTCGACGTGTATGGATTGGTGAGTGGATTTTTTGCCCTGCAAGGCAAAAATCCGCAGGCATCCTGACGGATGGCAAGGATTTTTAACGCAGTCAGGGCGGAAAATACGCCGCCAAGACATGCGCGGGGAGATTTTAAACAGGCTCTCAATGCCCGCCGGGTTGCCCTCCGCCATATAGAGGGTGCGCAGGAAGGCGAAGGGCAGGGAGAGGGCCAGCTGTGTCAGCTGGGAGAACACCGCCAGCAGGATCTTTCCCCGCACCCCGTCCCCCTTCCGCACAGGCAGCAGGGCGGTGTAGAACACGTCCCGGGTCTCCCGGCCGAACATGACGGTCTGGAAGACCCCCAGCCCGCCGAAGAAGAACACCACCCCGTAGGGGTAGGCGGGGATCAGCACCAGAGCCCCCATGGCCATGAACATGTACAGGGACGGGTGGGCCGCCAGGCGCAGCTCCTTGCGCAGCAGATTACACATGGAAGGTCCTCCTCTCCGTGCGCACCATGATCTCCTCCAGGGTCAGCTCCCCCCGGTCCTCCGGCGTGCGCAGATGCCGGAAGGCGGCGGCAAAGTCCGCCTTGGGGGCGCTGGAGAGGAGCCGGCCGTCCTTGATGTAGGTGATATCGTCGGCGCACCGCTCCAGGTCCGAGGTGATATGGGTGGAGAAGAGGATGCTCCGTTTCCCGTCCGCCGCAATGGCCCGGAACAGGGTCAGCAGCTCGTCCCGGCTCACCGGGTCCAGGCCGCTGGTGGGCTCATCGAAGATCAGCAGCTCCGCCTGATGGGACAGGGCCACGGCAATCTGGTACTTCACCCGCATCCCCGCCGACAGCTCCCGGACCCGCTTGCTCTCGTCCACGTCAAATTCCTCCAGATACCGGGTGTAGGCTGTCTGGTCCCAGCCGGGGTAGAACCGCCTTCTCCTGGCTCAGCCCCCTGCTCCGCCGCAGGGAGGCCAGATTCTCCGCCAGATGACTTCCTTTCATACTTTTCATATGCCTCCTTCCGGATATATTCCCTATTTTACACGGTTTCGGAGGCATTGCAACCAACCAAAGCGAACAGAATATGTTTGCTTTGGTTGCGGGCGGAGAGGGAATGAAAAAACCCCGGCGGTGGAATCTCCACCGCCGGGGCGATATCCCGGTCAGCCGTCG
The DNA here is from genome assembly GCA_910579965.1 of uncultured Oscillospiraceae bacterium. Taxonomy (GTDB): domain Bacteria; phylum Bacillota; class Clostridia; order Oscillospirales; family Oscillospiraceae; genus Pelethomonas. The sequence continues at coordinate 46,659 of CAJTWF010000014.1, forward strand.
TGGGAGGGGATGCAGGCCACGCTCTCACCGGGGATCAGCTGGAAGGGCACCACCTCGTGGAAGGGGCGGTTGGGCCGCTCGATGTTGCGCAGCAGCACGTCCACCCCCCGCTCCGCCATCCGCTGGGTGTCCTGGCGCACCGTGGCCAGCCGGGGGACGAAGTAGTCCGCCAGGGCGATGCCGTCGTAGCCCAGCACGGAGATATCCTCCGGCACCCGCTTGCCCAGATCCTGCAGGGCCCGGACCGTGCCCATAGCCATCACGTCGCTGACCGCGAAAATGGCTGTCAGCTCCGGGCACCGGCCCAGCAGCCGCTTGGCCGCCTCGTAGCCGTCCATCAGGGAGTAGCAGCAGGGCTCGCACTGGCGCTCCCCGTCAAAGGGCAGACCCAGCTCCTGACAGGCCTGGGCACAGCCCAGAAACCGGCTGTGGCCGATCTGGAAGCAGGACCAGTTGCCCCCCAGCATCCCGATGTGCCGGTGGCCCCGGCTGGCCAGAAAGCGCACCGCCTGGCGGGACGCCTCCCGGTCATCGGTGGTGACGGAGGAGAGGTTGTCAAAGCCCAGATCCCCGGCGATGTTGGTCAGCAGCACGCAGGGGATGGTGATGCCCTGAAACTGGGAGCGGAACTGCTTCCGGTCCCCGCCCAGGAACATGATCCCCGCCGGCTTGCGCTCCCGGCAGAGCTGGAGGGCGTAGGCCACCTCGTCCGCGTCCTCGTCCAGGTAGTAGACGGAGGCGTCCCGGTCCGCCTCCCGCAGAAGGGCCTGGATGCGTTCCACCAGATCCGCGAAGAGCATGTTCTGGGTGCCCTTGACGATAATGGCGATGCTGCTGCCGGCCTGCTGCTTGAGATGCTTGGCGTTGGTGTTGGGCTGAAAGCCCTGCTCATCCACCACCGCCATCACCCGCCGCCGGGTCTCCCGGCTCACGTCCGGGTGGTTGTTGAGCACGCGGGACACCGTAGCCACCCCGCAGCCCGACAGCCGGGCAATGTCCTTGATCGTCACAGGCACACCTCCTTGTCCCTTGTATAATAACAGATTTGCCCGAACAGCGCAATATTATCCCTTCACCGCGCCGGCGGCCACGCCCTTGATGATGTGCTTCTGGCAGGTGAGGTAGAAGATAATGACAGGGATGATGCTCAGCAGGATCAGGGCCATGGTGGCGCCCAGATCAACGGTGCCGTAGCTGCCCTTCAGGTACTGGATGTGGATGGGGATGGTCCGGTACTCGTTGATGTCCAGCACCAGCACCGGCAGCAGGTAGTCGTTCCACACCCACATGATCTCCAGGATGCCCACGGAGATCATGGTGGGCTTGAGCATGGGCAGGACCACGGAGAAGAAGGTCCGCAGGGGCCCGCAGCCGTCGATGGCCGCCGCCTCCTCGATCTCCAGGGGGATGGACTTCACAAAGCCCACGAACATAAAGATGGCCAGCCCCGCGCCAAAGCCCAGGTAGACGATGGGAATGGTCCAGGGGGTGTTCAGCTTCAGCTGGTCCGCCGTCTTGGAGAGGGTGTACATCACCATCTGGAAGGGCACCACCATGGAGAACACGCACAGGAAGTAGAGGGCCCGGCAGGCCTTCGAGTTCACCCGGGCGATGTACCAGGCGGCCATGGAGGTGCACAGGAGGATCAGGGCCGTGCTCAGCAGGGTGATGACCACGCTGTAGGCCGCGCTCTTCCAGAAGGGGTAGTTTCCGAAGGTCATGCCCTTGATGAAGTTCTCAAGCCCCGCCCACATCTCCCCGGAGGGGAGGGCGAAGGTGTCGGTCTTGACGAAGGTGTTGAGCTTGAAGGAGTTGAGCACCACCGTCAGCACGGGCAGCACATAGATTACGCACACGACAGCCAGAACCGCAGACAGGGCGGTCTTGCGGCGGCGGTCAGCGGCGAGGGATCGGGTTTTGTTCATTACTGCTGTACCTCCTTCCTGCGGGTATAGGCAAGCTGGGCCAGGCCCAGGCCCGCCACCAGGATGAAGAAGATCACCGCCTTGGCCTGGGCGGTGCCCTGGGAGGCCGAGCTGGAGCCGTAGAAGGTGTTGTAGATGTTCAGCGCCAGCATCTCCGTGGTCTTGACGGTGGTGCCGCCGGACTGGATGATGAAGGGCTGGCCGCCGGTGAGGGCCAGGTTCTGGTCAAAGAGCTTGAAGCCGTTGGTCAGGGAGAGGAACATGCAGATGGTGATGGAGGGCATCACGTTGGGGATGGTCACCCGGAAGAGGGTCTGGCTGCGGGTGGCCCCGTCGATGCGGGCGGCCTCCAGCATGTCCTCGGGCACCGCCTGAAGCCCGGCGATGTAGATAATCATCATATATCCCACCTGCTGCCAGCACATGAGGATGATGAGGCCCCAGAAGCCGAACCTGGACTCCAGGAGAATGGAGGTGCCGAACCGGCCCAGGATGCCGTCGAAGATCATGGACCAGATGTAGCCCAGGACGATGCCGCCGATGAGGTTGGGCATGAAGAACACGGTGCGGAAGAGGTTGCTGCCCTTGATGCCCTGGGTCAGGGCGCAGGCCACGGCAAAGGCCAGCACATTGATGATGACCAGGGAGACAACGGCGAACAGGGCCGTGTACCAGAAGGCGTGGATAAAGGAGGGGTCCTGAAATGCCTTGATGTAGTTGCCCAGGCCGATAAACTGGGCGTCGGAGATCAGGCGGAATTTACAGAAGGAAAGGTAGATGCCCTGGATAAAGGGCCAGACAAAGCCGATGATAAAGGCGCATACCACGGGTCCCAGAAAGAGCGGCCACCAGCGCCGGGTGTAGGCGCGGATGGTGCTGCCGCCCGCGATTTTTTTCTGTTTCACGGTCTCAGCTCTCCTTTTTAATATAGTGCGGGGCAGGGTGGGCGAAGCCGCCCGCCCTGCCCCGGGAATGCCCCTGATCGGGTTATCAGCCGTTGGCGTTCTGGTACTGAACAGCCCAGCCGTCCACGAAGGCGGTGCGCACCTGCTCCCAGTTGGCGTCGGACTGATCGGCGTTGTACTGGTTCAGCGCGGCCACCAGGGCGGCGCGGTAGTCGTCCACGTTGGGCTGGAAGTTGGTGGCCCAGTTCATGACGTAGCAGCCGTTGTCGGTGTACTCGGCGGCGGCGGCCAGGAAGCCGTTGGTGGACTCGGCGGCGTTCTTGTAGGGCATGACGCCGAAGGTGTCCACCAGCATCCGGCTGGCCTCGGGATCGGTGACGCACCAGACCATGAAGTCCATGGTGGCCTGCTGGTTCTCAGCGGAGGCCTTGGCGTTGATGGCCCAGCAGTTCTCGGTGCCGCAGTTGAGGCCGGCCTTCTCCTCGCCGGACACGCCGCAGTAGTAGGGGATCATGGTGGCGTTGGGGACCTCGTTCTTCAGCCCCTCGTACTCCCAGGAGCCCTGGACCTGGAAGGCGGCCTTGCCGGTCTTGAACTCGGTGCTGGCGTCGTGTCCGCCGGTGGCCAGCTCCTTGGGATCGGTGAGGCTGTTGTTGATGCACAGGTCATAGAGGTTCTTGAAGTTGTCCATATACTTGCCGGTGATGGTGGGGGGGGCACTCGGTCCAGACATTGCCCTCCTGCTCGTAGTAGTACTCCAGGTTGGCCATGTGGCCGGTAAAGCGCCAGGAGGAGGATCCGTCCATGTCGCAGGAGGTGAAGGCGTCAAAGCCCAGCTCGGTGGCACGGGCGTGGATGTCCTCGGCCACGGCCTTCAGACCGTCAAAGTTGGTGATCTCGTCCATGGAGTGGCCGGCCTTCTCCACCAGATCGGGGTTGACAATGATGCCGTAGCACGCGTAGCAGTAGCCGATGGACACCAGCTTGCCGGTCTCGTCATAGAGGTTGTAGGCGTCGGTGTTCAGCTCGTTGGCAATAGCGGTGCCGGTGAGGTCCACGGCGTAGTCGGCCCAGTCCTTCACGCCGGCCTGGTTGCCGATGACAAACAGGGTGGGGGGATTGGACTTATCCATCTCCGCGTTGAGCTGCTGGTTGTAGGTGCCGGCGGCGGCGGTGACCACCTTGACCTCCACGCCGGTCTTCTCGGTGTAGAGCTTGGCCACGTTCTGGAGCACCTCGTCGGACTCGGGCTTGAAGTTGAGCCAGTAGACGGAGCCGGAGGCGGCGGGCTTGCTGTCGTCGGGAGCGGTGGTATTGCCGTCCGCAGCGGGGGCGTTGGTGTCGGGGGCGTTGGTGTCGGGGGTGCTGCCGCCGTCCTTGCCGCCGCAGCCGGCCAGCAGGGCCAGGGTCATGACGGCAGCCAGTGTCAGTGCCAATAGCTTCTTCATTTCATGTTCCTCCTGATAGATTATGTTCGGGTTCGCGGTTTTCTGAAACGTTACCGAAAACATTACCGATAACGTTTCCATAAACTATGGCTATCATAGCATATTTCTCAGATTTTGCAAGTGGAAATCAGCCATCCTGCGCAGATTCGTAGAGAACACAAAATTAGGAGGGCATAAATTGTGCAGTTTATACAATCCGCCCCTTGGACCAACGGCAGGGATGGGGAGTGTGATCCCCGGAGGGGCAGGGTTTTACACCGGCTGACTGCTCAATTTAGTTCAAAAACGAATTTTTTTCGCAGCCCCCCTTGCGTTCCCGGAGCAAAAGAGGTAAACTGTGCAGTACTGACTACACACAGGATGCGGCACGGCCGCGGGGAAGGGGGCGCTGAAAGGCGTGAAAACAGCGATTGTCACCGACAGCAACAGCGGCATTACCCAGGAGCAGGCCGCCCGGTGGGGCGTGCGTGTGGTCCCCATGCCGATCATCATTGACAATGAGATCTACTATGAGGGCGTGAGCCTGAGCCCGGAGCAATTTTACCAGTACCTGCGGGAGGGGCGGAACGTCTCCACCTCCCAGCCCGCGCCGGAGGACCTGACCGGCGTCTGGGACAGCCTGCTGGCGGAGGGGTGGGACGAGATCGTCTATATTCCCATGTCCAGCGGCCTGAGCAGCTCCTGCCAGACGGCGCTGATCCTGGCTGGGGACTACGGCGGCCGGGTGCAGGTGGCGGACAACCACCAGATCTCCGTGCCCCAGAAAAACGCGGTCCGGGACGCGGCTGCTCTGGCCCAGGCGGGGCTGGAGGCCCGGGAGATCAAGGCCCGGCTGGAGGAGGCGGGGGGCGACTCACTGATCTACATCGGCGTGGACACCCTGGAGTACCTCAAGCGGGGCGGCCGGATCACCCCGGCAGTGGCGGCCATGGGATCGGTGCTGAACATCAAGCCCCTGCTGGCCATCCGGGGGGAGAAGCTGGACACCTTTGCCAAGGTCCGGGGGATCCGGCGGTGCAGGACGCTGCTGCTGGAATCCATGCGCAGGAGCGTGGACGAGTACCGGCAGCGGGGTCTGGACATCCGCGTGGACGCCTCCGGCAGCTTCGAGAGCCAGGAGGAGGCCCAGGCGTGGCAGGACATGGCCGCCCAGGCCTTTCCCGGGGAGGAGATCCAGTACGATCCCCTGTCCCTGAGCATCGGCAGCCACACCGGCCCCGGGGCCTTTGCCATGGGCATCAGCCGGCGGATCGTGGCGTGAGCGCATAGATGGGAGGAAAACGCGGACAGCAGCCGGGAGGCTGCTGTCCGTAAAAGCTTTATGGGGGAGAAGCGTCTCAGCGGGCCCGGTCCTTCAGGGCCTCCACCATGTTCAGCTGCTCCCAGGGCAGGTCAATATCCGTGCGGCCGAAGTGGCCGTAGGCGGCGGTCTGCTCGTAGATGGGGCGGCGCAGGTTCAGCTGGGTGATGATCTTGCCCGGGCGCAGGTCAAAGAGCTCCCGGACGATCCCGCTGAGCCGCTCGTCGGAGATAGCGCCGGTGCCCTGGGTGTCCACCAGCACGCTCACCGGCTCGCTGACGCCGATGGCGTAGGCCAGCTCAATGTGGCAGCGGCGGGCCAGACCGGCGGCCACGATGTTCTTGGCCACGTAGCGGGCCATGTAGGCCGCAGAGCGGTCCACCTTGGTGGGATCCTTGCCGGAGAAGCAGCCGCCGCCGTGGCTGGCGGAGCCGCCGTAGGTGTCCACGATGATCTTCCGGCCGGTGAGGCCGCTGTCGCCCACGGGGCCGCCGATGACGAATCGGCCGGTGGGGTTGATGAAGAAGCGGGTCTCGCTGTCGATGTACTTGGCGGGGATGACGGGCTTCACCACCGTCTCCACAATGGCCTCCCGCAGCTGCTCAATGGAGACGTCGGGGCTGTGCTGGGTGGAGACCACGATGGCCGGGCAGCGCAGGACCTTGCCCTCGCCGTCGTACTCCACAGTGACCTGGCTCTTGCCGTCGGGCCGGAGCCAATTCAGCTCCCCGCTCTTGCGCACCGCAGCCAGACGGCGGCAGAGACTGTGGGCCAGGGAGATGGGGGCGGGCATCAGCTCCTCGGTCTCGTCGCAGGCGTAGCCGAACATCATGCCCTGGTCGCCGGCGCCGATGGTCTCGTCGTTCTCCCCGTCCACGCCCATGGCGATGTCGCCGCTCTGCTCGTCAATGGTGGTGAGCACGGCGCAGCTGCGGGCGTCGAAGCCGTAGGCGGGGTCATTGTAGCCGATTTTGTCCACCGTGCGGCGGACGATGTGGGGGATGTCCACGTAGCACTTGGTGGAGATCTCGCCCATGACTGTCACCATGCCGGTGGTGGTCACGGTCTCACAGGCCACACGGCCGGAGGGGTCCTGGGCCAGGATGGCGTCCAGAACAGCGTCGGAGATCTGATCGCAGACCTTGTCAGGATGTCCCTCGGTGACGGACTCGGATGTAAAGATACGGTTTGCCATAGCTGATTCCTCTCTTTCTTGCATTCGCATGTAGGTGATTTTGCCGCCGCAAAACGAGAAAAGCACACCTGGCGGTGTGCTTGAAGGGTAGAATTTCCTCATCTTGCGCTGACCGCCGGAATTGGCACCTTGCCCGAGAGCAGGTTGCCGTGGCTTCATCGGGCCGTTCCCTCCGCCACTCTTGATAAGGGTATGAAATTGTTGCGCATCTCTGCGTGGTTTATATTATAGTTCGCTTTTCTTCTGTTGTCAAGAGGGGAAATGGTGGGATCAGGGAAATCAATTTTCAAGAACAGTACAAATATCCGAGGGATTCAGGAGACAGTTAAACATAATTTGCGAAAGAGGACGTCTGGAATTTGAATCGGCCTTGAATTGCTTAATCATGCTCAGAGCGAACTTTCTGAGCATGTTCAGATTCTGCTGAATGGTTCGGTTTACAATACGGCAGAAATCTTCCGAGTAGTGAACATCCAAAATCCAGTGCATGGATTCCACCGCC
>CAJTWF010000015.1 GCA_910579965.1 uncultured Oscillospiraceae bacterium
CAGGGCGGAAAATACGCCGCCAAGACATGCGCGGGGGAGATTTTAAACAGGCTCTAAGAACCCGCTGAAATTTCGGTGGGCTCCGGAGGGCCGGATTTTCAGAAATCCTAAAAAAGCCCCTGGAAATGGGCCCTGGTCCATGGGCGGAGAGGAGGGAGGCGGCGCTTTTGCCGTCTCCCTCCAATATTTTGCCGGATGACAAAATCAGCGCTCCTTCCCCAGCCCTGACATGGTAGACTGGAGCTGACGTGTTGTGGAACAGCGGAAGGGGAGGGGAGAGCATGGATTATGCGCTCATTTTGGTGATTTTTCTCGGGGGAATTATTCTGATTGTCAAGGGCGGGGACTGGTTTGTGGACGCCGCGTCGTACATAGCGGAGGTCAGCGGCGTCCCAAAGCTGATTGTGGGAGCCACCATCGTCAGCCTTGCCACCACGCTGCCGGAAATGCTGGTTTCGGCCATGGCGGCCATTCAGGGAAAGATAGACATGTCCGTGGGAAACGCCGTGGGCAGCGTCACCGCAAACCTGGGGCTCATCATGGCTGTGTCGGTGATCTGTATGCCCGTGCGCATCCGCCGGGGGGACTATCTGCTCAAGTCCGTCCTGATGCTGGCCGCCGCCGGGATCGTGGCGGCAGGGGGCAGGGAGGGGGCGGTGGGACTGCGGCCGTCCCTGGTGCTTCTGGCTGTGTTCGCCCTGTTTCTCTATGAGAACCTGCGCTCCGCCCACCGCTCCATGCGCTGCGGCGGCGCGGGGGACCTGGGCATCTTCCGTCCCGCGCCGGCCAGGAGGGAGATCTTTTTTCAGTGCGTCAAATTCACCGCGGGCGCGGTGGCCGTGGTCATGGGGGCGGACCTGCTGGTGGACAGCGCCAGCGCCCTGGCCCGGCTGGCGGGGATATCTGAGCGGATCATCGGCGTGACCATCGTGGCTGTGGGCACATCCCTGCCGGAGCTGGTCACCACCGTCACCGCCATTGCAAAAGGGCAGTCCGCCCTGTCCATTGGAAACATTCTGGGGGCAAACATCCTGGATCTGACCCTGATCCTGCCCATGAGCGCCCTGGTGTCCGGTCAGGCCCTGCCCATCGCGCCGGTTTCAGCGGCCATTGATCTGCCCGCGTGCCTGCTGGTGGGGTGTATTGCCGTCATTCCGGCCATGGTCTCCGCCCGATTCCAGCGGTGGCAGGGGGTGGCTCTGCTGGCGGTATACGGCGGGTATCTGTTTCTGACGTGCAGGGCGTAGATGTACATAGAAAAACCCGTGCGGGGAAGAAGTCCCGCACGGGTTTGCTTATGATACAGCATGATTCCTATAGAGGCAAATAAAATTTGACAAAAACTACTGCATATCATATAATGGACATGCCAAAGCTCAAAGGAGCGGAGGCCAGAAGGGCACTGTTACATAAAGGCGGTTAGCGTTCCCCCGGGAAAGGGGGTGAGGCTGATGTGGAAAAGGCGGGTAATTGCAGTTTTGCGATTCCTGATCTGCTTGGTATGGGCGTTATACATACTGTCCACAAATGCGTGTTGACCGCCCGGATGGCTCCCGAGCGGTCAACATAGCTAAAACTATGTCATCGTGAAGGGCTAACCGCCGTAACAGCGCCCTTCTGTTCATATTATATATGGCTGTCTCTGTTTTGTCAAGCCCATAAAAAAATATACGCAGGGGAGGGTATCCCCCGATATGCGTTGACCGCCCGGCCAGCACCCGAGCGGTCAACATAGTTTATCTATGATTGCGTTTAGGGGCTAACCGCCGTAACAGCGCCCTTCTGTTTTTATTATATACAGCTGTCTCCGATTTGTCAAGTCAATGTAGGGGCGAGCATTGCTCGCCCGCATGTAACATATACCACCGCATTCCGTCAGAAGGACGCGCCTGCCTGCAACCGGCGAACGGGGCCGCTGGAGGGGGGGATGCAAGGAACGGGCGAGCAATGCTCGCCCCTACATAATTTCATTCCTCGCCACCATATTTCTCGTAATAATCCTGAAGAAGTTCCCGCTCCGTACAGCGCAGGGCCTTACAGAAGCAGGCCAGCTCAAAGTCGGTGACAACCCGTTTGTTGTTCTCGATATTGCTGATGGCCTGCTGGTCAATATTCGTGCCCAATATCTGCATCTGTGCCGCCAGCTCGCTCTGGGAGATATCACGGCGGACACGCATGAGCTGTAGTTGCATATGGATAAGATTTTTCTTTCCCTTGAATTGCATAACTCGCATCACAAATTTCCTGTCTCCATATGTATAATATATATTTTACCTTATTCTACATTATATAATGCCGTAAAATACATGTTGTATATGTAGACGGAGGAAAAATTTTATGAAGCTCTTCAAAGAAATCTTGATAAAGGCCATAGAAAAAATGGAAATAGACGCGTCATTTTCCGACTTCATCATGAGTGCGGCGGCGGTGGTGGAACTGGAAAGCTATAATGCGCTTTGCAAAATCAAGGCGATTATTGAGGATGAGAGTCTGGACGATCCGACATGCTTTCATAAGATCGAGGCCATTGTATCCGAACTGGAGGCCCTGGGCAGCGACGGCGGGTCCAGGCACGACTTTGGCTGATCCTGAAACGTTGAAAATCTTTCTAACAAACCCTGAATTGATTTTCCTGAATTGCGGACCTGCGTTATTGACAACAGACCATCTTCCGCTATAATGAAATCATACGCAATGAAACCGGAAGGGAGGTCCAGGCGCTGGGATATACATAATTGAACAAAATAAAAATTTTGTTCAATGTAGGGGAGGGCAAACCTGGAAAACGGGCCCCGGACCGCGTATACCGCGCCAAGCTACTGTGAACAACTATCGAGACGACGCGCCGCAGATCCTCTGCGATTTCTTATCCTACCATGAGACCATCAAGGCCCACTCTCAGAAAACCGTGGATGAATATTTCCTGGACCTGCGAAATTTTTTCCGCTACATGAAGCAGTCCCGGGATCGTTCTCTCCGTGACACGCCCTGGGACGAGATCTCCATCCTGGACGTGGATATCGACTTTATCCGCGCCATCACCCTGACGGACATCTACGGATATCTGACCTATCTCAGCCGGGACCGTGCCCAGCAGCAAAACAGCGTCCGGACCGAGTACGGCCTCAGCGCCGCCACCCGGGCCCGGAAAATCGCCACGCTCCGCTCCTTCTTCAACTACCTCACCAACAAGGCCCATCTTCTGGAGGACAACCCGGTGAAGGAGCTGGACTCCCCCAAGCTGCGCAAAAACCTGCCCAAGTATCTGACCCTGGACGAGAGCCTGGAGCTGCTTGCCAGTGTGGACGGCCCCCACAAGGAGCGGGACTACTGCATTCTGACTATTTTTCTCAACTGCGGCCTGCGGATCTCTGAGCTGATCGGCCTGAACCTGACGGACATCCAAGGGGACGCGCTGCGGGTGCTGGGCAAGGGCAACAAGGTACGCATTGTCTACCTCAACGACGCCTGCAAGACCGCCCTGGAGCGGTATCTGGCGGTGCGCCGGCCCGTCAGCGGCCGGGATCAGAACGCCCTCTTCCTCTCCTCCCGGAACCAGCGCATCAGCCGCTCCAACGTCCACGCCCTGGTGAAAAAGCACCTCTCCCAGGCCGGACTGGACAGCGCCCGATACTCCTCCCACAAGCTCCGCCACACCGCCGCCACGCTCATGCTCCAAAACGGCGTGGATGTGAAGGCGGTACAGGAGGTGCTGGGCCACGAGCACCTGAACACCACCGAGATTTACACCCATATTGACAACGAGGCCCTGCGCGTGGCGGCCAGGGCGAACCCTCTTGGGCGGGTGAAGCCGCCCAAAGAGCAGAAAGAGCAGTAAAGGGAAATCACTATACAAGAACGTCCCCGGAAGGATTTTCCGGGGACGTTCTCAGCATATAGGGCGTTACAGGGTCAGAGAGGGCGCGGCGTACACCCTGGATTTGAGTTCACTGTTGAGCATGTACAGTCCCTTCGCATCGCCGCCGAACAGCTCCATTTTGGTAATCATGTCGCCGGCGTTCTTCTCCTCCTCGCCCTGCTCCTTGACGAACCAGTCCAGCACCTGCATGGTTCGGTAGTCGCGGGCCTCAAAGGCCTGGGTATAGATGGCGTTGATGAGGCCGGTGACCAGCTTCTCGTGCTCCAGGCCTGCCTTCAGGGGGTCCATAAGGCTGTCAAGGACCTTGTCCGGCTGCTGGATGGTCCCCAGGGTCACCTTCTCCCCGTTGTTGTGCAGATACTGGTAGAACAGCATGGCGTGGGACTGCTCCTCCTGGGCCTGGACCCGGTACCAGTTCTCAAAGCCGTCCAGTCCCTTGGATGCGTAGAAGTTGGCAAAATCCAGGTACAGATAGGCGGAGTAAAATTCGTGGGTAATCTGCTCATTAATCAGCTTAGCAACTTTTTCGTTCATAGCGGTCTCCTATTCTTTTTCTGTATATTTCAGGGACAGGCGCTCCCAGTACATAGTATCATAGCACCTGCGCCGCCCCTTGAAAAGGGAAAGTTCCCTTTTGCCGACAAAATTTTTAAGCCTGGGGATCTGCCTCCCTCCCCTGCCCCACAGGCCGCCAGACCCCTACGAAATGGAGAAAGCGAATGGCGCGGTAGTTGTATGTATTCAGCGGACGGTTGTCGGAGTCGTAGCTGTGGGCGGCAATGAGCACATCCGAGGGCTGGAGGGCGGGCTTGCGCAGCAGCCGCACCACCACCGGCGAGTGGTTCCACTTCTCTCCGTCAAAGGACAGCTGCACCACATCCCCAGGCAGCAGATGGGCGATGGAGACGGCGTGAGCCGCCGGACCGGCGGTATTTTCTGCGCGGGTCATGAAGTTGTAGAAGTAGTCCACCCCCGTCCAGGCGGGGGCCTTGTTGTTCGGGTCAATGTAGTACCAGCCCAGATCCCGGGTGTAGTTCATCACGCCGCTGCCGGCGTAGACGCATTGGGAGGCGAAGTTGGTGCAGTCCCCCCCGATTTTCTCGTAGTCGTAGAAGGCGGGATTGCGGCCGTAGGCCCACCGCTTTGCGTAGCGCACCGCCGCCCCCCGGTCATACGGCGTCATTCTCAGGTCCCCGTTCATGAAAAATCACCCCTTCCGCACAGTATATGCGGAAGGGGCGGCAGATGTATCTGGAATTTTTATTTTTGGTTGATCCGCAGTGTGTTGAGCACGCAGAGCATACACACGCCCACATCCGCGAACACGCCGGCCCAGAGCTCGATATGGCCCAGGACGGAGAGGATCATCACCAGCACCTTGACGGCGATAGCAAAGACGATGTTCTCCGCGGCGATACGGTTGGTGCGGCGGGCGATGCGGATGCCGGCGGCAATCTTGCTGGGCTCGTCGCCCATGATGATGACGTCCGCCGTCTCAATGGCCGCGTCCGCCCCCAGGCCGCCCATGGCGATGCCGATGTCCGCCGCCGCCAGCACCGGCGTGTCGTTGATGCCGTCACCGGCATAGAGGAGCTTGCCCTTCCCTGTCAGCCGGCTCCGGAGCTTCTCCAGCTCCGTCAGCTTATCCTGGGGCAGCAGTCCGCCCACGGCCTGATCCAGACCGATCTCCCGGGCGATCTCCTCCACCACCGGCGCGCTGTCGCCGGAGAGCATGGCCGTCCTGTCCACGCCCAGCGCCCGCAGGGCGCTGATAGCCCCCTTTGCGTCCTCCTTGGGCGCGTCACGGAGAAGGATGACCCCGAGATAGACCCCGTCCAGGGCGGCGCAGACGGCCGTTGCCGCCGTGGAGGGCATATCAGGAACAGATATGCCAAGCTCTGTCAAGTAATCAGGCTTGCCAGCAACTATCCGCTGTCCATCCACACTCACCGCCACGCCGTGGCCGGGGACCTCCTGGTAATCGGACAGCCTTGCCTCGTCAACCTGCCCGCCCCAGGCGGTCAGAATGGACTGGGCAATGGGATGGGTGGAGCGGCATTCCGCCAGAGCCGTCAGCTCCAGCAGTCTTTCTTGGGAAATGCCCTCCGCCGGATAGCACTCGGACACGGAGAAGCGTCCCTCCGTCAAGGTGCCGGTCTTGTCAAAGGCCACAATCTGGGCCTCCGCCAGGGTCTCCAGGTGATTCCCGCCCTTGACCAGCACCCCCTCCCGGGAGGCCCGGCCGATGCCGGCAAAGAAGCTGAGGGGCACGGAGATGACCAGGGCGCAGGGGCAGGAGATCACCAGGAAGCACAGGGCGCTGTAGACGGACCGCTCCCAGCTCATGAGGCCCGCCAGAGGCGGCAGCAGGGCCACCACCGCCGCCGCCAGACAGACGATAGGGGTGTACACCCTGGCAAAGCGGGTGATGAACTTCTCGCTGGAAGCCTTCTTCTCGGAGGCGTTCTCCACCATCTCCAGGATTTTGCTGGCTGTGGACTCGCCAAAGCTCTTTTCCACCCGGATCTCCAGCGCGCCGCTGAGGTTGATGCACCCCGCCATGACCTGCTGGCCGGAGGTGATTTCCCGGGGCATGGACTCGCCGGTGAGGGCGGCTGTGTCCAGCTGGGACGCGCCCCGCAGCACCACCCCGTCCAGAGGCACCTTCTCCCCCGGCCGCACCAGAATGGTCTGACCCACGGACACGCTCTCCGCCTCCACTTCCCTGCTCTCGCCGTTTTCCAGCAGGTTGGCGTGGTCCGGCCGCACGTCCAGCAGGGCGGAAATGGATTTGCGGGAGGAGGACACGGCCTTGGTTTGCAGGTACTCCCCCAGCCGGTACAGGAGGAACACCATCACGCCCTCCGGGATCTCCCCGATACACACCGCGCCGATGCCGGCAATGGTCATCAGAAAGCTCTCCCCGAAGACGTCCCCATGGCGGATATTGCCCACTGCCTGGATTACGATCTCCGCCGCCACCGCCGCAAAGGCCGCCAGCAGTACCGCTGCGGAGACCCAGGGGATTCCGGGCAGAAGTGCCCGCAACAGCAGTCCTGCAATCAGCAGCGCCGCTCCCACGCCCAGGGTGAGCAGCTCCCTGCGGACCTCCGCCGGGTCCTGCTCATGGTTGTGGTCGTGGCCGCAGCTGCAGCCGCCGTGGTCGTGGTGATGCTCGTGGCCGCAGCCGCAGCTACCGTGGTCGTGGTGATGCTCGTGGCCGCAGCCGCAGCCGCCGTGGTCGTGGTGATGCTCGTGGCCGCAGCCGCAGCTACCGTGATCGTGGTGATGCTCGTGGCCGCAGCCGCAGCTACTGTGGTCGTGATGGTGCTCGTGGTCACCGCCAACCTGGTCCTTCTGGGCGGAAAGGTTCTCCTTATCCATAATTTATCCCTCCATTTCTTCCATCACATGGTCAAAGGCCATGGCAAAAATCTGCCCGATGTGGGCGTCGTCCAGGGAGTAGTAGACCACCCTCCCCTGCTTGCGGCTCTTGACGATCCGGGATACCTTCAGCAGCCGCAGCTGGTGGCTGATGGCGCTCTGGCTCATGCTCAGCAGCGCCGCCAGATCGCACACGCACATCTCCTCGATGTTCAGCGCGCAGATGATCCGGGCCCGGGTGCTGTCCCCAAAGACCTTGAACAGCTCGGACACCTCGTAGACGGGCGCCTCATCGGGCATCCTCGCCTTCACCCTGGCCAGCACATCCTCGTGTATGACGCTGACCTCGCAGACCTCAACGGGCTCACGTTCCATATTCCGTCCTCCCCTCGCAAAATAGAAACTAAAACAAGTGAACATATGAGCAACTGTTCATGTATTGCATTATACACCTCCCCTCCCATTTGTCAAGGGGGAATTTTCCCTTTTGTGATCTTCGTTTACCGGGCATAAAAACAGCGGGGAGACCCGCGCACGGTCCCCCCGCATGGGACGGCTACTGGCGCTCCTCCCCCAGCTTGGCATAGATGATCTTCTGCTCTGAGTACAGGGTGGAGTATCCGCTCATGAGGTAGCTGACGCCGCACACCACGGCGAACATCCACAGCCGCGTCCCGCCGAACAGCTCCACAGACAGCAGCATGGAGGCCACGGGACAGTTGACCACGCTGCAAAACAGGGCGATCAGACCGATGGCCGCCGCCAGCCCTGGGTCCAGTCCCAGCCAGGGCCCTGCCGCACATCCGAAGGTTGCGCCGATGAAGAAGGCGGGAACGATCTCTCCCCCCTTGTAGCCCGCGCCGATGGTCAGCGCGGTGAGGAGGATCTTGAGGAGAAAGGCCCAGCTGACGGCCTGCCCGCCCACAGCGGCCACCGCCACCTCCATGCCCGCGCCGTTGTAGTCCCTGGTGCCCAGCAGCACCGTGGCCGCCGCCACCAGCAGTCCGCCCACGGCTGCCCGCCGGTAGGGCTTGCCGTCAAAAAACCGGCGGTACAGCCGCCCAGCCAGGTGCATTACCTCCAGAAACAGGATGGACACCACCGCGCAGGCCAGGGTCAGCGCCAGAACCCGGAAGAGGGTGCCCACATCCGGACTGGGCAGAGGGATGGCCGGCATGGTCACGCCGGCGGTACCCATATAGCGGCTGACCTCCCAGGCCGTGATGCTGGAGACCAGACAGGGATACAGGGCGGCGTAGTGGAGCACCCCCACCGCCGACACCTCCATACTGAACAGCGCCGCGGTAATAGGGGTCCCGAAAACGGCGGCAAACAGGGCGGACATGCCGCACATGGTCATGCGGTTGGCGCTCTTTCCCTCCAGGTGGAACACGCGGTTAAAGCAGGTGGCCGTCCCCGCGCCGATCTGGAGGGCGGCCCCCTCCCTGCCGGCGGAGCCGCCGCACAGCTGGGTGAGCACCGTACCGGCGAAGATCAGGGGCGCCACCCGGGCCGGCACCGTCTCCCCGGTGCGCAGGGAGGCCAGCACCAGATTGGCTCCCTTGTCCTGGAAGATACCCGCTCTGTGGTAGAGCCACACGATGGCCATGCCCGCCAGGGGCAGCAGGTACAGCAGCCAGCCGTGGGCGTGGAACATCCCACTGGACAGGTCCACCACATAGTGGAACAGTCCCCCCAGCCCGCCGCACAACAGGCCGATGAGCACCGACAGGGCTGTCCGCCGGGCGAACACCTTCAAATACGCCGCCATGCGGCGCAGAATCGCGGTACATTTCTCTCTCATGCCCTCCGTCTCCTTTCACCACTTTAAGAAAGAGCCGCCCCTGGGGGCGGCTCTGCGATACTGCAAGCTTGGACTAATGTTTTTAGAACGCCTTGCCGTCGCAGCCCAGAACGTCGATCAGCTTGTGCTTGACCAGCTCCTTGATGGCCGCGCGGGCGGGCTTGAGGTACTCGCGGGGATCGAACTTGTCGGGGTGCTCGGTGAAGAACTGGCGGATGGTGCCGGTCATGGCCAGACGCAGATCGGAGTCAATGTTGATCTTGCACACGGCGCTGCGGGCGGCCTGACGGAGCTGCTCCTCGGGGATGCCCACCGCGTCGGGCATCTTGCCGCCGTTGGCATTGACCATCTTCACGAACTCCTGGGGCACGGAGGAGGAGCCATGGAGCACGATGGGGAAGCCGGGCAGGCGCTTGACCACCTCGTCAAGGATGTCGAAGCGCAGGGGCGGGGGAACCAGCTCGCCCTTCTCGTTGCGGGTACACTGATCGGCGGTGAACTTGTACGCGCCGTGGCTGGTGCCGATGGCGATGGCCAGGGAGTCGCAGCCGGTCTTGTTGACGAACTCCTCAACCTCCTCGGGACGGGTATAGGAGGAGTTCTCTGCGGAGACCTGTACCTCGTCCTCCACGCCGGCCAGACTGCCCAGCTCGGCCTCTACCACCACGCCGTGGTCGTGGGCGTACTCCACCACCTTCTTGGTGATCTCAATGTTCTCGGCAAAGGGCTTGGAGCTGGCGTCGATCATGACGGAGGTGAAGCCGCCATCAATGCAACTCTTGCAGGTCTCGAAGCTGTCGCCGTGGTCCAGGTGCAGGCAGATGGGCAGGCCGGTCTCAATGATGGCGGCCTCTACCAGCTTGACCAGGTAGGTGTGGTTGGCGTAGGCGCGGGCGCCCTTGGACACCTGCAGAATCAGGGGGGCGCTGACCTCCTTGGCGGCCTCGGTGATGCCCTGGACGATTTCCATATTATTGACGTTGAAAGCGCCGATGGCATAGCCGCCGTTATAGGCCTTCTTGAACATTTCAGTAGTAGTTACGAGGGGCATGGTTGAAGTCCTCCTTACGGTGAAGTTAGGTTTATTTTACCACACTTTTTCCAGATTGCAACAGGCAACAGGGAAAAACTGCCCCTTTCTGGCGGGGTTTGCTTTGTATATTTTGTTGCTGAGCTGCGGCAACAGAACATATTTTGCAATTTATTCAGCACAAATCCGGATTATATTGCATAAGTTGTTTCTATAGAATAGAAGCAGCCGATCAATATAAGGAGGAATCCCACTGTGAAGAAGCCTATTTTCACCGGCTCTGCCGCCGCCGTCGCCACCCCCTTCACCGGGAGCGGGGTTGACTTCCCCGCCCTGCGAAAGCACCTGGACTTCCTGCTGGAAAATGGTACGGACGCCCTGGTGGTCTGCGGCACCACCGGCGAGGCCGCCACCATGAGCTATGAGGAGCGGATGGAGACGGTGGAGGCCGTGGTCCGCCACGTGGACGGCCGTGTCCCCGTTATCGCCGGCACCGGCTCCAACAACACGGAAAACGCCATTGCTCTGTCCAAGGACGCGGTGTCGGCGGGGGCGGACGGACTGCTGGTGGTCACCCCCTTCTATAATAAGGCCACCCAGAGGGGGCTGATCCGCCACTTTGCCGCCGTGGCGGACAGCGCGGAGAGGCCGGTTATCCTCTACAACGTCCCCTCCCGCACCGGCGTGAAGTGCGCCGCCGAGACATACGCTCAGCTGGCCGGCCACCCCAACATCCAGGGGGTCAAGGAGGCCAGCGGCGATCTGGCCCTGGTCCAGAAGACCCGGGAGCTGTGCCCGGAGGACTTCTACATCTGGTCCGGCAACGACGACGAGACCGCCCCCATCATGCTGCTGGGCGGCAGCGGGGTCATCTCCGTGGCGGCCAACGTGGTCCCCCAGGAGATGCACCAGCTGACGGCGTCCTGTCTGTCCGGCGACTTCGTCTCCGCCGGAAAATTGCAGCTGCGGCTGCGGAAGCTGTGCGAGGCCCTCTTCTGGGAGGTGAACCCCATCCCCGTCAAGACGGCCATGAGTATGATGGGTTTCTGTCAGGAACGGTTCCGCCTGCCCATGTGCGAGATGGAGGAGGAGAACCGGGCCCGGCTGCGGACGGTGCTGGCGGAGTACGGCCTGGTATCCTGACCATACTATAGTATATTGACGCACCCCCTCCCTGGTGGTAAAATAGGCCAAAACAGGAGAGGGGGTTTGTCATGAGCGAAACCGTCTACATCCATCGCGCCCCCGTGGAGGGATCGGACGGCCCCGTGGGCGTCGTCTTCACCACCCACGGAGCTGCCGTTGTCTATACCGGACTGGAGGTGCACACCGAGAAGGACGCGCCCCTGCTGGAGGAGATCGAGGCGCTGTGCGGCCTCACCTTTTTCCGCCGGGAGCAGGACCTTCCCCTCTACGGCGTGCCCTGCCTGTACGTCTTTGCCGCAGACGGCGCGGGCGGCGTTCTGGCCTGCGCGGGGGACGAGGAGGGGCCGGTCTACCACATTCCCCCCTCCCTCCTGCCCCATCTGGCCGCCCCCTCCATTGCCGCGCTGCTGGAGACGGCCTCTGCGGATCCGGACTGGCGGGAAAAATGTCTGGCAGGCGGTCCCTGGCCCCGCCTGCCGGCGGCTCCGGAGGGGCGGGCGGCGATTCGCCAAGCCCTGGGTCTCCCCCGTCCGGAGCGGCCCGCGGCCCCTGCCGTGCCCCCGCAGGTCTTCCCCTCCCGGGCGGCGGCGGAGAGGGTATATCCCATCCAGGAGATGGAGGAGCTTCTGGTCAGAACGCCCCGTTTTCAGGTCCGGCCCATGACCTCCCCGGCGGATCGTACGGGTAAAGCATATGTCCATTACACCGCCTGGATAGAGACCTATACCGGGCTGATGGATCAGAAAATCCTGGATGGACACAGCCTGGAGCATTGCCGGGACATTACGGAGAAGTACCCTTCAAACACACTGGTTCTGCTGGACCGGGACCAGGGCGGCCGTGTGGCGGGATTTGCCTGCTTTGTCCCCAAGGCCCGGGACGTTGTGTCCGTGCCGGAGGCGGCGGAGGTCTCAGCGCTGTATCTTTTATCCGCGTATCATGGTCTGGGGCTGGGCCGGATGCTGATGGACGCCTGCCTTGCCCGTCTTGACCGGCCCAGGGTGGCGCTTTTCGTGCTCCAGGGCAACGAGAAGGCAATCGGCTTCTACCAGCATATGGGCTTCTCCATGACCGGTCACCAGCTTACGGACCGGATCAACGGGGTGGAGATCACCGAGCTGGAGATGGTCCTGGACAGGGATGTATAGCAGTCAGCCTGGAGCGAGTGGTTTGCTCCAGGCTGACTTTGTTTTGCCGGGCAAGCGGCTGGGAGAACACGGAAATCCATTTTCCCAAAAACGCAGCTTCCTGTAGGGACGGGCATCGCTCGTCCCTACACAGATCCAGCAGGGAGCCCTCTGCCGCTGTAAAAATAGATTTCCCTGCTGGGAGAAACAAATCACTTGACAATGTCATGCGCTTGTGGTAGTCTATATACATGACAACGTCATGTGAAAGGAGCGGAACATCTATGACAGGAGAAAAACAGCGGCTGACCAGTACAGAGTGGGAGGTATGCGAGTGTCTGTGGGAGACCTCCCCCCTGACCATCACCCAGATTGCCAACGCCCTCACCGCCCGCACCGGCTGGTCCCGGAGCACTGGGGAGACCCTGGTGCGGCGGATGGCGGACAAGGGTCTGCTGCGCTGGGAGCAGGGACCCAGGGCAAAGCTCTACTACCCCGTCATTGACCGGGAGGACGCGGTGGTACAAGAGACGAGGGGGTTTCTGAGGAAGGTGTTCGGCGGCAGTCTGGGGCTGCTGGTGAACACCCTGGCGGAGCGGGAGGAGCTGAGCCAGGAGGAGATCGGCCAGCTCTATGACGCGCTGCGGAAGCTGGAGGAGCGGGGCCATGATTGAGTGGATTATCGCCTCCTCCGCCCTCATTCTGCTGGTACTGGCACTGCGGCGGGCAGTGGGCGGGCGGATCAGTCCCCGGCTGCGCTACGCCCTGTGGGGGCTGGTGCTGCTGCGGCTGTCCCTGCCGGTAACGCTGTGGGACAGCGGCCTCAGCGTCCTCCGGGCCGCCGAAGCCGCGGACGGCTACCAGCTGGCCTCCACCCTCCCCTCCCAGATGGAGCTCTACGACGACGGCACGGTACGGACCATGGTGGGCGGTCCACAGGAGGTCTTCCGTTGGGACGGGATGGACGGCGAGGTCTTTTTGGAGACCCTCCACAACGCCTACGGCTGGGCGGCTGTGCCCAGTCCGGAGGAGGCCCAGACCCTCCGGGACCGGGGGGAGAAGGCGGTGGACACCGGGCAGCTGAAGCGGCTGGTGGACCTGAAAAGCGCCCTGCGGACCCTCTGGCAGGCGGGCGTGTGGGCGGGGGATATTCTCCTGCTGGCCATCAACCTGCGGTTCTATATACGCCTGCGGAGGCGGCGGCAGCGGGCCGGGTCCTACCGGGGCCGTCCGGTGTACACGGCAAAGGGTCTCCCCTCCCCCTGCCTCTTCGGCCTCCTTTGTCCCGCCATCTACCTTCCGCCGGAGCTGGAGGGGGACGCGAGGGAGCACGTGCTGGCCCACGAGTACGCCCACTTCCGCCAGGGGGACCACGCCTGGGCCCTCTGGCGGGGGGTGTGTCTGGTCATCCACTGGTACAACCCCCTGGCGTGGCTGGCGGCAGCCCTCAGCCGCCGGGACTGCGAGCTGGCCTGTGACGAGCGGGCGGTAAAGCTGCTGGGAGAGGACCGGCGGTCCGCCTATGGGCGCACCCTGGTGGGGCTGGTGACCGGGCGGGCCGGGCCTGCGGACCTGCTGGGGTGCGCCACCACCATGACCGGAGGCCGCTCCGCCGTCAAGGAGCGGATTGCCCTGCTGGTGAAGCGGCCCCGGACCACGGCGGCCATGGCCTGCCTTGTGGGGGCCGCCTGCGCCGTCTCCGTCCTGTGCACCTTCACCGGCGCGGCCCGGCCGGAGGACACGCCCGCACCCGCGGAGCCGCCGGAAGCGCCGTTCCAGACGCCGGAGGAACCGGAGCCCGCAAAGACCCCGCCGGAGAGCTCGGATCTGCCCAGCCAGATCGTAACCCCGGGGACCCCGGAGCAGGAGCAGGATATCTGGCTGGTGGGGGAGCTGCCGGAGCACGGTATTGCCGCCTACTACGTCCCCAGGACCGGGGAGAGCTGGCTGGGCTATGGGGACAGCATCCAGAAGGTGGAGGGGGAGCTTGTGCCCACAACCCAGACCTACCTGCCGGAGCTGTATTTTGAGGACCTGGACGGCGACGGGGACCGGGAGCTGGCGGTCATCTCCTGCCAGAGCGCAGGTACCGGGATCGATCGGTGGCAGCTGGATGTCTACGAGTGGGACGGCGAGCGCTGGGCGGGGACCACGCACCGCCCCGAGGGGCTGGCGGAGGATTTCAACCGGGAGCGGGTCTTCCAGTTCTATGAGGACGGCACGGCCTACGTCAGCTACAGCGGCGGCGCCCTCCTGCTGGACCTCTCCCGCTATTTCCCTGACCTGGACCAGCCGCCCCAGACGTGCATTCTGGGGGATCCGGCACATCTGCCCCAAGTCCGCTACACCTTCCAGGACGGACAACTGTGGCTGACCCTGACCGGGCAGATTCTGAATGAGCAGACCAGCCGTCTGAGCGGGTATTTCTTTGACTACGTCTGCCCCCTTGTCTACGAGGACTACTCCCACGACGGCTCCGCCGGACATCTCAATCTCCGGAGCGGCATACTGCGCAGCGACTATGCAATAGAGCCCGCCCCGCCCCAGCTGTCGGAGGTCCACCAGAACCTTCTGGCTGAGATTCGGAGCCAGTGCGACAGCGGATATCCCAACGCCTTTGCCCTCCACGATGTAAATGGGGACGGGGCGGAGGAGCTGCTGGTGCGGTGGATGCCGGATGGCGCCATCTCCTCGGCCTGGGGAACCACCGTCTACGACAGCGCGGGCGGGGAGACGTTCCACGGCTTTGGGGAGCTGACCTTCTACGAAAACGGGACGGTCTCTGTGCCCTGGAGCCACAACCAGGGTCCGGCCGGGGCCATCTGGCCCTACCGGCTGTACCAGTACAGCCCGGCCTCCGGGTATCAGGAGATCGGCTCCGCCCGGGCCATGGACAGCTCCATGGAGCGCTTTCCTGCGGAAGCGGATCTTGACGGAGACGGAATGGTCTACTTCATCATGGAGGACGCGCTGACCGAGGAAAACGCCGTGGACAACGACACATATCAGGCGTGGCGAAACCAATATCTGTCCGGATCGAAGGTTCTTCCTATACAGTATTATTCCTTAACAGAATAAGTTTTGCAGTCTCTGCAAGCAGGGTTTCAGGCGGAAAACGCCATAACGGGCGATTCCGCGCAGCAGGACGGACGCGGAGGCGGTCACGGCTCCTCCGCAGGAGATTTTTCCTCCGCGCTTGACAGGCTTCGACAGTGCGCCTATACTGGACAGTGAAAATACAGAAAAAGGAGCGCGCCATGAAAAAGCTGAGATACCTCCTCCCCGTCCTGCTCTCCCTCCTGCTCACCGCCACGGCCCATGGGGCCTTCTCCGATCTGCCCCCCTCCGGCTGGGCCAGGGACGCGGTCACCGCCGCCTGCGGCTACGGCCTCATGGATGGTATAGATGCGGACCTCTTCGGCGTGGGCCGGACCATGAGCCGGGCCCAGTTTGTTACCGTTCTGTCCCGGATGCTCGGCTGGGAGGCCGCTGCGCCGGACGCCTTCTCCGATCTCTCCGGCCACTGGGCCCGGGAGGCCGTCAACGCCGCTGCGGCCGCCGGCGCAGTGGACTCCGGCGGCGACTTCCGCCCGGACGAGCCCATCACCCGCCGGGAGATGGCGGTCATGCTGGTGCGGGCCCTGGGGTATGACCACCTGGCCCAGAACGCCTACCCCCTCCCCTTCACCGACGTGTCCGCAGACCGGGGCTATATCGCCATAGCCTATGATATGGGCATCATCAACGGCAACGCCCCCGCATCCTTCTCCCCGGACAGCTCCGCCACCCGGGAGCAGGCCGCCGCCATGCTGGTGCGGGTCTACGACAAGCTCCACTCCTCCACGGAGTGGACCCACGCCTTCTACGCTATCTCCTCCTACAGCCAGATCCAGCTGGCCAAATCCTTTGACGCGGTCAGCCTGGGCTGGAGCCGGATGACCTGGACCGCCGATGGCGGGGCCTCGCTCAACACCACCGCCCAGGGCGGCAACGAGTTCCGCATCCCCGACGGCTATGCCTCCGCCATTCAGGAGCTCCAGAGCGCCAGGGTCAAGCTCCACCTGAGCGTGTACATGGATACCTCCTCTGGACTTGCGGACCTGCTCTCCAGCCCCGAGGGCCGCGCCCAGGCGGTGGAGGCGATCATGGCGGAGGTGAGTCGGCCCTATGACGGCCTGGACGCCAATCCATACCAGGGCGTGACCATCGACTTTGAGGGCCTGCGCTCTCCCCAGCGGGACAGCTTCACCCAGTTTCTCACCGCCCTGTCCGCGGCCCTGCGGGAGCGGAATCTGACGCTGTACGTGGCCGTGATGCCCGCCACCGCCGACGGCGTGTACTACGACGGCTACGACTGCCGGGCTATTGGGGAGCTGGCGGACAAGGTCATCCTGATGGCCCACGACTATCACGCCAAAAATCTCTCCGGCTTCCTCTGCTCCACCTACTACCAGAACACAGCCCTGACCCCCATCTCCTCCGTCTACTACTCCCTGCGTACGGCCCTGGATCCGGACAAGGGCGTGCAGGATCCGGACAAGCTGGTTCTGGCCGTCAGCTGCTCCTCCATCGCCTGGGAGACCGACGAGCAGGGCCTTCTCCTGTCCGAAACGCCCCTCTACCCCACGGCGGAGACCATCCGCGCCCGTATGCTGGGCGGCGCGGAGCGGGGTTGGTCCGAGACCTACCACAACCCCTACCTGCGCTACGCCACCCCGGAGGGACAGCACGTCTTTCTCTGGTATGAGAACGGCCGCAGCGTGGGCGAAAAGGTCTCTCTGGCCCGGATGTTCGGCGTGAAAAACGTCTCCGTGTGGCGGCTGGGCCTCATCCCCAGCTACCAGGACCAGGGCCTGGACTTTGACGTGATGGCCGCTCTGAGGTAGAGCCCTTCCAGAATTTACGCCTTGCCTTTCTGCCCCCGCCTCCCTTATACTGTTTGCCGGGAACGATATGGTCCCCACAAACAGGAAAGGAGCGATCCCCTTATGAAATGAAAGACCCTGATCTGTCTGGCCATGGCCCTTCTGACCCTGAGCCAGACCGCACGGGCCCTCACCGTCACAGTGGACGGCGAGATCCTGCCCGGCGAGAGCTTTGCCGAGGACGGCGTGACCTACGTGCCCCTGGCCCCCCTTCTGGAGGCCCTGGGCGGCTGGGAGACGGCGTGGGACGCCGATCAGCGCGCCGCCTGGGCGGAGACGGAACTGTTCTCTCTGACCGTGCCGGTCCAGCGCAGCCATGTGCTGGCCGACGGATATCTCTATGATATCAGCGACGACACCCTGGTCCGCTCCGGCAGTACATACGTGCCCCTGCGGTCCCTGGCGGACCTGCTGGGGGCCCGGGTGGAGTTCGTGGACTGGAGCAGCCCCGTGGCCGTCCACTCCGGACAGGCCCCGTCCTACACGGAGGAGGATCTCTACTGGCTCAGCCGCATCATCAGCGCGGAGAGCAAGGGCGAGTCCCTGCTGGGTCAGGTGGCGGTGGGCAACGTGATCCTTAACCGGGTGGCGTCGGAGGATTTTCCCAACACCATCCGCGGCGTGGTCTTTGACCGCAGGAACGCCGTGCAGTTCGAGCCCGTGGCCAACAACACCATCTACGACGAGCCCACGGCCCAGAGCGTGCTGGCCGCCCGGCTGGCCCTCAACGGCACCAACGCGGCGGGCTCCTGCCTGTACTTCTTCAACCCCAGCATCTCCAAGGGGGTGTGGATCCGGCAGAACCGGGCCTACTTCGGCTCCATCGGCTGTCACGCCTTTTATCAATAGAGCATAAGCGCCCTCCGGCCAGCCGGGGGGCGCTTCTCATAGATTGATTTGACTTTTTGGCCCGCAGGCGGTACAATGGTGACAAAAATGTGACTGATATCAGGAGGGATGCTCCATGCTGTATTCCGATCACCCCCGCGTCCACTACGACAAGGCCCAGCTGGCGGAGGTCATCTGCCAGTTCCGCTTTCCCGTCATTCTGTCCATCGGCGTGCGGGAGCCTGTGGACTTCCAGGAGGCTGTCCGCTCCCTCCTCCCCCGCTACGCCGTCAAGGAGGACCGGCCCGCCCCCAAGATCACCGGCCTGGGCACCCCCCACGCCAGGCTGGAGCAGCCCAAGCCTGTTGTCAACCACAGCTTCATCTCCGCCGACGGGCTGTGGAAGCTGAATCTGACCAATTACTTCATCTCCCTGAGCACCATGGCCTATCCCGGCTGGGAGAGCTTCGGCAAGCACTTTGATCTGCCCCTGGCCCAGTTTATCCGCATCTATCAGCCCGCCTACTTTGAGCGCATCGGTCTGCGGTACGTGAACATTTTCTCCCGCACGGCCCTGGATCTGGCGGGGGAGCCCTGGCGGGATCTCATCGCCTCCCCCTACCTGGGCGTTCTGGCGGAGGAGGACGTGGAGGAGAGCCGCGCCCGCAAGTGCTCCGTGGACGTGGAGCTGAGCCTGGACGGCAGCTGCAGCGCCAAGCTCCACGCCGGCCCCGGCCTGGTCAAGAAGAGCGGCCCCGGCGCCTCCCAGGACCCGGAGGTGAAGTTCATCCTGGATATGGACCTCTTCATGGCCGGCCAGCTGGACCCCCGTCTGGCCGCCGCCGGTCTGGAGACCCTCCACGGCCACTCCACCGCCCTGTTCCAGGGGGCCATCACGGACCGGCTCCACACCGCCCTGGAGCCCCGGTAGTCCCCCCCTTCCCCAGGCGGTTCCTGTGAATACAGGCGCTTGCCCCTGTTTGTCACCCGGATTCCCCTTGACAGAAGCCCGCTCCTATGGTATAGATTGGTAGGGAAATCCGGCCGGACGGCGGAGCCGTCCGTGAACATATCTACACAGAAGGGACTATATACATGGGAAACATTGCGATTGTCACCGACAGCAACAGCGGGATTACGCAGGCGGCGGCCAGGGAGCTGGGCGTGCGCGTGCTCCCCATGCCGTTCTATATCAACGAGGAGCTCTTTTTTGAGGACGTTACCCTCACCCAGGAGGCGTTCTACCAGCGTCTGGCGGAGGATGCCGACATCTCCACCTCCCAGCCCGCCCCCGGGGACGTGACCGGGCTGTGGGACGAGCTGCTGGAAAGCTATGACCAGATCGTCTATATCCCCATGTCCAGCGGCCTATCCAACTCCTGCGAGACCGCGCTGATGCTGGCCGCCGACTACCGGGACAAGGTGTTTGTGGTGGACAACCAGCGCATCTCCATCACTCAGCGCCAGTCGGTGCTGGACGCTCTGGAGCTGGTCCGCTGCGGCCTGGACGCCCGGCGGATCCACGACGTGCTCATGGCGCAGCGGCTGGAGGCCAGCATCTATATCACCGTGGACACCCTGAAGTACCTGAAAAAGGGCGGCAGGGTCACCGCCGCCGGCGCGGCCATCGGCACGGTGCTGGGCATCAAGCCCGTGCTCCAGATCCAGGGGGACAAGCTGGACGCCTTCGCCAAGGCCCGGGGCTGGAAGTCCGCCAAGAAAATCATGCTGGACGCCATGGAGCGGGACGTGACGGAGCGCTTCGCCGGCAAGGAGGTCCATCTGGGGGCCGCCTACACGTGCAGCGATCAGGAGGCGCTGGCGTGGAAGCAGGAGATTCAGGAGCGCTTCCCCGGCCGCAGCATCCACATGGACCGGCTGTCCCTGAGCGTATCCTGCCACATCGGCCCCGGATCCATGGCGATCACCTGCTCTCAAAAAATTGTCCTCTGAGGACGGACCATACAGAACGCGGCGCGGAACTTTTTGTTCCGCGCCGCGTTCTGCCTCCCAGGAAGTATTTTCCTGCTTCCAGGCGGGCATCCTCCCATGAGATCCATGAATTTCCCGGCAGAAACATCTTAGAGCCTGTTTATCGTGTAATGACCGCATCAAGCGGTCATGTACAATTCAATTTTCTGCGCGGGCCCCTCCATGGGGCTGCGAGATATGAAGCAGGCTCTTAATAAATTCTTATACATTTCCCTGCTTTCATTTTAATCCCAATCGCGCTACAATAGAGCCACACCCCGAAGGGAGAGGAGGTCCGGTATGCGAGAACAACACCGGTCATTGACACTCAGGCAAAAGAGATGGATCGTGGGCACAGGCATTGTCCTGTTTCTGGTGCTCTCGGTTCTGGCGTGCTGGTTCGCCGGCAGGCCCCTCATCCAGTTCGCACAGGAGCCGGAGCGGTTCCGGAGCTGGGTGGACCAGCAGGGTCTGTGGGGTCCCCTGCTCTTTATGGGCATGATCGTCCTCCAGATCGTGGTGGCCATCATCCCCGGAGAACCCCTGGAGATCGTGGCGGGCTACGCCTTCGGCGCGCTGGAGGGCACCCTGTGGTGTCTGCTGGGGGCCTTCGCGGGGAGACTGGCGGTGTTCCTGCTGGTGCGGCGGTTCGGGACCAGGGCCATCGAGGTCTTCTTCCCCCTGGATAAGCTCCAGTCCCTCCGCTTTCTCCAGAATGAGCGGCGGCTCACCTTCTGGGTGTTTTTTCTCTTCTTCCTGCCGGGTACGCCCAAGGACCTGCTGTGCTATATCGTGGGCATAACCAAGCTCCCCCTGCGCAGCTGGCTTGTCATCAGCGCCGTGGCCCCTATCCCCTCCATCATCACCTCCACCATCGGCGGCGACGCGCTGGGTATGGGAAACTACGCCTTCGCCGCACTGGTTTTCGGTATCACTATTGTTATCAGCAGCTTAGGTCTGCTGGCCTATCGCGCCATCTGCCGGGCGCGGGAAAGGAGCGAAACATGAGCGCTTTAATCGTTCTGCGCAGCATCAACCGGATCATCGGCATCCTCTTCCTTCTGTGCTATTCCTACCAGCTTCTCTACGTCCCTGTTGCCCTTCTGCACAAGAAGCGGGCCAAGGCGGCGGCCTCTATCCGCCGCTACGCGGTGCTCATCTCCGCCCGGAACGAGGAGGCGGTGATCGGCCACCTGCTGGACAGCATCCGCCGCCAGGACTACCCTGCGGACAGCCTCGCCGCCTTTGTGGTGGCGGACAACTGCACCGACGGCACCGCCCGGGTGGCCCGGGAGGCCGGGGCCGTGGTCTACGAGCGCACGGACCGGGTCCACGTGGGCAAGGGCTACGCCCTCAACTACCTCCTGACCCAGATTCGGGACGCCTGGGGAGACGACTACTTTGACGGCTACTTTGTCTTTGACGCCGACAACCTCCTGGCCCCGGACTACGTCTCCCGGATGAACGAGACCTTCTCCCAGGACTGCCAGATTGTCACCAGCTACCGGAACTCCAAAAACTTCGGTGACAACTGGATCTCCGCCGGCTATGGCCTGTGGTTCCTGCGGGACGCCGCCTTTCTCAACGCCCCACGGACCCAGCTGGGTCTGAGCGCGGTGGTCTCCGGCACCGGATACCTCTTCAGCCGCGAGGTGATGCTCCAGGGCAATGGCTGGCCCTTCCACTCCCTCAGCGAGGACACGGAATTCACCGTCAACAGCATCCTCCAGGGCCACCGGATCGGCTACTGCGGCGAGGCGGAGCTCTTTGACGAGCAGCCCACCAGCCTTGTCCAGTCCTGCCGCCAGCGGATGCGCTGGGTGCGCGGCAACCTGATGGTGTTCCTCAAGGAGGGCGGCCGGCTGACGGCGGGACTCTTGGGAAAGAACGCCCTGAGCTGCATGGATCTGCTTCTCTCCATCCCCCCGGCCATCGTGCTGACCGTTCTGGGCGTGGTGTTCGGCGCGGCGCTGACTGTGGTGGAGATCCTCAGCGGCGGTCCGTTGCTGCCTATGCTGATGGCCACTCTGGCCTCCTTCGCGGTGCCCTACCTGCTGCTGTTCCTGGCAGGCGCTCTGACCACCCTGACCCAGTGGCGGCACATCCGCGCCAGCGCGTGGAAGAAGATTCTCTATACCATTACCTTCCCCATCTATATGACCACCTACGTGCCCATCACCATCATGGCCCTGCTGGGCAAGGTGGAGTGGAAGCCCATCGAGCACCGGGCCGTGATGAGCATTCAGGAGCTGAAATAGTCCCTCTCTCTTCTCTCTCTTCACAGCGCCGCCCCCTTCGGAGAAATTCCGAAGGGGGCGGCCGGTTTTTCCATGTCTCGACAAAAAAATATAAAATGATATCAATAAAATCATTGACAAATTTAGCATTTTATTGTAAGCTCTTATTAGAGCTCTCTGCTCACCCCCGCGCCCGCATATCTACAGGCAGGGCGCATATACTGACGACATAGGAAAGCCGCGGCCAATATACATCTTTGAGGGAGGCAAGGGATAGGTCTGCGATGCTAAAAGGAGAATGTTACATGGTCAACGAGTATATGTTCAAAAATTTGATGGACAGTCTCGTTCCTATCACCCGATTTAACAAGGGCGAAGCAAGCAGGATTTTTGACGAAGTGTCCAGGAGCGGCACAAAAATTGTACTGAAGAACAACACACCCGCTTGCGTGCTGATGGACCCTAAGCAGTATGAGGAAATGCTTGAACAGCTGGAAGACTATTCCTTGATCGTGGAATCGATCAAGCGCTTGGATCATAACGAGGACACCGCTGACTTTTCCGAGGTGCTGTGCTCGCTCGGCATCTCAGAGGAGCAACTGGAGGGGTTTGAGCAGGTGGAGCTCGACTGATCCAAACAAAAGGAGGAGTTTTCATGCCAGCACCGTGGCGTGTAAAATTTCGTGCAGAGGCCCAGAAAGACCTGGGCGCGTTGGATAACTCCCAGCAAGCAGAGGTTTTGAAGGCCATCAAAAAGGTCTCCCTCAATCCTCTGCCCCAGTCGGAGGGCGGATACGGCAAGCCCCTGAGGGGCGGATTGGCCGGCTTGATGAAGATCAAGCTCAAGGCCGCTGGTCTGCGGATCGTCTACCGGTTGATCCGGACTGAGACTACCATGGAGATCATCGTCATCGCAATACGGGATGGCGATACGGTCTACGATGCCGCCGGGAAACGGCTGAAATGATGAACAGGAAAAATCCGGCCCCGGGAGACGTCCCAGGACCGGATTTTGCCGTCTGAACAGATCTTACTACATCCGCACCTCCGCCCGGCGGTAGCACACCGCGCTCAGGGCCACCAGCGCCAGCAGGACCACCGCGCCAACGGCACGCCACGCTCCGGGCCGCAGGAGCTCGGCCAGGAACAGGAGCCCCCTGCCGATCTGAGCCAGCAGGCTGCCGCTGCCGTTTTTGACCGCCGCAATACTGTTGGACACGATCATGGGGCCGAAGCACAGGGGAAACCAGACGGCCGCAAACCCCTTGGGCCCGAACCGCAGCTGTAGGGCTCCCAGGCAAAAGCTGATTACGCACACCGCCGATGCAAGGATGGGGACATAGTACCACTCAAAATAGCTGAACACGTCCAGGGACAGCTCCCAGCCCGGATACAGCAGGCCGTACAGCCACAGCTCCAGCCGGTTGAGCGCCCAGGCCGCCCCTATGCCCAGCAGGCTGTGGAGGGCCGTGACCACCGGATCCAAGAGTATATAGGAGGTGCGGGTGCGGCCCATGGACACCGCCATCCGGTAGCGCACCGACGCGCCGTAGCCCCCCGCAATCCCGCCGCCCAGCACCCCGCCCAGCAGGGCCATCATGGACCCAATGGCGGCGTAGTCCCGGTCCTCATTGAGAAAGGCATTGATTCCCAGCACCATGAGCACTCCAAAGAGGAACACGCTCCCCTGTATAGCCAGCATCATCAGGATCCCGCTGCGGGTGGCCCGCAGATGCCTCACAAAAAATTTCATTCCCCGTCCCTCCTCACAGCTTCACTTCCTGCCGCTGCAGCAGCAGCCACTGGAAGGCCACATCCAGCCCAAACGCCGCCAGGGCCGTCATCACCAGCCACCAGGGCAGCCGCTCCAAATAGGCCGCCAGGGCCGCGGTGTTGGTCTCGGACAGAGCATCGCCAATGGCTACGCCGGTGAACCCCATGGTCCCCCCTGCCAGGCCGAATAGGAGCACAATGAAAATGGTGCCCACCCATCTCCACTTCACCAGCAGGGTCCCCATGATGCTCCCCAGCGCGGAGGACGCAATCAGCAGGCACAGGATGGTGGGGATGCTCCGCAGGCCGATGGAGGACACCTCCCCCGGCGCCAGCAGCCACACCAGGCCGCACAGCGATATGGTCACGGTGATAATCAGCGCCCGGTAGTAGTGGAACCCCAGCAGCACGTTCCGCCGGGTCTCCCCCATGGCCAGCAGCAGGGGCACATACAGGCTCTGGCTCCCGGTGTTAATCATCATCATGGTGAAAATAGCGGCAAAGCAGAAGAAGTAGGGCCCCACCGAGGCCAAGGCCTTGAAATCCAGCCCGTCCGCGCTAAATACGGCGATCAGCGTGAATACGGCCGTCAGCGCCAGCTCCACCACCGCGCTCTCACAGGCGTACCGGGTCCAGAACCGCAGATTCCGTCTCACTGTCTGGTCTCCTCCTCCCCGCACAGGGCCACAAAGGCCCGCTGGAGGTTCACCGGCTGCACGGACACGTCCCGGCTCTCGTCCACGCTCTGGCCGGGCTTCAGAAACACGGTCACGCCCTTGCTGCGGCCCACGGTCTCCGCGTGGTGGACCTCCAGTCCCGCCGTGGCCGCGTCCACCTCCTCCGCCTTGCCGCTGACGTGGCGGGCGCTGTCCACAAAGGTCTGGGTGTCCCCCTCCAGGAGGACCTTCCCCTGGTGAAGGATGATGACCTCCTCCAGGATGTCCGCCGCCTCCTCGATGACGTGGGTGGAGATGACAAAGGTGCGGCCCGAGGCGGCGTACTCCTCCAGCAGCAGCTTGTAGAACTGCTCCCGGGCCACCACGTCCAGCCCCGCCACCGGCTCGTCCAGGAAGGTGTAGGGGGCCTTGGAGCACAGGGCCACAATGATGGTTATCATGGACAGCATCCCCTTGCTCATCTTCCCCAGCTTCTTCTTCACGTTCAGCTCAAAGAGCGACACCAGCCGGGCCTCCATGTCCCTGTCCCAGCTCTCGTAATAGGTGGCGGCGATGCGCAGGTACTCCTTGGCCTTCATGGACGCCAGACCGCTCTCCGCGTTGGCGTTCAGCTCCCGGGAAAAGCACAGCTTCTCCAGGCTCCTCCGGTTCTCCCACACCCTCTGGCCGTCCAGGGAGATCTCGCCCCGGGTGGCCGGGTTCTGGGCGGTGAGGATGGACAGCAGGGTGGTCTTCCCCGCGCCGTTGCGGCCGATGAGGCCGTAGATCTTCCCCGGATGAAGCTCCAGGCTCACGTCCTGAAGCACGTCCCTGCCGGAGTAGGTTTTCACAATATTCTTACAAATGAGGCTCATATGCTTCTCTCTCCTATCATGTTCAGTAATTCCTCCCGGGATATGCCCAGGCTCCTGGCCTCCGCCAGCAGCGGGGCCAGATGGTTCTCCGCGAAGGCGGCCTTCCGCTTGGCCAGGATCCGCTCCCTGGCCCCGCTGGACACGAACATGCCGATCCCCCGCCGCTTGTAGAGAATGCCCTCGTCCACCAGCAGACCCACCCCCTTGGCCGCCGTGGCAGGATTGATGGTGTAGAGCTTGGCCAGCTCGTTGGTGCTGGGGACCTGCTCCTCCTCCAGAAGGATCCCCCGCAGAATGTCCGTCTCGATCATCTCGCTGATCTGGAGGTAGATGGACTTCTGCTCTGTCAGGCGCTCATTCAAAAACCGCCCCTCCTTTCTTAATCGGTTAAGTGGTTAATCACTTGTGTAACTAACTATATAGCATATGCGTCGATTTGTCAAGGGGGATGAGAAAAAACAGGGAAATCTTTTTTCACAGCGGCAGATGGAGCCTTGCGGGATTTGTGTAGGGGCGAGCATCGCTCGCCCGCTTCTTTCGGACCGCTGGCGAGGTTCGTTAGAACAGGCCAGCGATGCTCGCCCCTACAGAAGACTGCGTTTTTCGGAAAATGGATTTTCGTGGAAAAAAGAAGGGCCGGCGGCCCCTTCCGGAAGGCCCGCCCCCTGCCGAAATCCGCAGAATAAAACAGGGGAAGCGCTCCCCCTGGGGGGAGCGCTTCCAAATCAGCAATTTAATCAGCCCTGCTCGCGCATCTTGGCGAAGCAGTCGCTGCAATAAACCGGACGATCGCTCTTGGGCTCGAAGGGCACGCGGGCCTCGCCGCCGCAGTTCGCGCAGGTGGCGGTGAAGTACTCGCGGGGACCGCGGGCGGCGTTCTTGCGGGCGTCGCGGCAGGCCTTGCAGCGCTGGGGCTCGTTCTGGAAACCGCGCTCAGCGTAGAACTCCTGCTCGCCGGCGGTGAAAACGAACTCCTGACCGCACTCCTTGCAAACTAAGGTCTTGTCTTCGTACATGATTTTACCCTCTCTTTGAATAGAAAAAAATATATTGCGTTCAGCCTTTGCTGAAATCGCCGGAAATAAGGTGCCGCGCCGCCTTGCGGCGAATGCGCTGCACAGCGTTGTCCACCGACTTGGGGGACCGTGAAACCGCTTCGGCCATCTCCCGTATGGTAAGACCGTCTAAATAGTACCCCAAGATCTTCGCCTCGAACTGGGACAGCTGCTTGCAAACGTCACTTAACGTGTCCTGTGCGCCTTCCCGGCCAATAATCAGGTCCTCGGGGTTCGCCTGGGAGATCGCACCGCAGATGGAGGTATGACTATCAAAGAAGGGTATTTCAAGGGGAACCGACTGGTTAAGCGGCGTGTGCTTGTCGCGGGCGGCGGCCCGGACCGCAGAATACAGCCGGTTGCGGATACATATTTCTGCGAAGGTGCGAAAGCCTGCCGGTTTTTCCTCATCAAACTCCCGCACTGCGTATATCAGGCCGATCATGCCCTCCTGTATCAGATCGTCGCTGTCCCCTCCCACCAGATAGTAGGGACGGGCCAGCTTGCGGACCAGACGGTGATAGCGCTTAACCAAGGTCTCCTCCGCCTCCCGGTCCCCCTCCCGGGCCAGGGCGCACAGGCGCTCGTCCGGCAGGTCCTCATAGGCGGTGATTTGGGCTTCGTTGATCGACATGTCTATTATACCTAGTTTCCCTTGCTCTTGTCAAGTAAATATTAAAATTTTGTGAATTGTTTCTTCAAATTTTTAGCGTTTTCACCAATTCGGCCAGACGGCCCGCGCAGCCCTCGGCCTGCTGGACGGTTTTTGCCTCCACCATGACCCGGACCAGGGGCTCCGTGCCGGAGGGGCGCACCAGCACCCGGCCGTCGCCGCCCAGCGCCTCCTCCTCCCTGCGGATGGCCTCCTGAAGGTCCTGGGAGGCCATAACCGCCTCCTTCAGCCCCGGCTGGTTGGCCAGCTCCACGTTGATGAGGGTCTGGGGATAGGTTGGGCAGATGGAGGCCAGCTCGGAGGCGGGCTTGCCGCTGCGCTTGAGGACCTGGAGGAATTGCAGGGCGGTCAGCTGGCCGTCGCCGGTGGTGGCGTAGTCGGTAAAGATGGTGTGGCCCGACTGCTCCCCGCCGATGCGGTAGCCGAACTCCAGCATCTTCTCCAGCACGTTCCGGTCCCCTACGGGCGTACAGATCAGCCGGATGTTGTTCTTGTTGCAGAACTCATGGAGGCCCAGATTGCTCATGACCGTGCCAACGATGGTGCGGCCGGTGAGCAGGCCCTGGTCCCTCATGCTGAGGCCGCACACGGCCATGGTCTTGTCGCCGTCCACCACGTTCCCCTTTTCGTCGATCATCAGGCACCGGTCCGCGTCGCCGTCAAAGGCAATGCCCAGATCGTACCGGCCGGCGGTGACCATGGCGGCCAGGCTGTCCAGGTGGGTGGAGCCGCATTGGAGGTTGATGTTCACGCCGTTGGGCTTTTTGTGGATGAAGTCGGCCTCGATCTCGAAGCCGGCGAAGAGGTCCGGGGCCGTGGCCGCAGCGGCGCCGTTGGCGCAGTCAATGAGCACCCGCAGTCCGCCCAGATCGTCCTGGACCGTGGCGGCCAGATGCTTGATGTACTCGTATTTAAGGTTTTTCATGCCGTGGATCCGCTTGCCGATGTCCCCGCCCTTCTTGATGGGCATGGGGTCCGGGGAGAGGATCTTGGCCTCCACCCGCTCCTCCAGCGCGTCGGAGAGCTTGTAGCCCCAGCTGTTGAAGACCTTGATGCCGTTGTGCTCAAAGGGGTTGTGGCTGGCGGAGATGACCACGCCCGCGTCCGCCTCCACCTTGATGGTGAGGTAGGCCACCGCCGGGGTGGGGATGGTGCCCAGGGGCATCACGTCGCCGCCCGCGGAGGTGATGCCGGAGATCAGCGCGCCCTCCAGCATGTCCGAGGATATGCGGGTGTCCATGCCGATGGTAATGAGAGGCGGCGCGCCCTTCTCCTCTGTCAGTACCAGCGTCACCGCCTGCCCTACCCGGTACGCCAGCTCCGCCGTCAGATTCTCGCCTACGATCCCACGAATGCCGTCCGTTCCAAAAAGCTTACCCATAACTGCTGTGCTCCTTGCTTGCTTTGTTTAGTAGTCATTCTTTTTCTTGAAAGAAAAAGAATCAAAAAGAACTTTTAGAGGGAGTATTTCAAGAAAATCCCTTTTTACAGCATATGATGGTACACAATGGTATATGGCTGTAGGGGTCAGCATCGCTTGCCCGTTCTATCGACACCCACCAGCGGCGCGGGGGAAGCGGACGAGCAATGCTCGCCCCTACACCCCGTCCTCGTCTGAAATCCATTCTACTAGATCCCCCGGCTGGCAGTGGAGGATGCCACATACTACGCCTAAATTATCTAAATTAATTGATGTATTACCAGAGCGAAGCCGCTGTAAGGTACTTTCTGCAAGTATTTTTTCGTGCCGTATTCGCGTCGTATTATATCCCGCATTTTTCATCTCTAATAGAATATTGATCTTATATCTTAGCATATGACAACCTCAACCGTCTATTTTACACCTTAAAAGGCTTGACTTTCCACTCTTGAAGGTGTAAAATAATCTCATCTTAACAAAGGAGTATATACCTATGAACGAATTAATGCAAGCTCTGTATACCTATTTAATTGACTATCAGCTGGAGGACTACTACGGCCAGACGGAATATGATGCCCGGCGGGAGAAGCGGGACCAGATTGGCCGTCAGCTGTGGGAGCAGCTGGGGCCGGAACAGCGGGAGCTGTTGGAGGCGCTCCAGCGGGCCTACGACTGTACCCAGCTGTCGGAGCTGGAGGCCATGTTCCTTGCAAGCTTTGACCAGTGCAAGGCCCTGGCGCTCACCCACGCGGTCCCGTAAGCCCCAGAGCAGCCAGGATATCCCCTCTAAAAGTTCTTTTTGATCCTTTTTCTTTCAAGAAAAAGGATGTTGACTAAAAGCTCAGCTGCTCCATCGCGCCCCCTGGGACGCTTAATCCCAGGTGCTGGTAGGCTTTTGCGGTGACGCACCGGCCCCGGGGGGTGCGGGTGAGAAAGCCGATCTGCATCAGATAGGGCTCGTACACGTCCTCCAGGGTCACCGCCTCCTCGTTGATGGTGGCGGCCAGGGTCTCCAGCCCCACCGGGCCGCCGCCGTAGTACTCGATCACGGCCCGGAGCATCCGGCGGTCAATGTTGTCCAGGCCCAGGCGGTCCACCTCCAGGGCGGTGAGGGCCTTGTCGGACAGCTCCTTGGTAATCACGCCGTCCCCCACCACCTGGGCGAAGTCCCGCACCCGGCGAAGCATCCGGTTGGCGATACGGGGGGTGCCCCGGCTGCGGCAGGCGATCTCCATGGCTCCGTCGGGCTCAATGGGCGCGTCCAGGATGCCGGCGGACCGGGTGACGATCAGGGCCAGCTCCCGGGGCGTGTACAGCTCCAGCCGCAGGGTCACGCCGAACCGGTCCCGGAGGGGCGCGGAGAGCTGGCCGGCCCGGGTAGTGGCCCCGATGAGGGTGAACTTGGGCAGATCCAGGCGGATGGAGTTGGCCGAGGGCCCCTTGCCAATGATAATATCAATGGCAAAATCCTCCATGGCCGGGTACAGCACCTCCTCCACGGAGCGGTTGAGGCGGTGGATCTCGTCCACAAACAGGATGTCGTTCTCATTGAGGTTTGTCAGCAGGGCCGCCAGATCCCCGGCCTTCTCAATGGCCGGGCCGGAGGTGATGCGGACGTTGACCCCCATCTCATTGGCGATGATGCCGGACAGGGTGGTCTTGCCCAGGCCCGGAGGGCCGTGGAGCAGGACGTGGTCCAGGGGCTCGGAGCGCATCTTGGCCGCTTGGATGAATACCTCCAGATTGCCCTTTGCCTTCTCCTGGCCGATGTACTCCCGGAGGTTTTTGGGCCGCAGGGAGTACTCGTTCTCATCCTCGCGGGTGAGGGTAGTCGCCACAAGGGGCTCCTCCTCCACAAAGGGCTCCTTGCCGGAAAAGTCAATGCTCACCGTTCACGCCCCCTCACTTCACCATATTTTTCAGGGCCAGACGGATTACCTGCTCCAGGCTCTGGCCCTCGATGTCGATGCCCTTGAGGGCCACGTTGATCTCCGCCTGGGAGTAGCCCAGCACCGCCAGGGCGGCGGATGCCTCGCTGAGCTTGTTCTGGGGGATGATGGTCACGGCGGGCCCGGCCACGCTCTCCCCGGAGCCGGACACGGTCTGCCCCTTGGCCAGCTTGTCCTTCAGCTCCAGGATGATCCGCTGGGCAATGCGCTTGCCCACGCCGGGGGCGCGGGTGAGGGACTTCTCGTCCCCGGTGATGATGCTCATGGCCAGATCCGTGGGCGCGGAGGAGGAGAGGATAGCCAGGGCGGCCTTGGGCCCCACGCCGGAGACGGAGATGAGCTGCTGGAACAGCTTGAGCTCCTCCCGCCCGGCAAAGCCGTAGAGGTCCATGGCGTCCTCCCGGACGCTGAGGTAGGTGAAGAGCTTGACCTTGTCCCCCTTCTTGATCTGGGAGAGGGTGTAGGCCGTGGTGCGGCAGGCGTAGCCCACGCCGCCGCAGTCGATCACCGCCAGATAGGGCTCCACATGGGCCACGGTTCCGGAAACATAGTAGTACATACAATCTCCTTATCGGGTGTCGTATCGCCTGGGGTCAAAAACCCGCTCCATGTTGAGCAGGCTGGTGGCGCTGCGGCCGTGGCAGATGGCGATCGCCAGCGCGTCGGCGGCGTCGTCCGGGCGGGGGATCTCCTTCATCTTCAAAAGCCGCTGGGTCATGAGCATGACCTGCCGCTTGTCCGCGCCGCCGTAGCCCGCCACGGCCTGCTTGACCTGCATGGGGGTGTACTCGAACACCGGCACCCCGGACCGCTCCGCCTCCAGCAGGATCACGCCCCTGCCGTGGGCCACGGCAATGCCGGTGGTGATATTTTTTGAGAAGAACAGCTCCTCCACCGCTATCTCGTCGGGCTTGAACTGCTCAATAAGCTGGTTCATGTCCTGGGAGATCTGGTAGAGGCGGGTGGACAGGGGCAGGCCCGCCGGGGTGGTAATCACACCGTAGCGGAGCAGCCGGGAGCGGGCGCGTTCCGCCTCCACCAGCCCGAAGCCGATGGTGGCCACGCCGGGGTCTATGCCTAATATGCGCATGGGGGCGGCTCCTTTTTCATACTGCTCCATATTCTAACATCTGTATGATAAAAAAACAAGCTGATTCTTTGAAAAAATCAGCTTGTACGATGCTCGCCCCCGCTCTATATTCAGGTTATAAGGACCACTGAAGTTTTTCTTTTTGATTCTTTTTCCGCAGGCCGCTTGCGGCCCAGGCTCGCCGAAGGCGATGCTTGTTCACAAAGAAAAAGAATGATTACTTCCCGAACACCTCTGCGGCCACCCGTGCGGACTGGGCGGCGTCCCTGGTGTAGTAGTCCGCGCCGATTCTGTCGGCAAAGGACTGGGTGACCACCGCGCCGCCCACCATGACCTTGCAGGGCGCGCCGGCCTCCCGCAGGGCCCGGATGGTGACGGCGATGTTCTGGGCCGTGGTGGTCATGAGGGACGAGAGGCCCACCAGGGGGGCCCTGGTCTCCAGCGCCGCCGCCACAACCGTCTCCGGGGCCACGTCCCGGCCCAGGTCCAGCACCCGGTAGCCGTAGTTCTCCAGAAGCATTTTCACAATATTCTTGCCGATGTCGTGGACGTCCCCCTGGACCGTGGCCAGCAGGATGGTCCCCCGCTCCCCCGTCCCCCGGGGCATGCTGGCGCGGACCATATCGCAGGCGGTTCTGGCCGCCTCGGCGGAGGCCATCAGCTGGGGCAGAAACACCTCCCCCGCCTCGTAGCCCTCCCCCACCCGGTCCAGGGCGGGGAGAATCAGACCGGTGACGATCTCCATGGGCGGAAGCCTGCCCAGCAGCTCCTGGACTGCTGCCGGGACCTCCCCCTTCCGGCCGCTGGCGACGAGGCTCTGGAGCAGCTTCTCCGGGTCCTCCGGGGCGGGGGCGGCGGTCCGGGTCCCGCTGTGGCGGGCGATATAGGCGGCGCAGCCGGGGTCCTCCCCCATAAGCACCCGGGCCCCGTCCAGGGCGTCCCGGACTGCGGGGGAGCCGGTGTTGACGATGGGCACGTTGAGCCCGGCGGCCAGACAGGCGGAGAGGAATGCGCAGTTGAGGGCGTCCCGCCCCGGCAGGCCGTGGCTGACGTTGGACACGCCCAGCACGGTTTTGTATCCCGCCTGACGGACCAGGCGGATGGCCTCCGCCGCCGCCATGGCGGATTGGGGGTTCACCGAGGCCGCCATAGCCAGACAGTCAATGAGAATATCTTCCCGGCGCACCCCCGCCTCCTCCGCCGTCCGGGCGATCCGAAGGGCGGTGGCGGCCCGGGCCTCCGGGCTGTCGCTGATTCCCTGCCCGTCCAGGGCCAGGACGATGAGCCCCGTGCCGTACTTCACCGCCAGGGGCAGCATACTGGCGAGGCTCTCCGGCGTGCCGTTGACGGAGTTGAGGACGGGCCGGCCCCGGCACACCCGCAGGGCCTCCTCCAGGGCCGCCGGATCGGAGCAGTCGATGACCAGGGGCAGGGGCGACACCTTCTGGATGGCCAGCACCAGCTGGGGCAGGGCCTCCCCCTCGTCGATGTCCGGCAGGCCCGCGTTGACCACCAGCAGGTCCGCCCCCTCCTCCTGCTGGGCGATGGCAGCCTCGCCGGCGTAGTCCCAGTTCTTTTCATAGAGGGCCATGCGCATTTTGGGCCGGCCCGTGGGGTTGATCCGCTCCCCCACCGTCGCGATGGAGGTCTCTGTCAGGGTCCGCACCCCCTGCCAGCCGCACAGGCGGCAGAGCCTGTCCGGCTTTTGCCGGGGCGGGCCCTCCCAGCCGTCCAGCAGGGCGCGAAGGGCCCGGATGTGGTCCGGCGTGGTGCCGCAGCAGCCGCCCAGGATGGACGCGCCGCTCCGCAGGAAGTCCCGGGCACAGCGGGCAAACTCCTCCGGTCCCACATCGTACACCGTCTCCCCGCCCTCCATGCGGGGCAGGCCCGCGTTGGGCTGAACGGCCACCGGCAGATGGGTGGCGCGGAGCATCTCCTCCAGGGCCGGCCCCAGCTCCCGGGGCCCCACGGAGCAGTTGAGCCCCACCCCGTCCGCCCCCAGTGCGGTGAGGGTGACGGCGGCGGCGGCCGGGTCCACCCCTAAAAAGGTCCTGCCGTCCGCGCCGAAGGTCATGGTTGCCAGCACCGGGAGGCGGGTGTTCTCCTTTGCCGCCAGCAGGGCGGCTTTGGCCTCCAGCAGATCGCCCATGGTCTCGATGAGCACCAGATCCGCCCCCGCCTGCTCCCCTGCCGTGACGATCTCCGCAAAGAGCTCGTAGGCCCTCTGGAAGCTGAGGGGACCGAAGGGCTTCAGCAGCGTCCCCAGGGGGCCCACGTCCAGGGCCGCCAGCTTCCCCCCGGCCCGGCGGGCCAGGGATATGCCGGCGGCGATATAGGGGGCCGGGTCCTCCCCCAGCTTCTGACGGCTGGCGCCAAAGGTGTTGGCGGTGATGATGTCCGCCCCTGCGGCGGCGTAGGCGGCGTGGACGGCCTCCACGGCCGCCGGGTTTGTGAGGTTCAGCGTCTCCGGGGCCTGCCCCGGCTCCAGCCCGGAGCCCTGGAGCATGGTGCCCATGCCCCCGTCCAGCAGGAGGCGTCGGTTGAGATCAAGCATGGCGTTGCTCCTATCCTTTGTCGTTATTGACTGCGTTCTGTTTTGAGCGCGGACAACACATGGGAAACCGTCATTTGCAGATCAGCGGGGATCTCCCCCCTGGCGGGCAGCACGGCGAAAAACGCCTCCTCTTCCGCCGGCTCCGGCGCAAATACCGGCGGCGGGATGTGCAGCGCCCGGCAGACCATCTCCTCAAAGGCGGCGTAATTCACCGTGTCCGTGGTCCCCACATGGAAAATCCCGTGCAGCTCCCGGCTGAGAACGTACCTTGCGTAGTCCCCGATCTGGTCTGCCAGGGTGACGTTGATCGTATAGCCGGGGTAAGTGGGGTGGGGCTCCCCGCTTTCGCTGCTGCGCCGGAGCTGCCGGACCCGCGGACAGCCGGGGCTCCAGACGGCGGCCAGGCGAAAGACCGTCAGCTGCTCCCCGAGCAGCCGCCCCAGCATCGCCTCGCAGTCCCGCTTGAAGACGCCGTAGTCCGACGCCGGCGCGGGCGGATCCGCCTCTGTCCAGGGCTGGGTCAGGCGGCCGTCAAACACATTGGCCGTGGACATGTACAGCAGCCGCTTATCCTTCCCGGCCAGCCACTCCGCCAGCGCCCTGTGAAAGGTGATCTGCGCCGGATAGTCCCCCCGGACGGAGGAGATCACTACGTCCGGATTCTCCCGCAGGAGGACCTCTTTCAGCGCCTCCGGCGCCTCCACAGGCAGGCAGTACCCGTTTTCCGGCGCACAGCGGCCCGCCGCCGGTATGATTTGATAGTCCTCCTCCAGGCGGCCGGCAGCGGCCCGGCCAACCAAGCCGGTGGCTCCCAGCAGCAGCGCCCTCTTTTTCATAGACGTCTCCTCCCCGTTGAATCCCTCTGTTTTTTTCCTTGTCCTGATCCCTCTGGGGCCCCAGAGGGCACGCCTGTCCGCAAAAGAGGCGGGCAGAGAATCCCCGTCATAAGAAAAGCGGCAGAGGCTCTCACCTCTGCACTCCTCTCCTATGCCCTGGGGTGGGCC
Source organism: uncultured Oscillospiraceae bacterium (assembly GCA_910579965.1). Taxonomy (GTDB): domain Bacteria; phylum Bacillota; class Clostridia; order Oscillospirales; family Oscillospiraceae; genus Pelethomonas. The sequence continues at coordinate 35,382 of CAJTWF010000015.1, forward strand.
TTATGATAGACGTCCTGGAGCTTCTGCTTGACCATGTGGGAGTATATCTGGGTGGAGGATATATCCGCGTGGCCCAGCATCTCCTGAATGGAGCGCAGATCCGCCCCATTCTCCAGCAGATGGGCAGCAAAGGAGTGGCGCAGGGTGTGCGGGGTGATGTCCTTGTCAATCTGCGCCTTCTCCTGGTAGTATTTAACGATCTTCCAGAACCCCTGCCGGCTCATGCGCTCGCCGCTCATATTCACAAAGAGCGCCGGCTCCCTGGGCGTCAGCACCAGCTGGGGCCGTATGTCCCGAACGTAGTCCGTCAGCGCCTTCACCGCCGCCGCGTACAGGGGGATGATCCGCTCCTTTCCCCTGCTGACGCACCGGATGAGCCCCGCCGGCAGATTCACGTCCTCCACGTTCAGCCCGATCAGCTCGCTGACCCGGATGCCCGTGGCGTACAGCAGCTCCAGCATGGCGTGGTCCCGGTAGCCCTTGGGGTCCACGCACTGGGGCTGCTCCAGAAACAGATCCACCTCCTTGCCCGAGAGGATCTGGGGCAGCTTCCGCTCCGTGCGCACCGCCGCCGTGTGCTTGGCCGGGTTGGACCGGACCACGCCCTGGCTGAGAAGGTAGCTGTAAAAGCTCTTCAGGGAGGCCACGCTCCTGGCCACGCTGGCAGCAGACTTGCCCCTGCCGGTCATATAGGCTATGTACCGCTCAATGTGCTCCTGGGCGCACTGGAGCAGCTCCGTCTCCTCCACCTCCTCGAGGTAGCGGCAAAACTGGGTTACGTCTCGGACATAGGATGTGATCGTGTTGTCCGAGGAGCACCGCTCCAGACGCAGATAGGACGCGTATTCCCCGATATAATCTGCCAAAGCAGCCCCCTCCCTTCCTCATGATGGTAAAACCTCCCCCAGCGCAAGGCGGAACAGGAGAGGCGTTAAAAACCGTTCGCAGAACATGCCAACGGTTAATATCACGGCACACAACACAAACAGCAGCAGATACCGGCTCCCGTACAGGACCGGCGAGGAGCGCTTCCCCCGCCCGAAGGACAGGGCGAACAGCTCCGTGGACATGGGCCAGGCCGCCCCCGCCAGCGCGAAGAAGCAGGGCAGGGTGAACACCAGGCGCACCATGAAAATCCCCATGGCAAGCAGCACCCCCGCCCGGCCGTAGCAGCGCACAAAGCAGGAGACCGCGTACATGGTCAAAAATCCGAATGTCCCCGCCAGGGCCGGGATCAGCGCCACCCCGGCGGAGGAGAACCCCAAAAGAAAAACCAGCGCCGCGTACCCGAAGTAGGTCACCGCGCACCGGAGCATGGACACCGCCACGCCCCCCGCGTCGTACACAGCGCAGTAGTCGCTCAAATACTGCTCCAGCGCCCGCCTGGTATCCGGGCTCCAGGCGCCGGCGTACAGGTAGCCCGCCAGGGCCCCAGCCAGAAACAGCAGGGCCAGCACCCCGCTCCGCAGCAGCTCCGGGTCCCAGCCGCCCAGCCGGATCGTCCGCAGAACCGTCCGTCCACGCATCTTCCATCACCTCTCCACCAGCATATGCGCTGTGGACAAGTTTTAGAAGCGGTCTTATGTGGACCGGGCTCCCGCAGCTTGGGTGCGGCTTCTATAAATATAGTTCAAATCCGTTGTTTTCGCAAGGGAAAAACCGCCGCGCTGTCCTTTTTCGTCATTTATGCCAAAACCTTATGCCAATAATGTTATGTAAACTTCCTTGACCTGAAACGCATCTCGCCCCGTCCCATGGCCCCGCCTGGAATATTTAGTGCCCTCTCCTGCGGGCGGGCACCACATCTGGGACCAGCGGCCAATACGCTTTGTAATCGTCCCGCTGGCCCGGGGAGGCGGCCCGGCCAGCGGGATTTTTCCATTTTTGTCTATTTTTCCACCTTGACAGATCCCGCCCGGCCTCAGCTCCTGCGCCTCCGGCGGGACTTGCCGGTCCTGCCCTGGGGCAGATTGTATCCCACCAGCGCCGCCAGCAGCCCGCCGGCCGCCATGGACAGCCCCAGGCCCGTCAGGCCGTTTTCTATGCGCACCGCGTCGGCTGTGAAGAATGCCGCCGCCAGGGTGAGGGTGAGGAACACGGCCACCACCACCGGCACGGTGAGCATGCTGGTCCCCCTCCCCCGGAGCACGCTGTACCCGCAGCCCAGGAAGGAGGCCAGGGCCGCCGTCACGCACACCATAGGATAGAGCTGGTCCATGCCCAGCACCTCCTTGTCGATGAGCAGCGCGCACACCAGCTGCAGCGCCACATAGGCGCCCAGTGCCAGCGCGCCGCCGATCACGCTGTTTTTGACCATCCCCTTGGGCAGGGACATGACTACCTTTGACATAACTGAACCTCCCGGAAATCTACTGATAAGTCAGTATATTGTCTGGGAGGTCCGGTTATTCGGTTGGACAGGCGCTATTATTTGCTCTCGCCTTCGCCCTCCTCGATGCGGGGGGGCTCCTCGCCGGCGGTCTTCTTTCCCTTCTTGCCGGCGGCCGGGGGATTGCTGTTGTTGGTGGACACCGCCCACTTGGTCAGCTCCATGCGCACACGGTCGTCGCTGGTCTCAATGACGATGTTCTCGTCTGTCACCTGGACGATCTTGCCCACAATGCCGCCAATGGTGGTGATCTGGTCGCCCTTCTTCAGGCTGCTGCGCATCTCCTCGGCCTGCTTTTTCCGCTTGCTCTCCGGACGGATCATCAGGAAATACAGCATGGCCAGCATCAAAATCAGCGGCAGAAAGATGCCCAGACCGGCAGACCCCTCCGCCCCTGTTGCGGTATAGAATAGTGGCATATGGCGTTCCTCCTTCTTTCAAAAGTTCTTTGGTATACGAGAGCGCTTTGACCATTATACCTGACTTGCCAGCCTTTGGCAAGTCCTAAGTTTCAGCCAGGGGGACTTTTCTTGGGGGATCCCCCCTGCACGGACGCCAATTTTCAGAAAAACGCATCCTCCTGTAGGGATGAGCATTGCTCGCCCCTACAAAAATCCCGCAGGAATCCATCTGCCGCTGTAAAAACGGATTTCCTTGGATCCCCCCGGGACGGCCCTTAAGATGACCGCCAGAAGGGCCGCATATGCGGACAGCCTGAACGGCAGATAGCACCACCGCCGCCATACGCTCATATACTGGACTACCACGCGCAAAAGGAGACCAGATATGGAGCAATATTTTCCTTTCCAGTCCTCCCCCCTCCCCTACAGCTATGTAGCCCTCATGCCCCACTGCGACGCCAACACCCTCTACTACCACCACGACGAGTATTTTACCAACGCCGTCTATGAGCTCAACAATCTGGTGGTCCACCACCGGCTCACCCGCATGAGCCTGTCCCAGCTGGCAACGGAGGACATCAACCTGCCCGCGGCCCTGCTGGCCCGCCTGCGCTCCGCCGCCGGGGCGGTGTACAACCACCAGCTCTACTTTGACAGCATCTCCTGCAAGGCCGGTCAGCCCCCTGTCAACCGGCTGACCGAGGAGATCGCCGCCTCCTACGGCTCCATGGACCGGTTCCGCCGGCTGATGACGGAGGCGGCGGAGAGCATCATCGGCTCCGGCTGGGTCTGGCTGGTGGCGGAGGGAGCCCGGGGCATCCATCTGGCCACCACGCCCAACAACGAGGTGGTGGCCCTGGCCTCGGTGACGCCCCTGCTGGTGCTGGACATGTGGGAGCACGCCTACTTATCCTTGGACCACTTCGACAAGGCCGCCTATGTGGACGCCTGGTTCGCCCTGATCGACTGGGACAAGGCCAATCTGCGCTATCTGGAGGCGCTGCGGTCCGCAGCCGCGGCCGTTGGATAACGCCGGCTGAAGAGCCCAGCGGACCTATGGCCGCTGGGCTCCCCTCTCAGCTCATCTTCAGAATCTCCCGCTTGAGCCGGTCAATGATGCGCTTCTCCAGACGGGAGATATAGGACTGGGAGATCCCCAGCTTGTCGGCCACCTCCTTCTGGGTCTGCTCCTGCCGCCCCTGGAGGCCGAAGCGGAGAACGATGATCTCCCGCTCCCGCTCCGGCAGCTTGTCAATGGCCGCCGCCAGCAGCTGCCGGTCCACGTCGTCCTCAATGGGCCGCATAACCGTGTCCGCCTCCGTGCCCAGCACATCGCTGAGCAGGAGCTCGTTGCCGTCCCAGTCCGTGTTGAGGGGTTCGTCCAGGCTGACCTCCCCCCGCTGGGAGGCGTTCTTGCGCAGATACATGAGGATCTCGTTCTCAATGCACCGGCTGGCGTAGGTGGCCAGCTTGATGTTCTTATCCGTGCGGTAGGTGTTGATGGCCTTGATGAGACCGATGGTGCCGATGGAGATGAGATCCTCGATATTGATGCCCGTGTTTTCAAACCGCCGGGCAATATAGACCACCAGGCGCAGGTTCCGCTCGATCAGCGTGGACCGGGCCTGCTCCTCCCCCTGGTCCAGCCGGGAGAGGAGGACCGCCTCCTCCTCCCGGCTCAGAGGGGGCGGCAGGGTGTCGCTGCCCCCGATGTACATGATTTTCTCCGGCCGGACAAGGCCCAGCCGGACCAGCAGGCGCTGAAGCGCCTCTCTCCATTTACGCAGCATGGCCGCCGCCCTCCTTCCCTGTTTCTCCGCCCCACAGGGCGGCCGCCCCGCCCTCGGACACGGCCCCCGGGGACAGGGCCACCGTGATCTCCCCCAGTTCCCGGCCGTCTGCCCGCGCCCGGTCCGCCCGGAAGCACAGCAGCAGTCCGCTCCTGACCCCTACCGCCCGGTACGGCAGGACGCGAAACCCGCTCCCCGGTCCCAGGCGGCTGAGGACCGCCGCCGCGCCCTCTGCCTCCAGCCGGCTGAGGGCCTCCCGCTCCCGGTCCGTCCACAGAGGCTCCAGGGCCTCCCAGTGGGCGGTGAGCACCGGCCGTCCCGTGCAGGGATCGGAGAGGGTGTGGCCCGTGTCCAGCAGGGCGGTGAAGCGCGCCTGCCGGCCCTGCCGCCCGATCTCCCACCGGCACAGCTGGCCCGCCACCGCGTGGCGGGCGCCGCCCCGGAACACCACCGACAGCACCGCAAAGCAGGTCCCGCCGGCCAGAAAGAACACCCGCCAGTCCAGGCGGGACAGCACATCCCCCTCCTCCGCCAGCCGGCAGACCGCCACCAGCGCCCCGCCCATGGTGCAGGAGAGGAGGAAGAACAGCAGCAGCTGCCGCAGAAAGTCCCGCCGCCTGCCGAAGCACAGCCAGACCAGACCGGCGGCGGCGGCCATCTGAGGAAGAAGGGACGCGGCCGGGGCCAGACCCGGCAGGGCGCACAGCGCGCCGTATGTACCGCCGGCCAGGGCCGCCGCCAGAATGCGGCGCCTCCGCACCGGCAGGCCGGACAGCCGGGCCGTGATGTACAGCGCCGCGGCGTCGGCGAGACAGTTGAAGAGAAAGACCAGATCCACATAGACCGCCATGACAAAACCTCCCTTTGGACGAGAGTAGTATAATCCCTGTCCACAGGGGGATTTTGTCATACCGGGGGAGAAGCTGAAAAAACCGCCGTCCCATTGCCGGGACGGCGGCGCGGCCTCTATTGCAGTACAAAGTCCATATACACCGGGTTGTGATCGCTCCAGCGGAAGCGGGTGTCATAGACCCGGGCCTCCCGCACCGCCACGTTGGCGGAGGTAATGAACCCATCCACCGTGACCACGTAGTTGTCCGGGCCGTAGGGCCGGTCCGCGTTGCGGCAGGAGGGCACGGGCTTCTCCCCGTCAAAGGGGGCCGCGATGGACAGCCCCTCCGGCACCAGCTCCGGCGGGATGGGCTGCGCCCAGGTGTAGGCCGGCCCGGACACGCCGAAGATCTCCGAGGAGTTTCCCAGCAGATCCTTGTTGAAGTCCCCGCCGGCAATGGCGAAGTTTCCCTTCTCATACTCCCCGAGCATGTCCGCGAAGAGCATCTTCAGCTGTTCCTCGGCAATGACGCCGTCGGAGGTGTAGGCGGACAGGTGGAGGTTGTAGAGCACCAGCTCCCTGTCCCCCTCCGCCAGGGGGATGCGCTGTACGCTGTAGCACCGATCGCAGTCCACCAGCTTCATGAAGCCCTCCTCAATGGGCAGCTGCCGCCGGAGGGCGGAGGCCATGGGAAACTTTGAGAAGGTGGCCTGACCCGCCCGGTTGGCCCCGTGGGGCTCCAGCAGGGGCCAGAAGAGGTAGGGGCTGTCGTAGTTCTGGGCAAAGGTGCCGTGGAGATAGCCCGTCAGGCTGCACACCAGGGCCCACTCGTCCTGGTGGTAGCTGCGGGTGCCGTCCACGTCCACCTCCTGGAGCAGCAGCAGATCCGGGTCCAGCTCCCCCACTGCCGACACCGCCCCGCTCACGTTTTCCCACACCGCCTCCGGGGACCGGGCCCGGCTCTCCCTCCCGCCGTCCATAAAGAAGCTGTAGTCGTCGCTGTAGGCCCCAAAGCCGATGTTGTAGGAGGCCAGCCGGTACTCCTCCCCGGTCCTGAGCTCCCTGTCCAGGCCGTAGTCGTGGATGGTCTGCACCTCCAAAATCTGGTTGTCCTCCACCCGGTAGTAGGCGGCAAAGACGTAGATCACGTAGCCCCCCGCCGCCAGCGCCAACGCCAGCAGCAGGCACAAAAGCCCTCTCAGCAGTTTCTTCCTCACAGCGCTCTCTCCCTATGGTAAAACTCCGTTTTGCCCAAAAAATCTTTTCATCCGTTTTCCCAAGAAAAAGGACGGTTCCCTTACGACTTGGCCGACAGATCCCGGGCAATGCGCACCATGCTCCAGGTCGGCACAGGCCGGGGCAGGCGCATCCGGAAAACCATCTGGGGGTTTTTCGGCTCTGTCAGGGGCTCCCCCTCCCCGTCCTCCATCACCGGGGCCCGGAAGGCAAAGGGCCGCAGATCCGGCCCCACCACCTCCACCTCATCCCCGGCGGAGAATTTGTTGCGCAGGGTCAGTGTGGCCATGCCGCTCCCGTCGCAGGCGGTCACCAGGGCCACCACCTGCCACTCCCGGATGTACCGGGCGTTTTCCGTGTACTGCCCCGGGGGGCCGTAGTAAAAGCCCGTGGCGTAGCGGCGGTGGCTGACCCGCTCCACCTCCTCCCGCCACACCGGGTCCGGGGTCCGCCCGGCGGCCACGTCGTCCAGAACGTGCCGGTAGGCCCCGGTGACAATGGCGGCGTAGTAGGCGCTCTTGGCCCGGCCCTCGATCTTCAGGCTGTCCAGGTCCATGAGATCGTCCAGGTGATCAATCATGCACATGTCCCGGCTGTTCATAATGTACGTCCCCGCCCCGTCCTCGAACACGGGGAAGTATTCGCCGGGCCGCTTCTCCTCCATAAGGTAGTACTGATACCGGCAGGGCTGGGCGCAGGCCCCCCGGTTGGCGTCCCGGCCGGTCATATAGTTGCTGAGCAGGCACCGGCCGCTGTAGCTGACGCACATTGCCCCGTGGACAAACGCCTCCAGCTCCAGCGTCCTGGGGGTCCGCGCCCGGATCTCCCGGATCTCCTCCAGGCTCAGCTCCCGGGCCAGAATCACCCGCCGGGCCCCCAGCTCGTGCCAGGCCAGGGCAGTCTGGTAGTTGGACACGCTGGCCTGGGTGGAGATGTGGCGGTCACACCGGGGGGCGTATCGCCCCGCCAGGGCAAAGGCCCCCATGTCCGCCACGATCAGCGCGTCCACCCCGGCGCCGTCCAGGACCTCCAGCCACGCCGGGAGGCTGTCCGCCTCCCGGTTGCGGGGCATGGTGTTGATGGTCACATGGACCCGGACCCCGTGCTCATGGGCAAAGCGGACCGCCCGGGGCAGCTCCTCCCGGGAGAAGTTTCCCGCAAAGGAGCGCATTCCGAAGCTCTCCCCGGCCAGATACACCGCATCCGCGCCGTAGAGCACCGCCATGCGCAGGCGCTCCATGTCCCCCGCCGGCGCCAGGAGCTCCGGCTTTCTCCTCTCCCCCATGGTCAGTTCTCCGCCTTGGCGGCGGCCTCGGCCACCGCCTTGTTGTGCTGGGCCAGGGTCTCGCTGAACACGTGCTGCTTGCTCTCCGGATCCAGGACATAGTAGTAGTAGTCCGTATCCGCCGGCATCAATGCCGCCCGGATGGCCGCAATGCCCGGGTTGGCAATGGGCGTGGGGGGCAGGCCCGTGTGCTGGTAGAGGTTGTAGGGGCTGTCCAGGCTGGTGTAGTCCTCCTGGGTGATGGGCCGGCTGGCGGCGTAGACCAGGGCCGCGTCGATCTGAAGCAGACGGTTGGTCTCGCCGTCGTTCTCCAGGCGGTTGTAGATGACGGAGGCGATCTTGTCCCGGTCCCCGCCGTCGGTCTCCCGCTCCACCAGGGAGGCGATGGTGATGATCTCAGGCAGGCTGTACTCGCTCTCCCCGAACAGCTCCGTCAGATCCTCGTTGTTGTAGACCTTGGTTTTGAAGTTGGAGAGCATGGCGTTGAAGGCCAGCTCCGGCCGGGCGCCCACGTAGAAGTTGTAGGTATCCGGGAACAGGTAGCCCTCCAGGCGGCTGAGGCTGCCCAGGTTCTCGTTGTCCACGAACTCGTAGTCCTCAAAGACGTAGTTCTCCGCGATCTCCGCCAGATCCTCCTCCGAGCCCACGCCGTTCTCGGCCAGCAGCTCGATGATCTGGGAGACCGTGTAGCCCTCGGGGATGGCCACGTCCACAGTTTCCGCCGTGCCGCCCCGCATCCGCATACCCCGGATGAGGGCCATGTAGTCCATGTTGGTGTTCAGGGCGAACTTTCCCTGGGTGATCTTGGCGTCCGCGTGGGTGAAGGCGCAGAACAGGCGGAAGAACCAGCTGTACTCGATGAGCCCCTCCTTCTCCAGGGCTTTGGCCACCTGGGACATGTCGTAGTAGGTGGTCTCCTTCTTCTCTCCGTTCTCCTTGGTCTCCTCCTCCACGGAGGCGACCCACTCCTCCTTCACCTCGAAGTCCACCTCCTTGTAGGGCTTGTTCAGGGCGGCGAAGTCGTTGGCCAGCATCCAGCCCACCCCCGCGCAGATGGCGGAGGAGGCCGCCACAATGGCCAGCCAGAGCACAATGGCCAGCAGCGGATTGGTCCGCCGCTTCTTTTTCTTCTTCCTGGACTGTCCGGCGCTGTGGCCGGCGGCCCGCTGGACCTGCCGCCCGTCCCAGCTGGTGGTATGGTAGCGATCGTCGATGTTGTCGTTATTCATGGAGCGGTCCTCCTTCTTGCTGCGGCTGCCCGCAGGGGGCGGGTGCGCCGCGTTTGATTCGCGCCTGACCGCCCGCCCTTGACGGCGGCGGGGACAGGCTGTGCCGGCTCCCCCGGGCCCGGGGGAGAAATAAATTAAGAAAATTTTGGGTGGTCAAGCTGCATTTTGCCCTCCGCGCTCATAGGATGTTTCAGTCTGATAAGTGAGGTGAACACATTATGTGGAACAACGACAACGGCTTCCTCTGGATCATCCTGATTATCGTCCTCATCTGCTGCTGCGGCTGCGGTAACGGCAGTGGGTGCGGGAACAGCTGCGGGTGCGGCGGCAGCGGCGTGGGCGGCGTAAGCAGCGGCTGCAACTGCGGGTGCGGATGCAGCTGCAATAACAACTGCGGCTGTGGGTGCAGCTGCGGCAACACGTGCTGCTGCTGAGCGCTACATAGCGGGGACGGGGGGACGCTTTGCGTCCCCTCATCTTTTTTACTGCCGCTCCGTCAGGGGCCGCACCAGCTCCCACACCTCCCGGTGGATATCCTCCGGGGTGCGCAGGTCCCCGTTCCGGGAGCAGTCGATCCGCCGCCAGCCCAGATCCCGGGCAATCTCCCGGGCGTTCTCCCGGCAGGAGCGGAGGTACGCCTCGTCCTGCTCATGGATATCCGCCTGGGTGTGGGTCCGCTCCCGGCGGGCGCGCAGCAGCCGCTCCGTCAGCTCCACAGGCAGATCCAGGTACACCACCAGATCCGGCTCCGGCAGCTCCAGGCGGCGGTACTCCAGGTCAAAGAGCCAGCTGAGAAACGCCTCCCGCTCCGCACGCTCCAGCTTGGAGGCCTGGTGGACGGCGTTGGAGGTGGTGTAGCGGTTGGCAAGGATCAGCTCACCCGCCTCGTAGTCCCGGCCCCAGTCCTCCTTGTAGGAGGCGTAGCGGTCCACGGCGTAGAATACGGACGCGGCGCAGGCACTCACGTCCCCGGGCTTGGCCCCCAGGGCCCCGGCCAGATAGAGCCGGGCCGGCTCAGCGAAGGGGTTTCCGTAGCGGGGAAAGTCAATCTCCCGGAAGGACACGCCCTCCGCCGCCAGACGGCGGGCCATGAGCCCGGCCTGGGTGGCCTTGCCCGCGCCGTCGGTCCCCTCAAATACGATCAGCCTTCCCCTCATTTCCGCCGCTCCCCCGCCACATGGACCAGAAACAGGGGCAGCTTCATCATCCTGCCCGCCCGGCTGGGGTGCTTGAGCAGCCGGTGGAACCACTCCAGGCCCAGCTTCTGGAAGATCACCGGGGCCCGCTGGACCTGACCGGAGAACACGTCCAGGCACCCCCCCAGGCCGATGAGCAGGCGGGCTCCCGTGTCCGGCCCGTTCTTCTTCATCCACTTCTCCTGCTTGGGCGCACCCAGGCACACGAACGCCACGTCCGCGCCGCTGGCCCGGATGGCCTCTGTCACCGGGCCGTCCTCCTGGAAGTAGCCGTCCCGGACCCCGGCGATTTTCAGCCCCGGGTACTCCCGGCGGAGGTTGTCCGCCGCCTGCTCCGCCACGCCGGGCTTGGCCCCCAGCAGAAACAGACTTTTGCCGCTCTCCGCCATGCGGGCCATCAGCGCCTTGGCGAACTCAATGCCCGGAACCCGGCCCTTCAGAGGCGTGCCCAGCATCCTGGCCCCGTAGATCACGCCGATGCCGTCGGCCAGCACCAGATCCGCGCCGTTGACCGCCGCCAGGGCCTCCGGGTCCTCCCGGCAGACCTCCACGATCTCCGGGTTGGGGGTAACCGCGTAGTGGGTCCCCTCCGTGTTCATCAGGCGCACGCCCTCTGCCACCGCCTGTTCCATGGTCATATTGTTAAAGCCGACGCCCAGCACATGAATTCGCATAGGCGGCCTCCTCTCCAGATATTGGTTTACACAGTATAGCACATCTTCCCTGGCTTGTCCACGAAAAGCCGCCGGACCGGGCAGGGTCCCTTCTTTTCTTTGTGAATGCGGAAGCAGCTCACCGGCTTTCCCATTATACCAGAAAATTTTTCCTTGTTTTTTAAGATTTTATAAATATATCTATCCGTTCCGCCGCAGAAAGCGCAGCTTGGTCTCGCTGCACACCACCGCTACGAAGATCAGCGCAAACCCCAGCAGCATCCGTCCGCTGACCTGATCCCCGGCAAAGAGCACCGAGCAGAGCACCCCGAACACCGACTCCAGGGACAGGATCACCGAGGCCGAGGCGGGGTCTGACCACACCTGCCCCACGTTCTGGAACAGCAGCGCCACCGTGGTGGCCATCACCCCCAGATAGGCCAGGGGCAGCAGCACCTCCGGCCGGGTCAGGGCCTGGGCGGGGAAGGTCTCCGTCAACAGTCCGCCCATCCAGGCGAAAATCCCGGCAAAGGCGAACTGAAACACCGTCAGCAGGTAGATGTCCTTCTCCGGGGACACCTTGGCCACCGCCACAATGTGGCTGGCGTAGAACACCGCGCACAGCAGGGTCAGCGCGTCCCCGGCGGTCACCGTCAGATCCCCGCTGAGGCTCACCAGCCCCACCCCGGTGACGCACAGCGCCGCCGCTGTCAGATTGTACCGGTCCGGCCGCACCCCAGCCAGAGCCCAGTAGAGGAAGGGCACCAGCACGCAGTACACGGCGGTCAAAAAGGCGTTCTTGGAGGGGGTGGTCAGGGCCAGACCGTAGGTCTGGATGGAGTAGGCCAGGTACAGAAAGGCCCCCATCACCGCCCCCCGCCACACGTAGTCCCGGGTGCAGCGCCGCCACTTTTTCCCGCACACCAGTCCCAGCAGCGCCGCGCCTATGGTGAATCGGATCGCCAGCAGGTACTGCACCGGCATCTGGTCCAGGGCGTCCTTCATGATGAAAAAGGAGCTGCCCCAGATGAAGGCCGCCATAAACAGCATGGGCTTGGCCAGTTTTCTCATGGTCTGTTCACTCATGTTCTCTCACCTCGTCATTGCAAAAGAGCTTCTTTCTGTGGTAGAATAACACTAAAGTGATATAGTACCAAAGAGAAGCAAAAATGGCAAGACTTGACCGGGAAATTTTTCTCCAGGCCGGAGCCTGGAGGGACAGGAGACGCGCTTATGCTGCTATTTGATCTGGACGGCACCCTCATCGACTCCAACGGCGTGTGGCTGGAGGTGGACAAGACCTTCCTGGCCCGGCGGGGCGTCCCCTACACCCAGGCCTACTACGAGGGCGTGGCCCACTCCATCCTCCCCAACTGCGCCGTGTTCACCAAGGAGTTCCTCCAGCTCTCCGAGTCCTGCGAGGAGATCATCGCGGAGTGGATGGACCTGGCCCAGGGGGCCTACGAGCAAGTCCCCCTCAAACCCTTTGTCCGGGAGTATCTGGACCGCTGCCGGGCGTCGGGCCGCCGGATGGCGGTGTTCACCGCCTGCGTGCCCGAGCACTGTCAGGCCGCCCTCACCCACCACGGCCTCCTCCCCTACTTTGAGCGGATTATCTACGCCCAGGAGCTGGGGGCGGACAAGAAGTCTCCGGCCGTGTTCCGGCAGGCGGCCCAGGCCCTGGGGGTCCCACCCCGGGAGTGCGTGCTCTTCGACGACTCCCTGGCCGCCTGCAAGGCCGCCAAGGCCGCCGGCATGACGGTGGTGGGCGTGTGGGACGAGGGCTTTCCCGGTGTCCGGGCGGACATGCGGGAGGTGTGCGATCAGTATATTGAGAGCTTCGGGGAGCTGCTGTAGAGAAAAACGGATGAATTGTCGAAAAAGAAAAATCCAATGGGACAGCTACATGTCCTATTGGATATGGTATTCTTTTTTTGCAGCGTGAGGAGTGGCCGCCATGCAGATTGAGCGTCTTGTGCAGATGGTTTTCTACATCGTCAACCACGGCCGTGTGACGGCCAGGGAGCTGTCTGAGTTCTTCCATGTATCCACCAAAACCATCTACCGGGATATTAACACGCTGTCCATCGCCGGAATCCCCGTCATGTCCGCCAAGGGCTCCGGCGGAGGCATCTCCCTGATGGACGGGTACACCATGGACAGGGCCATGCTCTCCGCGCAGGAGCGGCGGAGCATCTGCCAGGGGCTGCGGATATTGCAGGCCGCCCAGTTTCCCAGCGCGGAGATGGCGCTGCACAAAATCAGCGCCGTCTTCCGAAACGCCCTGGAGCCCCAATGGCTCGACGTGGATTTCTCCTGCTGGGGCGGCGATGAGGGGGAGAAAATCAAGATCTCCGATCTGCAATACGCCATTCTTAACCGGCATGTCATCGCGTTCCGCTACTTCAGCTCTGAGCTGAAAAGATCGGACAGGACCGTGGAGCCCCTGCGGCTGGCCTTCAAATCGCACGCCTGGTATATTGTCGGATACTGCCGGCGCAGGGAGGAGATCCGCATTTTCCGCCTGTCCAGGATCAAGGGGCTCCAGGTTCTGCCGGAGACCTTTGCCCGGGAGCTGCCTCCGGACTACTCCCTCACCCCCCAATGCGGAGAGGCGTGGGGCGCTCCGCCCCTGAAGCTGCGCTTCTCCCCCCAGATCGCCCACAGGCTGTATGACGAGTTTCAGGAGAGCCAGGTCCGGCTGTCTGACGACGGCTGCTACTATGTGAGCGTCCCCTATGAGATGAACAGCTGGACCCTGCACTATCTGCTGTCCTTTGGACGGTATGTGGAGATCCTGGAGCCGGAGGCGGCCCGCGACGCATTCCGGGAGTACGCGGCCGGCATTGTCAGAATCTATGAAGAGGATACATTAAATAAGGAGGAAGCATGGAAAACGTCAAATATGTCATGATAATCAAACGGGGACGGGCCTATAACAAGGTCACAAAGGCCGCCATTGAGCGGCATGTGGAGAACCTGAGAACGCAGGACGCCGCCGGGAAAATCCAGCTCTGCGGCCCCCTCCAGGGGTATCCCGGCGTGGCGGACATGGTCATTTTCAACGTGGACAGCTTTGAGGAGGCCGAGGCCCTGTGCAAGCTGGAGCCCCTTGTGGCCGAGGGCTTTGCTACCTATACCCTTGCCACGCTCCATGTGGCCGGTAAGGACAACAACTATCTGCTGTAGCAAACCTGGGCGGCGTCATTCCGACGCCGCCCAGTCTTTTACAGCATTATTCTGTGTATACGGAAGAACTCCCGCTGCTACTTACCGCTGCTATCCTCCATATTCGCAAGGGCAAAGCAGATACATTGATTGATGAGCTCATTGCGGGAAATACCAATTTCATTCGCCTTTGTGTCAAGTTCCTCCAGCGTTTCCACAGATATCCGCATGGATATGACCTCTTTTTCATACTTACGCGGGATAAACTTCGGCATGACACCACCGCCTTCCTCTTGCTTATTGTATTCTTCTCTGATATGATAAGATATATTCAAAATTAATATACTTTTTCTATTAATTTACTTGCGTATATTAGATATCTTAAATCAAATACAAATAGCAATTATATTAAGGGGGGGCATATAATGGCCGAATTTTGCCTGAGGTGCATGAATAAGATGGATGGTACGAGCTTAACCAAAGAAGACGTTATATTAGAGTTTGCGCTATGTGAAGAATGCAGCAAAGTTATGCCGTGCGTAGTCCGATATCGCACATGGCCAGAGCGCGTGATACGGAATATGCAAAAACACTGTCATATGGATTACCGCCACAACAAGAAAAATATTGATCAAATCAATTTAGAAGATTCATACGAGCCGGACGGCGTCATTCCGACGCCGCCCGGCTGTTCTGCTGACGATTACGCCATATCCCGGTTATATATCCTCTTAACATCCTCCCTGCCCCGGTAGATAAACAGATACACCGTCCCCAGAGCCCCCAGGAACGCCGCCAGAATGATCTCCCGTTCCGGGAAGAACTCCGCCAGCGCCCCTGCCGCCAGTCCGCCGGCGATGCCGCCCAGGGAGTTGAGCATCTGGAAGGTGCCGTTGAACCGGGCCCGAACCTTGTCCGGAACATAGGCCTGGGTGGCCGCGGTGCGGATGGTATAGGAGGTCACGCCCAGGACTCCGTTGACAAAGCAGGCCGCAGCCATCAGCGGAATGGGCAGGTACAGCATCCCCGCTCCCAGCAGGTTGGTGGCCGCGTAGACCGCCAGGGCAATGGCGAACTTCCGCCTCGCGGGAATGCGCACCCTATACTGGATGGCCCCGCCGATCAGCCGCCCCACCACGTCGAAGTTGCTTACAATAGCGTACAGCGTCACCGCCGCTACAGGCCAGGCCGCGTAAAGGCCGGCATTAGCCCGGAAATAGGGCAGGCGCAGGCTGTCCGCGCCGCCGCAGAAGCTGATGACCGAGAAGTACAGGGCGATCATCAGCAGCCCCCTCTCCCCCCGTATGTAGGTCATTCCCTCCCGGAAGTCCCGCCGGAACCGTCGGAGGGTCCCCAGGCCGTTCGCGGGCGGGGCGTGGTCCATATGGGTCTCCTGGTGGCGGATTCTGCGCTCAAAGCAGGCGGCGGCGAAGAAGCAAGCCGCGTTGGCTGCAAATACAGGTCCGGCGCTGCCCAGCAGATCGTAGATGGCCGCCGCCACCGGCGTGGTCATGGCCGCGATAGGCCAGAGCATGCTGGACACCGAGTAGGCCCGCTGGGCATTTCCCGGGGAAATGAGATTGGGATAGAAGCTGTCGTAGGCCACGGTGTACACGCCGTTAATGGCTCCCAGGGCCACGCTGCCGCACAGCAGCAGGGCGTAGTTCATCCATCCGCTTTGCAGCAGCAGATACATGAGGGCGAAGAGGCCCGCGCTGGCGTAGTCCAGGGTATAGATCATCTTCTTTCTGCTCATTCTGTCCAGGTATGGGCCCGCCAGCAGGGGCATGACCACCATGGGCAGCTGGTAGCAGACGTGAAAGAGCATGTAGAGAAACGTGGAGCCCGTGTAGTCCAGCACCACCAGACTGATGCTGAAGCTGGCCAGGGTGGAGCCCACCATGGAGATGAAGCTTCCAATGGTGATGACCGTGAAATCATAGGTCCACAGCTTGTTCTGAGTCATGAAATGTCGTTCTCCTTTTCATCGTTGACGTATCAGTTCCAAGGAGAATCTTTAAGGCCGTGCAACGAACCGCATATCTGTCACCTCCGGCAGTATCTTAAAAAATAAATCTCAGGCGGAGGCCGCTGACTTACGGCGGACCGGGACGAAACGTCTCCTCCTCCACCAGCACCTCCACCGCGCCGGCGGACAGCTCCGTCACCTGCTCCCGGAACGCCTCCACGTCCTGGGCCGGCAGCAGCACCGTCAGCGCCACGTCCGCGCCGAAGTCCGCGTTCTCCACCGCGCCGCCGCTCTTCTCCACCAGCAGCCGCATCCGCTCGTAGAGGCCGTAGGGGCAGCTCACCAGCAGCGACGCCCACAGGCGCATCCGGCAGAGCCCCGCCCCGTCCAGGGCCAGCTTGGCCGTGCTGCCGTAGGCCCGGGTCAGTCCCCCGGCCCCCAGAAGAATCCCGCCAAAATACCGGGTCACCACGCACACGGCGTTGGCCACCCCCTCCTTCTGAAACACGTTGAGCATGGGCTGGCCCGCCGTTCCCTGGGGCTCGCCATCGTCGCTGTAGCGCAGCACGCCCCCCTCCCGGAGGAGATAGCACCAGCAGTGGTGCCGGGCGTCGTGGTATTTCTTCCGCACCTGCTCCACCCGCTCCCGGGCCTCCTCCTCCGTCTCCACCCGCCACACCTGGCCGATGAACCGGGACCGCTTCTCCACTAGCTCCGCCTCCCCGTACTCCCCGGGGACCAGATAGCTCTCCATATCCATCACTTGTCCCTCTCCCACTGGTCCCGGGTCATGAAGTAGAAGCAGGTGGGCCGGTCCGGGAAGAACTCATCCGACAGCCGCTCCGTAAAGGCGTAGGTGAAGCCCGTCTTCTCAATGACCCGCCGGGACTGGCTGTTCTCCTGGTAGTGGGTGCACCAGATCTCCTCCAGCTCCAGCTGCGTGAACCCGAACCGCAGAAGCTCCTCCACCACCTCCGGCATGAGCCCCCTCCCCCACCAGCCCGGGTGGAGGGCGTAGCCGATCTCGGCGGCCTTTGCCTCCGGTCTGCTGCCGCTCCTGGGCTGGACGAACCCGGCGGACCCGATCACCCGCCCAGTCTCCCGCTCCACCACGGCAAAGGTGTTGGGGACGGCAAAGACGGTGCGGATGATCTCCCGGCTCTCCTCCACGCTCTCGTGAGGCTTCCAGCCAGCGATGGGGCCCACCCGGGGATCCCGGGCGTATTCGTACAGCTCCGCCGCGTCGCTGTCCGCGAAGGGGCGCAGGGTGGTTCTCTGTGTCTCTAGCTCCATGGAAACCTCCGATGGGGCGGTCCGCCCCTGTTTTTCCTTATTATAGACCCGGCGGGCCGTTCTGTCAAACCGTTTGCCGGGAATCGAGGGCTCTGTTCTGCTTGATGACCCGGCGGCCCAGCAGAGTGACAGCCTGCCGGGGGCACAGATTGGCGCAGCGGTAGCACATGGTACACCGGTCCCCCGCCGCCGCCTTCCCACTCTGCATGGAGATATTGTGCATCGGGCAGGCCCTCTCGCACAGGCCACAGCCCACGCACCTGCCGGCGTCAATTTTCAGTCTGTCCGTATACCGCTGCGTCCTTTGAGAAAAATACAGCCTCTGGCCCAGCAGGCCCGCCAGATGGGCCAGAGGCCCCAGTCCCTCCCGGGGCGGGGATCCGCTCCGAATCCGCGCGGCCGCCTTACGGACCTTCTCCGCCGCCTCTGCCGCCAGAATCCTGTCCTTTTCGTCTGTACGCTTAAGCAGCTTTACATCACAGATACTATCTGGCATTTTCAGGTGCAGCCCGCCAATAATGGACGCCCCCTGCCTCTCCAGCAGCCGCGCCAGGATCCCCGCGCCGTCCCCGCTGAACAGGCCCATGGTGGCCAGGACAAACACCCTCTTCCCCGCCCATATATCCCGGTGGTCCAGGATGTTGTCCCGGAGGATTTTGGGGATATTGCTGTACTGCACCGGATAGCCGACGGCGATCTCGCGGCTGCGGCGGACCGCGTCAAGCGCCGCTCTGTCCTCAATGGAGTAGGGACCCTCGCCCAATGCCATTAAGTTAACCAATAAATTCCAAAAGCAAGAAAAAAGCCCTTGA
>CAJTWF010000016.1 GCA_910579965.1 uncultured Oscillospiraceae bacterium
CATGGATAATTTGAATATTCACTCCATTGCTTCGCTCTATAAAGCCTTTGACCCGTCCATCGCCAGACAGATCGCACAGCGCCTGGAAATTCACCACACACCCATTCAAGCCTCCTGGCTGAGTATGGCCGAAATTGAAACCGGCATCCTTTCCAGGCAGTGTCTGTACCAATCCATGCCTTCTTTTCAGCTTATGGCTCGTCAGGTTAACGCTTGGACTTTACACAGAAATGTCGTTTCTTCTACTGTCCATTGGAGATTTTCTGCCTGTGATGCCAGATGTAAGCTCAAAAAGCTTTATCCCACTATCTTGTAATTCCTAACTTGTTAGGATACTAGTTTTTTTCTCGAAGGTAATACCTCACCTGCACCTTCGGCCAGTGGAGGGACGGACGCGTGGTGGAGAAGGGGACCGCGTGCAAAATGGCCCGGGGACAGATGGTGCGCTGGCTGGCGGAGAACCGGGTTGACCGGCCGGAGGACATCCGGGCCTTCTCCGCTCTGGGCTACCGCTTTGACCCGGAGCTGTCCGGGGAGAACCGGCTGGTGTTCCTCCTGGGCGGCCGGTGAGAGGCTGCCTCTTTTCTGAATCAAACGGCCTGTCCGGCTCTCCGCCGGACAGGCCGCACGCGCTTTTACCCGGTTATCTGAGCCCGGGCCTCCTCCAGGATGGCCACGGCAATCTCGCTGAGGTCCAGCAGCTCCTCCGCCCGGTCCAGGTCCTTTTCGTCGATCATCCGGCGGAAGGCCGCGAACTCGCAGGACATCCGGTGGGACCGGGGGACGGTCTCAAACCGCTCCCGCGTCCCGGACCGGAGGACCAGCTCCCAGCTGGTGAGGCTGCTGACCGGCTCCGTCAGCTCCAGCCGCCCCAGCTCCCCCTGGATAAAGGATGTATTGGCCCCCTGGCAGTCCTTGGCCGCCACGCACACCGCCTTCATGCCGCCGTAGTCCAGGGTCAGCACGCCGCTGGTGTCCACCCCTCGCTGGAGGTTGGCACAGTAGCGGATCTGCCGGGGAGAACCGAACAGGGCCGCCGCGAGGTGGATGTTGTACACATTCAGATCCATCAGCGCGCCCCCGGCCATGGCGGGGTCAAAGGCGGGGGCCGTCTTCCCCTCCAGGAACGCGTCATAGCGGGAGGAGTACTGGCTGAAGTTCAGCCCCGCCAGCCGCAGGGGCCCCAGCCGGGCCATCTGCTCCCGCAGCGCCAGAACGGCGGGCAGGTGGTGGAGCGTCATGGCCTCCGCCAGCACCAGCCGCCGCCCGGCCGCCAGCCGCCGCAGCTCCCGGAGCTGGGCGAGGGCGGTGACAGCGGGCTTCTCCACCAGCACGTGGAGTCCCCCCTCCAGGGCCCTCCGGGCGTACGCATAGTGGAGGCTGTTGGGCAGGGCCACGTAGATCGTGTCCGCCCCGCTCTCCAGGACCTCCTCATACCGGAAGCATCGGCGTGGGATCCGATACCGGGCGGCCAGGGCCTCCGTCCGCTCCCGGCTGCGCTCCGTGCCCAGAATGGCGTGGGGCCGGATGCCCAGCCCCTCCAGCACCGGCAGCGCCTCCTGAACGATCTTGCCTGTGCCCAAAACAGCAAGCCTCATGGTCTGTCCTCCTCATTCCTATGTTACAGCGTAAACTGCACGGCGCAGAACGCCCCGTAGACCGCCAGCAGCGCCAGCCCCTGGACCCGGGACAGCTTTCCCCTCACCAGGGCCGGCACGGTCAGCAGCAGCATGACCAGGAGCATCACCGGCAGATCCAGCACCAGGGAGGCGTTGTGCCCGGCGATGACGGCGGCCTGGGGGATGGAGAAGGGGGCCAGGGTCACAGACACCCCGCTGACCAGCACCAGATTGAAGAGGTTCGCGCCGATGACGTTGCCCAGGGACAGGGCGCCATGGCCCTTGACCAGGGAGGTGATGGCCGTCACCAGCTCCGGCAGGGAGGTGCCCAGGGCCACGAAGGTCAGGGCGATCACCGACTCGGGTGCGCCCAGAGCCTGGGCGATGAGGGTTCCGTTGTCCACCAGCAGGTCCGCCCCCAGGGCGATGAGCGCCGCGCCCACCGCCAGAAGGCCCAGGTCCCGGCCCACAGAGCCGGCGGCGGCCTCCTCCTCTCCGGCGGCGGGGACAGCGCCCCGCCGCATCTGGAGCACCGTCACCGCCATATAGACGGCGAACATGGCCAGCAGCGCCAGGCCCACCGGGCGGGTGAACTGGCCGGAGGTGTAGGCCACCAGGGCGTAGAGAGCGGCGGCGGCAAAAAAGAACAGCACCGGGGTCCGCAGGGCCGCCCGGTCCACCGGTCCCGGGCGCACGGCGATGGTGACGGCAGCGATGAGGGCGGCGTTGCAGATGACGGAGCCGATGGCGTTGCCGTAGGCGATCTCCCCGTGTCCGGTGAGGGCGGAGGTGGTGGAGACCATCACCTCCGGCAGGGTGGTACCGATGGACACCACTGTGGCCCCGATGAGCAGCTCCGGCAGGTGAAAGCGCCGGGCCAGCCCCGTGGCCCCGTCCACAAACCAGTCCCCGCCCTTGATGAGGCACAGCAGGCCCACCGCAAAGAGCAGTACAGGCACAAGCATTCTCTCTTCTCCTTTTACAGCGTTTGTAAATTGGTCCCAAAAATCGACAGCTGATTATACCACAGAGGGGTGAGCGGAATCAATCCCTCAGTTTTCCTTTCCGCGCCGCAAAAGGGCCCCGCCCGCCGCCCGGACGGGGCCTTGGCAGGGGGCACCGGGGCCTACAGGTACTGTCGGATGCCGGCGGTGAGACGCTCCTCCAGGCCGATGAGCCGGCGGGCGACGCCCTTGGAGGCCTCGTCCGCCGCCCTGTACTGGTTGAGGTACCGGTGCAGGCTCTTTACCCCCATGTTGCACCCGTCGGTCATGAGGCTGGCGATGGTCTCGTCGGATCCGTTCCAGCCCAGCTTCATGTTGGTCTTGAGCCAGCCCATGCCCTTGACCACGGGGCTGGGGTCCTTGCCCTGATCGTGATAGCGCTCCAGCAGGGCCTGCAGCTCTCTGTCCAGGGCCTGGTGTTCGTCCCTGCACGCGGTCAGGCGCTCCTTGAACTCCCGGTTTTTCACCTGGTCCAGCACCTCGTCAATGGAGGACACCCCCATTTTCACCCCCGCGTCGCACTCACGCAGCAGCTTGATGGTATCCGATTCAATCATGATGGTCATCTCCTTTGTCAAATAGCGTCAGAACCTGCATTCACAGCCGGGGAATGCAGGTTCTTAGTGTATCCGGTTTGCCGCCGTTTACGCCCGGGGCTGAAGATCCGAATTGAAATTCCCCCCGAACTCCGCTATACTGTCCCTGAAAGGGCCCCGCCGGAGGCTGTTGCCGTTTTGATGCCGGAAGGATGTAAAATGGAGGAAGAGAGGAGGCGTATTGCTTGATACATGTCTTGATTGTGGAGGACGAGAAGCCCATCTCCAGCCTCATCCGCATGAGTCTGACCAAGGAGGGCTACCGCTGCACCTGCGCCTATGACGGCGCGGAGGCCGCGGATCTGCTGGAGAAAAACCAGTACGATCTGATCCTGCTGGACGTGATGCTGCCGGAGGTGGACGGATTTGAGCTGATGGAGTACATACGTCCCCTGGAGATTCCGGTCATCTTCCTCACCGCAAAATCCTCCGTGGCGGACCGGGTCAAGGGCCTGCGGCTGGGGGCGGAGGACTACATCGTCAAGCCCTTTGAGACCATCGAGCTGCTGGCCCGGATCGACGTAGTGCTGCGGCGGTACCAGAAGTGCGACATGGTGCTCTCCATCGGCGGGCTGACCATCGACACCGGCTCCATGCAGGTGTGGCGGGGGGAGGAGGAGGTCAGCCTGACCCGGACGGAGTACGAGCTGCTGCTGCTCTTCGCCCGCAACCCCCGGCGGGCCATGTACCGGGAGACCATCTACGAGCGGGTGTGGGGGGAGGAGTACCCCTTCGGCAGCAAGGCCGTGGACCTCCACGTCCAGCGGCTGCGGAAAAAGGTGGGCTGGGAGCATATGCTCCAGGCCGTCAACAAGGTGGGCTACCGGCTGGAGGTTGGGCCGTGAAATTCCGGGTGAAGATGACGCTGTGGATGCTGGCGGCGCTGAGCCTGCTGTTCGGGACCGGGGGGAGCCTGCTCATCCACGCCTCCTTCCGGGACGCCCTGGAGCGGGAGAAGGACGCGGCCTTTGCCGCCTACCGCATGGCCTGGAGCGCCCTGCAGATCGTCAACGGCCTGGACCCCTACCTGGACGCGGAGGTCATCTCCCAGACCATGGAGCAGCTGTGCGGGCAGAACCGCTCCGCCTGGTCCGCCCTGCGCCTGGACACGGAGACCGGGGCCCTCTACGAGTCGGACACGGTCCTGGCCCCCCTTCTCCAGGGCGGCGGGATGCCGGAGCCGGGGGCGTGCCTGATCCGCATGGAGGCGCTCCGGAGCGGGGCGCCCTATCTGGTCCTCTCCGGGGCGGTGGAGACCAACGGGGAGACCCTCTGCCTCCAGACGGCCCACAACATCTCCGCGGTCTACGAGCTGCGGCAGACCCATCAGCGCAATTACCTCCGGGTCTTTCTTGTGCTAGACGGGCTGTGCGCCCTGCTCTCCTACACCATCTCCCGGGTGCTGACCGCGCCCCTGGAGCGGCTGAGCCGGGCCTCCCGCCTCATCGCCTCCGGCCAGTTCTCCGCCCGGGTGCCCATCCGCTCCCGGGACGAGATCGGGGCGGTGAGCGCGGATTTCAACGCCATGGCCGCCCGGATGGAGGACACGGTGGTGGAGCTCAGGCAGGCCGTGGAGCGGCAGGAGCGGTTCGTGGGCAGCTTTGCCCACGAGATGAAGACCCCCATGACCAGCCTCATCGGCTACGCGGAGCTGCTGCGCAGCGGCACCCTGACCACCGCCGAGCAGGCCGAGGCGGCGGGCTACCTCTACTCCGAGGGTCGGCGGCTGGAGCGGCTGAGCCGGAAGCTGCTGGAGCTGCTGGTGATCCGGGAGCAGCCCCTCCAGCTGGCGGAGGTCTGCCCGGAGGAGCTGGCGGAGGAGCTGACGGACCGGCTGCGGCCACTGCTGGCCAAGCGGGACATTACCGTGTCCTGCGCCTGCGAGAGCGGGTCCTGCCGCCTGGAGCCGGACCTCACCTGGTCCCTGCTGCTCAATCTGGCCGACAACGCCCAGAAGGCCATGGCCCGGGGCGGCCAGCTCCAGCTCCGCCAGGAGATGCTCCCGGACGGGTGCCGCTTCCAGGTGACCGACACCGGCCGGGGCATTCCCGACGAGGCCCTGGCCCATCTGACGGAGGCCTTCTACCGGGTGGACAAGGCCAGATCCCGGAAGCAGGGGGGCTTTGGCCTGGGGCTGGCCCTGTGCCAGGAGATCGCGGCCCTCCACCACGGGTCCATCCGCTTTGAGAACCGGACCGACGGGACCCGGGGGACCCGCGTTACCGTGGAGCTGAGAGGAGGACGGTCATGAGATGGCTGAAACGGGCTCTGGCGCCCCTGACGGCGCTGCTGCTGATGGCGGCGGGAGCGGCCATGCCCTGGGCGGTGTTCTATGTGCAGGACCGGTACGAGGAGGAGCGGCAGGAGGAACGGATTCTGGATCTGTTCAGCCTGACGCTGCGGCAGGAGACGGACCTGCGGGAGACCCTGGGGGTGGTTCAGAAGGGGGATTACGGCATATCGGACCAGGCCGAGGGCGCCGTCCTCACCGAGGAGGAGGCCCTGGCGGCGGTCCGGGAGGCCCTGACTCTGATGGAGGACTGCGGCCTGGCGGAACCCTGGGCGGCAGAGAACGCAGCAGCCTTTCAGGCCTATTCGGGCTCTCTGTTCCCCATGAATGAGGACGAGAGCTTCTCCATCCCCATGTGGACAATCTACTCTGAAGGGGGTGACAGCAGCTACTTTTTCTATCTGGACGACGCCTCCGGAAAGATCTTCCATGCGTCTGTCCCGATCCCGGGACAGACGCGCATAGAGACTGTTCCCACCCCAGGGCAGCAGGTGATGGACGCCTCTGCGGGGCAGTCGGCGGGGAGAGAAGACGTGTACATCTGGATGGACCGGTGGCGGAATTTTATGGAGGTCTACTACGGCGTGGAGATCCTGGAGATCGAGGAGATGTGGTACGATGATGGCTCTGCGGAATTTCTCCTGCCCTTTTATCTGGGGGAGGAGAAGGAGCTGTTCCAGATGCGGCTGTATCTGTACTGCCTGGACGGCTTCGCCATCCTGCGCTCCGGGTAGTAAAGCCCTCCGCAAAGCCCCCTCCACCGGGACTGATACAGGTTTTATGGGAAATGGATGCCAAACCGATGCCGGAAAACAGCCGTTTTTAGGAAACGCCGTCCTATGATGGGGACATCCCATCACAGGAAGGTGTTTTACGATGTACGAAAGAGAATTTTCTGTTCCCACCCGCCAGGACCTCCAGCTCTTCCCGGAGGACAGGAGGCCGCCCCGCCGCCGGATGCGGCGGCAGAGCCGGCTGCCCCTGGCCATGCTCCTGCTGTCCCTGGCGTCCTTTGCCATGGCCCTCACCGTTGGCATGCCGGACGCGGCGGGCGCAGCGCCGTCCGGGCCCCAGGCCGCCGGGCTGTCCGCCGGTATGTCCGTCAGGGGGGAGGAGCCGGTCCTGCCCGAGGCAAAAGAGCCGGTTCCTCCGCCGGAGGAGGACTGGAGCCTGCTGCTGGTGAACCCCTGGAACCCCCTGCCGGAGGACTATGACCTCACCCTCACCCAGCTCTCCAACGGACACAGCGTGGACCAGCGGTGCTATCCGGATCTCCAGGAGATGATGGACGACTGCCGGGCCGCCGGGCTCAGCCCCCTGATCTGCTCCTCCTACCGCACCCAGGAGAAGCAGGAGCAGCTCTTCCAGAACAAGGTGGACCGGCTGACCGCCCAGGGCCTCTCCCCGGAGGAGGCCCGGACCGAGGCGGCCAAGTCGGTGGCCGTCCCGGGCACCAGCGAGCACCAGCTGGGGCTGGCGGTGGACATCGTGGCCGCGGACAACCAGAATCTGGACCAGTCCCAGGAGACCACGGCCGTGCAGAGGTGGCTCATGGAGCACTGCTGGGAGTACGGCTTCATCCTCCGCTATCCGGAGGGCAAGAGCGATGTGACGGGCATCATCTACGAGCCCTGGCACTACCGCTACGTAGGCCGGGAGGCAGCCCAGGCCATCCGGGACCAGGGGGTCTGCCTGGAGGAGTATCTGGAGAGCCTGACCGCATAAAAAGCCAGGGGATGTTTGAGGCATGTCAAACATCCCCTGGCCTCATTCTGTACAAAAATCCTTTACTCCCGGGACAAAATGTGGTATCATTGAACAAAACGAGGGGAGGGTTTCTTATGGCAAATCGTGTCGTCACCATCGGCCGCCAGTGCGGCAGCGGAGGACATACCATCGGCAAGCTGGTGGCCCAGCGGCTGGGGGTGGACTTCTATGACAAGAAGATCGTGGAGCTGACGGCGGCAAAGACCAAGCTGTCGCCGGACTTCATCCGCTCCCACGGGGAGTACTTCCACGGCGGGGCCATCGGCCATATCATCGGCTACGGCACCCGCTTCGGCAGCGGCGCGCTGAAGACGGGCAGCGCCCTCACGGACCAGCTCCAGCAGGCCCAGTCGGAGATCCTGCTGGAGGCGGCGGCGAAGGGGCCCTGCGTGATCGTGGGCCGGTGCGCGGACTGCGTGCTGGCGGGCAAGGCGGACACCCTGAACGTGTTCATCCACTCGGAGATGTCCTTCAAGATCGAGCGAAGCATCGCTGAGCACGGCCTGGAGCGGGAGAAGGCGGCCTCCATCCTTGCCCGCCGGGACAAGGCCCGGGCCCAGCACTACCGCTTCTACACGGACCAGCGGTGGGGGGACGCCCGCCACTACGATCTCTGCCTGGACAGCGGCCGGCTGGGGGTGGAGAGCTGCGTGGCCCTCATCGCGGAGGCCTACCGCTGCATGGGGTGAAAAATTTCGACTGTTCTCTTGCTTTTTCGCCCCGCTTCGTGCATACTGGAGAAAAGACAAGGAGGCGCAGCCATGAACCGTATCAGTAAGGACAACTACTATCTGGACATCGCGGAGACGGTCATCGGCCGGGCCACCTGCCTGCGCCGGTGCTACGGGGCCATTATCGTCAAAAATGACGAGATCATCTCCACCGGCTACAACGGCGCGCCCCGGGGCCGGCGCAACTGCGTGGATCTGGGCCGGTGCGCCCGGGAGGCCATGCAGGTGCCCCGGGGGGAGCGGTACGAGCTGTGCCGCAGCGTCCACGCGGAGGCCAACGCCATCATCTCCGCCGCCCGGCGGGACATGGTGGGGGGCACCCTCTACCTGGCGGGGAAGGACGCCCTCACCGGGGAGATCCTCTCCGACGCCACCTCCTGCGCCATGTGCCGGCGGATGATTATCAACGCCGGGCTGGAGAAGGTGGTCATCCGCACGGGACCGGCCCGGTATGCGTTGGTGGAGGTGGCGGAGTGGATCCGGGAGGACGACTCCCTGCCCGCCGAGAACGTTTGATATCTTTCTTTTTCCGCAGACCGGCCGTCAGAGAAAAAGAAGAAAGCCAGAGATCCATTATCGGCTGCTTCTCACCTCTTTCACCAAAGGAGAAACGAAATGAAAAAAGATGAACAGAAGAAAGTCATCTATGTGATTACAGTCTGCATGATTGGCTCTGCCGTGATTTGCTGCATACCCTATTTATTTCATCTGTTTTTAAGCTGAACATCAACATATCAACCAAACGAGGAGAGGACGACGATGCTGACTGACGCTGTAAAGAACGCCTATATTTCCATTCTCAAGGAGGAGCTGGTGCCCGCCACCGGCTGCACCGAGCCCATCGCCATCGCCTACGCCGCCGCCCGGCTGCGGGCGGTGCTGGGGGCGCGGCCGGAGAAGATCCGGGCCGAGGTGTCCGGCAATATCATCAAAAACGTGAAGAGCGTCATTGTGCCCAACACCGGCGGGCTCAAGGGCATCCGGGCCGCCGTGGCGGCCGGCGTGGTGGCCGGGGAGCCGGATCGGATCCTCCAGGTGATCTCCCACGTGCCCGCCCAGCTTCACCCGGACATCGCCGCCTACGCCCAGGAGGCGCCCATTGAGATCGTCTGCTCCGACACGCCCCGGCTGCTGGACATCCGGCTCACCGGCTGGCAGGGGGACCACTCCGCCCTGATCCACATTGCCAACAGCCACAGCAACATCGTCCGGGAGGAGAAGGACGGGACGGCGCTGCTGGAGAAGCCGGTGAGCGACTCCGCCGAGGACAGCCTCACGGACAAGAGCGTGCTGCGGGTGGCGGACATTCTGGAGTTCGCGGAGACCGTGGATCTGGATCTGGTCTCCCCCCTGCTGGAGCAGCAGATCCAGTGCAATACCGCCATTGCCCAGGAGGGCCTGCGGACCAGCTGGGGGGCCAACATCGGCTCCGTCCTCCTGGCGGACTACCCCAACGACATCAAGACCGAGGCCAAGGCCTGGGCCGCCGCCGGCAGCGACGCCCGCATGAGCGGGTGCGAGATGCCCGTGGTGATCCTCTCCGGGTCCGGGAATCAGGGCATCACCGCCTCTGTGCCCGTGGTGCGCTACGCCCAGCACCTGGGGGTCAGCCGTGAGAAGCTCTACCGGGCCCTGCTGGTGAGCGATCTGGTGACGGTCCACCAGAAGAGCGGCATTGGCCGCCTCTCCGCCTACTGCGGCGCGGTGAGCGCCGGCGTGGGGGCCGGGGCGGGCATCGCCTACCTGCTGGAGGGCACCTACGAGGCCATCGCCCACACCATCGTCAACGCCGTGGCCATCATCAGCGGCACCATCTGCGACGGGGCCAAGCCCTCCTGCGCGGCCAAGATCGCCGCCAGCGTGGACGCGGGCATCCTGGGCTACCACATGTACCGGGGCGGCCAGGAGTTCAAGAGCGGCGACGGCATCGTCACCAAAGGGGTGGACAACACCATTGCCAACATCGGCGTGCTGGCCAAGGAGGGCATGCAGCAGACCGACAGGACCATTCTGGCCATCATGACCGAGCGGTGCGACTGAGGCGGCCGGCTACAGCGGAGAAGTATCTGCGGCGGGCGGGGAGGGCGCTGCCCTTCCTGAAGTCAGCGTTCCAATTCCCATAGCGTTCCACAAGCAGCGAAGGGGAATTTATTTTAGGGCCTGTTTGATAATTGGCGATATGCCCAACAGCAAGGAATTTTTTTGCCAGACAAGGCAAATTTTCGCAGGCATCCATATCGTGCAATGACCCCATCGAGGGGTCATGCACGATGATTCTGCACGGGCGCTCGATGCGCCCGTTGCAGAATCTTACGGATGGCAAGAAAATTTAACGATGTATGGCGGAAAAAGGTCTGCTGTTTGGGTGTGTTGACAATTTTCAAACAGGCCCTAGCTAAACATTATGAAAATCCCTCGAAATCATTTGATTTCGAGGGATTTAATGTGGAGCAGGGTACGGGAATCGAACCCGCCTCCTCGGCTTGGGAAGCCGATGTACTACCGATGTACTAACCCTGCATTCTGACAACGGTGCTATTATAACAGACTTTTCCGGAAAAAGCAAGAGTGAAATTTACGTACTTCCAGTCATTTGCCTCCTGCGGCCCACATATGCTGGAAGCGAGGACAGCAAAGAGACCAGAAAAAGGAAGGGAAATGCCATATGAAACGGATCCTGACGGGCCTGGCCGCCCTGGTGCTGGCGTGGGCTATGACGGCGGGGGCCCAGGCGGCGGAGCTGGCGGTGGAGAGCAAGTCCTGCCTTCTGATGGAGAAGACCACGGGCCAGGTGCTCTACGCGGTCAACGAGCACGAGCCCCTGGAGCCGGCCAGCGTCACAAAGGTGATGACCATCCTGCTGACCATGGAGGCCATCGACAGCGGAAGCCTCTCCTACGACGACACAGTCACCGCCTCCGCCTACGCCTGTTCCATGGGTGGCAGCCAGATCTGGCTGAAGGAGAACGAGCAGCTGACGGTGGAGGATATGCTCAAGGCGGTGTGCGTGGTCTCGGCCAACGACGCGTCCGTGGCCCTGGCCGAGCATCTGGCGGGGAGCGCGGAGGCCTTTGTGGAGCAGATGAACCAGCGGGCGGCGGAGCTGGGCATGGCGGACACCCACTTCGTCAACCCCACCGGTCTGCCCGCCAAGGGCCACGTCACCAGCGCCCACGACATCGCCCTCATGAGCCGGGAGCTCATCCTGAACCACCCGGATATCCGCCGCTTCACCACCATCTGGACGGACTCCCTCCGGGACGGGGCCTTCGGCCTGAGCAACACCAACAAGCTCATCCGCTTCTACCCAGGGGCCACCGGCCTGAAGACCGGCAGCACCGACGCGGCCCTCTACTGCCTGTCCGCCACGGCGGAGCGGGACGGGATGGAGCTGATCTCGGTGGTCATGGGCGCGCCCACCTCCACACAGCGGTTCGAGGGAGCCAAGGTGCTGCTCAACTACGGCTTCGCGGCCTACGGCCTGGCCCAGGCCCAGCCGCCCCAGCCCCTCGCGCCCATCCCTGTGATCCTGGGGGATCAGGCGGCGGTGACGCCCCGCCTGGCGGAGGATCCCACCATTCTGGCCCCCAAGGAGAAGCTGGCGGCCATGGAGGTGGAGGTCCAGATGGCCGAGAGCCTGTCCGCCCCGGTGGCCGCGGGGGCGGAAGTGGGCCGGATGACGGTCACGTCCAACGGCGAGACGCTGGCCTCCATCCCCCTGACGGCGGACGCGGCCGTGGCCCGGCTGAGCTACTGGCAGATCTTCCAGCGGTGCCTGCAAAAGGCGTTTCTGGCGCAATAGGGTGCAAAATATCCCCTCCCCGGTTTTGCCCGGGGAGGGGACGCCTGCCTGGGGGCCGATTACACGGTGGCCTTGTCCAGATCCAGCATCTCGATGATCTCCTCCTTGGATCTGCCGCCTGTCTCCCGGCGGACCAGCTCGCCGCTGCGGAAGACCATGAGGGTGGGGATGCTCATAATGCGGTACTGGCGGGCCAGCTCCGGCTCCTCGTCCACGTTGACCTTGCCCACCTTGCACCCGGTCTGCTCCTGGGCGATCTCGTCGATGGTGGGGGCCAGGGCCGAGCAGGGGCCGCACCAGCTGGCCCAGAAGTCCACCAGCACGGGACCGGGGTCCTGGAGGAC
Organism: uncultured Oscillospiraceae bacterium; assembly: GCA_910579965.1. GTDB lineage: Bacteria > Bacillota > Clostridia > Oscillospirales > Oscillospiraceae > Pelethomonas. The sequence goes on from CAJTWF010000016.1 coordinate 12,154, forward strand.
CTCCTTGTTGAAATTATTTTTCGTCAGTGTGATTGGCATGGTTATCTCCTTTCCGCGGTTGGGAATAATGGTAGTATACCCCCTTTTTTCAATTTGCACAAGGGGATATTTCCCACGCTCCGGCGGACTGTCCGCATATTTTCCCGCAGCGGGCGCATACTACCTCCGCACGCCGGATGCTCCGGCGATCCCTTTCACGGAGGCGAGAATATGCGGACACGATTGGGGCGGCAGACCGTCGCCCTGGAACGGCCCAGCGTCATCCTCTCCCGGGCCGCCATAGGCGGACGGCAGGAGGGAGAGGGACCGCTGGCGTCCTATTTTGACCACTTGAGCGAGGACAGCTTTTTTGGCGAGAAGACCTGGGAGAAGGGCGAGAGCGCCATGCAGAAGCTGGCCCTGAGCAAGGCCCTGGAGAAGGGGAGCCTCACCCCGGAGGATCTGGACTATATCCTGGCCGGGGACCTGCTCAACCAGTGCATCGGCACCTCCTTCGGCCTGCGGGACTTCCACATCCCCTTTTACGGCCTCTACGGCGCCTGCTCCACCATGGGCGAGTCCATGGCCCTGGGGTCCCTGCTCATCGCCGGCGGCTTTGCCCGGCGGGTGGGGGCCATGACCTCCAGCCACTTCTGCACCGCCGAGCGGCAGTACCGCATGCCCGTGCCCTACGGCAGCCAGCGCACCCCCACCGCCCAGTGGACCGCCACGGCCTCCGGCTGCGTGGTGCTGGGGGCGGAGGGCCAGGGGCCCCGGATCACCGCCGTCACCTGCGGAAAGATCGTGGACAAGGGCGTCACGGACGCCAACAACATGGGCGCGGCCATGGCGCCTGCGGCCTACGACACCCTCTCCGCCCACTTCGCCGCCACCGGCACCGGCCCCAAGGACTACGATCTGGTCATCACCGGGGACCTGGGGGTGCTGGGCCACCAGATCGTGGGGGACCTGTTCGCCCAGGACGGCGTGGACATGTCGGCAAATTACCAGGACTGCGGCATGCTCCTCTACGACATCCAGAAGCAGGACATGCACGCCGGGGCCAGCGGCTGCGGGTGCTCCGCGTCGGTGCTGTGCGGGTATCTGCTGGGACAGATGGAGGAGGGGCATCTCAAGCGGATCCTCTTCGCCCCCACCGGAGCCCTCCTCTCCCCCACCTCCAGCTTCCAGGGGGAGAGCATCCCGGCCATCTGCCACGCGCTCACCATAGAAAAATAGCCCGCTCTCCGGCATGGAGGCGGTCAAAGGAGGAGGAACTATGTATGCAGTATCTCAACGCGTTTCTGTGCGGCGGCGTCCTGTGTGCTATCGGACAGATTTTCATCGACAAAACCCAGCTGACCCCTGCCCGTATTCTGACGGGGTATGTGGTAATCGGCGTGTTTTTGGAGGCTATCGGTGTGTACGGGCCCATTGCCCAGTGGGGAGGAGCGGGGGCCAGCGTCCCTCTGACGGGCTTTGGTTCTAATCTGGCCAAGGGCGTGGCCAAGGCTGTGAGCGAGAAGGGCTGGCTGGGGGTCATGACCGGCGGCCTCACCGCCACGGCCGGCGGCATCGCGGCCGCGGTGCTCTTCAGTCTGATAGCCGCCCTGGTGTTCCGGCCCGGGGAGAAGCGATAGGGATGAACGGAGCGGGCGTTTTGCCCGCTCTTTTTCGTCAAAGGAAGGGCGTATTTTTGTGAAACCGTCCCAGGGACCGGCGGCGCCCCCCCTTTCACCGGCGCCGGTCCCACAGCCGGAGGCCCCATCGGGCGCCCCCTCAAAATTCCCTCTTGACAAATACCCCCAAGGGGTATATAGTGGAGTCAGCAAAATACCCCCGGGAGGTATACGAATGAAACAGCAATGCAGCTGCCATAAGACCCGCGTGCGCAGCCAGGAGGAGCTCAAAAAGCTCTCCAACCGCCTCAGCCGCATTGAGGGACAGGTGCGGGGCCTGCGGGAGATGCTGCAAAAGGACGTGTACTGCATGGACATTCTGGTACAGGTGTCGGCGGTGAACGCGGCCATCAACAGCTTCAGCAAGGAGCTGCTGGGCGAGCACCTGCGCACCTGCGTGGCCGAGAACCTGCGCCAGGGAAACGACGAGGTGATTGACGAGCTGGTGAACGTGCTTCAGAAATTGATGAAATAGCGAGGTAACAGCCATGAAGCAGACTTTCAACGTGTCCGGCATGACCTGCTCCGCCTGCTCCGCCCACGTGGAGAAGGCGGTGTGCAGGCTGGAGGGGGTGGCGGAGGTGAACGTGAGCCTCCTGACCAACTCCATGCAGGTGACATACGACGAGGACGCCGCCTCCTCGGAGGCCATTATCGCGGCGGTGAAGAACTCCGGCTACGGGGCCTCCCTGCCCCAGGCGGCGGGGACCGCCGCGCCCGCCGTCCGGCAGGAGGACGTGATGGCCGGCGAGCTGGCCCAGATGAAGCATCGGATGGTCTGGTCCTTCGCCTTCCTCATCCCCCTGTTCTACATCTCCATGGGCCACATGATGGGCGCGCCCCTGCCAGGCTTTCTCACCGGCATGGACAACGCCCTGGCCTTCGCCTTCACCCAGCTGCTGCTGACCCTGCCCATCATGTATCTCAACGACAAGTACTACAAGGTGGGCTTCAAGACCCTGTTCCGGGGCGCTCCCAACATGGACTCCCTCATCGCCGTGGGCTCCATGGCCGCCGTGGCCTACGGCGTGTTCGCCATCTACCAGATCGGCTTCGGCCTGGGCCATGGGGACGGGGATCTGGTGGCGAAGTACCACATGGACCTGTACTTCGAATCCGCCGGCATGATCCTCACCCTTATCACCCTGGGCAAGTTCCTGGAGACCCGGTCCAAGGGCAAGACCAGCCAGGCCATCACCCGGCTGATGGATCTGGCCCCCAAGACCGCCCGGGTCCTCCGGGAGGGCGGGGAGATGGAAATCCCCGTGGAGGAGGTCCTGGTGGGGGACCGGATCGTGGTCCGGCCCGGTCAGGCCATCCCCGTGGACGGCACGGTGGTGGAGGGGGCCTCGGCGGTGGACGAGAGCGCCCTCACCGGCGAGAGCCTGCCTGTGGACAAGGGGCCCGGGGACAAGGTGGCCGCCGCATCCATCAACAAGTCCGGCTCCTTTGTGTTTGAGGCCACCCGGGTGGGTCAGGACACCACCCTGGCCCAGATGATCCGGCTGGTGGAGGAGGCGTCCAGCTCCAAGGCCCCCATTGCCAAGCTGGCGGACAAGGTGGCCGGGGTGTTTGTGCCCGTGGTCATGGTCATCGCCGCGGTGACGGCCCTTGTCTGGCTGGCCGTCACCCGCAGCCCGGAGCAGGCCCTCACCGCCGGGGTGGCGGTGCTGGTGATCTCCTGCCCCTGCGCCCTGGGCCTGGCCACGCCGGTGGCGATCATGGTGGGCACCGGCAAGGGGGCGGAAAACGGCATTCTGGTCAAGTCCGCCGAGGCCCTGGAGACCCTCCACGCCATTGACACGGTGGTGCTGGATAAGACCGGCACCCTCACCCAGGGCAGACCCCAGGTAACGGACATCCTCCCCGCCGGCGGCGTCACCGAGAGCGCCCTGCTGGGTCTGGCCGCCTGTCTGGAGGCCCCGTCGGAGCACCCCCTGGGGGCGGCCATTGTGGAGGAGGCCGGGGCCCGGGGACTGCCCCGCCAGCCGGTGGAGCGCTTCGCCGCCGTCCACGGCAGAGGCGTGGAGGCTGTGCTGGGTGGCCGCCGGTGTCTGGCCGGAAACCGGGCCATGATGGAGGAGGCGGGGGTGGATCTCTCCGCCTGGGAGGACCGGGCCCAGGCCCTGGCCGCCCAGGGCAAGACGCCCCTGTACTTTGCCAAGGACACGTCCCTTCTGGGGCTCATCGCCGTGGCGGACACCCCCAAGCCCACCAGCCGGGACGCGGTGGCGGCCTTCCGCAGCCTGGGCATTGACGTTATTATGCTTACCGGCGACAACCGCCGCACCGCCGATGCTATCGGCGCGCAGCTGGGGGTGACGGAGGTCATGGCGGAGGTGCTGCCCCAGGACAAGGAGCGGAAGGTGTCGGAGCTCCAGAGCCAGGGCAGAAAGGTTGCCATGGTGGGCGACGGCATCAACGACGCGCCGGCTCTGGCCCGGGCGGACGTGGGCCTGGCCATCGGCGCGGGCACGGATGTTGCCATCGAGTCAGCGGACATCGTGCTGATGAAGTCGGACCTGCTGGACGCGGCGGCGGCGGTGGAGCTGAGCCGGGCCACCATCCGGAACATCAAGGAGAATCTGTTCTGGGCCTTCTTCTATAACTCCCTGGGCATTCCCCTGGCGGCGGGGGTGTTCTTCCCCCTGCTGGGGTGGCAGCTGAACCCCATGTTCGCCGCCGCAGCCATGAGCCTGAGCAGCGTGTGCGTGGTGTCCAACGCGCTGCGCCTGCGCTTCTTCAAGAGCAAATTCCGCGCCTCCCGCCGGGAGGAGAATCCGGTCATCCAGCAGTCTCGGGCTGTGCAGGATAGCAATGACGACAGCAGTACAACAAAACAAGGAGGAACAACCGCTATGACAAAGACCATGAAGATCGAGGGCATGATGTGCGCCCACTGCTCCGGGAGGGTGGAGAAGGCCCTCAATGACCTGCCCGGCGTCACCGCCACGGTGAACCTGGAGGCGGGCGCCGCCAGCGTGACCGGCGACGCTCCGGACGACGTGCTGACCAAGGCCGTCACGGACGCGGGATACACGGTGGTCAGTATTCAGTAGGAGCGGGTATGAATCAGAGCAGCCGGCAGTCTGACGAGAGACTGCCGGCTGCTCTGATTGTCTGTTTCGTCACCAGGCCCTGACCTGCTCCACGGCCTCCAGGATCCTGGCCTTCACCTCCTCCAGGCGTCCCTCCAGGGTGGCTCCGGCGGCCATGGCGTGGCCGCCGCCCCCCAGGAGCTGGCACACCCGGGTGGCGTTGACCCGGCCGTTGGCCCCGGTGCGCAGGCTCAGCTTCCACTGGTCCGGCTTCAGCTCCCGCAGCACGGCTCCGCAGTCCACGTCCTCCACCATGCCCGCCAGGGTGGACAGGTCCTCCGCGTCGTTCTCCGTGGCCCCCAGCCGCTCCATCAGGGAGATGGGCACGGCCATGAACACCCCCCTGCCCTCATGGAAGAACTCCATGCCCCCCAGCAGGGCGCTCTCCAGGGCGATGCGGCGGCGGCTCTTGGTGCGGAAGTGGCGCTTGTTGACGCTGAAATAGTCAATGCCCGTCTCCAGCAGGGCCGCCGCCACCCGGTGGGTGTTGGCGGTGGTGTTGGCGTAGACAAAGCAGCCCGTGTCCGTGGATACGGCCACGTACAGGGGCAGGGCCACCTCCGCCGTCACCTCCCCCAGCTCCCGGCAGATCTCGTATACGATCTCCCCGCAGGCCGCCCGGGACGGGTCCACGCACTGGTGGGCCCCGAAGCCCTCAAAGGAGGGGTGGTGGTCCACCGCCAGCCCGATGCGGTCAAAATATGCCTCCGCAGCCGGGAAAAAGAGGCTCCGGGCCGCGATATCCACGCTCACCACAAAGTCCGGCGCAAACCCCTCCGGGGCCCAGAGCTCCGTCACATATACGGCGTTGGTCTCCGTCATCTCCGGGTTGCGCAGCAGGAAGGCCGTCCTGCCCAGCTGCCGCAGGGTGAGGCACAGCGCCGCCGCGCAGCCGGTGGTGTCGCCGTCCGGGCGGCGGTGGGTGAGGATGAGGAGATTGTCCTGGTCCCGCAGCAGGGCGGCGGCGGCCTGGGGCGTCAGCCGGCTCATGTCTCGTCCTCCAATATGATGTGCTCATTGGCGGGGTTGGCCGGCTTCACCACCTCCGGGTCCCGGAGCATCTCCAGAATGTGGGCCCCCTGCTGGATGGAATCGTCGGCAATGAATTGCAGCTCCGGCGTATAGCGCAGCCGCAGGGCCGCTCCCAGCTCCCGCCGCAGATATCCGGCGGCGGACCGGAGGCCCTTCATCATGTCCTTCTCCTGGCTCTTGTCCAGGGCGGAGATGTAGATCTTCGCATAGCGCAGATCGCTGGTGGTGTCCACGTGGGTGATGGTCACCAGCCCGTTTTGCAGGCGGGGGTCCTTCACCGTGCGCAAAAGCGCGGACAGCTCCCGCTGGATTTCCTCGTTGATTCGCCCGATTCGGTTGCTTGCCATGTTGTTCTCCTTGTGTCTGTAGAATCTGAAACGGCTGAAAAAGCCCGGCGGTCTACGGCTCGTCCTTCAACCCCAGGAGATAGTCTGTGGAGACCTCGAAGAATTTAGCCAGAAGGATCAATTTCTCGATGGTAGTGCCGCGAACACCGCTCTCAATCGTGCTGATTGATTTATGGGTCAGGCCAAGCACTTCCCCCAGCTCTGTCTGGCTGAGCCGCTTTTGTTTTCTGAGCTCTTTTACCCTGGTTGCAAAAAGTTCTAAATCTTTCATAATCAAATATTTGGCTGTACCTTGCGTCCCGCCTGTTTCACGGGACGCTGAGGGGAGCCGCCGGAGCGGGCGAGCGATGCTCGCCCCTACATTGGTCCGGCGGTCTACGGCTCGTCCTTCAACCCCAGGAGATAGTCTGTGGAGACGTTGAAAAATTTAGCCAGAAGGATCAATTTTTCCACAGTCGTGGTGCGGCGGCCGCTCTCGATTGCGCTGATGGCCCCCTGATTGATGCCCAGAACCTCCCCCAATTCCTGCTGACTGAGCTTTTTCTGCCGCCTCAGTTTTTTTACCCGGTGCGCAAATAATTCTAGGTTATACATGAAAGCTCCTTGACATATCGCTAAAAGGAATATATAATGCTAATAAATATAAAACGTGAGCGAGGTGCCAATAATGAATATCCTGTTTGAGGAACTGTTTGGCGCGTGGTGCGCGCCCTATGACCCGGATCGTTTCCCTGCGCACCTCCGTACGGACCCGCTGAAGGCCTACGGGCAGTACGCCTTTGAGGAGGGGTTCAAGCTGGCCCTGGAGCTGGCGTTTTCCTGCCTGGACCCAAAGGATCTGTCCCATCTGGAATGACAATTTCTGAAAAGGAACCTCTGTAAATGGTCTCCGCGGAAAAGTGCGGGTCAATACATTATAGTATGCCCCGCACTTACGCCCGGGCCACGCCGGACTGCCGGGCCGCCCGGGCCACGGCCTGGGCCACGGCGGGACCAACCCGCTTGTCAAATGCCTTGGGGATGATATACTCGGCGCTGAGCTCCTCCTGGGAGATCAGGTCCGCCAGGGCCTCTGCCGCCGCCATCTTCATCTCCTCGTTGATGTCCCTGGCCCGCACGTCGAAGGTCCCCCGGAAGATACCCGGGAAGGCCAGCACGTTGTTGATCTGGTTGGGGAAGTCGCTGCGGCCGGTGGCAATCACCGCCGCGCCGCCGGCCTTGGCCTCCTCGGGGAAGATCTCCGGGGTGGGGTTGGCGCAGGCGAAGATGATGGGGTCTTGGGCCATGGACCGGACCATCTCCGTGGTCACGGTCCCCGGGGCGCTGACGCCGATGAACACGTCCGCCCCGGCCAGCATGTCCGCCAGGGTCCCGGAGCGCCGGTCCAGATTGGTGGACTGGGCCATCTCCTCCTTGATCCAGTTCAGGCCCTCCCGGCCGGCGCAGATGGCCCCCGCCCGGTCACACATGGTGATGTGCCGGTACCCGGCGGACAGCAGCAGCTTCACAATGGACACCGCCGCCGCCCCCGCGCCGGAGGTGACGATCCGCACGTCCTCCTTCCTTTTCCCCACCACCTTCAGGGCGTTGGTCAGGCCCGCCAGGGTGATGACGGCGGTGCCGTGCTGATCGTCGTGGAAAATGGGGATATCGCACCGCTCCTTCAGCTTCCGCTCGATCTCAAAGCAGCGGGGGGCGGCGATATCCTCCAGGTTGATGCCCCCAAAGGAGCCGGAGAGGAGGTATACCGCGTTGACAAACTCGTCCACGTCCTGGGTCTTCACGCACAGGGGGAAGGCGTCCACCCCGCCGAAGGCCTTGAACAGCACGCACTTGCCCTCCATGACGGGCATGCCCGCCTCAGGGCCGATGTCCCCCAGTCCCAGCACGGCGCTGCCGTCGGTGATGACGGCGCAGAGGTTGTGGCGGCGGGTCAGCTCATAGCTCTTGTCCGGGTCCCTCTGGATCTCCAGGCAGGGCTGGGCCACGCCGGGGGTGTAGGCCAGGGACAGATCGTCCCGGCTCTCCACGGGCACTGTGGCGATCACCTCGATCTTCCCCCGCCACTCCTGATGGAGGCGCAGGGACTCTTTCGCGTAATCCATAGCAGTTGTTCTCCTTCTTATTCTGTCCGGCCCCCACGGGGCCGGACCTGTTCTCATGGGCTATTGTAGCATCTGCCGGCCGGTCTGTCAATTTTTCAGAAAGACCCGCCCCAAGATAAAGAAAAATTAAAAAAAGCCTGACAAACGCCCATTGCATCCCCCATGCAGTTATGCTACAATAAAGAAATGCCATCAAGACGAGTAAACGGAGGACGAATCATGGTGACCCGCGATTTCCAGAAACAGAGCCTGCTGGGAATCTTTCTCAGCTATTTTAAGCCCCACATGGGCCTTTTTACCCTGGATATGGCCTGCGCCCTGGCCATATCCCTGGTGGATCTGAGCTTTCCCTACGTGTCCCGGATGTGCATGTACGAGCTCATCCCCGAGAGCCGCTACCGGGCCTTTTTCGCCGTCATCGCGGTGATGGTGGGGGCCTATCTGCTGCGGGCCCTGCTCCAGTACGTGGTGTGCTACTGGGGCCACATCTTCGGCGTGCTGGTGGAGGCGGACATCCGCCAGGACCTCTTCACCCATTTGCAGACCCTCTCCTTTGGCTTCTACGACAAGAACCGCACCGGCCACCTGATGAGCCGGATGACCGCGGAGCTCTTTGACATCACGGAGCTGGCCCACCACGGGCCCGAGGACCTGTTCATCTCTGGGGTCACCCTGGTGGGGGCCATTGCCATCATGTTCACCATCCAGTGGCGGCTGGCCCTGGTGATGCTGCTGCTGGTGCCCACGTTCCTCATCGTGGTCAACCTCAACCGCCGGAACATGATCCAGGCCTCCCGCCGGGTCAAGCAGAACATGGCGGGCATCAACGCGGACATCGAGTCCAGCATCTCCGGCATGCGCACCGCCAAGGCCTTCTCCAACGAGCGGGCGGAGAGCGAGAAGTTCCACGGGGCCAACGAGCGGTTCAAGACCTCCAAGAAGGAGCGGTACAAGGCCATGGCCTGGTTTATGTGCTCCATGGAGTTCTTCATGTGCATCCTGCCCGTGGCGGTGATCGCCGTGAGCGGGTGGCTCATCATGGACGGGGAGATGAACTATCAGGACCTCATCACCTTCAGTCTCTACACCAGCACCTTCATCAACCCCATGCGCAAGCTCTCCAACCTCTCGGAGATGCTCATCGACGGCATCGCGGGGCTGGGGCGGTTTGTGGAGCTGATGCGGCTGGAGCCGGATCTGAAGGATAAGCCGGACGCTAAGGAGCTGACGGAGGTGAAGGGCCGCATTGACGTGGACAACGTCTCCTTTGCCTACGAGCGGGACGAGAGCGAGGTGCTCCACCACGTGTCCCTCCACGTCGCCCCCGGGGAGACCATCGCCGTGGTGGGCCCCTCCGGCGGCGGCAAGACCACCCTGTGCAGCCTGATCCCCCGGTTCTACGACGTGGGCTCCGGCAGCATCAAAATAGACGGCCTGGACGTGCGGGACGTGACGCAGCAGAGCCTGCGCCGGAACATCGGCGTGGTGCAGCAGGACGTGTTCCTCTTCGCGGCCAGCATCATGGACAACATCCGCTACGGACGGCCCGGAGCCACCACGGAGGAGGTGGTGGCGGCGGCCCGCCGGGCGGAGATCTACGAGGACATCATGGCCATGCCCCAGGGCTTTGATACATACGTGGGGGAGCGGGGCACCCTCCTCTCCGGCGGGCAGAAGCAGCGCATCTCCATTGCCCGCATCTTCCTCAAGGACCCGCCGGTGCTGATCCTGGACGAGGCCACCTCCGCCCTGGACAGCGTCACCGAGGCCAAGATCCAGCGGGCCTTTGACGAGCTGGCCCGGGGCCGCACCACCCTCATCATCGCCCACCGCCTCTCCACGGTCCGCTCCGCCAGCCGCATTCTGGTGGTCCGGGACGGGGTGATCGCCGAGGAGGGGACCCACCAGGAGCTGCTGGCCCGGGACGGGGACTACGCCCAGCTCTACCAGACCCAGAACCTCCACGCATGACCATGGACAAGACCACGCTGATCGCCAGAGCCGCCCAGGAGCCGGAGGACCGGCTGCTGCTGGCCCGGGTTCTGGACAAATATGAGCAGTGCCAACGGAAAAATATCCCCGCCGCCACGTCCTTCCTCTCCCCCCGGGAGCAGGCCATGGCCCAGTCCCTCCTCGCCGCCGCCGGGGTCCGGGACGGGTTTCTCTCCGACGGCGGCTACCAGGAGGCGGAGCGGAAAATCCTGGTGTTCCTCCCGGACTGGGCGGACGCGCCGCCGGAGGAGGAGCTGGCGTTCCTGCGGGCGTCCTTCCGCGGCCCGGACAGCAGCCTCACCCACCGGGACATCCTGGGCAGCCTCATGGGCCTGGGGGTGGAGCGGGACCGGCTGGGGGACATCCTGGTGTCCGCCCACAGCGCGGACATCGTGGCCGCGGCCAGCCTGCGGGACTTCTTCCTGCGGGAGTGGGGGGAGGCCGGCCGGGTGAGGCTGACGGTGACGGAGATCGGCCGGGAGGACCTGGAGGTCCCGCAGGCCCAGGTGAAGACGGTCCGGGACACGGTGTCCTCCCTGCGGCTGGACGCGGTGGCGGCCTCGGCCTTTGGCCTGAGCCGGGGCAGGGCGGCGGAGCTCATCGCCGCCGGCCGGGTGAGCCTGGACCACGCGGCCTGCCTCAAGCCGGATAAGCAGGTGGGCCAGGGGGCGGTCCTCACGGCCCGGGGCCTGGGAAAGGCGAAGCTGATCGAAGTGGGCGGCCTGACGAAGAAGGGCCGCGTGGGGATCGTGATCGAGCGATATTTGTAGTGTCAAAGGAGGCACCATGGAACAGAGCAGGATTGACCGGATCAACGCCCTGGCGCGGAAGGCCAAGGCGGAGGGCCTGACAGAGGCGGAGACCCTGGAGCGGGAGCAGCTGCGGCGGGAGTACATCGACGCCGTTGTGGGCAGCCTCAAAGGGGAGCTGGAGAACACCTACGTGGTGGACGAGAAGGGACGCAAGAGCAAGCTGCGGCGGAAAGGGGAGCAGTAAATGGACGACTACTTTGACAAGGACAAATTCACCGGCGGCGGCCAGGGCAAAACCCCGCCTCCGCCCCGCCCGCCCCAGCGTCCCCCCCAGCAGAACAACGCCGGCTGGTACAGCTGGCCGGTGATTATCATCCTCTTCTCCCTGGGCATCTGGCCGGTGGCCCTGGTGCTGCTGTTTCTGAACCTCTTCGGCGACAGCGGCCGGCGGAAGAATCCCGGCGGGACCCGGCAGTCCTCCGCCGCCCGGCAGGGGGAGAGCGCTGTGGAGCGGGCCATGCGCAGCGCCGAGGCCCGGGCGGACCGGGCTGTGGACAAGACCGATCAGGCCCTACGCCGGGCTGCGGCCCAGGTGGAGCGGACCATTGACCGCACGGCCCGGCAGGTGGAGCAGGCGCGGCGCGGCGCGCCGCCTCCCCCCAAGCCGGTCCCCAAGCCGGCCAAGAAGGCAAAGCCGGCCAAGGCCAAGCCCGCCGGCGTGCTGCTGCGGATCCTGGGCGCTGTCTTCCTCTTTGCGGGCGGTACAATCACCCTGGATTTTATTGCCTCCACCTTCCAGGGCTACTACGCCGAGCTTGATGAGCTCTTCGCCGGACTGGGCTTCCTGGTCTCCGGCGGGGCCATGTTCTTCCGGGGCCACTACCTCAACAAGATGAACCGCCGCAGCCAGCGCTACATCCTGGCCATCGGCAACGTGGACGCCATGCCCATCGACGAGATCGCCAAGCGGGTGAACCGCACCCCCGCCAAGGCGGCCAAGGAGCTGCAAAAGCTCATCGACAAGGGCTATCTGGGGGAAGACGCCTACATTGACCACGAGAAGGGCTACTTCCTCCGCTTCGGGGCCACCCTGGAGGAGGAGCCGGAGCCGCCGGTCCGGGAGACCGTCCCTGAGCCCAGGGAGACCCAGGAGGGCTACTCCGGCGTTCTGCGCAGCATCCGCCACGCCAACGACCGCATCGCGGATCCGGTGCTCAGCCGGAAGATAGACCGCCTGGAGCAGATCAGCGGCCTCATCTTCAAGGAGGTGGAGGAGCACCCGGAGAAGCGCAACTCCATCCGTACCTTCTTTGACTACTACCTGCCCACCACCCAGAAGCTGCTGGACACCTACGCCGACTTCGAGGAGACGGGAGTGGAGGGGGAGCACCTGCGCCAGGCCAAGGAGCGCATTGAGCAGACCATGGACATGATCGTGGACGGCTTTGAGCACCAGCTGGACCAGCTCTACTCCTCCGACGCCATGGACGTGGTCAGCGACATCCAGGTGATGGAGGCCATGCTCAACCGGGACACCGCCTCCGCGGCCAAGGACTTCGGCTACGATCCGCCGCCCAGGGTCCGCCCCAAGGCGGATGGCGACACGGAGGAGGACAACGGGGGCATCACCTTGCAGCTGTAGGACAGCTGTGACGCGACGAAAGGAGACAGAACCGATGAGACGATGGATGACGGCAATTTTAGCATGTGCGCTGATTCTGGCCGCGGCGGGCTGCGCCCAGGGTGAGCCGGTGGTGAAGACCACCATTGAGAAGACGCCCCTGGAGCAGAGCGAGGAGCTGCTTGCCAACGGCCAGGAGATCGTGCACTGCACCTATTACGAGATGAGCGACGGCACCTGGCAGGCGGACGGCCGCATCTACCGGCAGCGGCTGGTGGTCACAGGAAGGCTGCGCAACGCGGTCAGGGACACCACCTATATCATCCTCAGCAACGTGGGGGATATCCCATTTGAGCGGGCCTGGAAGGCCAGCGGCCTGAGCAGCAATATGGACGACTATTTCACCGCCGAGGAGGCCCTGTTTGTAGCTTTCCAATAGGCAGAAATTTTCACTTTTTCCCGAAAGACCTGTCATTGTCCGTTTTTTTGGACAGCATATCCGGTATCCTTATCTCAGAAGCAAAAACATCAGGCTTTCTGAGAAAGGAGCGGACTATGAAGGGCTATTACAACAACGCCGGATACATGGGGTACGTGGAGGGCCGCTGGATGCTGTTCGCCAGCGAGAGCGACTACCTGGACTACATGGAGGCGTAAATGGAGAGCGAAGAGGAGCGCCCGGCATCCGCAGAGAACGGATGCCGGGCGCGTTTTTCCTCTATCGGTTATGCCTTCCCCAGCCGCCGGAGCATGGTCTTCTTCACGGCCCGGAGGATGTTCTCGTACCCGGTACAGCGGCACAGGTGGCCGGAGAGGAGCTTGCGCAGCTCCTGGTCCGTATACTCCCGGCCGCTTTCCAGGATCTCCACCGCGGTCATGATGAAGCCCGGCGTGCAGAAGCCGCACTGAATGGCCGCCTCGTCCATGAACGCCTGCTGGATGTCCGACAGCTCCCCCTCCGGGCCCAGCAGGCCCTCCAGGGTGCGGATGGTCCTGCCGTCCGCCCAGGCCGCCAGATACAGGCAGGAGTTGAAGCACTCCCCGTCGATGATGACGTTGCAGGCCCCGCACTCCCCCACCTCGCAGCCCTTTTTCACGCTGGTGAGGCGGAAGTCGTTGCGGAGCATGTCCGTGAGAGACGCCCGCACGTCCACCATCCGCTCCACGGCTTTGCCGTTGATGGTGCAGCGAATCAATTTGTACTGGGTACTCATGCCATCACACCTCCCGCCAGCTTCACAGACTCGATCAGGCACCGCCGCGCCATCTCCACCGCGATGTGCTCCCGGAATGCCTTGCTGGCCCGCCAGCTGTCCCGGGGGCGGATGTCCTCCAGGGCCGCCCGTGCAAAGGTCTCCACGGTCTCCCCGGTCAGGGGCCTCCCCTCCGCCGCCGCCTCGGCGGCAGGGCAGCGCAGGGGCACGGGACCGGCCACGCCGTAGGCCATCCGGCAGCGGCGGATGGCGGAGCGGTCCTGGGTGAGGACCACGTTCACCGAGCAGCCGGTGGTGGCGATATCCATGGCCGAGCGCATGGCGTACTTGATGTAGTGGCCGAAGCAGTCCTCATAGCTGGTTTTGGGGACGAGGAGGGCGGTCTGGATCTCGTCGGGCCGGATGTCCACCCGCCCGGCGGCCAGATAGAAGTCCCGGATGGGCAGCCGCCGCACGCCCTGGGCCCCGGTCAGCTCCACCACCGCGTCCCAGGCCAGGAGCGTGGAGGCGGAGTCGGCGCTGGTGACGCCGTTGCAGGTGTTGCCGCCGATGGTGCCGGCGTTGCGGATCTGGGGCCCGCCCACCATGTCCACCGCCTGGCCCAGCACGTTGATGTACTTCTGGATAATGGGGTCCCGGGTGATATGGCTGAAGCTGGTGAGGGACCCGATGCGGATATTCTCCTCCCCGTCCAGGGTCACGCCCCGGAGCTCGTCCAGGCCGTAGATGGAGATGAGCTCCGCCCCGGCCCGCCGCCCCTCCCGCACCTGGACCAGCACGTCGGTGCCGCCGGCCAGGATCTGGGCCTGGGGGTGCTCCAGACGCAGGCGGACCGCGTCCTGGACGCTCTGGGCCTCGTATAATGCTTTGATATCATACATGGAACAATTCCTCCTAGTAAGCGGGTGGCTCGACTGTGTACACCACACTGTGCGCGTCCGGTCTCCACCGGATCAGGAACAAATGCGCAATGGACTCGTAAAAACCGCGAAAGGATACGTCGTAAATCCGGAGGGAATCCTCCTTCATGTCGATGGCGGTCCCGCGTCCGGCCAGCCGCTCAGCCTCCACAAAGTAACCGGAGGAGATGCTGCCGGACCACTTGTCCCGCAGGCCCTCCAGAAACGAACTCGGCTGTCCCTCCATCCTGGGTGCGGACACATAGGACGCGCCGTCCAGCTCCATCGTCCCCCGCACCATCGTTTCCCGGAAAAAGGAGCGGTGGAGGGTGATCTCCATCCGGAGGACGGCGGACGTGCCGTCGTTGCCGCAGATCTCCGTCTCCAGGGTGCGGCGGAGCGGAACATGGTACCAGACCCCAAGAAGGACCAGACAGGCCAGAACCGCCCCAGCCGCCCGGCGCCTGTATTTCGGGCTCACCGTGAATTTCATCTACAAAAGCCCCTCCTCCTTGAACCGCGCAAACAGCACGTGGGGCGTCATGGGCGCGTCGTTGAGGGCCACCCCGGTGGCGTGCAATATGGCGTTGCGGATGGCCGGTGCCGGGGAGCAGGCCGGGGGCTCCCCCAGGGCCTTGGTGCCGAAGGGACTGGTGGGCTCCGGGTTCTCCACGAACTCCGCCCGGAGATTGGGGTGGTCCATGAAGGTGGAGAGCTTGTAGTCCAGCAGGTTGTTGTTCAGGGGCCTGCCGGTCTTTTCATCAAAGAGGAGCTGCTCGCTCAGGCCGTAGCCGATGCCCATGGACATGCCGCCGTGGACCTGGGCCTCCGCCAGGGCGGGGTTGATGAGCTTTCCGCAGTCGTGGACGTTGACAATGTCCAGCAGCTTCACCTGACATAAGGGGATGTCCACCTCCACCTCCGCGAAGGTGCAGCCGAAGGAGTATGCGTTGTTCTTGATCTGGTATGTACTCTCGGCGGTGATGTGCTGGGAGTGGTCCAGGCTGTAGAGGACCTCCGTGGCCAGCTCCCCCAGGCCCATCAGGTCCCGGCCGTCGGAGATACGGAGGATCCTGCCGCCGGCAAGGTCCAGGTTCTCCCGCATCTGCCGGGTCAGCTCCGCGGCGCAGGCGAGGATCTTCTCCCGCAGCAGCTCCCCGGTCTGACGGATGGCGAAGCCGCCCACGTAGGTCTGACGGGAGGCGTAGGCCCCGGTACCGAAGGGGGTGAGGTCCGTATCCTGGGTGGAGACCACGTGGACCGCCTCAAAGGGCACACCCACCGCGTCCGCCGCCATCTGGGCGAAGGCGGTGTCGCAGCCCTGGCCGATCTCCGTCTCCCCGGTCTGGACCTGGAGGGACCCGTCCTGGTTGAGGACCATCCGGCAGGAGCAGGACTCCAGGGAGATGGGCCACACGGCGGTGTTGTACCAGAAGAGGGCCATGCCCACGCCCCGGCGCACCGGGCCGGTCTGGTTTTCATAGGCTTTCCGCTTCTCCTGATAGCGGATAGCCGCCTCGCCCCGGTCCATGACCTGGCGGAAGGTGTCGAAGTAGTTCTCATTTTTGCTGAAGCCGTCCACGTAGCCCCGGGGCATGGCGATCTGGCGGCGGTACTCCACCGGGTCCCGGCCCAGGGCCCGGGCCACGTCGTCGATGTGGCTCTCCCCGGCCCACATGGCCTGGGGGATGCCGTAGCCCCGCATGGCCCCGGCGGCGGGGCGGTTGGTGAACACGGTGTACGCATCCCCCTCCACGTTGGGGCAGGGGTAGATCTGGGGGAAGGCCCCCATGCCCTTGGCGGCGATGCCGTGGCCGTGGGAGGCGTAGGCCCCCTGGTTGGAAAAGCACTCGATCTTCCGGGCGGCAAAGGAGCCGTCGGGCCGGACCCAGGAGACGATGTGGGTGCGGATGGCGTGGCGGACCCGGTTGTTGACAAAGGTCTCCTCCCGGCGGCAGTCGATCTTCACCAGCCGTCCCCCCAGCCTGGTGGTGAGCCAGGCGCACAGGGGCTCGTAGAGGGCGTCCTGCTTGTTGCCGAAGCCGCCGCCGATGTAGGGCTTGACAATGCGCACCTGTCCCCAGGGGATGCCCAGGGCCTGACCGCAGATGCGGCGGACGATGTGGGGGATCTGGGTGGAGGAGACGACAGTAATGCGGCCCCCCTCCATGTGGGCGGTGCAGATGTGGTTTTCGATGTGGCAGTGCTGGACCGTGGGGGTGTCGTACCAGCCCTCCACCCGGATAAGGCCCGGCCCGGCGCTGGCGGCGGCATAGTCGCCCATACGGATCTGGGTGTGGGCCAGGAGGTTGCCCGGGTACTTCTCGTGGAGCTGGGGCGCGCCGGGGGCCATGGCCTCCTGGACGTCCAGCACAAAGGGGAGGATCTCGTACTCCACCCGCACCAGCTCCGCAGCCTGGGCGGCGGCCACCTCATTGTCCGCCACCACCACGGCCACGTCGTCGCCGTAGTAGCGCACGTGGCGGCTCAGCAGCAGCCGGTCCGCCACGTCCTGGTGGCCGGGGTCTGTGGACCAGGGGTGCCCGGCGGTGGGGAAGCGGTACTCTGGCACGTCGAAGCAGGTGAAGATTTTCACCACGCCGGGGACCCGCTCCGCCTCCGAGACGTCGATGGACTTCACCAGGCCGTGGGCCACGGACGCGTGGACCAGCCGGGTGACCAGCGCGTCGGCGGCGCAGAGGTCATCGGTGTATCTGGCGCGGCCCGTGGCCTTGTCAAAGGCGTCCACGCGGATTTTGCTCTGGCCTGCACTCTTACTCATAGGGCCTCAACCTCCTGTCGTGGTTAAAATTGGACAGAAGCACAGAAATCGGCCTCTGTATCCCTTGATTGTTGTGATTATATCATAAATTCCGCCGGCTGTACAGCATTATTCTCCGGAGTCCCTTTTCAGGAAAGTGCCGCCGGGATATGCCTTCGGCGATTTTTACAAAGGCACATTGATATAACAGGCGTCTTGTGCTATAATCAGTTCAACAAAAGGGGATTTCTGTAAGTTTTTCGCACTGCAAGGAGAAATTGTGATGGCGAGATACACAAACAGGCTGAAACTCACACTATGGGTTTCTGCCGTATATATTTTATCGTTTATATGCTATGTACCTACATTGCTGGAACAGAACGGCATTATCATTCCCAATGGATTATTGTACTTAAAATACTTATATGTGTGTATTCCCGCTATGGCTGCTGTTTTTCTGCTGATTTGCGAGCAGAACATCAAGGTATACTTTACGCGGATGTTTTCAGGGAAAATAACAATCAAATATATTTTAATAGGGGTTATATGTATAGCTGCAGGTATATTTGAGTCTTATTGCTATTCGTTCATAGTGAAAACTGACGTATTTAAAAATATATATTTGACAGCAGCATCACTGTTAACAAGCTGTATATACCTGCTAATAACAGCGTTTGTTGAAGAAATAGCATGGAGAGGATTTCTGCTGGAACGACTTCCTTTTAAGAAAATCAAAAGTGTTCTTTTTGTTGGTGCCGTTTGGGCAGTGTGGCATATTCCAATGTGGATCATCAGAAATTCATTGGGCATGGAACAAATTGTTTGGCTTTGTATATGGACATTGCTTGTTTCCGCTGTTTTAGGGATAATCTATTATCAATGCAGAAATATATTGCTTATTGCCATTATGCACGCAGCTTTTAATATCTGTTATTTAGCGCCAATACAATATAATATTGTTGTATTAGCGATCATAATTTTTGCTGGTACTCTATACTATTACCTTCGCAAAAAGCTAGGAAAAGCAGGGAAGATGTGGTAAAATAGGGAGGATGGAGTATATAGATTTAAGGAAAGCAGGGAGAGAAGAACACAAGGAGATACGCAGGCAGATCGTACGGCTCAAGAAATCGGGAAAAACGGGAAAGGAAATTGAGGAATTAACCGGTGTACGGCAGAATCGCGCCAGCGAAATATGGACGGCGTATCAACGAGAGGGTGAAAGCTCCCTGGAGCGAAAAAAGTATGGACGCAAGGCAGGAAGCCATATGGTCCAAACAACAGAAAAACAGGAGAATATCCGAAAGACTGTGGAAGAGAAAATACCGGAGGATTTCGGGATTACCGGTAAACTGTGGACGTTAGGGCGAACGCGGCAATACATCCAGAAGCAGTTCCACAAAGCCATAAACGAGCGAACACTGTCGGACTACATGGGGCGCTGGGGCATAAGCTGTCAGTGCCCGGCGAAGCGTGCCCGGAAACAGAATCCTAGAAGCATCTAACGGTGGAAAAGCGAGGAATACCCTGCTGTTTCAAGATGTGCAAAAGCAGAGAATGCTATCATCTATTGGGCCGATGAGACCGGCATAAGTAGCTGTGAAATCGTAGAGCGCGGCTTTTCCTCGAAAGGCCGGTCCTCCTGTGCTGCCGGTGGAAATGAAGCGGCATCGGGTCAATATGCTCTCCGCAGTCAACAGTCAGGGCAAGGTTCGTTTTATGATCTATCAAGACACCATGAACCAGCAGCGGCTGATCCGGTTTATGGAGCGCCTGATTCGTGATTCAAAACAGAAGGTGTTCCTGATTCTGGACAATCTGAAAGTCCATCACGGCAAGCTTGCTGCGTCCTGGCTGGAAAAACACAAGGATAAAATTGAGGTGTTGTTCCTGCCGCCCTATGCTCCGGAATATAATCCGGATGAATACCTGCATCATGTTTTGAAGATTTCTGTTCATTCAGGCCATCTGCCTTACTCTGCGGAAGATATCTCTCATAAGATTCAGTCATTCATGCGGAAATTACAGCATTGTCCAGCTCTCGTGTCCAGATTGTTCCTCCATCCGTTCCTTTCCTATCTTTGATTGCGGAAGTAATACCATATCCATTGCCTAATTTAAATGATTTTATCAAGAAATGGTATAAAAGGGCCTGGAATGGGACGGAGACAGGGGTAAAGATGGGTACAAAAAAGGGCCGTAGCAAAGAACCTGTATTCACAACCGATGAATACAGGTTCAAAATATCCGCTCACTTCACGCTGTAGGTCCGGTAGGTCTCTCCGGCCAGGTTCTTCCACAAAAACGTCCCCCGCTCCGCCACCATGTAGCTGCCCGCGCTGCCCTCCTTGGGGATGGACACGGAGCCCGGGTTCATATACACATAGCCCTCGTGCTCCCGGCAGGCGGGCACGTGGAAGTGGCCGTTGAGCAGCACCGTGCCCGGGGCCATGGGGGGCAGGTTCTCCTCGTTCCAGATGTGGCCGTGGGTGGCGTAGAGCCAGACCCCGTCCGCCTCCAGCAGGGCGTAGTCCGCCAGAACGGGGAAGGGGAGCACCATCTGGTCCACCTCGCAGTCGCAGTTGCCCCGCACGGCGGCGATCCGGTCCCTGGCCCCGGCCAGCAGCTCCGCCACGGCCATGCAGTCGTAGTCCCTGGGCAGGGGGTTGCGGGGCCCGTGGTAGAGCAGGTCTCCCAGCAGCAGCAGCCGGTCCGGCTGCTCGGCGGCATAGGCGTCCATCAATTTTCGTACATAGTAGGCGGACCCGTGGAGGTCCGAGGCGATCATCAGCTTCATGGCGTTTCCTCCCTGTTGTTTGGTGCTCTCAGTATACACTATTTTTTCGAAAATTCAACACCGGCCGGATCGTTCCCGTGGAAATCCATTCTCCAAAGACGCAGTCTTCTGCAGGGGTCCATCTGCCGCTGCAAAAAGGGATTCCCCCGGGTCATTCCCCGCCGGGCTCCTCCCCGCCGTAGGGGCTGACATAGCCGGGCGGACAGAGGTGGGCCTCGCTCCACAGCAGCATCTGCCGCAGGACCGGGGTGAAGCTCCGGCCCAGCTCGGTCAGGGAGTACTCCACCCGGGGCGGGATCTCCGGGTAGATCTCCCGGTGGAGGAATCCGTCCCGCTCCAGCTCCCGCAGCTGCTTGGTCAGGGAGGACTGGGTGATCCCGTCCAGCCGCCGCATGAGCTGCCCGAACCGCTGGACCTTGTAGAACGCAACATACCACAAAATCAGGATCTTCCACTTGCCCCCCAGCACCGCCTGCACGCTGGCCATGGGCACGCACCGGGCCATCATGTCCTCGCTCTGAAACTTATTCCCAGCCACAGCCGCCCTCCTCCCGCCGTTTTGGTGCAGTATACACCCTTTCCCCGCAAAAAGCAACCAGCCGTTGGAAACAGCAATGGTACACAAAATCATACTACCACTAAAAAAGTTGCGTACTTGATAAATCCTCCCTCCGGCTGTACCATAGCGGCAGCAGGCAATCCACGAAAACTGTCTGAGAGGAGATCAAATCCATGCACTTCAACGGAACCATTTGGCGTCCGCCCTATGAGGCGGGCTCGCTGCTGCTCCAGGTCACCGCGGGCTGCACCCACCACGCCTGCAAATTCTGCACCCTTTACGACGATCTGCCCTTTCGATTCCGGATGTCCCCCATGTCGGAGATCGAGGCGGATCTCCAGGAGGCGCAGCTCCTGACCCTGGATCCCCTGGAGCAGATCTCGGCCCGGATGCAGGGCCTCCCCCCGCAGGAGCGGCTCCGGCGGGCCTTCCTTGTGGGGGCCAACCCCTTTGTCCTGCACCCCCGCAAGCTGGAGGCCATTGCCGGCCGGATCCGCCAGTACTTCCCCACCATTGAGAGCATCGGGTGCTTTGCCCGGGTGACGGACGTGGCGCAGAAAAGCGGTGAGGAGCTCCTGGCCCTGGGCCGCCTGGGATACGACGGAATCACCATCGGCGTGGAGACCGGGGACGACAGGGCCCTGTCCTTCATGAACAAGGGCTACGCCGCCCGGGACGTGATCCTCCAGGCCAGCCGGCTGGACGAGGCCCGGATCGGGTACAACTTCTTCTACCTGGCGGGCATCTCCGGCGCAGGGCGCGGCGTGGAGGGGGCGGTGAGAAGCGCGGAGGTCTTTAATGAGACCCGCCCCCGCCTGATCGGCTCGTCCATGCTGACGGTTTTTCCCGAGTCGGCGCTGTACCGGGAGATCCAGCAGGGGAACTGGGCGGAGGAGGACGAGCTGGAGAAGCTGGCGGAGCTGAGGGCCCTCCTCGCCCGCCTCACCATTGAGACCCGCTTTGTGACGGACGGCGCATCCAACCTGATTCAGGTCCGGGGCAGCCTGCCCGGGGACCGGGAGAAGCTGGTCCGCTATCTGACGGAGCTCATTGAGACCGCCGACGAGGCGGAGCTGCGCCGGTACCGCGTCAGCCTCCGGCACCTGTAGCTGCAAAAACAGAGGACGCCTGCCGTCTTGCGCGGCAGGCGTCCTCCTATGTATTCTGAATCAAAACGAAAAGAGCAGGTCCAGCAGCGCCGCCAGCAGGGGCAGGACAAAGCTGAAAAACCCGATGATGACCGCCACCCAGAGCAGGGTCTTGTTCTGGCTCCCCGCCTGGGGGCCGGACTCCGGCGGCTGCCGCCGGGGCGGCGGAGCGGGCCGGCGGGCGCCCCTGGTCTTGTTCCAGTCCATGCCCAGGGCCCGGCGCACAGCCTTCTCCCGGTGGACCTCCCGGTGGACGAAGGACCCGGCGTGGTTCTGCTCGCTGACGCCGTCCACCCGGACCACGTTGCCCTGGGCGTCCACGCCCCAGGTCCTGACCGGCGGGTTGAACGCGCCGCACCGGGGACAAAATTCGTCCCTGTCATAGTCGTAGACCTTTTTGCACTCCTCGCAGACGATTCTCTTCATAACTGCTTCCCTCCCGCCAACACACTAGCCGCTCTTTTAAGAGTCTATGCGCTGCTCCGCGTACAGAGACACGATATTTTTCAGCACCGCCACCGCACCGTCCATGCCCTCCACGCTGACGCACTCATAGGGACCGTGGAAGTTGAACCCGCCGGTGCCCAGGTTGGGGCAGGGCAGGCCCATGTAGCTCAGCCTGGCCCCGTCGGTGCCGCCCCGGATGGGGTGGACGGCCGGGGTGAGGCCCGCCATCTCCGCCGCCCTCCTGGCGTTGTCCACCAGGTGCATACAGTCCTTCAGCTGTCCGGCCATGTTGTAGTAGCTGTCCCGGACCTCCAGACGGAGAGCGGCCCTGGGGTGGGCGGACTGAACGGCGTGGACCGCCCGCTCCAGCAGGGCCTTCTTCTCCTGGAACTTCTCCTGATCGTGGTCCCGGATGATATAGGCCATCTGGGCGAAGGCCGGATCCCCGGTCAGGCTCTCCAGGTGGAAGAAGCCCTCATAGCCCTCGGTCCGGGCGGGGATGGCCTCGGGGGGCAGCTGGGCGTTGATCTCCATGGCGATGAGCAGGGCGTTCTCCATGGCGTCCTTGGCGGAGCCGGGGTGGACGGACACGCCGGTGATGTCGACGCGGGCTCCGGCGGCGTTGAAGTTCTCGTACTCAATGCCCCCCTCCAGGTCCCCGTCCACGGTGTAGGCGTACCGGGCCCCGAATCCCTCCACGTCGAAGTGGTCCGCCCCCTCGCCAATCTCCTCGTCCGGGGTGAAGGCCACACAGATCCTGCCGTGGGGCAGGTTCTCCCGGATGAGCGTCTCGCACAGGGTCATGATCTCCGCAATGCCCGCCTTGTCGTCCGCGCCCAGGAGGGTGGAGCCGTCAGCGGTGATGAGGGTGCGGCCCTTCATCCGCTCCAGCACCGGGAAGTCGGCGGCCCGGATAACCCGGCCGTCCCGGGGCAGAACCAGATCCCCGCCGTCGTAGCCGGGATGGAGAATGGGGTTCACGTCCTTGCCGGAGAAGGCGGGGGCGGTGTCCAGGTGGGCGATGAACCCCAGGGGCGGGGCCCCCTCGCAGCCGGGGGTGGCCGGCAGAACGCCGGACACGATGCCGAAGGGGCTGATCTGGACCTCCTGGAGGCCCAGATCCTTCATCTCCCCCTCCAGCTGCCGGGCCAGCTCCAGCTGACAGGGGGTGCTGGGGGTCTCGCCGGTGCCGTCGGCGGACTGGGTGTACACCTTGACATACCGAAGCAGTCTCTCATATGCGCGCATAGGGGTTCTCCTCCTTGATGTGATCTCTTCTTTTCTTTTGTGAACAAAAGAAAAGAAGCAAAAGAAAAAACTTTAGAGGTGCTTATCCCGGCTGCCGGCAGCCGCTGACGGGTGTTCCGACAGACTGCCGGCAGCCGGTTGAACACCTCTAAAGTTCTTTTTGATTCTTTTTCTTTCAAGAAAAAGAATGAACACTAAAACAGGCTGGTCACGCCGAAGGTGAGCATACTGATGGCCACGCCGGCGATCAGCACGCCCGCGAAGACCGACGGCAGGGCCTTGCGCAGGGGCATGTCCAGGAAGGCGGCGGCCAGGGACCCGGTCCAGGCCCCGGTGCCCGGCAGGGGCACGGCCACGAACAGGATCAGGCCCAGATACTTATATTTGCTCACCGTGCGGCCCTTGAGGTGCGCCTTCCGCTCCAGCCGGTCCACCAGGGAGTTGAGCCAAGGCAGCCGCCGCCGCATCCACTGGAAGATCCGCCGGATATACACGATGATAAAGGGCACGGGCAGCATGTTGCCGATGACGGCGGCCAGGAAGGCCGTCCACACCGGCAGGCCCTGGGCCACGCCGAAGGGGATGCCCCCCCGCAGCTCCACCACCGGGATCATGGAGACCAGGACGGTGAAGCAGAATTCCCCCGCCGGCGTCTGGGTGAGCCATTGCATGATATCCATTCTTTTTTCTAACCTCGCTTCCGCCCTGTCAGGGCAGGACCTTTCTCAAATACTGGCCGGTGTAGCTGGCCGGGCAGGCGGCCACCTCCTCCGGCGTGCCGGTGCAGACGATGCTGCCGCCGCCGTCGCCCCCCTCGGGGCCCAGGTCGATGATGTGGTCCGCGCATTTGATGACGTCCAGGTTGTGCTCGATGACCACCACCGTGTTGCCCGCCGCCACCAGCCGCTGCAGAACCTCCAGCAGCTTGCCCACGTCGTCGGTGTGGAGGCCCGTGGTGGGCTCGTCCAGAATATAGATGGTGCTGCCGGTGCTCCGGCGGGAGAGCTCCGTGGCCAGCTTCACCCGCTGGGCCTCGCCGCCGGAGAGGGTGGTGGATGCCTGCCCCACCTTGATATACCCCAGTCCCACGTCGCACAGGGTCTCCATCTTCACCGCGATCTTGGGCAGGGGCTTGAAGAACTCCTTTGCCTCCTCGGCGGTCATCTCCAGCACCTCATAGATGTTTTTGCCCTTGTAGCGCACCTCCAGGGTCTCCCGGTTGTACCGCTTGCCCTTGCACACCTCGCAGGGCACGTAGATGTCCGGCAGGAAGTGCATCTCGATCTTCAAAAGCCCGTCCCCGGAGCAGGCCTCGCACCGGCCCCCCCGGACGTTGAAGCTGAACCGGCCCGCGCCGTAGCCCCGGGCCTTGGCCTCCGGCGTGGAGGCGAACAGGTCCCGGATGTCGTTGAATACCCCGGTGTAGGTGGCCGGGTTGGACCGGGGGGTGCGGCCGATGGGGCTCTGATCAATGCCCACCACCTTGTCCAGGTGCTCGATGCCCTCCATGTCCCGGTGCTTGCCCGGGCGGCACTTCATCCGGTTGAGCTCCGCCCCCAGGCGCTTGAAGAGAATCTCGTTGACCAGGGAGCTCTTGCCGGACCCGGACACGCCGGTGACGCAGGTGAGGGTCCCCAGGGGGATGGATACGTCCACGTCCCGCAGGTTGTTCTCCGAGGCCCCCCGGATGGTGAGGACCTTGCCGCTGCCCGGCCGCCGCTCCTCCGGCACGGCGATGGACCGCCGGCCGCTGAGGTACTGGCCCGTCAGGGACGCCGGGTTGGCGGAGACCTCCTCCGGCGTGCCGGCGGCGATGATCCGGCCGCCGTGGACGCCGGCCCCGGGCCCTACGTCGATGATATAGTCCGCTGCCCGCATGGTGTCCTCGTCGTGCTCCACCACAATCAGGGTGTTGCCCAGGTCCCGCAGCTGGCACAGGGTCTCCAGCAGCTTGTCGTTGTCCCGCTGGTGGAGGCCGATGGAAGGCTCGTCCAGAATATACAGCACCCCCATGAGGCTGGAGCCGATCTGGGTGGCCAGCCGGATCCGCTGGCTCTCGCCGCCGGAGAGGGTGGCCGCGGAGCGGCTGAGGGTCAGGTACTGGAGCCCCACGGAGCGCAGGAAGCCCAGCCGGGAGCGGATCTCCTTGAGGATCTGGTCCGCAATCATGGCCTGGGTCCTGGTCAGGGTCAGCCCCTCCATGAAGGCCAGGGCCTTGGACACCGGCAGGGTGGTGAAGTCATAGATGCTGCTGCCCCCCACCGTCACCGCCAGGCTCTCCATTTTCAGCCGCCGGCCCCGGCACACGGGACAGGGGCAGTCGCTCATGGCCTCCTCCAGCTCCCGGCGGGCCGCGTCGGACTGGGTGTCCCGGTAGCGGCGCTCCACGTTGTTGCAGATGCCCTCAAAGGGCTGCCGCAGCACCCCCTTGCCCCGGGGCTGGTCATAGTGGAGCTCCAGGTTCTCCCCCTTGGTGCCGTAGAGGATGACGTCCCGGATCTCCGCCGGCAGGTCCCGCCAGGGGGTGGCGAGCTTGAAGCGGTACTTCTTGGCCAGGGCGTCAAAGTACATGCGGCTGATGCCGTCCCCCCGGATGTTGTTCCACCCGGAGCACTGGATGGCCCCCTCCAGGATGGACTTGTCCTCGTCGGGGATGATGAGGGCCGGGTCCACCTTCAGCTGGCTGCCCAGGCCCGTACAGGCGGGGCAGGCTCCGTAGGGGTTGTTGAAGGAGAACATGCGGGGGGTCAGCTCCTCGATGGACACGCCGCAGTCCTCGCAGGCGTAGTTCTGGGAGAAGAGGATGTCCCGCTCCTCCGCCAGCACGTTCACCGTCACCAGACCGCCGGCCAGATTGGAGGCGGTCTCCACGCTGTCGGTGAGCCGCTGGCGCACGTCGGGCCGGACCACCAGCCGGTCCACCACGATCTCAATGCTGTGCTTCTTGTTCTTGTCCAGCTTGATCTCCTCGGTGAGCTCGTAGAGGATGTTGTCCACCCGGGCCCGGACGTAGCCGGATTTCCGGGCGTCCTCGAAGACCTTGGCGTACTCCCCCTTCCGGGCCCGGACCACGGGGGAGAGGACCTGGATGCGGCTGCCCTCGGGCAGGTCCATGATCTGATCGATGATCTGGTCAATGGTCTGCTGGCGGATCTCCTTGCCGCAGACCGGACAGTGGGGGGTGCCCACCCGGGCCCAGAGGAGGCGGAGGTAGTCGTAGATCTCCGTCACCGTGCCCACCGTGGACCGGGGGTTCTTGCTGGTGGTCTTCTGGTCAATGGAGATGGCCGGGGAGAGGCCGTCGATGTAGTCCACGTCCGGCTTCTCCATCTGGCCCAGAAACATCCGGGCGTAGGAGCTCAGGCTCTCCACGTACCGCCGCTGGCCCTCGGCGTAGATGGTGTCGAAGGCCAGGGAGGACTTGCCGGACCCGGACAGGCCCGTCACCACCACCAGCTTGTCCCGGGGGATCTCCACGTCCACGTTCTTTAGGTTATTTTCGCGCGCGCCTTTGATATAGATTTTGTCCTGCATTGGGTGTTCTCCTGTTAAAAGTGTATCGGAAGAGGCGGCTGTTCCTCTGTAGAATAGCCGAATGAATTTTTTATGTCAATGGCTTTTTCAAGTATTTTCGGAGGCCGCCGGTTCCTTCTGCTCCCGTCCCAGCAGATAATCCGCGGACACGCCGAAATAGTCGGCCAGGGCGATCAAGGTTGTGGCGGGAACGTTGATCTCTCCATATTCCAGTCTTTGATAATTCCGGCTGGTACAGCCGAGAAGCGCCCCCATATCGGATTGCTTCAGGCCCTTCTCTTTCCGGAGCGCCTTCAAGCGAATCGCAAAAATTTCTAATCCCTTTTTCATTATTATCCTCGCGCCTCTTGACACGACATAATTTTTCGTTTATAATGCGATTATACGACAAAATTTGTCACAAAACAAGAGGGTCATATTATGAACGACATTTACCAATGGCTATATAACAGCTACGCCGAGTCGGAGCTGAAAGACATGGCGCGGGACCAGGAGGCCATCCTCCGCGCCTTCGCCGAGGGGCTGCCCATCTCCGCAGATGACCGGCTGTCCCTCCAGGATCTGTCCAACGGCGTCCGCCTGGACTGGGGCATGGAGGTCTTTGCCCTGGGGGTCCGCCTGGGCATGGCCCTGGCCGGCCCCCGGGAGCCCGCCGCCGCCGGTCAGTGGCTAACGAGTTTCCTTCCGCAGCTCGATCAGACGGTCTCGTAGTACGGCGGCGTACTCGAACTCCATCATCTTCGCCGCCTCCTTCATCTGCTTCTCCGTCCGGGCGATCTCCTCCTCCAGCTCCCTCTTGGTCAGCTTCCTGCCGGACTTCCGCCGGCTCTCCGTCTCCGGCGCGCTCAGCTCCAGGCTCTCCCGCACGGACTTGATGACCGTCTTGGGCACGATGCCGTGGGCCTTGTTGAACTCGTCCTGGAGCTTCCGCCGCCGCTCCGTCTCGTCCATGGCGGAGCGCATACTGCGTGTGACGGTGTCCGCGTAGAGGATCACAAGGCCGTCGGCGTTTCTGGCCGCCCGCCCGATGGTCTGGATGAGGCTGGTCTCGCTGCGCAGGAACCCCTCCTTGTCCGCGTCCAGGATGGCCACCAGACTGACCTCCGGCATGTCCAGGCCCTCCCGCAGCAGGTTGATGCCCACCAGCACGTCGAACTCCCCCAGCCGCAGGCCCCGGATCAGCTCCATCCGCTCGATGGTCTCCACGTCGTGGTGCATGTAGCGGACCTTGACGCCCGCCTTGGTGAGGTAGGCAGTCAGATCCTCGGCCATCCGCTTGGTGAGGGTGGTCACCAGCACCCGCTCGTTCCGGGCGCTGCGGGCGTTGATCTCCCCAATGAGATCGTCGATCTGCCCGGCCACCGGCCGCACCTCCACCCGGGGGTCCAGCAGGCCCGTGGGCCGGATGACCAGCTCCACAATCTGGTCCGCCTGGCCCCGCTCGTAGTCCGCCGGGGTGGCGGAGACGAAGACCGCCTGATGGAACCGGGTCTGGAACTCGTCGAATTTCAGGGGCCGGTTGTCAAAGGCGCAGGGCAGGCGGAAGCCGTACTCCACCAGGCTCTCCTTCCGGGCCCGGTCCCCGTTGAACATGGCCCGGACCTGGGGCAGGGTCACGTGGCTCTCGTCCACGAAGAGAATGAAGTCCTCGGGGAAGTAGTCCATGAGGGTCATGGGCGGGGAGCCCACGGGCCGGCCGGAGATAACCCGGCTGTAGTTTTCGATGCCGTTGCAGTAGCCCAGCTCCCGCATCATCTCCAGATCGTAGGTGGTGCGCTGGCGGATGCGCTGGGCCTCCACCAGCTTGCCCTGCTCTGTGAACCACCGGTCCCGCTCCTCCAGCTCCTGCTGGATCTCCCCGATGGCCCGCTCCATCTTGTCCTTGCTGGTGACGTAGTGGCTGGCGGGCCAGACGGGGATATTGGTGAGGCGGCGGGTGACGGTGCCGGTGACGGGGTTGATCTCGCTGACCCGGTCAATCTCGTCCCCAAAGAACTCCACCCGGATGGCGCTGTCCTTCCAGTAGGCGGGCCAGAGCTCCACCGTGTCCCCCCGGACGCGGAACATGTTCCGCTCAAAGGCAATGTCGTTGCGCTCATAGCGGATGTCCACCAGCCGGCGGAGGAGCTCGTCCCGCTCCATACTGGCCCCCACCCGGAGGGAGATCATCATCTTTTCAAAGTCGTCCGGCTCGCCCAGGCCGTAGATGCAGCTGACCGAGGACACCACGATCACGTCCCGCCGCTCCAGCAGGGAGGCGGTGGCGCTCAGGCGCAGCCGGTCAATCTCCTCGTTGACCGAGGCGTCCTTTTCAATAAAGGTGTCGGTGTGGGCGATATAGGCCTCCGGCTGGTAGTAGTCGTAGTAGGAGACGAAGTACTCCACCGCGTTGTTAGGGAAGAACTCCTTGAACTCCTCGCACAGCTGGGCGGCCAGGATCTTGTTGTGGGCCAGCACCAGGGTGGGGCGCTGTACGGCCTCGATGACCTTGGCCATGGTGTAGGTCTTGCCCGAGCCGGTGACGCCCAGAAGGACCTGCTCCCGCAGGCCGTCCTCAATGCCCCGGGCCAGCTTCTCGATGGCCTGGGGCTGATCGCCGGAGGGGGTGTAGCTGGAGACGACTTCAAATGCTGGCATTGGCTGCTCCTTCCGCCGCCGCGCCGGGCGGCAGGCAAAGTGATTGTCTGGTTTTCAGGGGCCCATCATCCCCGACTCCCACATGGAGATATAGTCGTTGTCCGCCACAATGACGTGCTCCACCAGCCGCACGTCGATCATCTCCAGGGCGTCCCGGATGCGCAGCGTGGCCTCCCGGTCCTCCGGGGAGGGGAAGGGCACGCCGCTGGGGTGGTTGTGGGCCAGGGCCACCATGGCGGCCTTGGAGTTGATGGCGTTCTCCACGATCTGGCGGGTGTTGAGGGACACGCTGGCCACGTCCCCCTCCCCCACCCGGTAGATGTTGCGCCGGCGGCCCTTGGCGTCCAGGCACAGCTGGTACATGACCTCCTTGGGCTCCGCGGACAGCAGCTCCCGGAAGTACTCCCCCATCCGCGCCCGGGTGTCCAGCACGAACTCGCTGTTGGCGGCGGAGACCATAGCCCGGCGGTAGAGGGTAGGGATAAGGCTGATGAGCAGGGCGGCGTTGGGGCCGATGTGGGGCACCTTGGCCAGCTCGTCCACCGAGGCGGTAAACACCGCCTGGAGGCTGCCGAACCGGTCCAGGAGGGCGTGGGCCGCCGGGTTGGTGTCCACCCTGGGGATGGCGAAGAACAGCAGCAGCTCCAGCAGCTCGTGGTCCGCGAAGGGCTCGCTGCCGCAGCGGCGGTACTGCGCCTTTTTTCTATCCCGATGTCCGTCATGAACGCCCATAGCGCCCTCCTGCCCGCAATATGTCTTGCTTGGCCTATGATTATACCACACAAACGTTTGTTTCACAAGTGGTTTTTCCACAGAATCGTCAAAATTCCATTCCCGCCGGGGGGAGGGGATGGCCTGGAGAGATTTGTCGAATATTACATCTCTGTAACATTCCAGTTTTTTCTCTTTACAGAAGGAGCAAAAACGAGTATACTGAGAAGGACATTTTCAGGAAGGTGGTGCAGGGATGGACGATTTTACCCGGAAATTTGACTTTGTTGTCGATCAGGACGCGGAGATTCACCGGATTATGCTGACGGTATACCAGGCTTTGGAGGAGAAGGGCTATAATCCCGTCAACCAGATCGTCGGCTATATCCTCTCCGAGGACCCCACCTATATCACCAACCACAACCAGGCCCGCACCCTGATCCGCAAGGTGGACCGGGATGAGCTGATGCAGATACTGGTTCGGAACTACCTTTTGAAATAGAGGGATCCTTGGAAAATTGATTGCTGCGGCGAAAATCCTCCGGGGGAAGCGAGCGCTTCCCCCGGAGGATTTTTTGCTTATTCGTTCTGACCGCAGCAGCGCTTGTACTTTTTCCCGCTGCCGCAGGGGCAGGGATCGTTGCGGCCAACCTTCTGCACCCGGCGGGGCTGCTTCTTCACCGTGCCGTCGCCTCTCCCCTCGGTGATGCGGGCGGCCACCTGCCGGCGCTTGACCTCCTGGTCGCTCCGGATGCGCACGGAGTAGAGCCGCCGCACCGTCTCCTCCTGGATGGCGGAGATCATCTCCTCGAACATGTGCAGGCTCTCGGACTTGTAGGCGTCCACGGGGTTGGTCTGGGCGTAGGCCCGCAGGCGGATGCCCTGGCGGAGGTCCTGCATGGCGTCGATGTGCTCCATCCAGTACTCGTCCACCACCTGGAGCATGACCACCCGCTCCAGCTCCCGCATGTCCGGGAAGTTGGGGTTGGCCTCCTTGGCCTTGGCGATCTCCGCCTCCTTGGCGGCGTAGAATTCCATGGCCTTGCCGGTGAACCTCTCAATGAGCTGCTCCGGGCCGGCGGCGGTCAGCGCCTGATCCGTGGGCTGAAAGGTGTTCCTGGGGAAGAAGGTCCCCTCCAGGGAGGAGAGCATGGTCCTGCACCCCTCCGCGTCCAGCCGCTTCTGGTCGCCGAAGGCGGCGGTCACGACGCCGGTGATGATGGTGGAGATCATATTGGCGATGACATCGTGGATGTCCATGCCGTCCAGCACCTGCTTGCGCTGGCCGTAGATGATCTCCCGCTGCTTGTTCATGACGTCGTCGTACTCCAGGGTGCTCTTGCGGGACTGGAAGTTCCGGGACTCCACGCTGGTCTGGGCGTTCTCGATGCCCTTGGTGAGCATCCTGTTCTCAATGGGGATGTCCTCGCCGATGTCCAGCCGGTCCATGAGGCCGGTCATCCGCTCCCCGCCGAACAGGCGCATGAGGTCGTCGTCCAGGCTCAGGTAGAACCGGGTCTCGCCGGGATCCCCCTGGCGGCCGGCGCGGCCCCGGAGCTGGTTGTCAATGCGGCGGGAGTCGTGGCGCTCGGTGCCGATGATGAACAGGCCCCCGGCGGCGCGGACCTGCTCCGCCTCGCCGGCGATCTCGGCGCGGTGCCTGTCCATGCTCTCGGCAAAGAGCTTCCGGGCCTCCAGGATCTCCTGGCTGTCCGTCTCCGCGTAGCCGGTGGCCTCGGCGATGAGCTCGTCGGTGAGCCCCGCCTTACGCAGGTCGTTTTTGGCCATGAACTCCGCGTTGCCCCCCAGCATGATATCGGTTCCGCGGCCGGCCATGTTGGTGGCCACGGTGACGGCCCCCAGCTTGCCCGCCTGGGCCACGATCTCCGCCTCCCGCTCGTGGTTCTTGGCGTTGAGGAGGTTGTGCTTGATGCCCTCCTTGGTCAGGAGCTTGGAGAGGTGCTCGTTCTTCTCAATGGACACCGTGCCCACCAGCACCGGCTGGCCCTTGGCGTGGCACGCCTTGATCTGCTCGATGACGGCCCGGTACTTGGCGGCCTCCGTCTTGTAGACCACGTCGTGATCGTCCACACGGGCCAGGGGGCGGTTGGTGGGGATCTCCACAATGTCCAGCTTGTAGATGGCGCCGAACTCCTCCTCCTCGGTGAGGGCCGTACCGGTCATGCCGGAGAGCTTGGTGTACAGGCGGAAGTAGTTCTGGAAGGTGATGGTGGCCAGGGTCTTGCTCTCCCGCTCCACCTTTACCCGCTCCTTGGCCTCGATGGCCTGATGGAGGCCCTCGCTGTAGCGGCGGCCGAACATGAGCCGGCCGGTGAACTCATCCACGATGATGACCTGGCCGTCCTTGATGACGTAGTCAATGTCCCGCTTCATGACGCCGTGGGCCTTGATGGCCTGGTTGATGTGGTGGCTGGTGGTGGCGTTCTCCGGGTCGGAGAGGTTCTCCACGTGGAAGAACTCCTCCGCCTTGGCGATGCCCCGGGCGGTGAGGGTGGCGGTGCGGGCCTTCTCATCCACCACGTAGTCCGCGTCGAGGTTCACGTCCTCCTCGGCCTTCTCGTCGGTCTCGGCGATGACCATCTTCTTGAGGCCCTGGACAAACATCTCCGCCATGTCGTACATCTGGGTGGACTTCTCCCCCATGCCGGAGATAATCAGGGGGGTCCTGGCCTCGTCGATGAGGATGGAGTCCACCTCGTCCACGATGGCGAAGTTGTGGCCCCGCTGGACCAGCTCCCGGGCGTAGAGGGACATGTTGTCCCGCAGGTAGTCGAAGCCCATCTCGTTGTTGGTGCCGTAGGTGATGTCGGCGGCGTAGGCGGCCTGACGCTGGGCCTTGTCCAGGCCGTGGACGATGAGGCCCACGGTGAGGCCCAGGAAGCGGTAGACCTTGCCCATCCACTCGCTGTCGCGCTTGGCAAGGTAGTCGTTGACCGTGACGATGTGGACGCCCCGGCCGGTGAGGGCGTTGAGATAGGCGGGGAGGGTGGCCACCAGGGTTTTGCCCTCGCCGGTCTTCATCTCAGCGATACGGCCCTGGTGAAGCACCACGCCGCCCACCAGCTGCACCCGGTAGGGCCGCAGCCCCAGCACCCGGTGCGCCGCCTCCCGCACCACGGCGAAGGCCTCCGGCAGCAGATCGTCCAGGGTCTCGCCCTGCTCCAGGCGGGACTTGAACTCCGGCGTCTTGGCGGCGAGCTGGGCGTCCGTCAGGGCCTTGCAGTCCGTCTCCAGGGCCTCGATCTTGTCCACGACGGGGTAGATCTGCTTGAGCTCCCGCTCGCTGTAGGTGCCGAAAAGTTTCGTAATCAAACCCATTATTGTATACTCCTCTGTCGTAAGAGTTGATTTGCACACACAAATACAGAGTATAGTATACCACATATTCCCGCGTTTGCAAGGAGGTTTATTGCGGGGGCCAGGGAAATCCCTTTTTACAGCGGCAGATGAATCCCTTCGGGATTTATGCAGGGGCGAGCGATGCTCGCCCCTGCGCAGATCCCGCAAAGGTCAATCTGCCGCGGCAAAAATTCATTTCCATGCGCTTCCCCCAGCAGGCCCCCCGCGCGTCTGAGGCCCTGCGCCCAATACAGGGCGCAGGGCCTCTCGTCAGCTTACACGCTGAACCAGCGGATCTCGTTGGCGTCCAGCTCCAGGCGGGAGCTGCCGCCGTCGGTATACACTGTGGTGGACTGGGGCTCGTAGGTGTTGTTCACCACGCAGTACTTTCCACGGTCCAGGAAGGCGTGGACCTCCGCGTTGAAATTGCTGGAGAACCACCGGTGCAGCTCCGCCTCCCCGTGGGCGCTCCAGAGGATAGCCCGGTAGAGCAGGCGGCTGTTCTCGAAGGAGTAGGGCAGGCCGGAGACGTACACCGCCCGGCCCTGGCCGAACTCGTTCACCGCCAGCTGCACCTCCCGCTCCCGCTGGACCAGCACCTGGGCCCCGGGCAGGGCGTAGATCCCCCGCTGGCCCTCGCCGAAGTCCACCGGTCCGGTGCAGTCGGCCAGGAGGAAGTGGTCCGGGTGCTCCTCCCAGTTGTACTTGTCGTACCCCAGGGTGAAGCCGGTCTCCTTCTCCACCCCCAGCACGCCGGAGAGCTGGAGGTACCGGCCCTGGTACTGGTGGCCCGAGGGCTCGCCCACGCCGATAAGGCCGCCGCCGTTCCACACGAAGCGCTTCACCATCGCGGCAATGGCCGGGTCCTCCCAGACCGCGCCGCCGGTGTGGGCCGTGTCGCCGCCGCCGATGTTGAGCAGCACGTCCACACCGTCCAGAACATGGGGATCCGCCTTCAGATCGTCAAAGCTCAGAAACCGCACGTCAAAGGGCGCGCCGGACAGGGCCTCAATGGCCCCGGCGTAGGAGTAGTTCTGCTTCTGGTACAGGGCGTGGTGGACCATGTGGCAGCCCCAGGACCGGGCCCGCCCCCAGCTGTTGAGCACAGCCACCGTCTTCACGCAGTAGGGCCGGCCGCCGCCGATGTTGGCGTACAGCTCCCGGAACTCCTTGCAAACGCTCTCCACGTAGTCGATGAACTCCGGGAACTGGCAGGCCAGCTTCAGATAGCCGCCGTAGCCGATGCGGTCAATGGGCTTGCGGAGGATGGCCCGGCGGGCGGTGACCCAGTTGACCTTGGCCTCCCGGACCGGATCCCCTCCCTCGTGGAAGGTGTCCGGGAAGAAGTAGGGCAAGAACCGGCCCTCGGTGTACTTCACCCCGGGGATGTCGGAGATGAGGCGCAGGGTGGAGCCGTTGCCCACGCTGCCCACCACCGCGTCCAGGCCGATGGCAGTGAACTCAGGCATATAGGGTTCCGTACCGATGAAGTGGTCCCCCAGGAACATCATGGCCTCCTTGCCCAGCTCGTGGGTGATGTCCACCATCTCCCTGGCCAGCTTCGCCACCTCCCGCCGCTGGAAGGCCATGAAGTCCTTGAACTCCCGGCTGGGCGTCCGGTACTGGTTGTTGTAGTAGCCCTGGTCAATGATGAACTCCGGGCGGAAGGGGTAGCCCGCCTCCTTTTCAAACTGCTCCAGAATGTAGGGGGACACGCTGGCGGAGTAGCCGTACCAGTCCACGTACTTCTCCCGCTTCAGCTCGTCAAAGATGAGGGTGAACTGGTGGAAGAAGGTGGTGTAGCGGATCACGTCCACGTAGGGGTGGTCCGCGATGAACCTCCGCAGCCGCTCCATGGTGAACTTGTGGGTCTTGGGCTGGCGCACGTCAAAGGTGATCTGGTGCTCAAAGTCCTTCCAGCCGTTGGTAACGGCGTTGTACATGTGGACCGGGTCCCAGATGAGGTAGGCCAGAAAGCTCACCGTGTAGTCGTGGAAGGGCTCCGGCGCGTCGATGACCACGCATCCCGCCTCCTGGTCATACCGCCACAGGTCCGCTGACAGGGGCTCGCCGGCGGTGCGGTCCATGACCTCCCACCAGCGGCGGATGTCGTCCCGGGTATTGGGCTCCATCAGCTCCCGGCTGATGCCCTGCATGAGGGGGATGGCAAGGGGCCCGCCGGAGGCGGTGTAAAACCCGGTCATGATATAGCACTGCTGCACCTCGTCCGGATTGGCCTTGGCCCAGGCGTTGTCCTTGCGGGTGGTGTAGTAGGTGGAGTAGACCTTGGCGTCCACGCTCTTGAGCTCCTGGGGAAAGTCGGTGCCGTCGCAGTCCCGGATGGCGTCCGCGCCCCAGCGCCGCACCAGCTCCAGGGTCTCGGGGACCACGTCCACGTCCGTGGGGATGGTCACCCGTCCAAACTGTTGATTTTCCATAAATGCTTCCCTTTCAGCGCTTTTTCGGGTCCTCGAAGGGCTTGTTGTACAGGGCCAGGGTCCCCAGCAGCAGGGCCAGCCCGGCCAGCATCAGCAGCAGGCCGCCCATCTGCCCGGTCTGCCGCCAGCCGTAGATCAGCAGGAACAGTCCCAGAACAAAGGTGAGCAGCATCAGGACCATCCGCAGCGCGGTGTGTTCTTTCCAAAATTGCATGTGGCTCTGCCTCCTTGTGCAAGTATCCATTCTTTCTGTCAAAGAAAGGTATCCGACGAAAATGCCAGCGGGTTATCCCTTCAATCCGCCCACGGTCATGCCCTGGGTCAGCTTCTTCTGCACGCAGATATAGAGGACCAGCGTGGGCAGCATCACCAGCACCAGACCGGCGTAGAGAATGCCGTACTCCGCCGAGGACTGCTGGGCCTGCATCAGGTTCAGAAGGCCCACCGGCAGGGTCCGCTGGCCTGTGGCGCTGGCCATGAGGGTCATGGAGATGATGTACTCGTTCCAGAAGGAGAGGAAGTTGAAGAGGATGATGGTGATGATGGAGGGCTGGGCCATGGGGAAGATGATGCGCACCATGGTGGCCCCGTAGCCCGCGCCGTCGATGTAGGCCGCCTCCTCAAAGTCGTGGGGCAGGGTGGCGAAGTAGCCGGAGAGGAGGTAGATGGTGAAGGGCAGGGCCGTGGAGGCGTAGACCACCGCCAGCACAAAGAGGTTGTTGAGGAGCATGGCGCTGCCCAGGGTGGTCTTGAGGAAGGCGTCGCCGTCCTTGAGCATGAGGAAGATAGGCACCACGATGTAGTTGACGTTGATAAAGAGCCCGGCCATGAAGCAGGTGTTGAGCAGCTTTCTGCCTGTGAACTGGAACCGGGACAGGCAGTAGGCCGCCGGCAGGGCCACCACCAGCAGCAGCGCCAGGCTCAGGGCCGTGACGATGACGGAGTTGACCATGTAGCTGCCCATGCTGGCCGCGTTCCAGGCGTTTACGAAGTTCTGCCAGTAGAACCCGGCGGGCAGGGCCCAGGGGTTGCCGTAGAACTCGCTGTTCTGCTTGATGGAGGCCAGGAACACCCAGGCCACAGGCACGATGATGAGCACCGCCAGGGTGATGAGGGCCACATAGATAAAGGCCTTGAAGAGGGGCTCGCCCTTTCCGGCTGTTTTGTTCATATCCGCACCCCCTTACATTTCCAGCACGTCCCGCTCGGTGACCTTGTTGACCATGGCCGAGAGCAGGAAGGAGAACAGGAAGATCACCACGCCGGCGGCCATGGCGTAGCCGTAGAGCCCGGCGTCCTTCTGGCTGTACATGAAGCTCAGGCCCACGTCCGCCATGCCCTTGGCCACCATGGCCTTGACAAACAGGAAGGCCATATTGATGGTGGAGATGATGAAGAAGGTGAGGGTGGTGCGGATGTTGGTCCAGATGAGGGGCAGGGTGATCTGGAAAAACTGAGCCGTCCGGCCCGCGCCGTCCAGGCTGGCGGACTCGTAGAGGTCCGCGGGCACCGCAGCCATGGAGGCCATATACATGACCATGTAGTAGCCGATGGCCTGCCAGACCATGGCGATGATGATGGAGACCATCACCATCTGCTGGTCCTTCCAGAGGATCATCACCTCGTGGCCGGCAAAGAAGGAGAGCACGCTGTTGAGCATACCGTTCTCCGGCTTGTAGACGGCGGAGAAGATGCCGGCGATGACCACCACGGAGAGGATGTTGGGGATATAGAAGATGACCCGGAAGAAGTTCTGGCCCTTCAGCTTCTCCCGGGTGAGAATGCCGGCAAAGAGCAGGGCAAAGAAGAAGGTCACAATGGTGACAACGGCGATGAGCAGAATGGTGTTCTGCATGGCGGAGATGAACTTGGCGTCCTGGAACAGGACCTTGAAGTTGTTCAGGCCCACGAAGGTCTCTGTGGGGGAGTAGGCCCCCCGCTCAAAGAGGGACATGCGGAAGACGTTGAGGGTGGGCAGCACCATGAAGATGAAAAACAGGATGGTGGCCGGCGCTACGCACAGAAAGATAAACCGGCTGCGTTCCTTGCTGCGGCGCATGAAATCTCTCCTCTCTCTGTTGAAAAAAAGCGGGCGGCGGCGAGCAAACGCTCACCGCCGCCTGCTTACGGACTATGTGATTAAGAACCTATATGGTTTGTCAGGATCAGCCCATGATGTTGGCCCGCATCTGATCGCTGGCGGCCTTCACGTCGGCAACCCACTGCTCCTGGGTGATGGAGCCGTTGACCAGGCTGTTGACGGGATCCAGGAACACCTCGCGGACAGAGCCCAGGCCGGCCACGGCGTTGTAGGCGGCGAAGTTGCCCATGGCGGCGTCGGCGCCGTTGTCATAGATGGCGTAGAACATCTTGTTGTCGCCCTCCAGATTGTCGGTCAGGCCGGGGACGGGCTGCACAGCGCCGCCCTTGGCAAAGATGGCGCAGGCCGCGTCAGAGTACAGGAAGGCCACGAACTGCTTGGCAGCGTCCATGTTGGGCGCCTCGGCGGGGATCCATGCCTGCTCCAGCCAGCAGTAGCTGGCGCCGTTGCCGCCGGCCTTGGCGGCGGGCAGGGCGGTCATGCCCCAGGCAAAGCCGTCGGCCCGGGGAGCCTCGGCCATCTCGCCCACAATCCAGGTACCGTTGGGCATGAACAGGGCCTTGTTGTCCAGCACCAGCT
Source organism: uncultured Oscillospiraceae bacterium (assembly GCA_910579965.1). GTDB lineage: Bacteria > Bacillota > Clostridia > Oscillospirales > Oscillospiraceae > Pelethomonas. The sequence goes on from CAJTWF010000016.1 coordinate 51,192, forward strand.
GCTGGTTCTGGGTGAAGTCCTGATCGTTGGCCTGGGCGGGGGTGACGGGGTTGGTGTAGCTGGCCAGCTTGGCGATGATGTCGAAGCACTGCTGGGCCTCGGGGGTATCCCAGATGCCCTCGGCGTAGG
>CAJTWF010000017.1 GCA_910579965.1 uncultured Oscillospiraceae bacterium
TGATCTTGGGGAACCAGACCACCTCCTCGGAGTAGACGGTCTCGCCGTCGATGACCGCAGAGACCTTCCGGTCGCTTCCGCCGGCGTCGAAGCCGATGCGGCAGCCCTCCAGGTGGCCGCCCATGGCCTTGGGCGCGTCCTTGGCCGCGGGGATGTCGTCCACCAGCACCACCTCAAAGGGGTGCTCGAAGATGTTGGCCATGTAGTCCCAGTCAAAGGCCTGCTCTCCGCCGGCGCTGTAGGCCTTTTTCAGGTAATTGAACACGCCCTCGTCCCCGCTGACGTAGATCTTGAAGCCGCCCTTCATCCACAGGATGGTTTTCACCAGGCGGTTGATATAGTAGTGGTCCGCCTGCTCCATCTCCGGCGTGCCGTGGATGAAGGTGCGGCAGGAGGCCATCTGGCCGTCCGCCCGCTCCACGGCGATGCCCACGGGCTTCTTGGCGTCCGCCAGGAAGGCCTGGTTGTAGCGCAGCAGGGGGATGAAGTCCGGGTCCAGGGGCGGGACATGCTTGAGCTGTACCGAGATACCGTATCTGTTCATATCGTTCTCCTCCAAACGCGTCAATTTGAGCCGGCCGTCCTCTGCCGGCGGGGGCGCTTCTCTCTTGCCGGATCCCATATTTTCCAGCCGGCCGCCTCCTATTTTACCATAATTTGCAGCACCTGTCACCCCAAAATAAAAATCTTTTTCGATTGAGCTCCCCTGATTGAAAAATGATTTTGAAGATGGTACAATAGGAAAAACCGCAATGACAACATTTATAAGGGAGGAACAACCATGGATCGACAGAAACTGGCGGATGCCCAGGCGTGGGTGCGGGAGGAGCTGAAGAGCTCTGCGGACTTCTGGCTGAAAAACGGCATGGATCAGGAGCACGGCGGCGTGTACACCTGCCTTGACCGGAGGGGGGAGATCTACTCCACAGACAAGAGCGTGTGGATGCAGGGCCGGTGCGGCTGGATCTACGCCTTCCTCTGCCGTACCTACGGCACAAGGCCGGAGTGGCTGGAGGCCAGCCGCAGCTGCCTGGACTTCATGGAGGCCCACTGCTTCAACCATGCCGCCGGAGACCGGATGTACTTCACCGTCACGGCGGAGGGCAAGCCCCTGCGCCAGCGGCGCTACTACTTCTCCGAGGCCTTCTGCGCCGCGGCCAACGCGGAGTACTACGGGGTAACAGGGGAGCAGAAGCGGCTGGAGCGGGCGCGGCAGTGCTATGACCTCTACTGGGATCTGAGCCAGGGCAAGGCGGACCCGGTGGCCATGGGCCCCAAGACCATCCCCGAGACCCGCACGGGCCGTGCCTTCGGCATCCCCATGATTATTCTCAACGTCACAGGCATCCTGCTGCGCACGGACCCCGAGCGCCAGGCGCTCTATGAGGAGCGGGCGCGGCAGTGCGTGGAGGACATCTTCCGCTACCACGTGAAGCCGGAGCTCAAATGCGTGCTGGAGAACGTGGCTGAGGACGGGGAGCCCCGGCTCTTCTACACCGAGGGCCGCACGGTGAACCCGGGCCACGACATTGAGGGCGTCTGGTTCCTTCTGGAGCACGCCAAGCGGACCGGGGACAAGGAGCTGGTGGAGCGGGCGGCCCAGATGTTCGATTGGGCCATTGAGGCCGGCTGGGACAAGGAGTACGGCGGACTGCTCTACTTCATCGACGCCCTGGGCAAGCCGCCGGAGGCCTATGAGCACGACATGAAGCTGTGGTGGCCCCACAACGAGATCCTCATCGCCTCCATGATGCTCTACCGGGACACCGGGGAGGAGAAGTATCTGGACTGGTTCTATAAGACCATGGACTACTGCAAGGCCCACTTCGCGGACCCGGAGTACGGCGAGTGGTACGGCTATCTCCGCCGGGACGGCCTGCCCACACAGCCCTCCACCAAGGGCAGCACCTTCAAGGGACCCTTCCACATGCCCCGCAGCATGATCCTGGTGGATACCATGATCTCCGAGATCCTGGCCCGGTAGTGTTTTCAGCGCCCCTGTGCCCACGGCCCCTTCCTGTCATTCAGCGCTTCACACGTGTTCTTGTTTGACGTCCATGAACTGCGCGCTTGGATGCCCCTTGATTGCCGCCCAGCCTTGCAATATTTGGCGCTTTGTGATATTCTAGGGCTATTCTTGGAGGGAGGTGTGTTTTATGATCTATACCATTACTACCAATCCATCGTTGGATTACACCGTGGAAACGGAGCTGATTCCGGGGCAGGTCAACCGTACAAGAAGCGAGGTCATCTATCCCGGCGGAAAAGGCATCAATGTATCCATCTCCCTGCAGCGGCTGGGGCAGGAGACCAGGGTGCTGGGGTTCGCCGCCGGGCGCATTGGTCAGACCATCCGTGACCTGCTGGACGATCTGGGCTGTTCTCACACGCTGCTGGAGCTCAGCGGCGGAGGACAGAGCCGCATCAATGTCAAGTTCCGGGGCGCAGTAGAAACGGCGGTCAATGGCCGGGGCCCGGATCTGGGGGAGGCGGATATGGCCAAGCTTCTGGAGCTCCTCCGTGAGGTGGGGACGGAGGATGCCGTAGTGCTCTCCGGCTGGGCCCAGAGCATCCCCTTCTATGTATCCATCCTCCAGCAGGTGGTGGCTACCGGCTGCATGACGGTCCTGGACTGCACCGGGGAGTCTCTGTGGCAGTGCCTGGGGTGCCGTCCCTTTCTGGTCAAGCCCAATCTGATGGAGCTGGGAGCCCTGTTCGGCGTAGAGGACTTGGACGAGACCGAGGGGGTTGAGCTGGCGCGTCAGCTCCAGCACGAGGGAGCACGGAACGTGCTGGTCTCCATGGGGCGGCAGGGGGCCTTTCTGCTCACGGAGGAGCAGGAGCTCTACTTCGCCAACGCCTGTATCGGCCAGGTGCGCAACACGGTAGGCGCGGGAGATTCCCTGGTGGCCGGCTTCCTGACCGGCCTGCGCCAGTCGGGGGATTTCGGCCGGGCCCTCCAGATGGGCGTTGCCGCCGGCTGTGCCACCGCCTTCGACGACTGGCTGGGCACCCGGGAGAATACCCTGGCCCTTTTGGAGCAAATTCGGGTGGAGAAGGCGTGAGCAGAAATGGCCCCCGGTTTGCCGGCGTTCCTTCCCTTAAAATTTTCCTTGACAAGCGGCGAAAAATTGGGTATAATCTACTTCGTTAAGCCACGAAAATGGCCCGAAAGAGCATCCAGGATAGAGCCGGGTGTATCGGAGGGAGGGAAAATAGATGTCTGAAGTCCATGTAAAGGAAAATGAATCTCTGGACAGCGCGCTCAAGCGTTTCAAGCGCAGCTGTGCCAAGGCCGGCGTTCTGGCGGAGGTCCGCCGCAGAGAGCATTATGAGAGCCCCAGTGTCAAGCGCCGCAAGAAGTCTGAGGCCGCTCGCAAGAACCGTAACAAGAGATACTATTGATGCAAAAGAGACCATGTCCGAGCTCTATCGGACATGGTCTTTTTCTACCGCAAGCAATATGCACAGGGCGGCGCCGTCTGGCGCCGCCCCGCGTTTTTCATTTCTCCGATCAGTCCGCGCTCTCATAGATGGCCTTGCAGGCCTTGTAGGTCATGTAGCAGTCCAGCTTTGCCACCACCTCGCAGGGCGCGTGCATAGCCAGCACAGGCACGCCCGCGTCCAGGGTGTCAATGTTCCTGTCGCCCATGAACTTGGCCACAGTGCCGCCGCCGCCGGCGTCCACCTTGCCCAGCTCCGCCATCTGCCAGAATACGCCCTTGTCGTCCAGAATCCGGCGCACCAGGGCCACCAGCTCCGCGGAGGCGTCGTTGGACCCGCTCTTGCCCCGGCTGCCGGTGTACTTGCTCAGGCCGATGCCGTAGTTGAGGAAGGCGGAGTTGTTCTTCTCGTACACATCCGGGAAGTTGGGGTCAAAGGCCGCCGTCACGTCGGCGGACAGGCACATGCTCTTCTCCATGCAGACCCGCACCGGCACGCCCTGGCCCTCGCACAGATCCTCCATGAAGGTGTCAAAGGCGGCGGTGGCCATGCCGGCCACGCCTGCGGAGCCAACCTCCTCCTTGTCCGCCAGTATGCACACGGCGGTCTTGGCCGGCGCGCCGTCCAGATCCAGCAGGGCCCGCAGGGCCGCGTAGCCGCACACCCGGTCGTCGTGGCCGTAGGAGGCGATCATGCTGCCGTCCAGACCCGCGTCCGCGGCGTTGGCCGCCGGGACCACCTCCAGCTCCGCAGAGATGAAGTCCGCCTCCACAAAGCCGTACTTCTCATACAGACGCTTCATCACCGCCAGCTTGACCCGGTCCTTGCCCTCGCCCTCCATGGGCTCGCTGCCCACCAGCAGGTTCAGCTGCTCGCCGGCAAAGGCCTCGCTGAGGGTCTTCTTGTTCTGCTCCGCGCCCAAATGGGGCAGCAGGTCGCTGATGAACAGCTTGGGCTCGTCCCCCTCGCCCAGGACCACGGGGATCACCTTTCCGTCCTTGAGGGCCACCACGCCGTGGATGGCCAGAGGGATGGTCACCCACTGGTACTTGCGGATGCCGCCGTAGTAGTGGGTCTTCAGGTAGGCCAGCTCGTTCTCCTCATAGAGGGGGGTGGGCTTCAGGTCCAGCCGGGGGCTGTCCACGTGGGCGGCGGCGATGTGGACGCCCTGGGCCAGGCTCTCCTTGCCGATGACAGCCAGCATCAGCATCTTGCCCCGGTTGTTCACGTACACCTTGTCCCCCGCCTGGAGGCTCATGCCCCGCTGGTAGGCCCGGAAGCCCTTGGCCTCGGCCAGCCGGATCCCCTCCTGGACGCACTCCCGCTCGGTCTTGCCGGCGTCCAGGTATGCCTTGTAGTCCTGGCAGTAGGCGTTCACGGCCTCCCGCTCCCCGGCGGGCAGACGGTCATAGCCGTTCTTCCGCTCCGGCATCAGCTTTTCCTTCCACTCTTTCATGTCCATTTTGCCTTCTCCTCCATTGAATAATAGTATAAGCACCTGGAAAAATTCTCCCGCAAGCCGGGCGAAACGCTCCGTGTCCTCCGCCTCGTTCTCCAGCAGGAGAGTGCAGTGCTCCCGATACCACGCGTCCGCCTTCTGGGCCGCAATCCGGGCCCGGGCCTGCTCCTCGCTGAGGCCGTCCCGGACCATAATCCGCCGCAGACGGACTGCCGGGGGCGCTGTGACAGCCACCGTTGCGCTGCACAGTTCCCCCATTCCGGATTCTACCAGATTCACCGCATCAATAGCAAGTCTTTTTTGTGAACAATTTCGAATTTTTTGTTCCACAGCAGCGGACATGGCGGGATAGACCAGGGCGTTGAGCCGTGCCAGCTCCTCCGGGTCCCCAAAGACCCGGGCCGCCAGCCGCCGCCGGTCCAGATTTCCGTCCGGCAGAAACACGGGGCCGAAGGCAGCCTCCAGGGCGTTTCGCAGAGCGCCGTCCCGAGCCAGGAGCTGGTAGTACAGCTTGTCGCAGTCCACGATCTCAAAGCCCAGCCCCGCCAGCGCCTCCAGGGCAGTGGTCTTGCCCGCGCCGGTGGGGCCGGTAAGGCCGATGACGATCACGGCTCTCCCTCCTCCGCCGCCACGATCTGGAACCCGGCCGCCTTTTTCAGCCGGTTGGCCACCGCCAGGCCCAGCCCCTCCTCTCCGGGGCACTGGGCGAAGATGGCGGTCACGGGTGTGCCGTCGAAGGACCGCAGGGCGTCGAACACCCGCCGGGCCTGCTCCCCCCGGTCCCCCGCGGGTCCGATGGAGCGCACCGTGCAGCCGGGGAACTGTTCCTGGTACTCTGTAAAGCAGATCACCCCGGCATTCGCCCCCGCCTGCCGCCGGATATAGGCGGCCGTGGCCGCCCCGTCTCCGGTCACCACGGTGACAGGGGCCCGGGGGGCGTAGTGGCGGTACTTCATCCCCGGGGCCCGGGGCTTCTCCCCGGGGGACAGGGGGGCGGTCACCGCCCGGTCCACGTCCACATGCCCAAGGACCGCCTCCAGGGCCTCCAGGGGCAGTCCGCCGGGCCGCAGCAGCCGGGGAACCGGGAGCGTCAGGTCCACGATGGTGGACTCCACCCCCACTCCGCAGGGGCCCCCGTCCACCACGGCCTGGATCCGCCCCTCCATGTCCTCCAGCATGTGGCGGGCGCAGGTGGGGCTGGGCCGGCCGGAGCGGTTGCCGCTGGGGGCGGCCACGGGGACCCCGGCGGCCCGGATGATAGCCAGGGTCACCGGATGATCGGGGCACCGGACCCCCACGGTCTCCAGGCCGCAGGTCACCTCGTCGGGGACCAGCGCCCGCCGGGGCAGGATCATGGTCAGGGGGCCGGGCCAGAACTGCTCCGCCAGCCGGCGGGCCGCCGCCGGCACGTCCCGGCAGTACCGCTCCAGCCAGGAGGGGTCCGGGATGTGGAGGATGAGGGGGTTGTCCTGGGGCCGGCCCTTGGCCTCGAAGATGCGGCGGACCGCCGCCGGGTCCAGGCCGTTGGCCCCCAGGCCGTAGACCGTCTCCGTGGGGATGCCCACAAGGCCCCCAGCCCGGAGAATGGCGGCGGCGGCTTCAATATCCTTTTCTGTCAGAAGCTGCGTCTTTATCATGGTATAACCTGAGCTTTCTTCTTCTTTTCTTTTTTGAAAAAAAGAAAAGAAGCAAAAGAAAAAACTTTTAGACATGATATGCAAGCTGCTGAAGCCCCTTAAGACTCCCCCGCCTCGGCCAGCTTGGCCGCCTGATCGGCGGTGGTCAGCGCGTCCACAATGGGGTCCAGGCCGCCGTTGATGACCGCGTCAATGGCGAAATTCTTCACATCCCCGGTGAGGCGGTGGTCTGTCACCCGGCCCTGGGGGAAGTTGTAGGTCCGAATCCGCTCGGACCGGTCCCCGGAGCCCACCTGACTGCGCCGCTGGGCGGCAATGGCCGCGTTCTGCTTCTCCTGCTCCGCCTCGTAGAGCTTGGAGCGGAGAATCTTCATGGCCCGGTCCTTGTTCTTGTACTGGCTGCGCTCGTCCTGGCACTCCACCACCACCCCCGTGGGCAGATGGGTGATGCGGATGGCGCTCTCGGTCTTGTTGATGTGCTGGCCGCCGGCCCCGGAGGAGCGGAAGGTGTCGATTTTCAGGTCATTGGGATCAATGGCGAACTCCACCTCCTCCGCCTCCGGCAGCACGGCCACCGTGGCGGCGGAGGTCTGGATGCGGCCCGAGGACTCCGTCACCGGCACCCGCTGGACCCGGTGGGCCCCGCTCTCATATTTGAGCCGGGACCAGGCCCCGTCCCCCTCCACCAGGAAGCTGATCTCCTTGAGCCCGCCCAGCTCCGTCTCGCTGCGGCTGACCACCTCCAGCTTCCAGCCCCGGGCCTCCGCGTACATCACGTACATCCGGAACAGGTCCGCGGCAAAGAGCATGGCCTCCTCGCCGCCCACGCCGCCCCGGATCTCCATGACCACGTTCCGGCTGTCGTTGGGATCCCGGGGCAGGAGGAGGACCTTCAGCTCCTCCCGCAGCCGGTCCATCTCCCGCCTCGCCTCCTGGATCTCCTCCTGGGCCATCTCCCGCAGCTCCGGGTCCGCGAGCAGCTCCTGGGCGGAGGCCAGATTCTCCTCCGCCCGGCGGCAGGCCCGGTAGGCCTCCACCACCGGCTCCAGCTCCTTCTGCTCCCGGGTCAGCCGGCGCAGCAGGTCCGGGTCCGCGTAGGTGGCCGGGTCCTCCAGCTGGCTGGTGATGGCCTCAAAGCGGTCGTCTATGGTTTTCAGCTTATCCAGCATGGTCGCTCTTCTCCTTTCCTCCGCCCCGGATGCTGGCGAGAAATTCGTCCCGCCAGAAGTCCGCGCCCACGGCGTTGGGCCGGATGCTCACCGCGTGGACCCGGGGGGAGCGGACATAGAGGTCCATCTGGTCAAAGACCTCCTCGTAGTGGACCTCGCTGCCCCGGGTGATGACGTAGGCCGCCCGGCGGATGTCCTCGCCGTACTCCATCAGAAAGCTCCGCACCGGCGCGCTGCACCGGCCCGCCCATACAGGGGTGCCGATGATGACCAGATCGTATACGCTCAGAGGCAGGGTGGTCTTGGGCAGCGTCACCCGGGGCGGACGGCGGGACATGGCCTGCATGCCGCTGCGCAGCCAGCCCCGCCAGCCGGTTCGGTCCACGCCGTCGTCCAGCTTGAACATCTCGCAGCCCAGCTCCTGGGCAATCTCCCGGATGAGCTTCTCCGTGGAGCCTGTGCGGCTGTAGTAGAGACAGAGGGTGTACATGGTGGGTCTCCTTTCCCTATTGGTTCGGAAGCAGCAGCTCCGCCGCCATGGCGAAGGCCTCCCGGATGTAGTAGTTGACAGACAGCGGAAGGTATTGGGCCGGCATGGGGGCCGCCACCGGGACCATGGAGCCGCCCATGCGATCCATGTGGAGGGCCGCCCGGCACAGGTGGTAGCCGCTGGTGACCACAGCCACGCTCCCCCCGATCCCCCGCTCCTCCAGGAGCGCCAGGGAATAGCGGATGTTCTCCTCCGTATCCCGGGCCCGGTCCTCCAGGAGGATCCGCTCCGGCGGGACGCCCCGCGCCGCCAGCCATCCGTACATGCACGCCGCCTCGCTGATCTCCTCCCCGGGCCCCTGGGAGCCGGAGACCACGATGGGCACTTCCGGGTGGTCCAGGGCGTAGGCCAGGGCGGCGTCCAGCCGGGTCTCCAGGCTCAGGGAGGGCGCTGTGCCGTTGACCCCGGCCCCCAGCACCACAATGGCCGAGGCCGGCGTTCCGGCGTCCGTCCGGGCCCAGGACAGGACCCGGACCTCCAGTGCGGCAAACAGGGCGAACCCCGCCGCCAGCAGCCCCAGCGCGATTCTCCTGGCCCACCGGGCCCAGGGATGGGTTTTGCTCAGGCGGGAGAGAAGCCCCAGGACCGTCAGCGCCCCGGCGGCAGCACACAGGAGGAGGCCCGTAAAGCGCACGGCGGTGTACACCGTCAGCGCCAGGGCCCCCGCAGCCAGACAGAGCAGCGCCAGAGCGTAATATATCCACTCTTTTCTACAGAAAGAAATCTGTCTCATCCCTCTGCCGCCTCCGCCAGGGCCTCCCAGCGCTCCATCAGCTCCATCAGCTGCTGGTCCAGCTCCTCCTTCCGGGCGTAGAGGGCGCTGTACTTCTCGTAGTCGCAGGCGCTGGCCTCCATGTCCGCCTCCAGGGCCTTGATCTCCGCCTCCAGCTTCTCCATGTCCCGCTCGCAGATGGTCAGCTGCTTGCGGGCGTTCTGCTGGGCCCGGCCCCCCTTGGGGGCGGGCTTGGGCTTGCTCCTGTCGGGCCGGGACTGAGACTGCGCCAGGACCTTGTCCCGCTCCTTGATCTCCCGGTAGCGGGCGAAGGGGACAGGGTAGTCGGTGATGACCCCGCCCTCCAGCTCCCAGATCCGGGTGGCAAAGCGGTTGATGAAGTAGCGGTCATGGCTGACAAAGAGGAGGGCCCCCTCGTAGGCCTCCACGGCCTCCTCGATCCACTCCCGGCTGGCGATGTCCAGATGGTTGGTGGGCTCGTCCAGGACGAGCAGGTTGATCTCCTCGTCCATGAGCATACACAGGCGCAGGCGGCTCTGCTCCCCGCCGGAGAGGACGGAGACGGATTTGAACACGTCCTCCCCCCGGAAGTTGAAGGCCGCCAGCCGGTCCCGGGCGGTCTGGGTGGTGATGCCCCGCTTGGCGTAGAGCATGGTGTCCACCAGGGTCCGCTGGGGGTTCTCAAAGCGGATGATCTGGGGCAGGTAGGCCACCCGCACCGTGGGACCGTACTTCACCCGGCCCCCGTCCGGGGCCTCCTCCCCCATAAGGATTTTCAGCAGGGTGGACTTGCCGGTGCCGTTGTCTCCGATGAGGGCGATGCGCTCGCCCCCCTCCACCCGCAGATCCAGACCGCCAAAGAGCTGCCGGTCCCCGAAGGACTTCTCCACGTCCTTGATGTGCAGGACCTCGTCCCCCACGAACTCCTTCTCCCCGAAGCGGTTGGTGAGGGCCCGGGCCCTGGTGGGCTTCTCGGTCTGGCGGATGCGCTCAATGCGCCGCTCCATGGAGAAGGCCCGCTTGTGGAGCTTGTCGTTGCCCATGAAGGCCCACAGGTGGAGCTGGTCCGCCGCCGTCTGGAGCTGCTTGATTTTGGCCTGCTCCTTCTCGTACTGCTTGAGCTTCTCCTGGTAGCGCCGCTCCTTCTCAATGGCGTAGAAGGTGTAGTTTCCGGAGTAGAACTCCGCCTTGCCGTCGCAGATCTCCACCACCCGGCTGATGGTGCGGTCCAGGAAGTAGCGGTCATGGCTGATGGCCACCACCGTGCCCCGGAAGCGGCGCACGTAGTCCTCCAGCCACTCCACCGCGTGGAGGTCCAGGTGATTGGTGGGCTCGTCCAGCAGGAGGATATCCGTGTCCTCCAGGATGAGACGGCCCAGGTTCACCCGGGTCTTCTCCCCGCCGGAGAGGCTGTCGAAGAGCTGGGAGCGCATGTCCGGGGGGATGGACAGGCCGTTGGCCACCTTGCCCACGGCGGTGTCCATATCGTAGCCGCCGATGCCCTCGAACTTGGCCGCCAGCTCCCCGTACCGGCGGAGGGTGGCCTCGGTATTGTCCCCGGCGGCCATGTCCCCGGCCAATTTCTCCATCTCCTGGGCCAGCTTCTGGTGGCGGGCAAAGGCGGTGTGGAGCACGTCGTCCACCGTGTACCCGGCCGGATACACGGGGATCTGGGAGATGAGGCCCACCCGGCTCCCCCTGGACAGGACCACCTCCCCCTCGTCCGGCTCCAGCTCGCCGGTGAGGATCCGGAAGAGGGTGGACTTGCCCGCGCCGTTGCGGCCCAGCAGGCCCACCCGCTCCCCGGTCTCCACCTGGAAGGTGACGCCGTCGAGAATGTTGTTTCCTATTTCAAAGGACTTTTTCAGTCCGCTTACGCTGATCTCTATCATAATTCAATCTTTCGCATGCTTTCTTGCAATCTTGGTCAATTCAGAAAATGTCACGCAGGGGAGAGCGTCGCCCGCGCATGATGTTCGTCTACCGCTCGTCTGTCCGGCCAGCCAGATAGTCCAGCGTAACGCCGAAGTGGTCCGCCAGTGCGCAGAGATTATCCAGCCCTGGCTTCTGCTCTCCGTGTTCATACCGCTGGTACTGGCGAAGCGTTGTCCCAGCGGCTTCTGCTGTCTGCGTCTGTGTTTCTTTTCGTTCTTTGCGCAGCTCTTTTAACCTTTTGTAATATTCCATATTCTGCTCTCTTGTCCGCCGCTTTCGGGCCGCCGGCGGGGTTCGTTAGAGCGGGCGAGCGATGCTCGCCCCTACACATGATGTTCGTCTACCGCTCGTCTGTCCGGCCTACCAGATAATCCAGTGTTACATCAAAATGATCTGCCAGCGCCCAGAGATAGTCCAGTCCAGGCTTCTGTTCTCCATATTCGTACCGCTGGTACTGGCGAGTGAGTATGCCCGTAGCTTCTGCGGTCTGTGTCTGCGTTTCTTTTCGCTCTTTACGCAGTTCCTTTAATCTTTCGTAACATTTCATATGATGTTCGTCTACCGTTCGTCTGTCCGGCCAGCCAGATAGTCCAGCGTCACGCCGAAGTGGTCCGCCAGTGCGCAGAGGTCCTTAAAGGTTGGATCATTCTCGCCGGATTCAAACCGCTGGTAGTGGCGGTACCCAACACCAATGATGGCGGCCAGTTGTTTCTGCGTTTCCTTTTTCTCTTTGCGCAGTACGCGCAGTCTTTCTTTTAATTCCATGATAAACCTCTTGACGCGCCGTATATGGCATGTTATACTTTGTTTAATCTTGCGCCGTATTCGGCGCGTTTTGAAAGGAGCACCATCATGGATGACTTTATGGTTTGGTTGTACTTCCATTATATCATGCCCACCCTGGAGGAGGCAAGCAAGGGTGATTTTGCGGAACCCATAAACCGTCTGCGGAGCCAGCTGGACGTCTACCAGGAGTGGGATCTGGACCATATCATCGAATACTACGCCAGCGGCGCTTTTCAGCTGGGCCTGCGTACCGGCGCCGCCCTCCAGGCGCTCTCGTGCGAGGATGCGTTTCCCAATCAGCGCCTCTAAAGTTCTTTTTTGATTCTTTTTTCTTTCAAGAAAAAAGAATGACTGCTTACTCTGTCCGATATTTCCCCAGTCCCGCAATCCGCACGCTGCGCTGGGCGTGGAGCTCCAGCAGGGCGGCGGCCAGGAGCTGGCTGTCGTGGCGGACGTAGCCGTTCCGGACCGTGGACACGGGGCGGCTGACCAGCTCCACGCCCAGCTGGGCGCAGGCGTTCTTATCGTAGCGCACGGGCTCAGCCCCCTCCTGGGCGTAGCGCTCGGTGACCTCCCGGGGGATGCTGGCGGAGTTGACCAGACACAGGTGGAACAGCCCGGGCAGGGAGTGCTGGAAGATGGCCTGGATATGGTCCGCGTTGGTGTAGCCCTCGGTCTCCCCCTCCTGGGTCATGACGTTGGCCACGTAGACCTTCAGCGCGTCCGCGTCCGCCACGGCCCGGGCGATGCCCTCCACCAGCAGATTGGGAATAATGCTGGTATAGAGGCTGCCGGGCCCCAGGATAATCATATCCGCCTCGCTGATGGCCTCCAGGGCGGGGGCCAGCGCCGGGGGCCGCTGGGGCAGGAGACGCACCCGCCGGATACGGCAGTCCTCCCGCTTCTTGCAGTAGAAGATCTTCGACTCGCCCAGGACCTTTGCCCCGTTCTCAAACTCCGCCTCCAGCTGCACATTGGCGGTGGTCACCGGGAGCACCCGGCCGGTGATGGCCAGCACCTGGCTCATCAGGCTCACCGCCTGGTCAAAGCTGCCGGAGATGCCGTTGAGGGCCGCCAGAAAGAGATTGCCGAAGCTCTGCCCCTTCAGGGACCCCTCCGCAAACCGGTAGTGGAGCAGCTCCCCCATCACCGGCTCCACGTTGGCCAGGGCCTCCAGGCAGTTGCGCACGTCCCCCGGGGGCAGCATCCCCAGCTCCTGGCGCAGTACGCCGGAGCCGCCGCCGTCGTCCGCCACCGTGACGATGGCGGTTAAATTATTGGTGTGGCGTTTCAATCCCCGCAGCATGGTGGACAGGCCCGTTCCACCGCCAATGGCTACGATTTTAGGCCCTTTTCCGCTGGGGCCGCGATACAGCGTTGCGTTTTCCATGGCTTCCTTTCTCTCGCGCGCTCCGCCGCCGGAGCGCCTATGTCCGCATCATATCCCGGTGGTTTTCCGTCACCTGATAGCCCAGGGAGGTCACATAGCCCGCCAGGGCGTGGGTCACGGCCACGGAGCGGTGCCGGCCGCCGGTGCAGCCGACAGCCACCACCAGCACCGTCTTGCCCTCCTCCCGGTACAGGGGCAGGACAAAGCCCAGCAGCTCCCGCAGCTTCTCCATGAACTGCTCCGTCTCCTGGAAGGAAAATACATAGTCCCGCACCTCCCGGTCCAGGCCCGTCTTCTCCCGCATGGCGTCAATGTAAAACGGGTTGGGCATGAACCGCACGTCAAACACCAGATCCGCCTCCATGGGCAGACCGTGCTTGAAGCCGAAGGACACCAGGCTCACCTGCATCTCCCCCGTGCGCTGCTCCCCGCCGAACAGCCACAGCAGCTCCCGCCGCAGGCGGGCGGTGGAGTAGGTGGTGGAGTTGATAACCACGTCCGCCTGGGCCCGCACCGGAGCCATCATGCCGATCTCCTGGTTTACCGCCGCCTCCAGGGACCCGGTCTGCTCCTGGAGGGGATGGAGACGGCGGGTCTCCTTGTACCGCTTGATGATGGCATCCACCTCCGCCTCCAGAAACAGCAGCCTGCAGTTGTACTTCTGCTGGCGGAGGGTGTTGAGCACCTCCAGGAACTCGTCAAAGGTGTCCGCGGTGCGCACGTCGTAGACCAGGGCCACGCGGCTGTAGCGGCCGTTGCCCGCGGCGCAGAATTCCGCGAATTTCATAATCATGCCAGCCGGCATGTTGTCCACAATATAGAACCCCATGTCCTCCAGAAAGGAGGCGGCCTTGCTCTTCCCGCCGCCGGACAGGCCGGAAATAATCAGTATTTCCATTGCTTTCTCCCCCTCTTCGCCCTGTCTCAGGGCACAATCCGCACCTCAGGCTCCAGCTCCACGCCGGTTTTTTCCTTCACGACACGCTGTACCTCCCGGATCAGCCCCAGCACGTCGGCGCTGGTGGCCCCTCCGGTATTGACAATGAACCCGGCGTGCTTCTCCGACACCTGGGCTCCTCCCACCCGGGTCCCCTTCAGGCCGCACTGCTCGATAAGGGCCCCGGCGAAATGGCCCTGGGGCCGCTTGAAGACGCTGCCGGCGCTGGGCAGCTCCAGGGGCTGCTTCTCCCGCCGCCGCCGGCCCAGCGCCTCCATGGCGGCGCGGATCTCATCCGGATCCCCGGGCTCCAGCAGGAACTCCGCCGCCAGCACCGCGCCGCGCTGTCCGCTGAAGGCGCTGCGGCGGTAGCCGAAGGCCAGGGCCTCCCCCGCAAGGCGCACCGCGCCCCTTCCGGGCATCCACGCCTCCGCGGCCGTCACCACCTGGGACAGCTCCCCGCCGTAGGCCCCGGCGTTCATGCACACCGCGCCCCCCAGGCTGCCGGGGATGCCGTGGGCAAAGGCCAGGCCCTCCAGGCCCTCCCGCTGGGCAAAGGAGGCCAGCCGGGCCAGACTTACCCCGGCCTGGGCCCGGACGGTCCGCTCTCCGGTCCGCTCCAGGCCGTCCAGCCGCCCGGTGTGGACCACCAGCGCGTCCAGGCCCTCGTCTGCGGCCAGCAGGTTGGACCCGTTGCCCAGCATCAGCAGGGGCCAGCCGGCGGTCCAGGCAGCGTCCAGCAGGGCCGCGCAGGCGGCCTCGGAGGCGGGCCGGACCATCCGGCGGGCGGGGCCGCCCACCCGGAAGGTGGTGTGCCGGGCCAGGGGCTCCTCCCGGAGGACCTCCAGGTCCGGAAACCGGGCTGCGGCCAGGGCGTCAAAGTCGTCATACCAGGGCATATATCCTTCTCCTTATTTCCAACAAAAGATATGGTAACCGTTTTCAAGAAAAGAGCTACAGCCCCAGCAGGGCCGCGCCGATGATGCCCGCGTCGTTGCCCAGCCTGGCCTTGACAATGCGGGTGTGGCGGTCCGCCTCCCGGCCGAAGCACTGGTCCAGGACCATGGCTTGCAGGGGGACCAGCAGGTCCTCGTCCCGCTCGTGGCTCACACCGCCGCCCAGGCAGATGACCTCCGGCTGGAAGATGTTCACCAGATTGGACAGCCCGTCGGCCAGATACCGCAGGTACTGGTCCACCACGTCCCGGGCCGCGCTGTCCCCCCGGCGCATGGCCTCGAAGGCCGTGCGGCCGTCCAGGCTGCTCAGATCGCCGCCCACCAGGGTCCACATGGCGGAGTCCTTGCTCGCCTCCATGGCGGCCATGGTCTGGCGGATGAGGGCGTTGGCGGAGGCGTAGCGCTCCCAGCAGCCCCTCCGGCCGCAGGTGCACTGATCCCCGCCGTGGACGATGACCATGTGGCCCCCCTCCCCGGCGCAGCCGTTGACGCCCGCGTGGATCCTGCCGTTGAGAATGATGCCCGTGCCGATGCCGGTGCCCAGGGTGACCAGGATCAGGCTCTCAATGTTCTTGTCCTCGTAGTGGTAGAACTCCCCCAGGGCGGCGCAGTCCGCGTCGTTGCCCAGGCGGACCGGCACGTCCCAGTGCCGGTGGAACATCTCCGCCACGGGCATGAACCGGATGGGGATGTTCACCGTCTTGATGACCACGCCCCGCTTGTCGTCCACCGGGCCGGGGAAGCCCATGCCCACCGAGACCACCTGCTCCCGGGGAACGCCGCTCTCCTCCACCAGCTCCAGGGCCATCTGGGCCAGGGTTTCCCCCATCTGGTCCATGGACTGGAAATGGAGGGGCGCCTTCTTGACCGCGATGATCTGATAGCTCTCGTCCACCAGCCCCGCCTTGAGGTTGGTGCCGCCTACGTCAATTCCAATATAGTACATGATACGTCCTCCCTATGTCCCTTATCCCCTCAGCCGCCCATGGCCTGGCGCTCCAGATCGTCGGCCAGCTGCTGGGCGGCGTTGAAGCCGTACTTCTTGCAGCGGTTGTTCATGGCCGCCACCTCCACGATGGTGGCCAGATTCCGGCCGGGCTGGACCGGGATGGTGACAATGGGGACCTCGATGCCCAGGATGTTCACCCGCTCCTCGTCCAGGCCGAAGCGGTCATAGAATTTGTCCTCCCGCCACCGCTCCAGGTGTACCACCAGATCCACCTGGCTCTCCGGCTTCACCGCGCTCATGCCCAGCAGCTGCTGCACGTTCACCACGCCGATGCCCCGCAGCTCAATATAGTGCTTGATGAGGTCCGGGGCCTTGCCCAGCAGCTGGTCCGCCTCCCGGCGGATGTCCACCGCGTCGTCCGCCACCAGCCGGTGGCCCCGCTTGACCAGCTCAATGGCGGTCTCGCTCTTGCCCACGCCGCTGTCGCCGGTGATGAGCACCCCCTCGCCGTAGATGTCCAGCAGACCGCCGTGGCGGGTGATGGTGGGGGCCAGGGCGTGGGTGAGGTACTCAATGACCTTGGTGGTGAACACCACCGTGGTGTCCGTGGTGTGGAGCAGGGTACGCTGGTGCTTGCGGGCCATGGACAGGCACTCGGGGTAGATGTCCAGGTCCCGGGACACCACCAGGGCGGGGATCTCGTAGTTGAAGAGATTGGAGAAGCTGCGGGTGCGCTGCTCCCCCTCCATGCTGGCCAGCATCTGCGTCTCCGCCATGCCGATCACCTGCAGGCGGCGCTCGTCAAAGTACTCGAAAAAGCCCACCAGCTGAAGTCCCGGGCGGTTTACGTCCTTGATGCCCACCAGGGCGGTGTCGAAATCCGCCCCCTTGTTCACCACCGCCAGATCCAGGTGCTCCACCAGCTCGCTGACCTTGACGCCGCCCTTCATTTCATCTTGCTGTATCATGCTGCCTTCCTCCGTTCCGCCGTGGCCCCACTGGCACGGTCATTGTCAGCACAATTATAGTATAAATGGTCCCGCTTGACAAGAGCGCAAAAAGTTTTTCAAATTTCTTAAATTCCACTTGCATTTTGTGTCAAACTCTGTTATTATATCCTTCGGTGCATTTCGCATCCATTCTTATCCTAGAACAGCAAGGAGGTGCAACGGATGGCTAAATGTCAATTCTGTGACAAGGGTGTTACCTTCGGGATCCAGGTGTCCCACTCCCATCGGCGCTCTAACCGCATGTGGAAGCCCAATGTCAAGCGTGTAAAGGCAATCGTGGACGGTACCCCTCGCCATGTCTATGTTTGTACCCGGTGTCTGCGTTCCGGCAAAGTCACCAGAGCTGTCTGACATATGCGCACAGAACCGCCTGCCGGCCTCAGCCGGCGGGCGGTATGTTTTTCTCCCAAACCTGTAAAATCCCCCGCGCCGGCCGGCGCGGGGGATTTTTGCTGCGCTATTCACACCCGGCTACGCGCTCATGACCTCCGCCATGATGTCCAGGCCCTGGTCCAGCTCCTCCCGGGTAATCACCAGCGGCGGCAGGAGCCGCAGGGTGTCCGCCCCGGCGGTGAGGCAGAGAAGGCCCTTTTCCATGAGCCGGTCCTTCAGCTCCTTGTGGGTCATGCCCTGGACGCCCACGCCCAGCATCAGCCCCATGCCCCGGATGCCGGAGACATAGGGACTTCCCAGCGCGGCGATCCGGTCCCGGAGGTACTGCCCCTTCTCCCGGACCTCCTCCAGAAAGGCGGGGGTCAGGGCGTCCATAACCACGTTGGCGGCGGCGGCGGCCATGGGGTTGCCGCCGAAGGTGCTGCCGTGGTCCCCTGACCGCAGGACGCTCCGGCACTTCTCATTGGTCATGAAGCCGCCGAAGGGCAGGCCGCCGGCAATGCCCTTGGCAAAGCTCACCACGTCGGGCTGCACGTCAAACTGCTGGTAGGCGAACATGGTCCCGGTGCGGCCCACGCCGGTCTGCACCTCGTCGATGAGCAGCAGCCAGTCCCGCTCCCGGCAGAGCCTGGCCACGGACTGCACGTAGTCCCTGTCCAGGGGATTCACGCCTCCCTCCCCCTGGATGAGCTCCATCATCACCGCGCACACGTCCTCCCCGGCCTGGGCCAGAAGGCTGTCCATGTCGTTGGCCCGGGCGTAGCGGAAGCCCTCGGTGAAGGGGAAGAAGTAGTCGTGGAAGTGGTCCTGTCCGGTGGCCTTCAGTGTGGTGATGGTGCGGCCGTGGAAGGAGTTTTTCAGGGTGATGATGACGGCGCGCCCCTGGCCGTACTTCTCATAGGAGTACTTCCGGGCCACCTTGATGATGCCCTCGTTGGCCTCCGCGCCGGAGTTGCCGAAGAAGGCCGCCGCCATGCCCGCCGCGGGAACCAGTTTGGAGGCCAGCCTGGCGTAGGGCTCGGTGTAGAAGAGGTTGGAGATGTGGCCCACCCTCATGGCCTGATCGTAGATGGCCCTGGCCCATGCCTCGTTGGCGTAGCCCAGGGAGCAGACGCCGATGCCGGAGGTGAAGTCGATGTACTTTTTCCCCTCGGTGTCAAAGAGGGTGGCCCCCTGTCCGTGGTCAATGGCAATCTGGTTGCGGGCGTAGGTCTGGAGGACATACCCCTCGTCCAGGGACTTGATGTCGTTGAAATTCATAGCGTACCGCTCCCTTACCAATAAAATCCGCTGCTTCCGCCCGGGCTGACGCAGGACGAAACGATATTCTTAAGTTTTTCTTTTTGGTACTTTTTCTTTGTTCACAAAGAAAAAGTACAGAAAAAGCGCTTTTCTCACCAGATCATGGTCCCGATGCCCGCGTGGCTGAGGACCTCGATGAGAATGGAGTGGGGGATCCGCCCGTCCAGGATGTGGGTCCGCCGGACGCCGTTTTCCGCCGCGTCCACGCAGCAGGCCACCTTGGGGATCATGCCGCCGGTGATGACCCCCTCCGACACCAGCCCTGGCACCTCGCTGAGCCGCACCTGGGAGATGAGGGTCCCCTCGTCGTTCCTGTCCCGGAGCAGCCCCCGCACGTCGGTGAGCAGGATCAGCTTCTCCGCCCCCACCGCCACGGCGATTCTGGCGGCGGCAGTGTCGGCGTTGACGTTGTAGCTGGTCTCCTGGTCCGTGCCCTGGGCCACCGTGGAGACCACAGGGATGAAACCGTCGTGGATAGCGTCCAGGATGACCTTGGGGTCCACCTCCGTCACGTCCCCCACCAGTCCGTAGTCCACGCCCTCCTCCTGCCGCCGCACGGCCTTGAGCATCCCGCCGTCCAGGCCGCACAGGCCCACGGCCTGCCCGCCGGCCCGGTTGAGGGTGGCTACCAGATCCTTGTTCACCTTGCCGCACAGCACCATCTGGACGATCTCCATGGTCTCCTGGTCCGTGTAGCGCAGGCCGTTGACAAAGCGGCTCTCCTTGCCGGTCTTTTTCAGCATCTCGCTGATCTCCGGGCCGCCGCCGTGAACCACCACCACGTGGATGCCCACCAGCCGCAGCAGGATGATGTCGCTGATGACCGCCCGGCGCAGCTCCTCGCTGATCATGGCGTTGCCGCCATATTTTATCACCACGGTCTTGCCGTAGTAGCGCTGGATGTAGGGCAGGGCCTCCACCAGCACCTGGGCCCGGCCGCTGTGGCTGAGATTCATACGCTGCCTCCTTGTATTGGGATTGCCTGCCGGCTGGGGACCGTCATTGGGCTTCGCCCAACGACTGGTTTGGGCCGCTTTACAGCGGCCTAGGTCCGGTAGTCCCCGTTGATCTTAATATAGTCGTAGGTGATGTCGCAGCCCCAGCAGGTGCAGGACTCGTCCCCCTCGGCCATGCGGATTTCGATCTCCACCTCGTCCTCGGTGAGGATCTTCTTCGCCATATCCTCGTCAAAATCCAGGCCCCGGCCATTTTGACAGACCAGGATCTCCCCCGCCTCGGAGCCGAAGGTCACGTCCACCCGCTCCGGATCAAACTTTTCCCCGGAGTAGCCCATGGCGCACAGCACCCGGCCCCAGTTGGCGTCGCAGCCGAAGATAGCCGCCTTGGTCAGGGTGGAGGAGATGACGGACTTGGAGATGGTCTCCGCCTGCTCCTCGCTCCTCGCCCCCCGGACGGTGCAGGTGATGAGGTGCTTGGCCCCCTCGCCGTCCTTGGCCATCTGCCGGGCCAGGTGGTAGCAGACCTCGTGGAGCTTCATGACAAAGTCCACGTAGGCCTCCCCCCTGGAGGTGATCTCCGGGTTGCCCGCCAGACCGTTGGCCAGGATGCAGCAGGTGTCGTTGGTGGAGGTGTCCCCGTCCACGCTGATGCGGTTGAAGGTGAGGCGGACCACCTCTCCCAGCGCCTCCTGGAGCATCTCCTGGGAGATGGCGCAGTCGGTGGTGAGGAAGCAGAGCATGGTGCCCATATTGGGGTGAATCATGCCGCTGCCCTTGGCGATGCCGCCGATGCGGACGGTCTTTCCGCCGATGATAACCTCCCCGGCGCACTCCTTTTTCACCGTGTCCGTGGTCATGATGGCGTGGGCCGCCGCGTCGCTGGCCCCGTCGCTGCGCTCCAGCAGGCCGAACAGCTCCGGCACGCCCTTTTCAATAACGTCCACCTTCAGGGTCTGGCCGATGACCCCGGTGGAGGCCACCAGCACCTCCTCCGGCGCGCAGCCCAGGGCGCTGGCGGCGGCGGCGCACATCCGCTCCGCGTTCTCCTCACCATGGGGGGCGCAGGCGTTGGCGTTGCCGCTGTTGGCGATAACAGCCCGCACCCGGCCGGCGGCCAGGTGGGCCCGGGTCACGTGGATGGGGGCCGCCTGGACCACGTTCTTTGTGAACATGGCCGCCGCCGCGCAGGGCGCGTCGGACACGATCAGCGCCACGTCCTTCTTATTGACATTGTGGGTCTTGACCCCCACGTGGAGCCCCGCCGCCCGGAACCCCTGGGCAGCGCACACGCCGCCGGAAATCATCTCGCACATATCTGCTGTCTCCTTTAGCTTGCCTTCTTTTCTTTATTGAAAAAAGAAAAGAAGCAAAAGAAAAACTTTTTGGCGCAAAGCGTCCGCTTTGCTTTTGGCTTTACTCCTTGGCGGTCAGGCCGGTTCCCTCGTCCAGGCCCAGCATGATGTTCATATTCTGCACCGCCGCGCCGGACGCGCCCTTGCCCAGATTGTCCAGCCGGGCGCAGAGCATCACCTGCTCCCCGCTGCCGCAGACAAAGATTTGCAGGCTGTTGGTCCCGGTCAGGTTGTTGGACCCGATGAACCCGCAGGTGGGGGCCTCCGGGGGCCGGACAGTGACGAACCGGGATCCGGCGTAGTAGTCGTTATACAGAGCCCGCAGGCTCTCCAGGCTCTGGGCCCCCGTGAACATGTCGAAATACAGGGGGACCGTCACCACCATGCCCTGGGGGAAGTCGCAGATGATGGGGGTGAACACCGGCCGGCGGGTCAGGCCGCACACGGACACCATCTCCGGAATGTGCTTGTGGTCCAGGTTCACGGCGTAGTGCCGGGGGCTCACCAGCTCAGCCTCCCGCTCCTCCGCCTCGTAGACGGCGATCATCTTCTTTCCGCCGCCGGTGTAGCCGGACAGGGCGTGGCACACCAGAGGGGCGTCCGGCGCCAGCGCGCCCCGCCTCACCAGGGGGGCGATGAGGGCGATAAACCCGGTGGCGTAGCATCCCGGGTTGGCCACCCGCTTGGCGGAGGCCACAGCCGCCCGCTGCTCCGGGCCCAGCTCCGGGAAGCCGTAGACCCAGCCCGGGGCGGTCCGGTGGGCGGTGGAGGCGTCAATGATCCGGGTGTCCGGGTTCTCCACCAGCCCCACCGCCTCCACAGCGGCCTCGTCGGGCAGGCACAGGAAGGCCAGATCCGCCTCGTTGAGCAGCCGCTTCCGCTCCGCCGGGTCCTTGCGCCGGTCCCCGGCAATGGTCAGAAGCTGGATGTCCTCCCGGCCCGCCAGACGCTGGTGGATGTGCAGGCCGGTGGTGCCGGCCTCGCCGTCAATATAAATCCTCGGTTTGCTCATAGCGTCACACCTTCTCAATAGAATAGTCTGTTGTCTCCGCCAGCCTCCTCAGCCGCTCCAGCTGCGCCAGCGTGCAGGGAAACAGCACGAAGCTGTCGCTGTCAATGCCGATGGCTGCGGCGCAGCACTGGCGGGCGCTCCATTTTTCGTCCAGAATCCCGCACCACTGCTCAATGTCCCCGTCCTCGTCCAGCCAGTCGGGATCCATCTCCAGCTGTAAACGCCGGATCCCCGCAAGATTGCTGAAAAAGTAGAAGAAATCCTCTTTTTCATCCTTCCAATCCCGCTCACAGACAAAATTGCGGGCTGCCAGAATATCCACCATGCCAATCCACCGGATCAGGTCCGGCTCCTCGGGGGAATCAATGGCGCGCTCCCGGTATTGCTCCTCATGTGCCGCGAAGTATGCCGCCGGATCCGCGGCGCAGGCGGTCAGCTCCTCCAGAACGGCCTCATCGCCGTCTGAAATGATCCGCCCGATCTCTATCAGTGTCTCACGCTCCATGCCGGTCCGCCCTCTGCTCCGTAATAAAGGCCTCCAGCTCCCGGATCTGCCGCTCCGTCTCCTCCGGCGCGGGGCCGCCGTGGCTCCTGCGCTGGCCCATGCAGGTCTCCAGGCGCAGAGCCTCGTATACGTCCTCGCCGAAGAGGGGGGAGATGTTTTTCAGCTCCTCCAGGGTGAGCTCCTCCAGCAGCTTGCCCTGCTGGGTGCAGTAGTAGACCAGATTGCCCACGGTGGTGTAGGCGTCCCGGAAGGCCATGCCCTTGCGGGTGAGGTAGTCGGCGCAGTCGGTGGCGTTGATGAACCCGCCCCCGGCGGCCCGGCGCATGTTCTCCGGCAGCACCCGCATGGTGGCGATCATCCCCGCGAACACGGGCAGGCACATCTTTACCGTGTCCACTGCGTCGAACACCGGCTCCTTGTCCTCCTGCATGTCCTTGTTGTAGGCCAGGGGCAGTCCCTTCATGGTGGTCAGCAGACCCATCAGGTCCCCGTATACCCGGCCGGTCTTGCCCCGGACCAGCTCCGCCACGTCCGGATTCTTCTTCTGGGGCATGATGGAGGAGCCGGTGGAGTAGGCGTCGTCCAGCTCCACGAACTTGAACTCCCAGCTGCACCAGAGGATAACCTCCTCGGCAAAGCGGCTCAGGTGCATCATGAGGATGGACAGGCCGCTCAGCAGCTCCAGGGCGTAGTCCCTGTCGCTGACCCCGTCCAGGCTGTTGGAGCAGGGCCCGTCAAAGCCCAGCAGCCGGGCGGTCTCGAAGCGGTCAATGGGGTAGGTGGTGCCCGCCAGGGCCCCGCTGCCCAGGGGGCAGACGTTCATCCGCTTCTTGCAGTCCGCAAGGCGGGTCACGTCCCGCCTGAGCTGCTCGCCGTAGGCCAGCAGATGCTGGGCAAAGGAGATGGGCTGGGCCCGCTGGAGGTGGGTGTATCCGGGCATGACGGTGTTGGTGTGGGCCCGGGCCTGCTCAAGAATGGCCTGCTGGAGGTCCAGGATCTGGCCCGTGATCTCACCGATCTCCCGGCGCAGGTGCAGCCGCAGGTCCACGGCCACCTGATCGTTGCGGCTGCGGGCGGTGTGCAGGCGCTTGCCGGCCGCGCCGATGCGCTGGGTGAGCAGGGCCTCCACGTTCATGTGGATGTCCTCGTTGTCTGCGGTGAACTCCACCCGGCCCGCCTCGACGTCCGCCAGGATGGCCGCCAGGCCCTCCTGAATCTGCCGGTTGTCCTCCGGGGAGATGATGCCGCAGTCCGAGAGCATCCGGGCGTGGGCCATGCTGCCCTGGATGTCCTCTTGGTAGAGCCGCGCGTCAAAGTGGATGGACGCGTTGAAGTCGTTGACTAAGCTGTCGGTCTCCTTGCGAAACCGCCCGCCCCATAATTTCATTGCAGTGCCCTCATTACGCAAGTTTATTTGGATCCTGTTCTCTTCAAAGGAACGGATGCGCCTTACAGCTTTCCCTGCTCCCGCAGCGCCTGAACCGTGTCGGGCAGGCCCCAGAGGTTGATGAAGCCCGTGGCGTCGTTCTGGTTGTAGTCGCTCTCCTCAAAGGTGACCAGCTTCTCAGAGTACAGGCTCTCCGGGCTGGTGACGGAGGAGGTGATGATATTGCCCTTGTAGAGCTTGAGCTTCACCTGGCCGGTGACGTGCTCCTGGGTCTTGACCGCGAAGGCCTGGAGGCACTCCCGCAGGGGGGTGAACCACTTGCCGTTGTAGAGCAGATCGGCAAAGTCCACGGCCAGCTTGGTCTTCATGTGCTTGGTGTCCTTATCCAGAGTAATCATCTCCAGCACCTCGTGGGCCCGGTACAGGATGGTGCCGCCGGGGGTCTCGTACACGCCCCGGTCCTTCATGCCCACCAGCCGGTTCTCCACGATGTCCAGCAGGCCGATGCCGTTGGCCCCGCCCAGGGCGTTGAGCTTGCGGACAATGTCGCTGGCCTTCATCTTCTCCCCGTTAATGGCCGTGGGCACGCCCTTCACAAAGTCCAGGGTCACATAGGCGGGCTCGTCGGGGGCCATGGCCGGGGACACGCCCATCTCCAGGAAGCCGGGCTTGTCGTACTTGGGCTCGTTGGCCGGGTCCTCCAGATCCAGGCCCTCATGGCTCAGGTGCCACAGGTTCTTGTCCTTGGAATAGTTGGTCTCACGGCTGATCTTCAGGGGCACGTTGTGGGCCTCGGCGTAGTCGATCTCCTCGTCCCGGCCCTTGATGGACCACTCCCGCCAGGGGGCGATGATGGTCATCTCCGGCGCGAAGCGCTTGATGGCCAGCTCAAAGCGGACCTGATCGTTGCCCTTGCCGGTGCAGCCGTGGGCAATGGCGTCCGCGCCCTCCTTCTTGGCGATCTCCACCAGCCGCTTGCCGATGATGGGGCGGGCGAAGGCGGTGCCCAGCAGGTAGTCCTCGTACTTGGCCCCCATCATCATGGAGGGGACCACCACGCCGTCTACCATCTCGTCCACCAGATCCTCGATGTACAGCTTGGAAGCGCCGGTCTTGATGGCCTTCTCCTCCAGCCCCTCCAGCTCGTCCCCCTGGCCCACGTCCGCGGCCACGGCGATGATTTCGGGGTTGTTGTAGTTCTCCTTCAGCCAGGGGATGATAATGGATGTATCCAGTCCTCCGGAGTAGGCCAGCACAATTTTCTTGATCTCTTTCTTGCTCATAGTGAAACCCTCCAACAGACAAAATATTTTTTGTTCGGGAATTGTGAATATATATTATATCACCGCGTGTTTTTATGCAATACTGAGTTTTCATGAATTATGCCGCCCTCTTCCGGCATTCCTTGTGCATTTTACCGGATATTTCCCTCAACATCCCGGAGAGACGGCCGGGAGCGGCCCCTGCCGCCACCTCCTGAACCCGGAAGAGACAGGGGCGGTATCCACCCTATACTGCATACTTTTTCGTTTTCAGCCCCGGAGGAGCACCGGGCAGACCCGGCAGGGGACAAGGGATGCTCTGACATATTTACACAATTATTCCGGAAATTATTAGCAAAATATGAACAGTTTTAACAAAAGATGTCTGGTATAATGGGATGGACTGTCCGGGCAGGGCATCCGGTCCCCGGGGCGGCTTAACGACTGGAGGAGGTAGAGCCATGAAAAAGAATGCAGCCTACACCAGCCCGTATGAATTTACGGGGCTCATCCTTCTCCGCCAGGCCATCGGCCTCAGCCTTATCGGCGTGGGGGCAACTCCTTTGCCGGCGGCAGCGGGGCCAAGGACTTCACTGATATGGACAAGGCCACAAATTAAACTATGAAACGGGCTGCTGACATTTTGTACCTGCACTATGAAATAACCGCAAAAAGGGGCGGGAAATCACACTAATGCGTGCGCCCCTTTTACACATTTTGAGAATTAGCCCCTAAAATCGTTTCTTCAATTCCTCAATCCAAGTTTCAATCGTTTCAGCCAAGACAAATTGCTGACGCAAAACAGCCATACCGATTTCAGGAACCTCCGGCGCGTTTTCTTTTTCTCGAAGGTTTTCTTCCAGATATGTTTTCAAATCCTGCACATTTTTTTCAATGCTGGCAACGCAGGATTCTTGCATTTCCAAAGGAACGCTGTCCAAATTTACAATCACAGCATTGAAATCCAAAAACATACGGATAGGCTGGGCGGAGAGTTCTCCCATCAGCCGCTCAAATTCCTGCTCACCGTTGGCCGTCAGCGAGTAGACTGCTTTTTCCGGCATATTGGTTTCCCGCACAGGGACGCTTTGGAGCAGGCCCTTTTCCTCTAACTGAATGACCTTTTTATAAATAGATGGTGTACTGATTTTTACCCATTTTGAAATATTGCGGTATTCCACAAGCTTTTGAATGTCGTAGGCACTCAGCGGCTGCTTTTTGAGCATCCCAAGGACGATCAAATCTATGGTTGCCATAAAGATTTCCCCTTTCGCACTTGACAACTACTATAAATTATAGTAGTATGTGTTGACTGGCAGCTACTATAAAGTATACTACTTCACATTACACTGGCTGTCAAGAGAAAGGAGCAAGTTATGGACGGAAACAAAAAAATGGCGCTTCTGGGGAGTGCGCCAATTCCCAAAGCTCTCCTGGCACTGGGCATCCCAACGATGATTGGTATGCTCATTAACGCCCTCTACAATTTGGTAGACACCTATTTTGTAGGCGGGCTGGGGACCGACCAGATGGGCGCGGTCACGGTTGCCTTTCCCCTGGGGCAGATTGTTGTTGGCCTGGGCCTGCTGTTCGGAAACGGCGCTGCCGCCTATCTGTCCAGGCTGCTGGGCCGTGGCGACAAGGATACGGCGAACAAGGTAGCGAGTACAGCCATTTACAGCGGCGTTTCCATTGGCGCAGTTGTGATTCTGCTCTCTGTTATCTTTCTGGAACCAATTTTGAAACAAGCTGGTGCAATCGAAAGTGTGATGCCCTATGCGATTACCTACACCCGCATATATATCGTGTTCTCCATTTTCAACGTGTTCAACGTCACCATGAACAATATCGTTTCCAGCGAGGGCGCGGCGAAAACGGCTATGTGCGCGCTGATGGCTGGTGCGGTACTGAATGTGATATTAGACCCTGTTTTCATTTACGCACTGAACCTCGGCGTGGCTGGCGCGGCGATTGCGACAGCGATTTCCCAAATCGTTTCCACATTGGTTTATCTTTGCTACATACTCCGGAAAAAGAGCGTGTTCAGCTTCAGCATTAAAGAATGCTGCTTTGCAAAAGAGATTATGTCCGAAATTTTGAAAATCGGTATTCCCACGATGATTTTCCAACTTCTGACCAGCCTTTCCATCAGCATGATAAACAGTGCCGCCAAGGAATACGGAGGCTCCGCACTGGCCGCATTGGGGCCGGTCACAAAAATTATGTCCATGGGGACACTGATCGTCTTTGGCTTTCTGAAAGGATTTCAGCCAATCGCCGGATTTAGCTATGGAGCAAAAAAGTTTGACCGGCTGCGGGAGGCTATCAAAACTGCTATCCTTTGGTCTACCGCCTTTTGTGTGATTTTTGGTGTTATTGCCGCTGTATTCTCTACGCAGATTGTATCCCTGTTTACAAAGGAAGACGCAGAGATGGTTCGTGTCGGTTCTATTGCGCTACGGGCAAACGCCCTCTCTTTTGTCCTTTTTGGTTTTTACACAGTCTATTCCTTCCTGTTCCTTGTGATGGGAAAAGCCACAGAGGGCTGCATCCTCGGCGCTTGCCGTCAGGGAATTTGTTTTGTCCCTGCTATTCTGATACTTCCAGCGGTTTGGGGATTAAGCGGAGTTCTCTACGCACAGCCGATAGCGGATTTTATTTCAGCGATTGTCACCGCAGTTATGGCGGTTCGGTTACACAGAGAATTGCGGATAGCGGGAACCCATATTTCCATTCCATCTCAGGAGCATTGATAACATAAGGTGGTGCAAATGAACGCAACACAAAATTGTTCTCACTGGATATGCTGTCCTGCCTGCGGCGGAAAGACCCGAATAAAAGTATACGAAGATACGGTGCTTGAAAGGTTTCCGCTGTATTGTCCCAAATGCAAGCAGGAAATGTTAATCAGCGTCCGACAACTGAATACGTCCATCATAGAGCCAGACGCTCAGACGCAGAGCCGATAACATATGGGAACCTTCCCCATGGTTATCGGCTTTGCATTTGAAAAGTCGTGGCTATGTCCGATAAAGAGCGGCGACTTTGAGAAATCAGAGCCGCCGCTTTTTTCCGTTTTGGCGGCAACAGGAGGATGCCGCCATGCGATTGCGAACAGATAGGTACTTGTCAAAAAAAGCCTAATCCCCGCAGCGGCATCCCCTGCCCAGGTTTGCGAAAATAGTCGTTTTTTGTCTGCCCATATCGCCAATCCCAACGCCCGAACAGCCTTGTGCTGTTCGGGCATTTTTGCTTTTTCAGGGGATTGTCCCATCTGGCCCCGGGTCTTCGATCTCCGGGAGCGTGACAACCGGCTTGATCTCCGTGCCCTCGAAAATCGCCACGTACCGCACCCGGTCCAGCGCGATCCTGCTGACCGTGCCTTCATATTTCGCGGTCACCGTGTAGCCGGTGACATAACTGCTGGTGGCTGTGCCGGAATAAGTTGCTACGGCGGTGTACCGCTCGCCCAGAGCATAGCCGTCCATGTTGGCGGTGTTGTCCGTCTGCCAGGAGATATCCTGCAAAGTCATGGTCCTGCCGTTCTCCTCCACGGTCTTGGGGATGTACGATGTGTCCTGGCTGCCCAGATTGGGGTAGCGGCGGGTGGTGGTCACGGTTTTGCTGGATTTTCCATAGCCCGCCGTCTCCACCTGGACGGTGTCCAGCCGGAGGGTCAGCGTACCGGACAGGCCGTCCTCTGTGACAAATTCCTTCTGCTGGGGCAGCAGGGCCAGAATGGAGGCCATATCCTTGTTCTTGCTTTCCAGCGACACCTCCTCGGTGTGCTGCCGCTCCTGATACTCCGGCATCTCCTGCTTGAGCAGGTCCGTCAGGGTATAGTGGACGCCGTTCTGCTCGAAATCCGAGCGGGAAATACCGGCAGGGTCCTGCCCCGGCTCAAGATCATAGACCTTCCGGATCTCGCTGCCGTCCTCGTTCTGCTCCACGGCGGTGGGATAACACACCTCCGCCGCCAAGGCAATGGGGGACATAGACGCTGCCAGCAGCAAAAATACGGTTCGTTTCATGTTGTTCTCCTTCATATATTCATAGTGGGTCCGCTCTGTTTTGGCGCCTGAATTTCCTTCAGCTTCACCCTCGCCCAGTCCGGCAGGTACTCCTCTTTCATGATGCCAATAAAGTTGCTGCGGTCCCACCGGGCCTGTTCTCCGCTGCCCAGGCAGGTGGCATATAGAGACCACCCGTAAGTACCGGGATAACACCCAAAGCCCTCCTCAGCCAGCCAGAGCTGGCTGTGTGTGTCCCAACAGCTTTCCTCCATAGAAAACGGACTGAGTATCAGCACTTTGCCGGTATAGTCCTGCTGATCCTGGCTGTCCACACAATGCTCCTGACCGAACAGGCCCAATGCCTGGTAGCACGCCTTGACCTGACCAATGAACTTATCCAGCAAATCCGCAGTGGTATTCACGGCAAAGCGGCAGTTATGACCATCACCGTGAACTCAAGTGTTCCGCACCCAATCCTGTGCATCTTTGCTGATGAGGTCCCGGCAATCCGCCACATTTACAGAATTACTTAATACATAATTGACTCGTTTGAATCCGTACCGGGCCAGAACAGACTGGGCACAGCCCTCTGTCAGTTCCCTGCGCACCTTGTCCGCATGTTCCTGAATAGCCTGTTCAACGGCCCGTGCACATACAATATTTTGCTGGAAACTGGCATCATATTGCCGGGTCTCTCTCCTTTGCAGGGCGCCTGCGTAGGAATCCGTGTACAGATATGGAAAGTCAGTCATGTGTATCCTCGTTCAGCCCATTTCAGGGCGCCCTGATTACGGTTCATTTCATGTTGCTCTCCTTCACATATTCATAGTGGGTCCGCTCTGTTTTGGCGCCTGAATTTCCTCCAGCTTCTCCCTCGCCCAGTCCGGCAGGTACTGCTCATCCAGCACACCGATGAAATCATCGCGATTCCAGCGCGTCTGTTCACCATCTCCAAGGCAGGTGGCATATACGGCCCGTCCGGAGGCGGTGGGAGAGCATCCAAAGCCTCCCTCACCCAGCCAGACTTGATTGCGTGCGTCCCAGCATTCCTCCCGCAGCGTATCCGGACTCATCACCAAAACCTGGCCCTCATAATCCACAGGATGCTGGCTGCTCACGCAGTGTTCCGGGCCGAACAGCCCCAACGCCTGATATGCCTAGTAAACCTGATCCGCGAATAGGTTCAGCGCAGCGGGCGGGCTCCGGACCACAAATTCCAGGCTGTGTTTTCTGTCGTAGGGGATGCAGATCTGACGGCACCATTGCAGCGGCTCCTTGTCGATCTGCCCGGCGCAGCGCCGTCCGCGGATCGTATTGGCCAGCACATGCTGTACCCGCTTGAAGCCGTGCCGGTACAGGATGTCCTGGACACAGCCTTCCGCCAGACGTCCGCCGTCAAAGCAGGCGGAGACCGCCGCTTCGATATCCTTCCGGCAGGTAATATTTTCCTGATGACTGCTGCGCCATTTCCCCAGCTCGCCGCACCGCAGCGCCTCCGCGAAGGAATTCCGGTACAGATACGGATATTTACTCATAGACGGCGTCCTCCGCCATGAGCCGCTTCTCCAGGCTCCCCACACATACGCGCGCGATTGCCAGCGAGGTCAGCAGCCGGTCCGGTACATCGGTGAGATCATAGCGGTAATCCGCCTGGGCAACGGTCACGGTATTGGTCCCCTCATTGACCTGGGCGCGGAGCTTCACGCCGCTGGGGATGCCGGCCTCCCGCAGAACCTCCGGCCGCAGACTGTTTGTGGCGGCCGGCAGGTACGGGCAGGTCCCGTTCGTGGACTCCGCGCACTTGTCCCCTCCATCGCAGCGGCCGCAGGACTCCATCAGGCGGCTGGTCAGTTCATGCACCAGCCATTGGAGACTGTTGATGGCGTGGATCACCTCCAGAGTGTGCATCCTTGGCTTGAGGATAACAGCCGCGTTGGTCATGGCGCGGATTTCCAGCGGTTCGCCCCGCTCTAAGCCGCATTTCTCCAGAACGTCGTAGGAAATGACCAGTTTTTTCTTAGAAGCTGTATTCATAAGCGTTTGAGCAGCGTGTGGGAATGAGAAATTTTGACCATAGTTACAGCAGAGGAAACGGAGATTTCATAATCTTTGCTGAGGCGTCTGGAATGATTGAGCCAAGAGAGGGTGCGTTCCACCACCCATCGCCAAGGGAGGATTTCCCATTGATGGGGCTTGATCTTCTCTGAAATATCAACGTCAAGATCAAGCTGCTCTTTCAAATCGGAAACGAAAGTGCCCCGATATCCAGCGTCCGCACAGAACTTCTGAATAGACGGATACCGCTCATACGCTCGTCTGGCGGTAGATATCCCACCTTTTGTGTCATGAATATTGGCAGCATGGACCACAACAGACAACAAGCAGCCCAGCACATCCACTACGATGTGCCGCTTTCTGCCTTTCGTTTTTTTCCTCCGTCAATCCCACGCCCTTCGCTGGCTGCTACTGTTTTCACACTCTGGGAATCAATGATCGCGTAGCTTGGACTCTCCTTGCGTCCGGCATTTGTTCGTGTCTTTTTCACAAGATGCTCCAGAATTTTATCCCACAACCCACTGATCCGGGCGCGGCGATAAAAACTGTGTACTGTTGAATACGGCGGAAAATCGTGGGGCAGCTGTCTCCATTTACACCCTGAATCCACCAAATACAGTACAGTATCTGTCAATTCCCGTTTGTTCCACGTGCAGCTGCGCATCCCTGTATAGAGTGGGGCAATTTCTTCCCACTGCTCATCGGTCAAGTCGCTGGGATACGGCTTTCGTTCTTTTCCTTCCATGTTTCCTATTTTACCACTGCTTCAGCCTCTTGTGAATACAGATTCTAAATTTTCTTGCCATCCGTCAGGATGCCTGCGAAAATTTGCCTTGTTTGGCGAAAAAATTCCTCGCCGTTGGGCATATCGCCAATTATCAAACAAGCCCTAACCGCTCAAAGGGAATCTCATTCGTGGTGGCATGGACCTTCCCGTTCACTTTGATGCACCAGGGCAGGGCCTGTCCGTTCAAGTCCGCCAGGCTGTTGTACTTGATTCCCACCATGAAATTATCTCTGACAAAATGCACCGTCCGCTCTACTTCCCCTTTCGTCTGACCCCGATATGGCCGGCACAGGATGGGTTTGAACCCATAGAATCCCGCGAAGTCCTCAAACTGCCGGTTTAGCGTGGAGTCCTCCTGCTTCAGCAATCGCTTGATGACCACCTGCTTCATATTGTCATACAGGATCTCCTCCGGGTAACCTCCGAAATACCGGAATGCGTTCTGATGGCACCGGATCAGTGTGTTTGTGCTCATATCCGTTACAAACTCGATGTACCGCATCCGCGAATATCCCAGAATCATGAGAAAGCAGTACAGCTTCTTCCACTTCCCGTCCTCGTACACCAGCTGATCCTCGAAGAATCCCCAGTCCATCTGCCCTTGCTTTCCTGGCATCGTCTCAAACCGCACTGTTGCTTTCTCATTCAAGTCCATCTTCCGGCTGCTCACATACGCCTTGACGATGCGCTGACAGCCCCCTCTGTTTTTACAGCGCGGCCCGTATAGGTTCTGTACTCTCCCGGCGAGCTCTTGGTCAGTTTCTTGAAGATCTGTGAAAAATATTTGTGATCCCGATAGCCCACCTGCTCTGCCACCTGATAAATTTTCAGATTCGTATTGAGCAGCAGACCCTTGGCGTGCTCAATGCGGGTATGGTGGATATACTCCACAAATCCCATGCCCATCGTCTGGGGAAAGCAGCCGCTGAGGTAGGAGGCGCTTACATAGATCGCCTGTGCCACGGCGTCCAGACTCAGATCCTCGCGGTAGTGCTCCGCAATATAGGCGGCCGCCCGCAGGGCCGGGGCTGAGACCTCCGTGCGCCTGTTCTGCAGCTGCGCTCTGGCGGCGTAGGCGAACCGGCGCAGGCTGGCAAGGCGGCTCTCCTCTCCCTCGGCGGCGGGCTGGAGGGAGGGGCTGGGGAGCTGAGAGACGCCGCAGTCAAACAGCAGATGCAGGACGGCAATAGACAGGAGGAAGATGGAGAAGAGCATGGCGTTTCCGTTGGCGCTGGAGACGGATGCGGCCGCCCAAAAGGTCTCCAGAGCGCTGTCGAGCTCCTCGTCAGATCCGGACTGAATAGCCCGGATTACCTGCCGCTCCTCCTTGGCGGGATAGCTGAGACTGATCGTATCCCCCTGCCACAGCTCGGAGAACCCGAGAAACGCCCCCCGCTGCCGGACAATTTCCAGCTTCTCCGCAGAGTGGTGCACCGCCTTGAGCAGCTGGGTGGGGAGAAACGGTTTGAGCAGATACTGATCCACATCCAGCTCAATGGCCTGCTGGGCGTAGGAAAAATCGTCATAGCCGCTGACAATGATAAAGGACGGGTGGGGCTCCTCCGCCCCCCGGATCTGCTTGATGACCTCAATGCCGCTCATGCCGGGCATCTGGATGTCAATGAGCACAATATCAGGGCGGCAGGACTGGATCATCCGGTACGTCTCTGGACCGTCTCCGGCAACGCCGATGATCTCAATGCCGTATTTATCCCAGTTGATGCAGCGGATCATGTCGTTGCAGGCGGAGATTTCGTCGTCGGCAATCAGCAGACGGATCATGGCTGGGCCTCCTTTCTGCGCTCTGGCGCTGGCAGCGCGCTGGGGAGCGACAGCTGGACCAGGGTTCCTGTTCCCGCCTCGCTGTCAATGGTAAAGGCAAAGTCGTCCCCGTAGGTCAGCTTCAAGCGATCATAGATGTTTTTTATAGCAAAGCGGCTCCCGGGGGAGGCGTGTTCAGCGGGGACCGACTCCGGCAGCTGACAGAGGATCGCCGGTGGAATCCCGGCTCCGTCGTCGGAGACGCTGAGGAGGATCCGGGCCCCGTCCGGGCTGGCGGCGGCCCGCACAGTGATATGGATGACTTGGGAGCTGCATTCCGCCCCGTGGACGACAGAGTTCTCCACCAGAGGCTGTAGAATCAGCTTGGGGATATGCAGCTCCAGAATGTCCTCCGGAAATGTTACCGTGTAGACAATGCGATCGCTGTACCGCCATTTTTGCAGCTTGAGGTAGTAGGCGATGAGATCCCGCTCCTGCCGGACGGTGATGACGCTGCCGCCCCTGTTCAGGCTGATGCGGAAGAACTGGCCCATGGAGTAGGCGACGTCAGCAATCTCCGCCTCCCCCTTGCTCAGTGCGCTCCACTGGATGGAATTAATCAGGTTATAGAGGAAATGGGGGTTGATCTGCGCCTGCAGGGCGTCAAGCTCCGCCTCCTGCTGCCGGATCTTCAGCAGATAGGTGCTCTCGATAAGCTTCCGGTTCTCCTGTACCATCTCGTTGAAGAGACGGCCCAGCTGTCCAATCTCATCGTTGTAATGGAAGTCAACCTTGGCCTCAAAATTACCCGACTTGAATTGACGCATGGAGGCCGCCAGCTCTTGCAGGGGCCGGACCATGGTCTGGGAGGTAATCAGCAGAATAGGGAAGAGCAGAAAGGCGGAAAGCAGAACGCCGGCTACGGCATAGCCGTAAAATGGGCCCAGGTTCCATGTAAAGGCGTGGTAAGGCACCAGCACATAGGTGTAAAAATAGGACTGATCCACCCTGTCGTAGGCCACGCGGTACTTGACGCCGTCCAGCACCGCGATAAAGTGCCCGGTAATGCTGCCGTCAGAGGTGCCGGCTAGGAGCGTCTCCCGGGCCTGTGCAGAGAGGGCGGGCGAATGCCGGGAGAAGACGGCCCTGCCGGAGCGGTCCAGGACGGTAAGTCTGCGGTAAGGGCTGCCCGGCTCGTAGCTGGAGGAGAAGATCCGGCGGCTGTCCAGAGAGACCGCCAGCACACCCAGGGGGCGAAAGGTGTGGGTGTCCTTGACGAGATACCACAGGGTGATTTTGGGGGAGTGGTCTGCCGTCATATAGCAGACGTCGCCCTGATCAATAAACTCCCACTCATAGAGCTGGGAACCGGCTACGATCCGCTGGAGGGGCCTGTCCCCGTCCTGGGGTACCGGTCCCCAGGAGTTGTCAATGGACATGTACTCGATCGGCGTACCGGCAAGATCATAGAAGGCCAGGCCCGCGCAGTACATCCGTGCGCGGACCGCCTGCATGATCTCGGTGGAGTCCGTGTGGCGGCCGCCCTGGGCGTGGGTGAGGAACAGCTCCTGGACCGGGGAGGAGAGGCTGTAGTACTCGGCAATCCCCATGAGATACTGCTGCTCCTTCTCGATCAGGAGGCTTCCGGAGTCCACGGTATCCAGCATTGAGCGCAGCAGGTCCTGCTGAGAGGTTTTTTCCGCCAGCACCAGCAGCACCGCGGACAGCAGAATAAAGATCCCCACGATCACGGCATAAATAACCACCACCAGACGCGTTCCAATGCTGGCGTTCATAAATCGTTTTTTGATCAGCTTCAGCATAAAAATCTCCGTTCAGCAGGCCAGCGCAGGGACAGGCGGATAGGGGTATTTTATTTTGAATAATGAACTTACATTTTATTTTAGCAAAAATACCGGTTAAAATCAATAGGTCAATTTGCTGCCCCAACCTACATTCTGCGGAGTGTATTCCGGCAAAACATCACAAGATTTTCACCCTATCCTAAAAATGTCGGATTTTATAATGTGCATTCTTTTTTTATAATATACACATAGAAGCAGCACAACCTATTGCAAGACCAGGGGGAGGATCACAAGTTATGTATAAATACGTCTTAAAGCGGCTGCTGATGATGATTCCGGTTTTAGTGGGCGTCCTGCTCATTGTGTTCACCATCAACCAGATGATGCCGGGTGACCCGGCCATCATGCTGGCGGGAGGCGAGCAGGCCACGCCGATGGAGATTGAACGGGTCCGAGAGGAGCTGGGGCTCAACGATCCCCTCCCGATTCAATTTTTTAATTATGCCAAGGGGCTGATTCTGGAGGGCGATCTGGGGACCTCCTATGCCACCAAGCGGCCCGTTTTTGAGGAGGTGACCGAGCGCCTGCCTACCACGGTGACGCTGGCGGTGGTCAGCATTCTCCTGGCGGTGGCCATCGGCATCCCCACGGGGATTCTCTCCGCCATACGCCAGTACAGCTGGATTGACCACTGCTCCATGGGCGTCGCCCTGATCGGTGTATCCATGCCCAACTTCTGGCAGGGGCTGATGAATATCCTTATCTTTGCGATCTACCTGAAATGGCTCCCGGCCTCCGGATTTTATGGGTGGCAGTACTGGATCCTTCCGGCGCTCACCATCGGCACATCCTCGGCGGCCATCATAACCAGGATGACCCGCTCCTCCATGCTGGAGGTGATCCGCCAGGACTACATACGCACGGCCAGAGCGAAGGGGCTCTCGGAAAAGGTGGTGATTACCAAGCACGCGCTGAAGAATGCGCTGATCCCGATTATCACTGTGGTAGGCATCCAGTTCGGCAGCCTGCTGGGCGGCGCGGTGGTCACGGAGACGGTCTTTGCCATCCCAGGACTGGGCAAGTTCATGATCGACGCCATCAAGGCCCGCAACTACCCGGTGGTCCAGGGGGGCGTCCTGATGCTCGCCATTATTTTCAGCATGGTGAACCTCTGCGTGGACATGCTGTATGCCTTTGCAGACCCCAGAATCAAGTCCCTGTACAAGGGGAGGAGCAGAAAGGAGTCGTCCGATAATGCCTAAGATGTCAACGCCGGCAATGGCGGTCCGGAGCAAGAAAAAGGACCGCGCCGGAAAGAGCGGGCCCTGGCGGGACGTGGCCCGGCGGCTGGTCAAGAGCAAGTCCGCCATGGTGGGCCTCTCCATTGTGCTGCTGCTGGTGTTGGTGGCCTGCTTCCCGCAGGTGTTCGCCCCCGAGGGGATGGACGAGCAGAACTACGGCCGTCAGTTTATGCCGCCAAGCTGGCAGCACCTGATGGGGACGGACAACCTGGGACGGGACATCTTCAGCCGCGTGATCTACGGCGCACAGATCTCTATCCAGGTAGGCCTGATCTCCGTGGGTCTGGCATGCGCCGTGGGCGGTCTTCTGGGGGCGCTGGCCGCCTACTATGGAGGGCGGGCCGACAATCTCATTATGCGCACCATGGACGTTATGCTGGCCATTCCCAGCATTCTGCTGTCCATCTCCATTGCGGCCGCCCTGGGGCCGGGGCTGTTCAACATGATGGTGGCCATTGGTCTGGGAAACGTACCTGTCTACGCCCGGGTGGTTCGGGCCGCCATCATGACGGTGAAGGAGCAGGAATTTGTGGAGGCCAGCCGTGCAATCGGCGCCAACACGGGCCGGCTGCTCCTCCGGCACATGCTGCCGAACGCCATGGCCCCCATCATTGTCCAGGCCACGCTGGGGGTTGCCGGCGCCATTCTGTCCGCGGCGGGCCTCAGCTTCCTGGGCCTCGGCATCCAGCCGCCCACCCCGGAGTGGGGCTCCATGCTCTCCGCCGGACGGCAGTACATCCGTGACGCCTGGTGGATCGTGACATTTCCGGGTCTGACCATCATGGTGACCATTTTTGCGCTGAATCTGCTGGGCGACGGCCTGCGGGACGCGCTGGATCCCAGACTGAAACGATAAGGAGAGGGCTATGATACACGAAATGTCGTCAGGAGGATCCCGCAGCGCCCCCACAGAGGGGAACCTCTTGTCCGTAAAGAATCTGGTCATCCACTACGAGACCGAGGAGAGCGTTGTGGAGGCAGCCAATAACGTCTCCTTTAGCATCAGGCGGGGGGAGACCCTGGGCCTGGTGGGCGAGACCGGGGCGGGAAAGACCACCATCGCTCTGGGCATCATGGGGCTCCTTCCGGAGGGGGTGGGCCGGATGGTCCAGGGGGAGATCATCCTCGACGGCCAGCGGCTCACGGCCTCTTTGGACGGGAAGGAGCGGGGGGCCAGCGAGGCGGAGATGCGCGGCATCCGGGGGAACAAGGTCTCTATGATCTTTCAGGACCCCATGACCTCGCTGAACCCAGTCCTCACAGTAGGCGATCAGATCGCCGAGGTAATCCGCCACCACCACAAGCTCTCCCGCGGGGAGGCCGCGGCAAGGGCGCAGGAGATGCTGCGCAAGGTGGGTATCCCCGACGACCGGTATCAGGAGTATCCCCATCAGTTCTCCGGCGGCATGAAGCAGCGGGTGGTTATCGCCATCGCCCTGGCCTGCAATCCGGAGCTGCTCATCGCAGACGAGCCCACCACGGCCCTGGACGTCACCATTCAGGCCCAGGTGCTGGATCTGATGCGGAACTTAAAAAGCGACTACGGGACGGCCATGCTGCTCATCACCCACGACCTGGGCGTAGTTGCGGAAAACTGTGACCAAATCGCCATTATCTACGCGGGGGAGATTGTGGAGGCGGGCACCCCCGCCCACATCTTCAAGAACCCCTCCCATCCATACACCATCGGTCTGCTGGAGTCCGTGCCCAGCCTGGATAAAGATGTGGAGCGGCTTAAGCCAATCCCCGGACTTATGCCGGACCCGACGGATCTTCCCAGCTGGTGCAGCTTCTGCGACCGCTGCGGCCGGGCGGGGCCGGACTGCCGGAAGGCGGATCCCGTCCCGGTGGAAATCGAGCCCGGGCACTGGGTGAAGTGCTTACACGCCGGAAAGGAGAGAGCTGCGGATGGCGCCACTTCTTGAAGTACGGGACCTGAAAAAATATTTTAAGACCCCCTCCGGCTACCTCCACGCTGTGGACAAGGTGTCGTTCAGCCTGGAGACGGGAAAGACTCTGGGCGTTGTGGGGGAGAGCGGCTGCGGGAAGTCTACCCTCGGGCGCACAATCCTGCACCTGACCGAACCCACGGACGGCCAGATCATCTTTGACGGCCAGGATATCAGCACGGTATCCAACCGCAGGTTCAAGGAACTGCGGCGGGAGATGCAGATCGTATTCCAGGACCCCTTCTCCTCCCTGGATCCCCGCTCGTCGGTAAGCCAGACCATTGAGGAGCCCCTTGTCATCTACCATAAGGAAATGGACAAGGAGCAGCGCGCCAAGCGGGTCCGGGAGCTGATGGACACGGTGGGACTGGCCCAGCGTCTGGCGGGCAGCTATCCCCATGAGCTGGATGGCGGCCGCCGCCAGCGGATCGGCATAGCCAGAGCCCTGGCGCTGCAGCCCCGGTTCATTGTGTGCGACGAGCCCGTGTCCGCCTTGGATGTGTCTATTCAGGCGCAGATCCTCAATCTGATGCAGGACTTGCAGCAGGAGTTCGGCCTGACGTACATGTTCATCACCCATGACCTCTCTGTGGTCCGGCATATCTCTGACGAGATCTGCGTGATGTATCTGGGGCAGGTGGTGGAAAAGTGT
Source organism: uncultured Oscillospiraceae bacterium (assembly GCA_910579965.1). Classification (GTDB taxonomy): domain Bacteria; phylum Bacillota; class Clostridia; order Oscillospirales; family Oscillospiraceae; genus Pelethomonas. The sequence continues at coordinate 39,451 of CAJTWF010000017.1, forward strand.
CCGGCCAAGGAGCTGTTCCGGGCCAACCTGCACCCCTATACCAAGGCGCTGCTGTCGGCCATTCCCATTCCCAGCATTGACGTGCGCCGGGAGCGCATCCTCCTCAAGGGGGAGATCACCTCCCCCATCAACCCCAAGCCGGGCTGCCGCTTTGCCCCGCGGTGCAGCTACGCATGTCCGGTCTGCTTTGAAAAAAATCCGGACCTCACGGAGGTGCGGCCCCAGCACATGGCGGCCTGCCACCGCGTAGAAGAGATCAACCCCAACACATAATTTTTAGAAAAGGAGAAACATTATGGCTAACATTCTTTCGGAGCCCTTTTTGGGCGAACTGGCGGACCGCGAGAGCGAAATTCACTCCAAGCGCACGGCTGCGCAGCCCTCGGAGCTGGTCCTGGAGGTGACCAAGGAGGTGGAGGCGGATCCCGGCAACGTGGAGCTGTGGATTAAGCTGGGCCGTGCCTACCGCCGTCAGCAGATGCACCGGGAGGCCATCGACTGCTACTCCAACGGCATCACAGTGGACCCCTTCTACGGGCTTCTGTACCGCCACAGGGGACATGCCTATCTGAACACCGCCCGCTGGCCGGAGGCGATTGCGGACTTCACCACCGCCACCCGTCTCATCCCTGATAACTGGGACAGCTGGTACCACCTGGGCGCCTCCTGCTTCATCAACGGCGAGTATGAGCGGGCCCGGCAGGCTTATGTCCGCTGCTATGAGCTCAATGAGAACCTCCAGATGACGATTGCCATCACCGACTGGTACTGGATGACCCTCAAGCGGCTGGGCAGGGACGGGGAGGCGGCGAAGCTGCTGGAGTGCATTCCTGACGCCATTACAAAGGAGGACGAGAAGGGCGGCGGGAAGGAGTACCACAAGCGGCTGATGATGTACAAGGGGAGGATCACCCCCGAGGCGGCATGGGCGGACGCCGGCTCCGAGGATATCCAGATTATCACCACCGGCTACGGCATCGCCAACTACTATTATGTCAATGGCCAGGAGGAGAAGGGCAACGAGATTGTCCGCAGGATCCTCCAGGAGGGCGAGACCCGCTATTGGTCCGCCTTCGGGTATCAGGCCTCCCTGGCTGAGGCGAAGCGCCGCGGTCTGTCCTGGTAAGCTCAGGCGCTTTTTCTGAAAAGAGTGGATATAGCGCGCACCTGACAGAACACGCAGATTGCACCGAAAAAGGAGGATACTATGAAAAAGAGATTGCTTGCTCTCCTGCTCTCCCTGCTTATGATCGCAAGTCTTGCCGCCTGCGGCGGCGGCAACGGGGACGGCGGCGCCCCGGCGGACAACAAGACGGACGCTAAGGACGACGGCGGCGCCCAGCAGACCCCGCCCCCCGCCGGCCTCTCCCTGACCAACGTGGAGGACACGCTGACCGTAGGCTCCACCGGAGAGCCCACTGTTCTGGACCCCCAGAACCAGAACGACTCCCCCAGCGGCTTTAACTGTATGCAGATGTACGAGACCCTGATTGCCCGGGACAACGAAACCATGGAGTATATGCCCCAGCTGGCGGAGAGCTGGGAGTACCTGGATGATACCACTATCCGCTTCCACCTCCGGGACGACGTGTACTTCCATGATGGAAGCCATTTCACAGCCAACGACGTCAAGTTCACCTTCATGCGCGGCAAGGACTGCACCCTAAAGGCCTACAGCTTCGAGCCCTTTGACTGCGACGCCTCCGCTGTGGTGGACGAGTATACCTTTGACCTGAAGACCAAGGAGCCCTTCCCCGCCGCGTTTGACTACCTGGTGGGCAACGCCATGCTGATTGTGGGCGAGAACGCGGTCAACAGCGCCGCCAATGTGGACGAGTATGGGCGCAACCCCACCGGCGGCACCGGCCCCTGGAAGTTCAAGGAGTGGATTGCCGGTGACCGCGTGGTCTATGAGCGCAATGAGGACTACTACGGCGAGAAGCCCTACTTCTCCACCATGGTTGTCCGCAACATCAGCGACGACACCACCCGCGCCCTGTCCCTGGAGGCCGGGGAGATCGACATCTCCATCAAGGTGGCCCCCACCCAGATCGATACCATTGAGAACAGCGAGACGGCCTATCTGGTGCGCTTCCTCAACTTTGTGAACAACTACCTGGGCTTTAACTGCAAGAAAGAGCCCTTTAACGACGTCCGCGTCCGCAAGGCCATGCGCTATGCTCTGGATCTGGACGCCATGACCGAGGTGGCCTACAGCGGCGCGGGCCTGCCCTCTGACAGCATTTTCACCAAGGCCCTCTCCGCCTATGAGCCCGCGCCGGAGGAGCTGACCTACACCTACGACGTGGAGAAGGCCAAGTCCCTGCTGGCCGAGGCGGGCTACCCCGACGGCTTTGCGTGCAGCCTGTGGGTCAACGAGAACCAGACCCGCATCGACATGGCCGAGATGCTCCAGAACGCCTGGGGACAGATCGGCATCAAGGTCAGCGTGGAGGTGATGGAGTTCGGCTCCTACCTGGAGAAGATCCACAACGGTGAGCATGACATGTTCATCCTGGGCTTTACCTCCGGCGGCAACGACAGCGCCTTTGCCCGCGACATCTTCTACACAGAGGACGGCTTTGTGGGCAACAGCCAGGGCTACAGCAACCCGGAATATGACCGGCTGGCGGATCTGGCCTATGTGGAAATGGATCCGGAGAAGCGCCACGAGTACGAGATCGAGATCCAGAATCTGCTTCGGGATGAGCTGCCCTGGATCCCCCTGCGGTGCGACGAGGCCATCTACGGCGTGCGCTCCACCCTGACGGGCATGGACAAGGATGCCCAGGCGAAGCCCCAGTTCCGTAATATCAGGCCCCTGGCCTGACCGGCGGCACAGCCCGCGGTCTGAACTTTGCAGTAATTGGTCTTGGCTGTCCAAGACCAATTACTGCAAAATAGGGGTTTTCCCCGAACTGAGCGGCGGGCTGGCAAATGCAGTGGATGATGAGGTAGATAACCTGATGGAAAATATAGCCATAAAGGATTTTTTGCAATTTAAGTTTCTGGAATCGCTGCGCCTGTCTCCGGACGGCAGGTACGCGGCCTTTGTCAAACGGGACTGCGACGAGGACGGGGACGCTTATCCGGCCTCCCTCTGGCGGGTGGACACCGCGTCAGGCGAGCTGCTCCAGCTGCGCGCGCCTGAGAAGGAGGGCGTGCTTTTCGCCTGGGACGGCGGGAAAATCCTGCTTGCCGCCAGCGGCCGCTCCGGCGGCGGGGACACCGCGATTCTGGAGATTGACCCGGAGACGGGGGATACAGCGCCCGCCTTCACGGTGCCTCTCCCCGTTCGGGGGATCGAGCCCGCCGGCGGGGGCGCCTACGCCCTCACGGTACAGCGGGACCTGCGCCCGCCGGAGGACCGGGAGGAGAACGGAGCGGACTGGTACGCCCTGGACGAGCTCCCCTTTTCCGCCAACGGCCCCGGCTACGCCACCTCCCTGCGGCGGAACGCCCTGTACCGCTTTACCCCCGGCGAAAAGCCGGTGCGGCTGACAGCCGACTGGTATCACGTGGAGGGCTGTACCGTCAACAGCGCGCTGCAAAAGGCGGTGTGTTGGGGCCAGTCCTACCGGGGCGTCCGCTCCATCCGGCCCGGCCTGGCGGTGGTGGACTTTGCCACCGGGGATTTCCGGGAGCTGATCCCGCCGGATGTATGGCGGGTGGAGCACGCGGATTTCCTGGGGAACAAGGTTATGATGTGCGCCACCAAGGGGGAGCGCTACAACATATCGGAGAACCCCAACTTCTACTTAGTGGACATGGATACCGGCTCGGTCACGGAGTACTGCCAGGTGGACGTGATGGCCAAGGGCCTGGGCACGGCCTCCGACTGCCGGTTTGGCGGCGGCTATGACTGCATGGTCCGGGATGGGCGGATCTACTTTACCGCCTGTGAAAAGGAGAGCTGTGAGCTCTGGGAGATCCCGGCACAGGGCGTGCTTCGGAAGGCGACGCAGGGAAACGGCTCTGTGGACTGCTTTGATATCCGCGGCGGAGAGATCTGGTTTGTGGGTATGCGGGAGCAGGGACTGCAGGAGCTCTACCGCCTGGATCGGGAGACCGGGCAGGAGACCTGCCACACTGGATTTAACAGCGGCTATATGGCGGAGCATCAGATCGGGGAGCCGGAGGAGTGCGCCTTTGTCAACGACAATGGCGACTGGGTCCAGGGCTGGGTGCTGCGCCCCGCCGGATACGTGGAGGGGCGGAAATATCCGGCCATCCTGGATATCCACGGCGGCCCCAAGGTGGCCTACGGCCGGGTGTTCTATCACGAGATGCAGTTCTGGGCCAGCCGGGGGTACTTTGTATTCTTCTGCAATCCCCGGGGCAGCGACGGCCGGGGCAACGCATATGGAATGCTCATCGGCTCCTACGGCACCTACGACTATGACGATATCATGGCGTTTACGGACGTTGTGCTGGAGCGGTATCCGGACATTGATCCCCGGCGCGTGGGCGTCACCGGCGGCAGCTACGGCGGCTTCATGACGAATTGGATTGTTACCCACACGGACCGCTTCGCCGCGGCGGCCACCCAGCGGTCCATCAGCAGCTGGACCCTGCACGAGGGCGCCTGCGACAGCGGCTACTGGGTTATCCCCCATATGCACCCGCCTACCTCCCGGGTGAACCCTCTGGCCTGGGAGCAGTCGCCCCTCCGCTATGTCGGCAAAATTAAGACGCCGCTGCTGATTATCCATTCAGACCACGACATGCGCTGCCACACAGGGGAGGCGTTATGTCTCTATACGGCCCTCATTGGCCGCGGCGTCCCCCTCCGGATGTGCCTGTTCAAGGACGAAAACCATGAGCTGTCCCGGCGGGGACGGCCCCAGAGCCGCGTGAAGCGGCTGGAGGAAATTACGGCGTGGATGGACCGGTATTTGAAGGAGGAAGCATGAAAAAAATTGTGTTGGAATCTTTTCTGAGCTACCGATTCCTGTCCGGTGCGGCCTGCTCCCCCTCCGGAGCCCGGGCGGCGTTCCTCTCCCACACCCCGTGTCTGGCCGCCAACCGCTATCAATCCTCCCTGTGGGTGTACAGGGACGGCGGAGAGACCCGCCTGGGCAGCCGGGACGACATTCGGGAATTTCTCTGGCTAGATGAGGATACGCTGCTGGTATCTGTGGACGGCGGGGATCTCCAGACTACGCTGCTGTCCGTCAATCTGGGCGGAGTGGAGCAGGAATTTGCCCGGCTGCCCTGCCGGGCGTCTCTGGCCGGCAGGCTGCGGGACGGGCGGATTGTCCTGACTGTGGAGGAGCGGCCTGAGCGGCTGGAGAAGCTGCTGCATCTGGACGGCAGGGACAGGGAGGACGCGCTGTCCGACATGGTCCGGGAGGACAATCACTTCCATATTCTGGACGAGTATCCCTTCTGGTTCAACGGCAAGGGGTATCAGAGCGGCGTGCGCTGCGGCGTCTGCCTGCTTGACCATGACCAGCTGGAGGCCATAACGCCCCCGGACTTCCGGACAGAGGGCCTGTCCGTGTCGGAGGACGGGACGTACATCGCCTTTTTTGGAAATGAGATAGCCACAGTGGAGCCGGACACCCACCGCGTATATGTCTATAACGCCTCCAAAGGAGGATCGCCCCGGGCATACGCAGAAGAGGGGCTGCGGGTATCCCGGGTGGCGGCCGGGCCCGACGGAAGCGTCTGGGCCGCCGGACGGTTTATACGGGGAAGCGGCGCAGCAGAGCCCTGCCAGAGACTGTTTCTGGCCCCGCCTGCGGGGCAGCTGACCCAGGCGGGCCTCGGAGAGTGGAGCCTTGGCAATCTGATTGGCTCGGATTGCCGCTATGGCTCCGGCAGCGACTTCATGGTCCGGGAGGGGGCGCTGTGGTTTATCGCCACAGTGGACTGCGCCAGTCAGGTTTTTCGCTGCGCACCGGAGAGGGAACCGGAGGCGGTCACCAGCTGGAATGGGTCTATAGACAGCGTTGACGTGAGAAACGGACAGCTTCTGGCCATTGCCATGGAGGATATGGGGCTCCAGGAGCTCTATGCCGCAGAGATGGACGGTAGCCCCCGGGCGCTCACCCGTCAGAACAGCGCCCTGTGCCGGGAGCTGTCCATCGTGACCCCGAAGACGCTCACAGCTGTAAACGCGCAGGGAACTGAGATCCACGGCTTTGTGCTGGAGCCCCCCGGCCATACCGCCGGCGTCAGCTGCCCCGGAATTCTGGACATCCACGGCGGTCCCCATACGGCCTACGGCGGCGTATTCTTTCATGAGATGCAGGCCTGGGCCAACAGAGGCTACTACGTCCTCTGCTGCAACCCCACCGGCAGCGCCGGGCGGGGAAATGCCTTCGGCGCAATCGACGGGGCCTGGGGAAGCGTTGATTACGAGGATATCCTGGCCTTTACGGACGCCGCGCTGGAGGCGTTTCCGGACATGGATTCCCAGCGGCTGGGCGTCACCGGCGGCAGCTACGGCGGCTATATGACCAACTGGATTGTCACGCACACCAACCGGTTCAAGGCGGCCGCAACCCAGCGCTCGATTTCAAATCTCATATCCTTCATGGGGACCAGCGATTGCGGCAGGTGGTTCCTCCGGCAAAACCTTGTGCCGGGGGACAGCTCGCCAGAGGCGCAGCTCTGGGACCGCTCGCCCATCAAGTATGTGGACAGCGCGGTCACGCCCACCCTGATCCTTCATTCGGAGGAGGATCAGCGCTGCTGGTACGCGGAGGGGCTGCAAATGTTTACTGCTCTGCGGCAGAACGGCGTAGAGGCCAGAATGATTCTCTTCAAGGGGGAGAATCATGAGCTCTCCCGCTCCGGGAAGCCCATAAACCGCCTCAAGCGGCTCCGGGAGATTACCAGGTGGATGGACCGCTTTCTCAAGCAGACGGATGCCGCCCCATACGGTCACGAATAGAGCCCCGCTTTCACAGCTTTAAAACAAGAATAAAAAGGAGAATGCAGACATGGCAGAAATCAAGCATTACGAGGCAGGAGCCCGCGCAAGCCGGGTGACCGAGTACAAGGACATGCTGTTTTTCACCGGCCACGTGGCGGCCGGCAAGCAGCCCACCATTGAGGAGCAGACCCAGGCGCTTCTCCAGCGGCTGGAGGGCCTTCTGGAGGACTACGGCTCGGATAAGAATCACATTCTCTCCGCGTCTATCTACCTGCGGAATATGGAGGACGCTGACGGGATGAACAGCGTCTGGGACAAGTGGATCGACGAGGGCTGCGCCCCGGCCAGACTTTGCGTTCAGGCCCAGATCGCGGAGGGATATCTGCTGGAGATTGCCCTGATCGCCGCCAAAAAATAAGCAGAAACGCCCTGGAAATTGCGCGTATCATAGAGTAAGTGTTGTGTGCTGTCAATCACGGCCGCCGCGGAGCTGTCATCTCCCGGCGGCCGTTTTTTGCTGTCGTTGACAGGATAAACTGTGGCAGCCGCTGGAGGGGCGCGTATCTGAAAGGCGGCGCGCAGAGCAGTCAGGATGATTATGCGTGAAAAACTACAGATTTGCCCGGCGCAAACTATTGAGAAATAGGACTCGCTATGGTAAAATATAAAATTACTGCAATCGCCGCTCCCAACCCAGGGAACGCGGCGTGTACGTGGAAAAATACGGTGCGCGGAGGCGGCCGACACCCATGCGCGCCAACTCCAGCACAATCAGGAGGAATACAAACATGAAGCTCGGCATCGTAAGATATACTCCTGGTTTTGTAATTCTATAAATCTCCATAAACCTTGCCTTTATGGTGATAAGGAACGAATCTCAACTTAACATCACATCATCAGCTGACAGCCCGTAGTGCATAAGGTCAGCAATCTGTTCAAGATAATTTAAGAGCCTGTTTAAAAACTTTTGACAAAAATGGCGGAGTGGGAGATAATAGGAAAAAACAAGCGGGAGCTGG
>CAJTWF010000018.1 GCA_910579965.1 uncultured Oscillospiraceae bacterium
TGGTCCAGGTTTTCGTCCGCACCCCCAATTGGTATACTTTATCTTACCATTTACAGCAAACCCATATGGAGCAGCAGGCGGAATGCCAGCGTACGCTTTTGCAGGAAATCATCAGCCTGCAGGAGCATCTTACTCAAATGGAGCGTGCTTTGACGAACTACTCCGCCTTCACGCAGAATCAGTCGGACAACATAAGGGAACAGCTTCAGGAGCTGCAAAATCAATTGATTTTGCACGTTACGGATGCCAAGGCGTCGTCAAAACATCTGGAGCAGCAAATCAACGATTTTCCCGCGGCCATGCAGGGGACAATCACTGCCAACAGTGATCGCTGTTTGGAAGGCATTGGAAAGATCGTTGCGTCCATATCTGATAGCAACGCTATGCTGTCAAAAAAATCGGAGGAATACCATGCAGCTCTTTCGAGTGGGCTCAGAGTCTTCTCCAAGCAACAGCTTTCTGCGCAATCTGATGGATTTTCCGATTTGGAGGTCCAAATTGCTCAGTTGTATGATCTGCTGAAGTGCATTTGGCTGAGCGATTTGAGCAATTCTCTTGAGGGAATGCTGCCGCCGAAATAATAAGCGGGCCACAGCGCAACTGATGCGTGTAGGAGATGAGATGGCAGTCTAAATTTTTTAGAATCTGATTTCACAGATGGTGCGGATATATATTATAACTATGGAGCCCCAGGGACATTCCCTGGGGCTCTTAATCTGTTTTTGAGGAGGAAAATAACGATGCCTGCTAATGTTGAAACTATGTTCTATGCCCGCGAAAAACCCTGGCATGGCCTGGGTACTGAGGTACAGGAGGCCCCGACATCCGCCGACGCTCTGATCTACGCCGGCCTGGATTGGCTCGTGGAGCAGAAGAATGTCTACACGGAGGACGGTTCCCTGATCTCTGGCTACAGGGTGAACACCCGCAGCACTGACAGTGCCGCCTTGGGAATCGTCTCTGACCGCTACAAAGTGGTGCAGAACGAGGACGCTTTCCAGTTCACCGATGACCTGCTGGGGGCTGGCGTGACCTATGAGACTGCCGGGGCTTTGCAGGGTGGCCGTAAGGTCTGGATGCTGGCCCGTATGCCCCACCGCTACATCATTGCCGGGGACGAGATCGCTCCCTACTTGGTGGTGATGAACTCCCATGATGGCAGTTCTGGAATCAAGGTTGCTATGACCCCGATTCGAGTTGTATGCCAGAACACTCTTAACCTGGCTCTGGACAGTGCCAAGCGCATCTGGACCACCAAGCACACCGAGAATGTCATGCTCCGTGTCCATGAGGCCGAGGAAACCTTGGGCCTTGCCGAGAAGTACATGGGCGAGTTGGGCCGTGGCATCGACGCTCTGTCCAAGATCAGGCTCACCGATAAGAAGGTGATGGAGTTCATGCAGGAGTTCTTCCCCGTCACGCTCGATCTGCCGGACGTTCAGCGCAAGAATAATCTGCGGATGCTGGACAACATGAAGGCCCGGTACTGGGAGGCTCCTGACCTCTCTAACGTGGGCAGGAATGGCTACCGCTTCGTCAATGCCATCAGCGACTTTGCCACCCATGCTGATCCCATCCGCAAGACCAAGAACTACAACGAGAATCTGTTCCTTCGCACCGTGGAGGGCAACCCCATGATTGACAGGGCCTACAAGATGGCGCTGGCGGCGGAGTAAAGGAGGAGAACAAATGTCTGCAAAAATTCTTGTTTCTACGGAAGGTATGTCCTATGAGGAATGGCTTGAATACCGCAGGAAAGGCATCGGCGGCTCAGACGCCTCCGTGGTATGCGGGATCAACCGATATAAGTCTCCTGTGGAGCTGTGGCTGGATAAGACAGGCCAGATCCCGCCCCAGGAGGCCGGGGAAGCTGCCTACTGGGGGACGCAGTTGGAAACCTTCGTTCGGGCCGAGTTCACCAAGCGTACCGGGATCGAGGTCACTCGCAGGAGCGAACTTCTCCAGAGCGAGGAATACCCTTTCATGCTCGCCAATCTGGACGGTATCTGTGAAGTGCCAGATGTCGGTACTTGCATCTTCGAGGCCAAGACCGCTTCGGCTTACAAGGTCGGCGAGTGGGAAGATGCGATCCCGGATGAGTACGCGCTCCAGCTTGCCCACTATATGGCCGTGACCGGATATGCCGGGGCCTACATCGCCGTCCTGATTGGCGGCAACACCTTCAAATGGAAGTTTGTGGAACGCGACGAGGAACTGATCTCTATGCTCATTGAACTGGAATCGGCCTTCTGGAACCATGTGCAGGACTGCACTCCCCCGCCGCTGGATGGCTCCGATGCTTCTGCCAAGTTCCTTGCCGAACGTTTCCACGACAGTATCCCCAAGTCCCACATCACCCTGCCCGACACCGCCGCTGATCTGCTGGCTCAGTATGATGAAGCCTGTGAGCAGTTGGAGATCGTTACTGAGCGAAAGCAGAAGGCCGAGAATCTTCTGAAAGAGATGATGGGAGAGAACGAAGTGGGAACTGCTGGTGAGCGGGTTATCACCTGGAAGAGTGTGTCCCAGGAGCGGTTGGACAGCAAAACCTTGAAGGCCGAGCATCCTGCCCTCTGTAAGAAGTACACCAATAAAACATCGTACCGCCGCTTCACGATCAAGGCGGTAAGCTAAACGAGGAGGTCTATCATGGACAACACGAAACTCAAGGGCCGTATGAGCGGCAAGGTGCAGGAGTTACAGCAGCCCGCTGAAAATCAAAATATCACTGTGACCTCTGCGCCGGAAACCACTCTGGCCCCGGTGGATTCCACCTATCTGGCCTTGACGAACAATGCCCTTGAAATCATCCGGTCCAATTTGAAGAGCCAGCCGCTGACCTTGGACCTGTTCGATCTGGTCAAGTCCCCGTCCGGCGGTTCCACGGTGTTTGAGGTGCCGGGGTTGGCAGGGAACGAGGCTGCCATGGATCTGACGGGTATTGTGCTGGACTACACCACGCCCCGGGCCTATTGGGATACCCCCGACCCGGTGGAGGGGACGCCCCCTGTCTGCATGAGCCAGAACAGCATCATTTCCCACGATGGAAAATCTTGCGCCATGTGTCCCTACAACGACATCGGTTCCAAGGATGGAGATAGCAATGCCAAAGCCTGTAAGGAATCGGTTCTGCTGTTCCTGCTGCGGCCCAATAGCATCATCCCTCTGCTGGTTCGTGTTCCTGTCACCAGCAAGCCCCGGTTCCTGAAATACTCCACCCGGCTCCTGAGTACCCTGACGCCGATCTCCAGCGTGGTCACGAAGATCACCTTGGAGAAGGCCACCAGCAAACAGGGTAAACCCTACGCCTTGTTCAACTTCCAGACAGTTAGCACGCTCAGCCCGGAGGAAGCTGCTCAGGCCAAGGCGTTCGGGCAGCAGTTCATGGAGATCGTGAACGCCGCCCAGATGGTGCCGGAGCTGGCGCAGGCCAGCTAAGACAGGATGCGCTATGATGGCCCGGTGTCCCTGCCTTGCGGCGGGGATGCCGGGTCATTTACTTTTGGAGGAATCTCTATGAATTATAGTGAGTTGAAACAAATCTTCCGGGAACTGAAAGCCACTGCTCCCAGGGATGACCTGACAGCGCACATTATTTTCACGGAAGATAGCTTTGGCAAGCCCTATCCGCTGTTGAGCCGCACCTATCGTATTTCCAGTGACAACAAGGTTTTCTGGTCCAATATGGGAGGTTATTCTATCTTCGCCTGCTGTCTGGACAAGACCTCCGATCAGGGTGTCCGACTGGACTGGTGCATGGCTGAGGAAGGGAATCATGGCGGCTGGAAGGTGGAGGATTGCTACATCTTAGAACGGATGCGGGATGCAGTAACAATTTCCCGCGCCGAGCGAACAGAGCAGGGCGATGGGACTGTCTGCTATTTCTTCGGCGATACCTGCATCCGGGTTCGTGAATCTCGGAAGAACGGGAAAATCAAGCTGGAGCCGGTGAGAGGAGATCAGGTCGACGGCGGTGAGTGGGTGGAGTTGTCTATTGACCGGGTATATGGCTACTGTACCCTGTTGGAGCAGCATCTTAATAGGAAGGAAAGGAACCCGAAATGAAGATTGGTGATTCTGTTTATACGCCCCGCTTCTGCACGGTTCGGATCAATGCTATCTTTGAGAATGAGGCGGAGGCCCGTGCTGCTGGATTCTGCGAGCCGACTTACTACGAAGGCGATCACGTTATCTTGGGGAAGGTTCTGGATATGTATAGTATGGAGTTCGCCGCCGTTCCCAAAGGAGCGAACCATGAGTAAGATTCACAGGGTCAGTCCAGAGCAGTTGCTATCTGTGATAGACCGCCGCGCCCCGCTGGGGCTGTTTGTGACAAGGGAAGGCCGTACATGGGTTGCGGTGGATAACGCCTCTGGGGACGCATGGACGGAAGAGTTCTCCCGGAAGCGTCAGGCCGTCCGATGGCTGCGAGGTAAGTTTGAGGTGTGCGGGTGAAATACTGCGTCTACATTACCGAGCTGCACTATGGCAGCGTCCACGTCGAGGCGGACAGTGGCGATGAGGCTATCAAGAAGGCCCGTATGCTGTACGAGCATGGTCAAGTTGTCTGGCACGATGGGGAACTGGAAGATTTGACCCCGAAGGAGGAAGTTGTATGAGTAAGGTTGTAGTCGCCCGTCCGGTGGGTGGGATCACACTCAACAGTACGTTGGAGTTCCTTCTTGATGACAGCGGCGCGGTCAGAGTGTTCGACAGCGAGGAACAGGCACGGAAGTTTCTGATGGATGCCAGAGTTGACCCAGAGGAATTACAGCACATGAAGTTCATGGAAAACGAATGAGGGGGATGTTGCTATGCGTGTGTTAGTAGTTGAACCTGAGCGCAGGCCGGAAGCGAGGGAGATCGACGGCTCCCTCCACACAATGCAGGGTATCGTGGGCGGCTTGATTCAGCCTGTGTACCCGTTCGATGATCCTGTTGCTCTGGTCTGCAATGACGAGGGAAAACTAATGAATCTCCCAGCCAACCGGGGACTGAGGGACAAGGATGGTCAGATATACGATATTATATTCGGGACCTTCTTCTTGTGTGGTGTTCCCGCCGACAGTGACCACTTCACCAGTCTGACCCCGGAGCAGATCAAGACGTACCAGGAGAAGTTCTACACCCCCGAAATGTTCTGGGGCATGGATGGCCGTATCGTCTGCCTGCCGCTGGAGGTCGATTAAGCAAACTTATCTATGAAGGAATCCCTTGTGCCGCAGGGGATTCCCTCTCATTTTACTAATTGATTGGAGTGATAAATATGAGGGCCTTGCGTCCTATGACACAGGAGGAACGAGAGTTTGCGGAGCAGCACCACAATATGGTCATTGATTATCTCCGCTACAGGCGTCTCCCGATGGATGATTTCTATGACATTGTGATTTTCGGGTATCTCTCTGCTGTGCAGCAGTATTTCCGCAATCCTCCGGCTAACGTGGAGTTCAAGGCGATGGCGTTCCGGGCCATGAAGGATTCCGTTCTCCGGGAGAGTGAATACCATGCCCGTGCCAAACGCTGCGGTATCACTGTGGGCCTGGACGATGCTGAGCTTACAGACCACAGACAGGATACCGGGCAGCAAATTGAGGGCAAGGTCCTTCTGGAACAGGCCGCAGGCGCAGCCACGCCAAAAGAGGCGAAAATCATCGGCTTTCTGCTGGATGGCTTTGCGCTGCATGAGGCCGCACGGCTTTTGAAGATGCCAAGGGCTGCCGCTGAAAGCTGTATGGAAGGCTTTTGCTGCCGAGCCAGAGCGGCTATTGGGTAAACTGGGAGGTTTGATTATGATAGTCAAGGCATACATCCATAGCCTGAAAGACCATGAGTATGACCGCCATGTGCCGGGCGAGGCCGAGATCATCCGGCAGATCGGAAACAACCTGTATCTGGCCGAGGTCAACGGTGTCCGGTGTACGGCGATTTTCAACTTCTTCACCGGGGCCTATTACGTTGACGATGTTTACGGCATCGTGAAGGAGGCCGTCTGAAATGAAGCAGTACATTTTCAAGAAGAAAATGCAGAAAAAACAGTCAAGATCCGATGGTGCCAGCGTTCAGCGTATCGCTGAATTGACCGCAACGCTCAATCGCTATCGGCATGAATACTACAATCTCGCAAAGCCCAGCGTGTCCGATGCGGTCTACGACAGACTCTTTGACGAGCTGGCAGCGTTGGAGCAGAAAACGGGGATCGTCCTCAGCAACTCCCCCACGCAGACGGTAGGCTATACTCCTGTGAGCGCACTACGGAAGGTCAGGCACACGATTCCGCTCCTGAGCATGGACAAGACAAAACAGGCCGATGATCTGGTTTCCATGTTGGCTGTTGCTCATGCTCTGCTCATGCTGAAGCTGGACGGCCTGACCGTCAAACTCTGCTATGAAAACGGCAAACTGGTCGAGGCATCCACCCGTGGAGATGGTGAGGTCGGCGAGGATGTGACCCACAACATCCCAGCGTTTTGTAATGTTCCGCTGAAGATCCCCCACAAAGGAAAACTCACAATCACAGGAGAGGGCCTGATTCATACTGACGACTTTGAGCAGATGAAGGACACCGAGGACAAGGAAATCAAAAATGCCCGGAATCTGGCTGCCGGCTCTATTCGGCTGCTAGATCCGTCCGTCTGTGAGGATCGCCATATCTACTTCTATGCCTTCAACGTCATTGAGGGCATGGATACCCTTGGCGGCAATACAGACAGCCGAGGATGGCTGCTGGAAGATTTGGAGTCTCTTGGTTTTGAGGTCTGCCCCTTTGTGCGTATGTCAAAAGGCGCATCCCAGACAGAGGCGGAAAGCAAAATCCAACATCTGAGGTCCATCGCCAATATCGAAAAGTTGCCCATTGACGGGATCGTGCTGCGCTATGACAGCATTTCCTATTCCAAAACGCTGGGGAGGACAGGCCACCACTACAAGGACGGCATCGCGTTCAAGTTTGAGGACGATATGTTGGAAACTGTTTTCCGCTCCATTGAGTGGACACCCAGCCGTTCCGGGGAAATTGCACCTGTAGCACTGTTTGATCCCATGGAGATCGACGGCTGCACCGTGTCAAGGGCCAGCCTGCACAATCTGTCCTTTATCAAGGAACTGGAACTGCATCCGGGCTGCCGTATCCTCGTTTCCAAGCGCAACATGATAATTCCACACATTGAGGAAAATCTTGACCGTGGCCGTTATGCTCCCAGCTTGATTCCGAAACGGTGTCCCTGCTGTGGGAAGCCTACGAGAATTTATGCCCGTTCTGGCGGTAAGGGTGGACAAGTGGCAACGCTCCACTGTGATAATCCCGACTGTGGCAATCAGACACTTCGCAAGTTTGTCCACTTCGCTGGGAAGAAGGCTATGGATATTTCCGGTATTTCAGAAGCAGTCCTGGATAAGTTTATTTCCAATGGATTCCTGACCACATATCAGGACCTTTACCACCTGGATAGATACCGCAATCAAATCATACACATGGATGGCTTCGGTGTTAAGTCCTATGAAAAGTTGCAGAAGTCCATCGACGTCAACAGAAAAACGACTTTCGCACGGTATCTGGTGGCTATGGACATCCCCATGATTGGAAGGACCGCAAGCAGAGCGTTGGACAACTACTTTGGCGGTAATTTGGATGCGTTTGAGAAAGCAGCGATAAGCGGCTTTGACTTTACCACATTGCCGGACTTCGGCGCAACTCTGAGCGGAAACATTCACGATTGGTTTCAAATTCCAGAAAATCTTGAACTGTGGAGGACCCTTCGGGGAGAATTTGACTTTGAAAAAAGAAAGGACGTTTCTATTATGGAAAACAAAAAGAATCCCTTTGGCGGCTGCACCATCGTTGCTACGGGCAAGCTGGAACACTTCACCCGTGACAGCATCAACAGCAAGATCATCAGCCTCGGTGCCACCGCTGGTAGCTCCGTGACTCGCAAGACCAGCTACCTCATTTGCGGGGAGAAGCCCGGGAGCAAGCTCACCAAGGCCCGGGAATTGGGTATCCCCGTTCTGACCGAGCAGGAGTTTCTTTCTATGATCTCCGCTTAAGTGGAGGAATCGAATGCTGATATGAGCATGGACGTTCTTTATGAAATCAACTTTCCTGATGGTCGTTGCTGGACAACCACGGCACTTTATTCTCAGGCGGTGGACGCTGCCAAAGCGAAGGCAAAGAAAGACAGCGTACCGATGGAAGTTGTAAAACACAATTTGAGGACGGAAAGGGTCCGTAGGAACACATATTTCCCGGATGGCACAGTTGAAAAGCATTGGAAGGGGCGAGGATAGTATACAGCGATTCAATATCAACTGGACGGCAAAGGCCCTGGCAAATCAAATGGAGAAGGGCAAGGTCAACTATGACAACGCCGTACAGCGCAGCCTTGTGTGGGATGCAGAGAAAAAATCCCTCCTGATTCACAGTATGTTCTACGGCTATGCAATCCCCGCCATGTACTTTACCCGTGACGAGGACGGCGTGTATGACAGTCTGGATGGAAAGCAGCGGTCAAATACCATCAGTGAATATCTCCACGATGAGTTCGCATTGTCCACCGACACCCCCGCTGTCGTAGATGACAACGGGGGTGTGGAGGATGTCAGCGGATTGTATTTCTCGCAGCTGCCCGAATGGGCGCGGGATCGGATCAAAGACTACAACCTCACAATCTACTATTATGAGGGGATGACTGAAACGGAGGTCAGGGAGTTCTTCCGCAGGCTGAACAACGGCAAGCCTTTGAGCGCCATTGAGCTGACCCGTGCCAACGTCCCCGGCCTGACGATCTTCTAGCAGCTTGCCAAACACAAGGCGATTCAGTTCGTGGTTTCGGAGGCTGGCAAAAAACGGTTCACCGATGAAATGATCGCTATGCAGCTTTACCAGCTTATCACTGAGGAATCTCCCGATTTCTCCACCAAGCCCTTCCGGGAATGGGCCAGCAGGGTCGAGGTAGACAGCGAAGTGCTGGACACGATCAATTCCGGTCTGGATGTCTTTATGGTGTTTGCCAGGAGCCTGATGGATGTCAACAACAGGGTCCTCCGCACCGTCAAGAGCAGGACGCACTTCATCAGCTGCGCCTATTACTGCTGTCTGGCAGTTGAAAATGATGTGAGCCAGGACGAGATTAACCGCACTCTGACCGAGTTCTTCAGCGGGCATCCCTCCATATCGCCGGAGTACAATCACACGGTATCCTCTGGCAGTGCAAAGCCTGCTTCGGTGCAGACACGGCGGGATGTTATGTGGTCTTTGCTTCCGGCGACCGATGAGGTGGAGGAAACGGACCCACAAGACATTGATCTTGATAGAATGGACGATTCAGAACAATTCGAGGAGGAAGATCATGAGTCATGAGTGGGGGGACTACCCCGAGAACTTCACCCCGAAGATGTACTGGGGTGCCAGGGCTATTCTTGAGAGGGAGAGTGACCAACCCGGAAAGGCGTTGCACCTTCTGCCGGATCGCCAGAGCTTTGAGCGGCTGGATGGGAGCCAGAGGGACCAGGATGCGTTCTTCAGTTGGATCAACACAGAGGTCCTGCCCGAGCTGAGGCGACTTGCCAGGGAAAACCACTTCTACGAGTGGGATAATCTGGTGACGATCCAATCCGAGGACGGAGCCTTTATGTGTCAGGCCACACCGAAGGGCAGCGGTGGGGAATATCTCTACATCGGTTGCTGGGAGATCGAGCAGGAGTCCACGATAACAAAGACTCCGCTGAAGTCACAGCTTCAACAGGGCCATACGCTCAATGACATCTTAGCATTTGTCCCCGGTCAGGATTGTGAGATATTCAAGGCTGATAAGTTCTATCCTGGGGATGTGGTTATCTATGTTCCTGATGTGGCCTTGAATCATATCCCTCTGAGCTGCCAGATTACAGACCCGGAGAAATTGGATGAGGTGTTGAGCCAGTGCCACACAGGTCAGGACTTCATCGACGAGTGCGGCGGTGATGCAGAGAAAGCCGAGCGCCTGTTTTTCTACTGTGACTGGTAGCACCCTTCTTCTGCAATAGACGAGTTAGCCGACTGATGCGGACAAACGAGAAGCATATTTCCTGGGCCAAAATGAGCGAGATTGCCACGGTCCTGAAGGAGGGACTGATCGAAGACGGGGAGGACGAAGCCTACCGCTACATGGCTGATGTAATCGAATTGTCGGACACTGAAGTGGAATACTTTGGGCTGGATATGGAGCAGTACAGAGATACCACAGGTGAAGATGCCGATACACTAAGGCTCCGTCCTGCACAGACGGCGTTCAACGGTTGTGAATACAGGTTCTAAGACCTACAGTACAACTTGCGAGACGGAGGATTAGTGTCGCAAGTTGCAGAGATATGGGCATTTTACGGGGTTACATCCCTGTAGAATGCCCTTTCTGACGAAAGCTTGTAAATAAGCCGTTCTCGATGTGATAAGCATCTACACACATTTTCTGCAATTTTGACCGGGCATCACTGATAAGGCACAGCTGTAGCTCCGTTTCTAAAACTAACCGCTGCAATTCATTCTCATTACAAGCAGGAATGTTCACAAACACAGACAGATCAACAGGAATGTCATGTTCCAGTACATTTTCAAGCCATTCTTTTCTCTCAAAATAGTATTCTTTCGGCTTGTTCCAGAACTTTTTATACATCTTCAGAATTTCAGGATGATGTTTTTTCAAATCTCCAGCCCGTAATCGAATATCTTCCTGGTTCTGTTCCCAAAAATCATGATACCCACCAAGATGCAACGGCGAAACGCTATTATATGATAAGTATTTCAAATGAAGCGGCATACATTCTTCTATGTAATCTGCACAACACAACTGAAAACCAATGACCGGGAATTGCTCATATTCTATGCCTAATTGCTGTTTCCAAAATTGAGCTTCTTCAACACTTAGGATTGTCACCCCCTGCAAAGCCAAATACTGCTTCCAATTTTCCATGCGATCTTTCTTGCTTATAGACAGTATATCGCACAACCGATTCAGCAGGACCAACTGGAAATGACGTTGTTTGCGTTTGTTATATCGAAGATCAAAGATTGGAAATGGCTGAATGGGACAATCAGCGCCAATCGCAAGATTACGATTACAACATATCGTCATGTAGATCAAGAACACAGGTTGAAGTTTACTTGGGATAGATCTTTGGTTCATTGCCCATACGATCCTTCGTTGTAAAGTGCCATTATTATCATCTTTCAAAAGAGAACTGCATTGTATAAAAAAATCATGAATAGCAGCGATTATTTCCGCTATATGCTCTATATGTGCGTCACGTTCCTCTCTCGTCGTACTGAGTGAAAAGGGCCTGCATTCTAAAAAAGCCCTAATTGGCTTAAGGGATTTTTCCTGTTCACAGGCCTTACTTTGCAGATTCTCAAATCTTCGCAGGCGAGCCTTATAGTATACAAACAGCTGAGCCGTTTCTTGATCCACAGAAGCAGGGAGACGGTCTGGACGGAACTCATCATTTGAAAGCATAGCAACCTTATTTGCATATCTTGGCAATGCCAGTAAAAAAAAGTTCTCTGAAAAGTTAGGCGTTATTTGATCTGCATATTCAGAAAATACCTCTTTTAATTGTACCAGATTTTTATCTATATCAGATTCATCATAAGGGAGGTGTTTCCTAATCCAATCTTGTATATTTTGATGCTTCTTTACAGCTGATTTTGAAATTTTGTCAAGCATTGTCTTATATAAAGGCATGTCCTTTTCTTGAAATTGCTTGCTGATATTATCTGCATGCATATTGCAATAATCTCTGCGTTTCTTTGTATCATAAAAAAGTGGGTTCCATGCAGAAATGGCCTCGTTGTTGATCCTGCTATGACGAAAATGCTCGTCAGCATCTGTAAAGAGAACGCATGGATCAGATAAAAGAATATTGACGATTGATTGGTACTTAGAGGCGGGAAACTCACTGTAAAACCATTTGCTGTTTTGAAGAATGAATAGTGGCTTCAGGTACAGGATATTCTGTGCCTCACTGTCCGTGCGCACCGTGTACCCACACAGCCTTAATAGCTGTTTTCGTTCATTATTGAGTAAATCACGAAATCCCTTCAGTATTTCTTCTATCGCTTCATCAGATGCTTCCTTTTGAAAAAGCAGATTCAGCTTTTCCGTATCTTCCCTCGAAATTCTGCCTTGAAATATTTCTGCTAACTGTTCAACAGACATTTGAGGCGTTGAATCATCAAAACCAACTCCATTGGGAATTAATTGCAAAGAATCAGATCGGTCATCTTTGTATGCCATAAGCCCTCCTTAGATTTTGGTAGGGTTGCAAATTATCGGAAAAAGCGGAGGATAAACTGTATCCTTTAGACAGGCAGGAATCGGCCTGCTATACTGAGCTCACATCGGGAACAAAAGCTCCGTGGAAAAGTACCGATGCTTTCTGGGGGATTCCCCCAGAAAGCACCCTTGCAAATTTCATAAGGAGGATTCAACCATGAAAAAGCATCCCATTTCCCGAAAGCCTAAACATCCTATAAAATGGAGGGAACCGGACAAGATGAAGCGAAAAAACAAGCACGATGAGAGTGAGAAGTTAAAGCCGTTATATCAAAAACCCGTAACTCTCTCGCCGCATGATCCGCCATCACCGCCTGAGAGGGGCGAAGATGGATTCTTGATTCTAAGGCGGAAGGAGGGGGCGAAGTGATGATGGGCAATGCCACGATCAGGTTCGTTGGAGCCTACTTTCTGCCTGGGGCAGATATGAGTGCTGCTCCCGAAAGTATTTGGGTCGAAATCACCAGAAAGGCCAGCACTTGGAGGGGAGAGGTCCAGCTCCGGTTAAAGGATCTGAACATCAAAAACTTGAGGGGGATCTGCCCTTTTCTGGATATGGGCATGAGTGACCGCGCCGCCAACCAGCGTTTGATGCAGCAACTGATGGAAGACCTGCAAGGCAATCGTATTCCTATTGGTTACTACTTCGATGAGATGGGGGCTGTGCATCTCCCTGACGGAAGTCTCGGCTTTATCCGCGGAGATACTTTCTGCCCCGGTGATTTCGCCCATCCATATCTGATAGATCAGGAAATAGGGGATATTGAGCTGTGCGGAGACAGCAGTTCCTCCGCACAGCACATCCTGATGATCCTGCGTATGCTTCCGCCGCAGGCGCTCTTGGTAATGGCCTATGTTATCTTGACATCTGTGCGGTCGCTGGTTATTGGCTGCGGCGTTGGCCTTCAGGCAATCCTATACATCACGGGCAAGAACGGCATTGGCAAGTCTCAGCTTGCCAAACGGATGGCAATTTTTTACCGCCGCAAAAAGACCGGGAAACCTGTGGGTATCGTGGAGGCGGACAGTACGAATGCAGCGACGGACTGTATGCTCCATCTCATGCGGGATATGCCCGTTGTAGTGGATGACTTATGTCTGTCTTCCGGGCGGGAGACGGAGCGGAAGCGACGTGAGCAGGGCGCAAGGCTTGTGCGGAAGGGCACAAGTGAAATGCCTACCATCAAGAAGTTGGGGAGCAAGACTGTCGAGCTGCGTTGCAACGCTGGAATTATCCTGACGGCAGAGTTTACGATGGAAACGGAGTCCGACCTCAATCGCTGCCTTATCGTTCCCATGACCGACTATTTGGATTTGCCCGGCGAGTTGACACCACAGTTGATTGGTGATGCTATCAGGCTCTTTTCGACTTGGTTTGCCGCCAATAGCGAGACTGAATTGAATCGCCTCAAGCGGGAGTTGACTAACGGGGATTGGAGACAAGGCATGCCACATCGTATTCGGACAAGCTATACCTGTCTTCGCTGGGCCTTCCAAAGCCTAATAACAGCTCTAGACCCAGATAATCGATTGCCGGAGTGCAGTAATCCCCTGCTCAAGCAGATGGATAAGGCGCTGAAAATCGCATGGGCTGCCCACATGCAGATGGGAAAGAGAATTCTGGAAACTGTACCGCGCGGCAACCTAGCAGCCGTTCTTTACGATGGAAAGAAAAATGATGCTTTCAATCTAGCCACCAACCCTAAGAAGCTGGCGAAGTACAGTGGTATCATCTGGCAAAAGGATCTCTGCCTAAAACCAGATGCGTTAGTCCAATATGTGCTTACTCAACCCGGCTTTCACAACTGGACCCGAAATCGCATTATTCAGGAACTAAAGGACATCGGCGCGCTGGTTCTCCAGGAGGAAAACGCCAGTACCGTTCACATCGATAAAGATCTTCCCAGGGTATACCGTATCCGGTTGGATGTCCTGAAAGATATGGCCGAATATTATTAAGGAGGTAAACCATGATGTATAAAGTAGGAACCACTCAGCAAATCGTGAAACAGCTGCATCAGGAGGGGTATCAGATCAGCGAATATGCCCTCCGGCGGTGGATAGCTGAAGGGGTGATCCCCTCAGTGTCCAGCGGCAAGAAAAGGCTGGTTGTCTATGCTCACGTCATTGAGTTCCTGACAACCGGAAGCGTTGCGCTTGAACCTATAACAGCTTCCGTTTAATCACTGTCCCCCAGTCCTACCGCCGTGGGGCTGGGGGATCTCTTGAAAGGAGATCACAACATGGCAAACATCACCCCACGCACCGACAAAAGCGGCAACATCATATCCTACCAGATCCGTGTCTTTCGAGGCCGGGATGCCTCCGGCAAGCGGCTCAAGGACTACATGATGACTTGGAAACCCACTCCTGGCATGACCAAGCGGCAGATTGAAAAGGAACTGATCCGGCAGGCGACCTTGTTTGAGGAGAACTGCAAACTGGGCAATGTCTCTGTAGAGCGGTACACCTTCCAGGAGTACGCCGAGTATGCACTCAAAGTGAAAGTCCAAGGCGGTATGAAAGCCAAGACCGTATCCAGCTACCGCGACCTGCTCACCCGCATCAACGCTGAAATCGGTCCCCTGAAGCTGCAAGACATCCGTCCGGATCACCTGAACCGCTACTACGCCAAACTGGCCGAGCCGGGCCAGAACAAGCGCACCGGGGAGCCGCTGTCTCCCAAAACCATCCGAGAGCATCACCGTGTCATCAGTTCTATTCTATCACTGGCTGTCAAGGAGGGGCTGATCCCCACCAATGCAGCACAGCGGGCCACCCCGCCAAAAGTTCCCAAGCATGAGATGGAAGTCTTCGAGCCAGAGGAAGTCCAAACCATTTTAAAGGCTCTGGGAGAGGAGCCGATGAAATGGCGTGTCATCACAACGCTGTTGATTGCCACCGGAGCCAGGCGGGGCGAGATCATGGGCCTTCGTTGGGAGAATGTGGATTGGGACAGTAAGCGGCTGTATCTCTGCGAGAATCGGGTTTACACCAAGGCCAGCGGTACGATCAGCACAACGCTGAAAACAGGGGAGAACCGCTACGTGTCCGTCCCGGCATCTGTCCTGGAATTACTGGAGATCTGGAAAGCAGAACAGACCGCCAACTGCCGTATGCTGGGCAATCATCCCCCGGCCTACATAGCCACCCACGAAGACGGGGAGCTGATGCACCCGGACGGCATCACAGACTTTCTCTCCAAGTTTTCCAAGCGGCACGGCCTCCCGCACATCCATCCGCATATGTTCCGTCACACGATGGCCTCTCTGTTGATCTCCGAAGGGATGGATGTCGTGACAGTCTCCAAACGGCTGGGCCACGCCCAGACCTCTACCACCCTCAACGTCTATTCCCATGTCCTCGCAAAGAGTGACGAGCGAGCCAGCGACACTCTCGATGACCTTATCTTCAATCCCAATAAGTCCCAAGATGATCCCCAGTCCCGCTAAAGTCCCGCTTTTGCCGTGCTAGATAACAGGAAACCTCAGTGTTCAAAGCATCAAACGCTTGTAAACACTGAGGTTTTTCTGGCACGCCGTGAGGGATTCGAACCCCCGGCCTTCTGGTCCGTAGCCAGACGCTCTATCCAGCTGAGCTAACGGCGCGTGTCCTCTCAGACAGCTAAATCATAATACCACATCTCTATGCGAAATGCAAGAGGAAAATGAAAAACTTCCCAAAATTTTTTCAAGGAGGGGGGCGGAACCCCCCTCCTGCTCGATCAATCAATCAGGCTCTTACCGTCCATCTCCGGCGGGCAAGCCAGGCCCATGATGTCCAAAATCGTGGGCGCAATATCTGCCAGGCGGCCGGGATGCAGCTTGGCGTCCGCTCCCACCAGGATAAAGGGTACCAGGTTAGTCGTATGGGCCGTCATGGGGGAACCGTCCGGCTTGCGCATCTCCTCGGCGTTGCCGTGGTCCGCAGTAATCATCGCAATGCCGCCCATGGACCTGGTGGCATCCACCACGCGCCCCACGCAGGCGTCTACCGTCTCCACCGCCTTCACGGCAGCGTCATATACGCCGGTGTGCCCCACCATATCGCAGTTGGCAAAGTTGAGGATAATCACGTCATACGCCCCGGACTCAATGCGCTCTACGCATCTGTCCGTCACCTCCACAGCGCTCATCTCCGGCTGGAGATCGTAGGTAGCCACCTTGGGAGAATCCACCAGCACACGGTCCTCGCCGGGGAACACAGCCTCCACGCCGCCGTTGAAAAAGAAGGTGACATGGGCGTACTTCTCCGTCTCCGCAATGCGCAGCTGGGTCATGCCCATGGCGCTGAGGTACTCGCCCAGGCCGTTTGCCACGCGGATGCGTGGGAAGGCCACCTGGACGTTGGGCATGGTGGCGTCGTACTCCGTGGTGCAAACATAGGTCAGGGGAAAGATCTCCCGGTTGAAGCCGTCAAAGGCGGGGTCCACAAAGACGCGGGTGATCTCCCGGGCACGGTCAGGCCGGAAGTTGAAGAAAATAATGCTGTCATTGTCGGAGATGGTGCCCTCGCTGTCGCAGACCACCGGCTCCACAAACTCGTCCGTCACGCCCTTGGCATAGCTCTGGGCCACGGCGTCCACAGGATCGCTGTTGCTCACGCCCCGGCCGTAGACCATGGCGTCATAGGCCTGCTCCACCCGGTCCCAGCGCTTGTCGCGGTCCATGGCGTAGTAACGGCCCATGACGGTGGCAATCCTGCCCACGCCGATCTCCTGGCACTTGGCCACCGTCTCCGCCACAAAGTCCTTGCCGCTGGTGGGAGACACGTCCCGGCCGTCCAGGAAGGCGTGGATATAGACCCGCTCCAGGCCCCGGTCCTTGGCCATTTTCAGCAGCGCCCAGAGGTGGGTGTTGTGGGAGTGTACGCCGCCGTCGGACAGCAGGCCGTACAGGTGCAGGGTGCTGCCGGAGTCCTTGGCCGCGTCCATGGCGGCGCAGTAGGCGGGGTTGGCGAAGAAGGACCCGTCCTCAATGGACCGGGTGATGCGGGGCAGATCCTGATAGACAACCCGACCGCCGCCGATGTTGGTGTGGCCCACCTCGCTGTTGCCCATCTGTCCGTCGGGCAGTCCCACGTCCAGCCCGGAGGCTGAGAGGGTGGTGTGGGCGCAGGAGGCGAACAGCTTGTCCAGAACCGGCGTCCTGGCGTGGGTTACCGCGTTGCCCTCCGCGTCCTTGGCCAGGCCGAAGCCGTCCATAATAATAAGAGTAGTGGGTGTTTTGTTCATAAATACCTCGTTTTCTCCAGAAAAAGCAGATGTTGATCCTCTGTTCCAGCGCCAAAAGAATGGTCCGGGAACGCATCAGTACCCGCTCTCGCGGGTACTGGCGCGTCGGATTCTGCTCACTCCTGATTAGCGGCGTTAATGATCTCCACAAACTGGTCTGGCTTCAGGGCGGCGCCGCCAATCAGGCCGCCGTCCACATCGGGCTGCGCCAGCAGCTCGGCGGCATTCTTGGGATTCATGGACCCGCCGTACTGGATGGTGATGGACCGGGCGACACGCGCACCGTAGAGGTTGCGGATGGTGGCGCGGATGGCGGTGCAGACCTCGGCGGCCTGCTCGGCGGTGGCGGTGCGGCCGGTGCCGATGGCCCAGATGGGCTCATAGGCGATGACGCACTTGCGCACCTTCTCAGCGGCCACGCCGGCCAGGGCGCTCTTGACCTGGAGGGCAATCAGCTCCAGGGTCACGCCCATATCCCGCTGCTCCAGACTCTCGCCCACGCAGATGATGGGGTGGAGGCCCGCCTCCAGGGCGGCGTGGACCTTCTTGTTGACAGTGATGTCTGTCTCACCGAAGTACTGGCGGCGCTCAGAGTGGCCGATGATGACGTACTTCACACCCAGATCCTTGAGCATCTCGGCAGACACCTCGCCGGTGTACGCGCCGCTGGGCTCATAGTACAGGTTCTCAGCGCCCACCGCCACGCGCATATCCTTGAAGGCCTTCATGGCCGTGGGGATATTCACGAAGGGGACGCACACCACCACCTCGCACCACTTGGCGCGGGGCAGGATGGGCTTGAGCTCCTCGGCAAACCGCTTGGTGTCGCTGGCGGTCTTGTTCATTTTCCAGTTTCCGGCAATTATGGTCTTGCGGTATCTACGGTTCATGACGGTAATCTCCTGTTTGATGATATGAAGTAAATGGTTGATATATCCCTGTAAACGGACCTGTATCCCAGGCTGTTTTTAAGTAGGGCGGCCGCCCGCCCTCAGAGCCTGTTTATCATCTCCCCGCGCCTGTCTTGGCGGCGTATTTTCCGCCCTGACTTCGTTAAAAATCCTTGCCATCCGTCAGGATGCCTGCGGATTTTTGCCTTGCAGGGCAAAAAATCCTCTCGCCAATCCAAACACGTTGAGATACTAAACAGGCTCTTACTGATCCAGCAGGCAGGCCACGCCGGGAAGCTCCTTCCCCTCCAGGAACTCCAGGGATGCGCCGCCGCCGGTGGAGATGTGGGTCATCTTGTCGGCAAAGCCCAGCTGGGCCACAGCCGCGGCGCTGTCGCCGCCGCCGATAATGGTGATGGCGTCGGTCTCGGCCAGAGCCTTGGCCACAGCCCGGGTGCCCTCGGCAAAGCTGGGGAACTCAAACACGCCCATGGGGCCGTTCCAGATGACGGTGCCCGCGCCCTTGACGGCGGCGGTGTAGGCCGCGATGGTCTTGGGGCCGATGTCCATGCCCATCATATCGTCGGGAATGGACCTGGCGCCGTGGAGCACAGGGACCGCATCGGCGGAAAACTCACTGGCGCACTGGGTATCCTCCGGCAGGAGCAGCGCCACGCCCTTCTCCCTGGCCTTGGCCAGCATGTCGTTGCAGTAGTCCAGCCAGTCGCTCTCCAGCAGGCTCTTGCCCACGCTGCCGCCCTGGGCCTTGGCAAAGGTGTAGGCCATACCGCCGCCGATGATGATGGTGTCCGCGATGTCCAGCAGATGGTTGATCACGCCGATCTTGGAGGAGACCTTGCTGCCGCCCAGGATGGCTACCAGGGGCCGCTTGGGATCGGCCAGCGCGCCGCCCATGATCTCCAGCTCCTTCTCAATGAGGAAGCCGCTGACGGCGGGCAGATAGGCCGCCACGCCGGCGGTGGAGGCATGGGCGCGGTGGACCGCGCCGAAGGCGTCGGACACGTAGACCTGAGCCATGGAGGCCATGGCCTTGGCAAGCTCGGGATCGTTCTTGGTCTCGCCCTTCTCAAAGCGGGTGTTCTCCAGCAGCAGGATCTGGCCGGGCTGGAGGGCGGCGGCCTTGGCCTTGGCGTCCTCGCCCACCACGTCCTTGGCCATGACCACGTCCCTGCCCAGCAGCTCGCTCAGGCGCGCCGCCACGGGGGCCAGACTGAATTTGTCCTCGGGGCCGTTCTTGGGCTTGCCCAGGTGGGAGCAGGCGATCACCGCCGCGCCCTGGTCCAGCAGGTATTGGATGGTGGGCAGAGCGGCGCGGATGCGCTTATCGTCGGTAATGGCCAGGGTGTCCTTGTCCTGGGGAACGTTGAAGTCGCAGCGCAGGAGGACCTTCTTGCCCTTTACGTCGATATCCTTGACCGTCTTCTTGTTGTAGTTCATGCTCTTCATTAACTCCTTTCAAACTGTCTACTCAAAATGGTTTGATTGGTGTAATAAATATTTGTATTCTTCTTTTCTTTATACATTGTAAGAAAAGAAGCAAAAGAATCTATGCCATCTCCCCTGTGCCGGTCAGGCCGGGGAATCCGTTCTGCCGCAGGGCCTCGTAGACCAGTATGGCGGCGCTGTTGGCCAGATTGAGGCTCCGGGCGCCGCTGACCATGGGCAGGCGGACGCACCTGTCCCGGTGCCTCTCCCGGAACGCCAACGGCAGCCCGGCGGTCTCCCTGCCGAAAAACAGCCAGCAGTCCGGGGAGAAGCGGGCCTCGCTGTAGGGCCTGGGGGCCTTGGTGGTGGCCAGCCACAGATCCTCCGCCGCCTCCGGGTGAAGGGCAAACAGGGCGTCCAGATCCGGATGGACGCTCACCTGGACCAGATGCCAGTAGTCCAGCCCCGCCCGCTTCACGGCCCGGTCCGACACGTCGAACCCCAGGGGCTCCACCAGGTGGAGGCGGCTGCCGGTGGCGGCGCAGGTGCGGGCGATGTTGCCGCAGTTGGGCGGAATCTCCGGCTCCACCAGGACGATATGCAGCACGCGGCCAGCTCCCCTCCAGCGGGCGGTCCCCAGGGCCGCCGCAATTTTTATCAGCGACATTGTAAAACAAATCTTCTTCAAATTCAAGCATTATCGGATAAATTCTTTGAGAAATTTTACAAAATCGCCGGTCAAGAGGGAACCTTTCTATGAATCAACGAAAATTTTACATAGAAGGGACGCAATCTTGTGCAAAAAGCCGCATTCGTATCTTTTTTACCCTTCTGAGAGGAATTTGTACGAATATTGTGAAATACCCCCTTGCATAACTGGCGGCTTCTGTTATAATGAGGAATAGAAATATGGGAAGGGGAGAATCCAATGGATAAAAAATGTATTGTGATCCACCTGGCCGAGGATGAAGCCCAGACCTACAACGGAAAACCGCTGATGCTGCAAGACGCGTTATTCTGCCCTGTATTGAACTGGTGTATGCGGGCGTGGATGAAAAAGGGCGTCCTGCGGTTTTTTGTTGTCTGCGACGAAAAATTCCAGGACGAGGTGATGGCCTGCGCCCCCAAGGGCGCGGCCGTGGCGGTGGGCTCGGAGGACGACTGCAGCCGGGACATTGCCGACTTCGCCCGGGGACGCTGGATCGAGGAGGTCCGGGAGGCCATGCTGCCCGTGGGGAGCATGATGCTCTCCTTCCACACCCTGCCGGAGCTGCTGCGGCTCCAGCAGGCGGTGAAGGAGGAGATCGCCATGTTCCACCAGCGCACCGGCGTTCGGGTGCTGGACATGGACAGCACCTACATTGACCCCCGGGTGACCATCGGCGCGGGCACCACCATCCTGCCCGGCACCATCCTGCGGGGCCATACCGTCATCGGCGAAAACTGCGAGATCGGCCCCAACGCCATGATCGTGGACTGCGAGATCGGGGACGGGTGCGTGGTCAACGCCTCCCAGACCTACGACAGCCGCCTGGGGAAGAAGGTCCAGGTGGGTCCCTTCGCCCACATCCGGCCCCACTGTCAGGTGGGGGACGGGTGCAAGGTGGGGGCCTATGTGGAGATCAAGAACGCGGTGTTCGGCCCCGGGACCAAGCTCAGCCACCTCACCTACGTGGGGGATGCCGACGTGGGCAGCGGGGTGAACTTCGGCTGCGGCACCATCACCTCCAACTACGACGGCTTCCGCAAGCACCGCACGGTGATCGGAGACAACGTGTTTGTGGGCTGCAACACCAACCTTGTCCCCCCGGTGACGGTGGGGGACGGGGCGTACATCGCCGCCGGAACCACGGTGACAGGAGACGTGGAGGCCGACGCGCTGGCCATCGGCCGGGTCCGCCAGGAGCAGAAGCCCGGCTGGGCTAAAAAGCGGCGGGAGCTGGCCGGGAAGGACAAGCGCTGATTGTGTGTGAATGGATCCGTTCGGGGAAGAGGCGGATCTGTTTCGGGGCCCGCGTTCGCCGTCAAAGGCGCCGCCCGGACGGCGCCGGAGGGCGCGAACAGAGGCTCTAAGATACTTCAGATAAACGAAGAAATGAGAGGAAGTTGACATGATCTCACACGGAAAAGACATGAAGGTGTTCAGCGGCAACGCGAACGTAGGTCTGGCCAAGGATATCTGCCGTCTCATCGGCATCCAGCTGGGCAACACGGAAATCGGACATTTTGCCGACGGAGAGGTGTTCGCGTCCATCTATGAGTCTGTCCGCGGTTCCGACGTGTTCCTGGTCCAGTCCACCAGCCGTCCTGTAAACGACAATCTGATGGAGCTGCTCATCATGATTGACGCCATGAAGCGGGCCTCCGCCGGCCGGGTGACGGCGGTGATCCCCTACTTCGGCTATGCCCGTCAGGACCGCAAGGCCAAGGCCAGAGACCCCATCTCCGCCAAGCTGGTGGCCAACATGCTCACCGCCGCCGGCGCGGACCGGGTGCTCACCATGGACCTCCACGCCGCCCAGATCCAGGGCTTTTTCGACATTCCCGTTGACAACCTTTACGGCAACCCCGTGTTTGTGGACTACTACGCCAAGAAATTCGGTGAAAAGTGCGAGGAGATGGTGGTGGTCTCCCCGGACGTGGGCTCCGTATCCCGGGCCCGGGCCTTTGCCCAGAAGCTGCACATGAATCTGGCCATTGTGGATAAGCGGCGGCAGAAGGCCAACCAGTGTGAGGTCATGAACGTCATCGGAGACGTGGAGGGCAAGGACTGCATCCTCTTTGACGACATGGTGGACACCGCCGGCAGCCTGTGCAACGCGGCCAAGGCCATCGTGGAGGTGGGCGGCGCGAAGAACGTGTACGCCTGCGCCTCCCACGGCGTGCTCTCCGGCCCCGCCATCGGGCGCATCAATGATAGCGTTATCACCGAGCTGGCGTTTTTGGACACCATCGCGCCCATTGACCCCGCCCTCAGCGGCAAGATCAAGTACCTCACCGTGGCCCCCATGTTCGCGGAGGCCATCGAGCGGATCTACCAGGAGATCTCTGTCTCCAAGCTGTGGATCTGATACATCCCCGCCAGTCTGTCCGGTCAAAAAAGTGCCCGACGGGCACTTTTTTGACGAGCGGATCCCTATAAAACCGCCGGTCCACGGCTGAGAAAGGAAATACGCAATGCCCACCTACCAATGGCTGCTGGTGTGCCTGGGCAATCCGGGCAAGGACTATGAGGACACCCGCCACAACATCGGCTTTATGGCCGCTGACCGGCTCTCCAGCCGGGAGGGGACGCGGTTCAGCAAGCTCCGCTACCGGGCCCTCACCGGCGAGATCGCCGTCAAGGGCCAGCGGGTGCTGGTGCTCAAGCCCCAGACCTATATGAACCTGAGCGGCGAGTCTGTCAAGCTGGCCGGCGGCTTCTACAAGATCCCGCCGGAGCGAGTGCTGGTCATCTCCGACGACGTGGCCCTGCCCCTGGGCAAGCTCCGCATCCGCGCCGGCGGCAGCGCCGGGGGCCACAACGGCCTGAAAAATATCATCGCCCACCTGGGCACAGACCAGTTCCCCCGCATCCGGGTGGGTGTGGGCGCGCCGGCCCATCCGGAGCACGAGATGATTGACTGGGTGATCGGCCACTTCACCTCCCAGGAGAAAAAGACCGTGGAGGAGGCGGTGGACCGGGCGGTGGACGCGGCGCTGTGCCTGATGTCCCAGGGCGTGCAGGAGGCCCAGAACAGGTATAATTGACCCAAAATTCTACAATCAGTAATTTACGCCTATATGAGAATACCATAGAGCTCCCCTCCCAAGCGGCTGTCCGCTCAGGCGGGGAGCTCTGCATCGTACGGGGTGCTACCGCTTCAGGGCCCGGCGCAGCACGGGGGCCAGCAGGAGACCAACAGCGCCGCCAGCCAGGGCCGTCACCAGCTGGGGATAGGAGAACATCACAGTAAACGCGGCGATCTGGGGTTCCTTCAGGGGCAGCACCGTACACAGCAGCTTCACCACCAGCAGGTAGAGCGCACCGAATTTGCACACCGCCGCCGCCAGTACGGCTCCGGCGGAGCGCCAGAGGGGCAGGTCCCGCCCGCCGGCCAGCAGCCCCAGCAGGGCCACGAACACCAGATTCCCCACCGCGATGGAGGGGACGATAGGCAGCAGCTGGGGACCGATCCCCAGAAGAAACGCGAAGAACGGGGACAGGAGCGCCACCGTGAGGCCGCTCCCCACCCCCACCGCCAGGGCCGATACCGCCAGCACTGCGTTGACGCAGGAGCCGGTAACATACTGCCCGGCGGGCTTGGTGACAGTCTGTAGGATAATGAGCAGCGCCGTCAGGGCGGCGGTCTCCGTAAGCCACAGAACTCGTTTGCTTGCAGCAGAGCGCATGGGGAATTCCTCCTTTTCCGGTCCTTATTTCTTCCGGACAGGCGCGGGCGGCATCTGCCAGGCGCTGTGGTCCGTGTGCAGCAGGTGGTGGGCCCGCTCGCCGCAGGGCTTCTCCATGTACTCCCGGTAGAGGGTCTGGACGTCGCTGTTTTCATGGCTGAAACGGATCTTCTCCTGTTTGTCCATGTCCCACAGCGCGTCCCCGCGGTACTCCGCCAGCTCCTCGCCGTCCACAATGGGCTGTCCGCCGCCGCCGGCGCAGCCGCCCGGGCAGGCCATGACCTCTACGAAGTCGTAGCTCACGTCCCCGCGGCGGATGGCCTCCATCAGCTTCCGGGCCCGGCCCAGGCTGCTGACCACCGCCACCCGGACCACACCGGCCCCGGGGATGTTGAAGGCGGCCTCCTTCCAGCCGTCGTGGTCCATCCCGCGCACAGCCCGGAAGGTGTCCGCGTTGGGGTTGCGTCCGGTGACCAGATAGTAGGCGCTGCGCAGGGCCGCGTCCATCACGCCGCCGGTAGCGCCGAACACCACTGCCGCGCCGGTGGCGGTGCCCAGGGGGCTGTCGAACGCCTCCTCCGGCAGGTTCTCCACCAGGATCTTGTCCGCCCGGACCATCCGGACCAGCTCCCGGGTGGTGAGCACCACGTCCACGTCCGGGTCCCCGCAGGCGTCCCGCAGGGGCTCCAGAGCCGCCTCCGCCTTCTTGGCAAGGCAGGGCATGATGGACACCACCCGCATCTTGTGGGGGTCCAGCCCCATCTTCTCCGCGAAGTAGCTCTTGGCCACTGCGCCGAACATCTGCTGGGGCGACTTGGATGTGGAGAGATTGGCGGTGAACTCCGGGTAGTTGGACTTGACGAACCGGACCCAGCCGGGGCAGCAGGAGGTGAACATGGGCCATTGGTACTGATCCCGGTGGGTGAACCGCTCCACAAACTCGCTGCCCTCCTCCATGATGGTCAGGTCAGCGGCGAAATTGGTGTCAAAGACGTAGTGGAAGCCCAGCCGCTTCAGGGCCGCCACCATCTTCCGGGTGGCGGCGGGGCCCGGCTCCAGCCCCATCTCCTCGGCCCAGGCCACCCGGACCGCCGGGGCCACCTGGACCACCGTGGTGAGGGAGCCGTCGGCAAGGATGTCCAGCACCGGCTCCGTGTCGTCCCTCTCCCGGAGGGCTGCGGTGGGGCAGTGGGTGACGCACTGGCCGCAGAAGGCGCAGTCCGCGTCGGTGATCCGCCGGTTTTGGCTGACGTTCACCGTCACCCGGGAGCCTGTGCCGGCCAGATCCCAGATGTGCAGGTCCTGGATCTTGTCGCACACCTGGATGCAGCGCATACACTTGATGCACTTGCTCTCCTGGCGGATCAGAGGCGTTTTCCGGTCCCAGATCTCCTTGCGGATGTTGATGGGATAGGGGATGTAGAGCAGATTGGCGTCCATGGCCAGCTTTTGCAGGGAGCAGTTGCCGTTGCGGGTGCAGAAGGCGCACTGGCAGTCGTGCTGGGAGAGAATGAGGCGCAGATTGGTCCGCCGGGCCGCCCGGACCCGGGGGGAGTTGGTGTACACAACCATGCCATCGTGAACGGGCTCGTCGCAGGCCGTCACCAGCCGGTCCACGCCCTCCACCTCCACTACGCACACCCGGCAGGCCCCGATCTCGTTGAGGCCCTTCCAGTAGCACAGGCTGGGAATGGGGAATCCGGACGCCTTGGCGGCCTCCAGGATGGTGGCGCCCTCCTGTACCTCCACAGCGGCGCCGTTGATGGTGATCTTTACCATGCCTGTTTTCTCCCTCCTTTGAAGCTGCCGTAGCCAAAGCGGTCACAGCGCAGGCACCGGGAGCTCTCCTCCTCCGCCCCCTGGTCCGTCAGGCCGCACTCAATGCAATGAAAGTCGTTCTTCCGCTCGCCGGCCTCCCGTTCCGTGGTGTTGACCCGGCCGTGGGGGGCCTTGTTTTGCAGGGCCGGGGCGGGGATGGACACGTCCACGGAGATCTCATGGTGGAAGCCCAGGTATTCGTCGATATTGGCGGCGGCCACCTTGCCGGCGGCGATGGCCTTGATGGCGGAGGCGGGGCCGGTGACGCAGTCGCCCCCGGCAAACACGCCGTCCATGTCCGTCTTGGCCAACGTGGAGTCGCTGAGGGCCTCGATGGTTCCCCGGTGGATGGGGATTCCGGCGTGCTCAAAGGCCATGGTCTCAATGCCCTGGCCCACGGCCACCACCACAATGTCGGCGGGGATGCGGATCTCGGGCTGGAGGGCGTTCTGGGGTACGGGCCGGCCGGAGCGGATCTGGCCGGGGATCTGGGGCTGAACCCAGAGAGCCGCGGCCCGTCCGTCCTCGCCGGCCTCGATGCGCACAGGGGCCATGAGGGTCAGCAGCTCCACGCCCTCGGCAACAGCCCCCTCCACCTCCACAGGCAGAGCGGTCATGTCCACCTGGCGGCGGCGGTAGACGCAGGAGACCTTCTCCGCGCCCAGGCGCACCGCGCTGCGGGTCACGTCCATGGCCACGTTGCCGCCGCCGATGACCACGATCTTTTTGCCGGTGAAATCGGGCATCTCGTTGTCACCGATGGCCCGGAGCATCTCCACCGCACTGACCACGCCGGGGCTCTCCTCGCCGGGAATGCCGGTTTTCTTGTCGGTGTGAGCGCCGATGGAGATGTAGATGCTGTCGTACTGTCCCCGCAGCTGCTCAAACTGGATATCCTTACCCACATCCACCTCGGTGTGGACGGTGATGCCCAGGGAGAGGATGGAGTTGATCTCCTGGTCCAGCTTTTCCCGGGGGAAGCGGTAGCTGGGGATACCGTAGCGCAGCATCCCGCCCAGCTGGCGGCGCTTCTCGTACACGTCTACCTCGTGGCCCATGAGGGCCAGGTAGTAGGCGGCGGAGAGGCCGCCGGGGCCGCCGCCGATGACGGCCACCCGCTTGCCCGTGGGGGCGGCGCACAGGGGCTGAGCCACGTCGCCCGCCGTGTCCACGGCGTAGCGCTTCAGCCCGCGGATGTTCATGGCGTCGTCGATCATGTTCCGGCGGCAGCGGGCCTCGCAGGGGTGCTCGCATATGTAGGCGCAGGCCACAGGGAAGGGGTTGTCCTTGCGGATGAGGCGGATGGCGTCCTCGCAGCGGCCGGCGCTGATGAGGGCGATATAGCCGGGGATGTCGATGCCGGCCGGGCACAGGGCCACGCAGGGGACCGGATTCTCCAGGTTGCCCAGGCATCGGTGGTTATGGATGTGCTCCCAGTAGTCGTCCGCGAAGCCACGGACGCCGTCCAGCACCAGCTGGGCGGCATGGCGGCCGATGGCGCAGGCGGCGGTGGAGGCGATGGACTGGGCGGTCTCCTCGATAAACTCCATGTGCCGGGGCTTTGCCCGTCCCTCCAGCACATCGCCCAGCAGGATGGACAGCTGACCCAGGCCAACCCGGCAGGGGACGCACTTCCCGCAGGTTTGGGCGTGGCAGAGGTTCAAAAAGTTCATGGCCATGTCCACCGGACACAGGCCCGGCGGCGACGCGGCGATGCGCCGCTCCATGTCGTGGTAGAGCTGGTCTACCATCATCTGCGCCCGATCCGGGGTTTTGATGTCTAATCGGCTCAATGTGTACACTCCCTTCTGTTTTCGTCGCTGTTGCGTGAGATGATCGATCCGGCGGCAGCCGTGGCCTGAAGGAGCTTGATTCGAGGCGGCGGTGTTCGCTTGGGTTATAGTATAAATGCTTATGTTCGCTATGTCAATATGGGGGTGGGAGGGGGCAGAGCAATTGAACGAGTAAAAAGATTGTGAACAAAGAGCAGCAGCGATGACTTTATCGAGGAAAGCATCATCCAGTAAACATTTGAACTGCTTATCAGAGAAACTGCCCTTCAAAGAGGACCGCGCTTTCGAGAGATTGCAGGCCCAATGGCGGAGGACATTTAAGGAAGCTCTGATTTAATTGAGCCTTTTCCTTTGAGGCAAATCTATGGTAAAATGGGAATATCAAAGGGAAGGGGTAAGAAGAGATGAAGCAGGTAAGTTATACGGACATGGAATACAGCTGCCGGAAGAAGAAAACAAAGCGGGAGGAATTTCTGGAGATCATGGAAGAGATTAGACCTCTTGCGAAATTAGATAGTGTCTACATGAATTACGTGTGAATGGCAGCCCATATCTATTTATTTGCGTGGCGTTTTCCATCTGCGTGAAGGCCAATGTCCGGGATGACGCTGAGGTAGAGCTTGCGTTGGCAAATGGTGCAGTATATTTTCGATGAGTTTTTCTTCCACAAAGTCATTCTTATCACTATTGTATCAGTTCTCTCTATTTTCTTCGTCTATTGATTCATACTTTAAGCAAAAAATAAAGGAGACGATCGCCATGGAAAAGGTATCGAACTACGAGGTACAGCGCCGGCAGTGGCAGCGGCGGTTCCTGGACATGGACCACGCCGCGCTGTGCCGGAGGCTCCCGGAGCTGGAGGAGACGGCAGACCAGCTGCGGCTGTGGCACTTTGGCCGCCAGTTCGCTGTGAGCAGGGAGGACGGGGCCATCCGCTGCCTCAGCGATGACGGGCCTGTGTCCTACAACGAGCAGATGAACATCTACACCCTGTTCCACTACTGCGTCCCCGGCGCCCGGCTCACCGGGGAGTGGCTGCCCTTCCGGGACCTGCGCCACGCCTCCCCCTTTGCCGCCGCCTTCCAGCGGGGGATCGTCCTGCCCCTGGCCAGGACCTTCTCCGGACGCGGTGACCTGCTGCCGGCGGCGGTGGAGCGGCTGCGGGGGGTGCGGATCTCCGACAGCGGGTTCCAGCTCCCCGCCTTCGCCTGCATCCCCATGCGGCTGAACTTCTGGGAGGGGGACGAGGAGTTTGAGGCCCAGGCCAACCTCCTCTTTGACCGCAGCGCCACGGATTTCATCCACGTGGAGAGCGTCGTCACCATCGCCTCGGAGGGCGTCCGCCGCCTGGCGGAGGCAGCGGGGCTGGGGATGGACAGGCAGTCCCTGTGAGCGGTCCTCCGGGATTGTTTATTTCTTGACAAAGTGGCGGAGCCCGGATATAATACAATTATATACCATCCAGCGCCGAAATCCTGTATATATAAGGAAGGAAAACGCTATGTTTACCATTACGTTCCGCTTTGAGAGCGGCGAGCCTGTCGTCATCTCCGCCAACGCGGGAGAGAAGCTCCTGGACGTGGCCCGGAAGGCCAACGTGGCCATCGACGCCCCCTGCTCCGGCAACGGCGTGTGCGGCAAGTGCCGGGTCCGGCTGGTCTCCGGCTACCTGGACGCCCCCATCAACCGCCATATCACCAGCGAGGAGTACGCCGCCGGCTGGCGGCTGGCCTGCCTGGCTCAGATCAGCGGCGACGCGGAGATCGAGGTGCCTGACATCGCCTCCGCCTACCGCAGCCGCATGAAGATGGCGGACCTCTCCTCCCCGGAGGAGATCGCCATCTTTGAGGATCTGCGCCGCCAGCTGGAGGAGGCGGGCCTCGCCTTTGGCAGCGACATCAGCTTCCTGCGCCTGGAGCTGACCGAGCCAACCCTGGAGGACACCATGCCGGACAATGAGCGGCTGCTGCGGGCCATCGAGGCGGCCACGGGCGTGGACGCGAGCGCCATCATGCTGCCCTACTCCGTGCTCAAGGATCTGAGCTGGGTGCTGCGGGAGAGCGAGTTCCAGGTCAAGTGCGTCATCAGCCGGGACGGGGAGCGCATTCTGGTGCGGGACGTGCTGCCTCAGAGCAACACCGATCCCCTGGTGGGCTTCGCCCTGGACCTGGGCACCACCTCCCTGGCCGGCGTGCTGGTGGATCTGGAGACCGGCCGCATCCTGGCCAAGGCCAGCGGCGGCAACGGCCAGATCCGCTACGGCGCGGACGTTATCAACCGCATCATCGAATCCGACAAGCTGGGGGGCCGGAAGCGGCTCCAGGACGCGGTCATCAAGGAGTCCATCATCCCCATGCTGGCCTCCATGTACCGCTCCGCCGGCATCAACCCCCGCCGCATCTACCGCATGGTCCTGGCGGGCAACACCACCATGAACCACCTGCTGCTGGGGCTCCACGCGGACCCCATCCGCATGGAACCCTTTGTCCCCAGCTTCTTCCGTACCGACTACCTGTATGTGCGGGACATCAAGCTGAAGATGAACCCCCTGGCGGAGCTCATTGTGGCGCCCAACATCGGCAGCTACGTGGGCGGGGACATCACCGCCGGAGCCCTGGTGTCCATGATCTGGAACCGGCCGGAGATGAGCCTGTTCATTGATCTGGGCACCAACGGGGAGCTGGTGTTCGGCAACAGCGAGTTTCTCATGAGCTGCGCCTGCTCCGCCGGCCCCGCCTTTGAGGGCGGCGACATCTCCTGCGGCATGCGGGCTACCGATGGCGCGGTGGAGGCCTGCACCATCGACAGGGAGACCATGGAGCCCTCCATGACCGTGGTGGGCGGCGCGGCCCCGGCGGGCATCTGCGGCAGCGGCATCATCGACGTGATCGCCGAGCTCTTCCGCTGCGGCATCATCAACGGCAAGGGTAAGTTCATCCGGGAGGGAGCCCGGATCCTCCATGACGAGCACGGCATGGGCTCCTATGTTCTGGCCTGGAAGAAGGACACCGGCGGGGTGAAGGACGTGGTCATCAACGAGGTGGACATTGATAACTTCATCCGGGCCAAGGGGGCCATCTTCTCCGCCACCCAGACCATGCTGGCCTCCCTGGGCTTCGACGCGTCGGTGATTGAACGGGTGTACGTGGCCGGGGGCATCGGCAGCGGCATCAACATGAAAAACGCCGTCACCATCGGCATGTTCCCGGACATCCCCCTGGAGAACTTCCACTACATCGGCAACTCCTCCCAGACCGGCGCCTACGCCATGCTCCTGAGCAGCCAGGCACGGGAGAAGGTCTTTGAGCTGGGCCGGTCCATGACGTATCTGGAGCTGAGCAACGAGCCGGGATACATGGACGAGTTTGTGGCCGCCTGCTTCCTGCCCCACACTGACAGCGGCCTGTTCCCCAGCGTCCATGTGGACCCATGACCCAGACGCTGACGGTGACCTGCCTCAGCTGCGGCTTCTGCACGGCGAAAAATCACTGCGAGACCTGCGGTGCGGATCTGGCCGCCGCCCTTCTGCGGCGGGATGGAATCTCCGAGGCCGCGGTGAACATCCCTGACCGCACCCTCCGGATCACCCACTCCCTGGACGGGGACGATCTGGAGGATCTGCTGGACGGCATGGGCGTGCTGCTGGGGTAGGAGGATATGAATCGGATAAGGTCCTGTATTCCCACGGAATACAGGACCTTATCGCATCAATATTATGCTCTGCTCACAGTGGATATTGCAGTTTTCCTCCTCCAGGGAAATCTCTTCCTTCAGTCTGCCGATCTGGATCTCCAGGGAGGGATACACCTTCTCGCACCGTATCCGCCCCTTGGTCTTTTTCTCCAGCTCCTTGTGGAGGGCTCTCAGCTCAAGAGTCAGGGCCTCCTGCTTTTCCGTATAGAGCTTCCGCTGCTCCACCAGCTGTGCCAGCAGCAGCTTCTCCCCCTCCGAAAGGCGGGAGCTCTTTCTCCGCAGGTTGGTGACCGTGTCCCAGAGCATGTCAATCGTCGGCTGTATCTTGGCCATCTCCTCCCTGATCCGCTCCCGCGACTCCAGGATATGAGGGGGATACCCAACAGAAAACCGGCTGCGGCCTCCGGCCAGATTGCCCACCCGCTGGCAGAGGATGCTGTCACCCGCCCGGATCACGCTGTTCGTAATCAGCCCCCGGCCGCTCATCACATAGACCGTGCCGCCGCAGCGGACGGAGCTGTTGGAGATGGTCTCCGCGATCAGGCTGGTTCCGGCGTCGATCTCCGCCATCTCCACCACCGGGGTCTGGATCTGGCCGGCGGCGGTCAGGAGGGTCTGGTCCTTTGTTCCATAGACGCCCTGCTGCACCCGGATGGTCCCGCCGCTGGAGGTGACCCTGGCCCGCCCCACCCGTCCGTTGATGACGATCTCGCCGGTGGCCTCCACGGCAGCCCCGCCGTCCACATTGCCCCCTATGTAGAG
Source organism: uncultured Oscillospiraceae bacterium (assembly GCA_910579965.1). Taxonomy (GTDB): domain Bacteria; phylum Bacillota; class Clostridia; order Oscillospirales; family Oscillospiraceae; genus Pelethomonas. The sequence continues at coordinate 32,330 of CAJTWF010000018.1, forward strand.
GTTGCCGGAAATCTGGAGCGTGCCCTGAAACTGGTCCAGATCGCCGTCAATGATCTTCTGGGCGTGAATGGAGAACGTGCCGTCCTCCATGTACAGGATCCCGTCCGCACACGCCACCAGCGTCTGTCCGTCCCTGCTGAGGGCGGTGTTCTCCCCCTGGGACACCTGGGCGCTGACGGGCCGGGGGCTGGGAAGGACCTGACCCGTTACATCCATGCCGTCCGTCCCCGGCCTGGGGGGATGAATCTGACAGATGACCGTCCCCTTCCGGATGGGCTGGAGCTGAACGTCCTGTCCAAACGCCACCTCGCTCCCGTTCTGCACCTCCAGGCGCATATTTCTCCGCCGCGGGAACAGTTCGGTCACGCTGCCGTCCTCGCCCTCCTGGAACGGCCTTCCCCGGGCCACCGGAAACACATGGAGATATCCCCGGGCGAACTCCGCAGGGATGTCCTGCTGTAAAACCCCATAACGAATGCCCTCAAAGTGCATATCCCCCAGAAACTCCTCCAAGGTGATCCCATCCCCGTCGTTCTCAGGGGGCAGCAGACAGGCGTAGGCCAGCAGCCGGTCCCTGGACAGGAAGAACCGGGCCGCCGCCTTTATGGGCAGCAGCTCGCCCTCCAGAGATTTCGTGTGCCGCTCCCTGCTGGAGGCCTTGAGGGCCCAGAGGAAGTCCTCCACGGTCTTGCGGTCCTCCGGATACCGCTCCATGGCCTCCTGGCCGCTCTTGTCCAGCTCCGCGAACCGCTTCTTGTAGGGAATGGGGTGAAAGGGCTCTCTCTCCGGTTCGGCGGCGTCCCTGGAGATAAAACGATCAAAGATTGACATGACCCATCCCCTTCCTGCTCCTTTGGTTTCTGTGGACAGCTGAAATCCGTACGCCCCCATCATGGATTATTATTGTATCATCCCTATGGGAAATTATCAAGTACTAGTATCTTATCAAGTTAGTAAATAGAAGCAGCGTAAGCGCAGAGGATGTGGTAAAGTATCAGCGGGTGATGAACAGTGAAGCATACATATATCGTGACATCAACGGAAGAAGAACGACAGGAACTGCGTGCGCCGGCAGAAAAGAGACCGGTCCAAGGATATCGGATCAAACACGCACAAATACTGCTTAAATTAGATGAACTACCAGAAAACCAGGCTTAGAGCCTGTTTAAAACCTCAATGTGTGCGGATTGGTGAGCGAGTTTTTTTGTCCTGCACGGCAAAAAGCCGCAGCAATCCCGGCGGATGGCAGGAAACGAATGTGCACGGCCCCTCGGTGGGGCCGTGCACATTCTATAACGCAGTCACGGCGGAAAATACGCCGCCAAGACGGGCGCGGAGAGATCTTAAACATTTTATATCTGGAAAAGACTGCTACCGCGCCTTGGGGATCAGCAGCAGCCGGTCCGGAGTGATCTGGCTCTCGTCGGACAGCTCGTTCACCGCCAGGATCCCCTCCCGGGTGGCCCGGTACTGCTTGGCAATGGACCACAGGCTCTCCCCCGTCCCCAGCTTGCGCAGAATCAGGGAGGGCGCGGCGGCCCGTTCCCCCTCCTCCTCCGCGGTCTCCGCGCCGCTGATGCACAGGTAGCGGCGGCGGAAGGAGGTGGTCAGGGCGCACTCCAGGGGGAAGCGGAGCTCCACGCCCTCGGGCATGATGTTGGCGATCACGTCGCCGTGGCAGGCCGCCTCGGCCTGGCACTCCGGCTCCTCCCCCTCCTGGGGCAGGTCTGTGGGCAGGGAGACGGTGAACTCCCGGCGGACCGCCCCCAGCACGTCGTTTTCATCCAGGTACAGGCATCTGGCCCAGACCGGTACCTTCAGCTCGCCGCCGGACAGCTGGGCGCCGCCGCAGCCGATTTCCGTGTCCACCACGCTGCGCACGGCCACGCCGGTCTCCAGCAGCTCCCGGACATTCTGGCGGCGGGTTCCCCGCTGGCAGTCCTCGCTGAGCTCCAGCTGGGCGGTCTGGCAGACCACCGGGGCGGCGGTGCTGTAGAGGTCCGCGATGAACCCCACGTCCTCCCCCCGCCACACGGTCACGCGGGTGCGCATCATCAGCTCCAGCGTGAGCACATAGGCGTCCTCCGGGCTGCTCTCGCCGCCTATCCGGCAGTCCACGCTGAGCAGGCGGTAGGCCGCCTCGCTCTCACAGTCCTCGTCAAAGCCGCCCCCCTCGATGATCTGGGAGAAGGGCAGCTCCTGCTGCAAAAGGCTCAGACGGCCGCCCCCCTCCTGGTACAGGACGGAGGCGGAGATCAGGCCCTTTACCACCAGCTTGCTGCCGATGAGCTTGCTGTCCGTGCCGCGGATGTCGATCCGGGTGGACAGGATCTCCTCCGCGCCGCCCCGGCCCGGGGACAGGGGCAGCTCCTCCGTGAAGGTGAACTCCTTCTCCCGCACGCCGGCGGCTACCCGGGTCTGCCTCCGCTCCTGGAGTAGCTGCACCCCCTCCCCCTCCTCCATGGCCGTACACACGGACAGGGACACGTGGCGGCAGCCGATGGGGCAGAGGAGCAGGTTGGCCCGGGTCAGCACCTTCCGGGGGTTGAGGACGCGGGTGTCGATGCCCCGGAGCTCCCCCCGGATGTCCAGAAATTCGCACTCCGCGCCCCCCTGTCCCTCCCCGTAGCACTGGAAGGGGATCTGGAAGTGGAGGGAGCGGGGACCCTCCTCCTTCTCCGGTATGTACAGCACCGACACCTCCACCGAGCCGCTGGCGCAGAAACGCCCGTCCGCCGTCAGCTCCCGGTTGGTCAGACACACCAGGCCCGTGGTGTCCACGATCCGGGCGATGTCCGCGCAGCTGTCCGGCACAATGTTCTCCCGCATGGTCTCGCAGGAGAAGGGGGTAAAGCGGAGCGGCTCATAGTAGTCATGGCCGGCTTTTTTGAATTGCAGTTCCATGGTTTGGCGTCCTCCCTTGGCATGGTGTTCAAACGACTGGTTGTCTCCAGTCTATGAGAGGACGGGGGGAACTATTCCTTGATCCCGAAGAGCCTTCTCAGGATACCGTTCAGAAATCTGGGGGACTTGACGACAACGATCTTCATGGGTGCCTCCTCCCTACTTGCGCATACAGCCGCAGCCGCAGCCAATGAGCAGAATTGCCACAAGAAACAGGAGGCATCCGGTGGGAAAGATAGCGGTAATCAGGATACCCAGGCCCAGAGCTGTGGCGCACACGCCCAGCCAACGGCAGTTTCTCATCTCCTTGTCGCCTCCTTGCCGCTTGGGGATACTCCATTATATACAGGGAGGTTCCCATGCGCTACGCCTGCCGCAGACCTCCCCGTTGGGGAGGGGGCGGTCCCGGTACGCCTCCCCGGTCCGGAACACGGAGAGCATCAGGCCGGTCAGCGCGGCGTTGAGGAGAAGCGCGCCCAGCCCGTCGGAGATAAAGGGCAGAGAGAGGGGGCCGAACAATCCATAACCCAGGCTGCAAATCAGATAGGACCCGGCCTGGACCGCCAGGGTCAGCGCCGCGGCCAGGGCCAGCAGGGACCCCAGCATACTCCCCTCCCCCAGAGCCTTCCGGACGCCCACAGCGGAGAAGACCGCCATCAGCGCCGCCATGCCCAGCCACGCCGCGAAGCCAAAACGGTGGGCCAGGTAGACCAGGGCGAAGTCCGTCCGGAGATCGGGCAGCAGCTCCACGCTCCCCACCCACTCCGGAACGCCGCCGGTCCCCCACCAGACAGACTCCGACAGGATATCCCGGATCATGCAGTACACATACCCCGCCCCCAGCCGGTCCTGCTCCGGATGCAGGAGGATACCCAGCCTGCCGGAGAGATACCGCCGTCCCAGGACCGCGAGGCAGAGAAGCGCCCCGGCCAGCAGCGCCGAGATCAACAGGACCTGCCGCCGTCTATTCGGACCGAACCACCCCCGGCCAATGGCCAGACACAGCGTCCCCAGGGCCGCGACGGCGTACAGGATCAGGCCCGACAGGTTGGACACCAACAGCAGAACCACAGCCGGCGGCAGACAGGCGGCCCCGCTGAGGAGGATCCCCGGCAGGCCCATGCTTCTCATGCGGTACACTGCCAGCGCGTAGGCCGCCGGGAAAACCAGCGCCAGATAGGACAGCCGGATGCGCAGCCTCCCCACAGTCAGGAGCAGACTTCCCGGCCCCCACTCCCCCAGCAGGATTCCCAGGGCGGCAAAGGCCAGAACCAGGCCGTACAGCGTCCACCCGTGCCTGCCCAGCTGGGAGAAATCCATGAAATAGAAGCACAAAAACACCCCAAAGGCCAGGGCGTAGGGGAGAAAATAGGGCACCACCAGCAGACCCGGGGCGGGGCGCAGGACAAAGCAGTTCACCGCCAGCCCCAGCAGCATGAGAAGCCCTGTCAGTCCGGCCAGGAACCACTGGGGCCTGGGCCGGTGGGTCTGATCCAGGGCCCGGCCCACCAGCGCCGGGTCCCCCATCTGGGCAATAGCCCTTCCGGCGGCGGTCTCCTCGTCGTCCCCGGCCGCCATGTACGCGTCCCGCTGGTCCTGGAGATGGTCCTCAATCTCCGCCTCCACCGACGGCCGGATCCTCTTCCAGCGTATGTAACCGCTCACCTCCCGGCAGTAGTCCCGCAGCCGCTCAGACGGCCCCATAGCTGACCCCTCCTCTCAAAATCCTGTTGACCGCCTCGGCGTAGACGGTCCACTCCCGCTGCTTCTCCTCCAGCAGCCGTTTCCCCTTCTCAGTCAGGTGGTAATACTTGCGGGTCCGGTCCGTGTCCGCCCGCCGCTCACAGGACGTCAGAGCGCCCTCCCGCTCCAGGCCGTGGAGAATGGGATAGAGGGTGCCGGCCTTCAGGTCAAAGGTGTGATCGGACCGCCGGGCGAGGGTCTCGATCATCTCGTAGCCGTACATGTCCCGCTCCTCTAGCAGCTTCAGCACAAGGACGGCCGCGCTGCCCGGCCACAGGTTTTTGTCCGCTGCCATATATCGTCCTCCTTTATATATCGAGTATCTATATAGCATTATATATAGATGCTCGATATATGTCAAGAAAAACCTACTCGGTCCCGGAGCCTCCGGGACCGAGCACAGCTGCGGGATACAGACGGGTCAGCGGACCTGTCCGTCCCCGGTGATGACATATTGATAGGTACACAGCTCCTCCAGGCCCATGGGCCCCCGGGCGTGGAGCTTCTGGGTGGAGATGCCCATCTCGCAGCCCAGGCCGAACTCCCCGCCGTCGGTGAACCGGGTGGACACGTTCCAGTACACCGCCGCGCTGTCCACGGCGGCGATGAACCGCCGGGCCGTTTCGGCATCGGCAGTAACGATGCAGTCGCTGTGGCCGGTGGAGTGGGCGGCAATGTGGTCCGCCGCCGCCTGGGCGCTGTCCACCACCCCCACGGCCAGGATGTAGTCCAGAAACTCCGTGTCAAAGTCCGCCTCCCCGGCGGGCACGCCCTCGATGACGGCCCCGGCCCGGCTGTCCAGGCGCAGCTCCACGCTCTGGAGCCCGGCTGCGGCCCGGTCCGTCACCAGCCGCGCCCGCAGCATGGGCAGGAACGCCTCCGCTATGTCCCGGTGGACCAGACACACCTCCTCCGCGTTGCACACGCTGGGGCGGCTGGTCTTGGCGTTGTCGATGATGTTCAGGGCCATGTCCAGATCCGCGTCCCGGTCCACGTACACGTGGCAGACGCCGGTGCCGGTCTGGATGCAGGGGACCCGGGCGTTCTCCACGCAGGCCCGGATGAGCCCCGCTCCCCCCCGGGGGATGAGCAGGTCCACCAGCCCCACCGCCTCCATCAGCTCCCGGGCGCTCTGACGGGTGGTGTCCTGGATGAGACTTACCGCCTCCCGGGGCAGACCAGCGCCCTCCAGGCCCTCCCGCAACGCCTCCACAATGGCCCCTGCGGACCGGAAGGCCTCCTTGCCGCCCCGGAGGACGCACACGTTTCCGCTCTTCACCGCCAGGGCCGCCGCGTCGCTGGTGACGTTGGGCCGGCTCTCATAGATGATAGCCACCACCCCCATGGGCACGGCAGTCTTCCGGATGGTGATGCCGCTGGGCCGCTCCACCGTGCGCAGCACCCGCCCCACCGGATCGGGCAGGGCGGCCACCTGCCGCACCCCCTCCGCCATGGCGGCAATCCGCTCCTCCGTCAGGGCCAGACGGTCCAGCATCACCTCGCTGATCTGTCCCCGGGCCGCCTCCAGGTCCAGGGCGTTGGCGGAGAGAATGGCGGCCCGTTGGGCCCAGAGGCTGTCCGCCATGGCCAGCAGGGCGGCGTTCCTTCTCTCCCCCTCCGCGCCGCGCAGCGCGGACCGGGCCCCGCGGGCCGCCCGCAGAATGTCCATTGTCGTCATAGCATGGGTCTCCTTTCCTGCGCTTTCGCGCCGTCAATCAAACCTCACGGACCAGGCCGGGTCCCGGTACGCCTGAAAGCACATCCGCACCTGCTCCTCCGTACACTTCTCGCCGGCCAGGGGCGGCAGGGCGTCCTCCGGAAAGCAGCCCCGCTCCGTGGTCTCCGCATTGGGTACAAAGTCCCCGCCCATGGCCTCGCAGAGGAAGAAGATCTTCACCACCCCGTAGGGGTAGGGGGGCTGGTTGTGCTTATCCCGGTCCTGGACCGCGATGAGGGACCGGACCGCCGCGTCCACCCCCGCCTCCTCCTTCAGCTCCTTCACCGCGTTGTCCGCCGGGGACAGGTTGTACTCGCACCAGCCCCCGGGGATGGCCCACCGCCCGTCCCGCTCCCGGACCAGGAGGATCCGCCCGTCCTGAAACACCGCCCCCCGGGTGTCCACCTTGGGGGTCTGGTAGCCCACGCCGCCGCAGAAGAGGTCCGTCACCTTCTCCAATGGAAGCCCCGTCCGCTCCGCCAGCATCTCGGCGGCAATCTCCCGTATCCGCTGGTACCGCTCCCGGTCAAAGGGGTTCTCGCTGTAGTAGAGCCCCGCCTGGGCCATGCTCTGGAGCTCTGAGGCCCACTGAATGATTCTGTCCTCCAAGATGCTACCTCCTCTTTCCGTAAAACCGGGTGCCCACGCTCTCCCCGGCGGCAATGCGGTAGAGGTCCTGGGGCCGCTGGCCGTTGGTGATAATCATGTCGCACCCCGCCTCCATGCACATGCCGGCGGCCCGCAGCTTGGTCACCATGCCGCCGGTGCCCATCTCGCTGCCCGCGTCCCCGGCCAGGGCCAGCAGCTCCGGCGTCAGCTCCCGCACCTCCGGGATGAGCCGGGCCGAGGGGTCATGCCGGGGGTCCGCAGTGTAGAGCCCCTCAATGTCGCTCATGAGCACCAGCAGGTCCGCCCGGGCGTTCACCGCCGCCACCGCCCCCAGGGTGTCATTGTCCCCCAGGGCGATCTCCGCCGTGGCCACGGTGTCGTTCTCGTTGATGACCGGCAGGACCCCCAGCTCCAAAAGGCGGAAGAGGGTGTTCTGGAAATTTTCCCGCCGCTGGCTGTCCTCCACGTCCGCCCCTGTCAGCAGCACCTGGGCCACCGTGTGGCGGTACTCCCCGAAGAGCTTGTCGTATACGTACATCAGCTCACACTGGCCCACTGCCGCCAGGGCCTGCTTGGTGGGGATGTCCTCCGGCCTGCGGACCATGTTCATCTTCCCAACCCCCATGGCGATGGCCCCCGAGGACACCAGCACCAGCTCGTGGCCGGCGTTCTTCAGATCGCTCACCACCTTGCACAGCAGCTCCACCCGCCGGATATTCAGCTTCCCCGTGGCGTAGGTCAGGGTGGAGGTGCCCAGCTTGACAACGATTCTCACAGTTTTCACGCCCTCCCTATGATTTTCACCCAGTATACCATATCCGGCGGGAAAATGGCAATCGACAATCCCCACAGTTTATGGTACAATGGTGGAAGATTATCCGTTTTTTGTGTCATGAAGAATGGGGAGAGGGGATGGACCATGGAGGACGGCCAGATCGTCAATCTGTACTGGCGGCGGGATGAGGACGCCATCCGGGCCACGGAGCAGAAGTACGGCGGGTTCTGCCGCCGGCTGTCTATGAACATTCTGCACAGCTTCCAGGACAGCGAGGAGTGCGTCAACGACGCCTACGGCCGCTGCTGGGACACCATGCCGCCCCAGCGGCCGGCCAGCCTGCGGGCCTATCTGGGGGTCATCATCCGCAACCTCTCCATCAGCCGCTACCGGGCCGGCCGTGCCCAGAAGCGGTACGGAGGCGCGGAGGTGCTGCTCAGCGAGCTCTCTGAGTGCGTCCCCGCGCCGGAGAACGTCCAGCGCACCCTGGAGGCCGCCGAGCTGGGCGAGCGCATCAGCCAATGGCTGGAGGAGCTGGCCCCGGAGGACCGGGCCCTCTTCGTCCGCCGCTACTGGAGCGGGGAGGCGGTGAAGGATCTGGCCAGGGAGGCGGGAGCCAGGCCAAACGCAGTCACCAAGCGGCTGCTGCGCCTGCGGGAGAGCCTGCGGCGGACACTGGAGAAGGAGGGGGTGGCCCTGTGAACGAGAAAGCGGAGATCCTGTTTGACGCGGTCACCGGCATCCGCCCGGAGCTGGTGGAGCGGGCCCTGGACGCCCCCATCCGCCGCCGGCCGGTCTGGCGGCGGTACGCGGCCCTGTGCGCCTGTCTGGCCCTGGCGGTCTGTGTGGGTTGGTTCGCGCTCCTCTCCGGCGGCATGGGCGGCGGCAGCGATATGATCTCCACCGATTCCGCGCCTGCGGACAACAGCGCCCCGCCCCCGGCCATCCCGGAGGACGTCCCCCAGCTCCCCGGAGCCCCCTCCGAGGACGGTGGGGAGATGGACGGCGCTCCCATCGCCTCCTTTACCGCCCAGGTGGCGGAGGTCCGGGAGAGTACGCTCCTGGTGCGGCCCGATGACCCATGGGACGCGGAGACGGTGGAGGTGTCCCTGGAGGGGCTGGAGACACTGCCGGCCCTGGCCCCCGGCGACAGGGTGCGGGTGACCTTCGCCGGGGAGGTCCAAGAGGACGGCCTCATCACCGGCGTGACGGAGATTGCGGCGGCGCCCTGAGAGACGCGTTCGCTGATAAAATAGAAAATTCATCCGATGAAGACCATTTGAAGGGAGACGTTTTTTTGAAGCTAAAGGAACTTTTCAGCGCCCACGACATGACCGCAGGGCCGCCCTGGCAGCGGATCATGGAGTTTGCCGTGCCCATGCTGGTGGGCAATCTGGCCCAGCAGCTCTACAACACGGCGGACTCCATCGTGGTGGGCCACTATGTAGGGGACAACGCCCTGGCCGCGGTGGGGAGCGCCTCGCCCATCCTCAACCTGCTGCTGGCCCTGTTCGTGGGCGTGTCCACGGGAGCGGGCATCGTCATCTCCCAGAACTACGGCGCCGGGGACCGGGAGCGGCTGAGCAACTCCGTGGGCAACTGCATCACCCTGGCCGCCATTGCCTCCGCCATCACCATGCTCATCGGCGTCGCTGTCACCACGCCCATGCTGCGCCTGCTGGACACCCCCGTCTCCATCATCGACTGGAGCGGCGACTATCTCCACATCATCTTCTGGGGCGTGGCCGGGTGCGCCTTCTACAACATCCTCTCCGGCATCCTCCGGGGCATGGGGGACTCCTTCTCCGCCCTGGCCTTCCTGCTGCTGGCCACGGTGCTGAACATCGGCCTGGACGTGTGGTTCGTGGCCGGGTTCGGCATGGGCGTGGCCGGGGTGGCCCTGGCCACGGTGCTGGCCCAGGGGATCTCCGCGGCCCTGTGCATGGTGAAGCTGCTGCGGATGCAGGACGTGTTCGACTTCACCCCCGCCACCCTCCGCCTGCGGCGGGACTGCGCGGCCCGCATTGTCCACATCGGGGTGCCCTCCGGCGTCACCCAGGCCATCATGAGCCTGGCTATGCTGGTGGTCCAGTCCCTGACCAACAGCATGGGGGAGACGGTAATCGCCTGCAACGTCATCATCATGCGGGTGGACGGCTTCGCCATGATGCCCAACATGACCTTCGGTCAGGCCATGAGCGTGTACACCGGCCAGAACGTGGGGGCCGGGAAGCTGGACCGGGTGGTCCAGGGCCGGAAGCAGGGCACGGCTATGGCGGTGGGGCTGGCCTGCGCCATCACCGCCTGCCTGCTCCTCTTCGGCCGCCACCTCTTTGCCCTGTTCACCGACACGGAGGAGCTCATCGTGCTGGCCGGCCGGATGATGCGCATCATGGCCGCCGGATACATCGCCATTGCCGTCTCCCAGGTGCTGGGCGGCGTGATGCGGGGCGCCGGGGACACGGTGACCCCCATGTGGATCTCCCTGTTCACCACCATCTTTATGCGGGTCCCCGTGGCCTACGCCCTGGCGTACCTGACCCGCTGCGAGGCGTGGCCCAACGGCCGGCCGGAGGCGCTGAGCGTGTCGCTGCTGGTGCCCTGGGTCATGGGCGCGGTGCTCTCCTACATCGCCTTCCGCCGGGGCAGCTGGCGCAAGCGCCTGCCCCAGATGATGAATACGTAACCCGCCCCGCCGGAAATTCCCCCAAATTGACCCTATGCTTTTCCCGGCGGCTGTGGTATACTGGAAACAATGTGAACACTAAAGAGGTTGGAGGAGGCTTTTATGGCCATCACATCTGAATTTTTCTTTCCATCCAGCGACGGAAAGACCCTGATCCATGTCAACCAGTGGACCCCGTCGGAGCGCAGGATCCTGGGCGTGGTCCAGATTGCCCACGGCGTGGCGGAGTACGGTGCGCGGTACGCCCCCTTTGCCCGGTTTTTGTGCGGCCACGGCTTCGTGGTGGTGGCCAACGACCACCTGGGCCACGGCCAGTCCCTCATCCCCGGGGGCCCCATGGTCTACCTGGGGGAGAAGGACGGCTGGTGGAACGTGGTGGACGACATGGAGTGCCTCCGCAGCCGCGTCGCCAAGGTCTTCCCGGACAGGCCCTACTTCCTGTTCGGCCACTCCATGGGCTCCTTCCTCTCCCGCACCCACCTGATCCGCTACCCCGGCAGGCTGGACGGCTGCATCCTCTGCGGCACCGGCCACCAGTCCCCGGCCCTCATCGCCGGGGGCAAGCTCATCGCGGACCGGGAGATCCGCCGCCTGGGCAAAAAGGCCTTCAGCGCCCGGGCCGACGATCTGGCCTTCGGGGCCTACAACAAGGCCTTCGCCCCCACCCGCACCCGGTTCGACTGGGTCTCCGCCAGCGAGGAGAACGTGGACGCCTATATCGCCGACCCCCTCTGCGGCGGAGACACCACCCTGGGCCTGTTCCGGGACATGCTGGACGGGCTCTCCTATATCACCAGGCAGTCCAACATGGACAAGATGGACGCGGACCTGCCGGTGTTCTTCATCGCCGGGGACCAGGACCCGGTGGGCGACATGGGCAAGGGGGTGCGGAAGGCCCACGACTGCTTCAAAAAGGCGGGCATCCGGGACCTGAGCATCAAGCTCTATCACGGCCTGCGCCACGAGATCCTCAACGAGGCCAGCCGCCAGTATGTCTACAGGGATGTGCTGGACTGGCTGGAGGCCCGGGCCTGAGCGGCCAGGGTCCCCAGACCCAGCAGCGCTGTGTCGTGGTGCCGGGCCAGCAGGGCGGCGGTGAGCACGCAGTCCGCCGCCAGCAGCAGCCACAGGGCGAACACCGCCTCCGGCGGAACGCTCCCGGCCAGCCGGGCCGCTGCCGGCTGCACCCAGCGGACCGCCAGGGCGGACAGCGCCCCCCAGATCACCGCGAACCGGGGGCAGATCCGGCCCTGGACGTGGCCCCGCAGCAGGCTGTAGTCCCAGAACTGGACATGGAGAACCCTGTCGTAAAAGAGGTGGACCAGATACTCCACCCCCGTGCAGATGAGGCCGCCCAGCACAGAGAGGGTCACAAGGCCGGCCTCCGCCGGGACCAGGGCCAGCACGGCGGTCATGGCCAGCCCGTACACCGGGCACAGTGGCAGCAGCAGAAAGCATTTGCGCTGCCGCCGGGGGGACCGGATGGCCCGGGCGTACAGCTTCTCCAGGCCGCAGCCGGCCAGGCTGTAGAACAGGAAATACAAAAACCACTGGGACATGGGACGCTCCTTTTCCGATCGTTTGATAGGTAGCATTCCCACTCCGCGAAAAAACATACGGGAGGTGGACACGGTGCAGGACACATGGGAGACCCTGCTGTGCGAGTGCAGCCGCTGCCATGAGTGCGCCCTGGGGCAGACCCGGAGGAACGTGGTCTTCGGCACAGGCAGCCCCACGGCGGAGATCATGCTGGTGGGCGAGGGGCCGGGGGCCAACGAGGACCAGCAGGGCGTGCCCTTTGTGGGCCGGGCCGGCCAGCTGCTGGACGACATGCTCTCCATCATCGGCCTGGACCGCACCAAGGTCTATATCACCAACATCGTCAAGTGCCGTCCGCCGGAGAACCGGGACCCGCTGAACGTGGAGCAGGACATGTGCATCGGGTATCTGCGCCGCCAGATCGGGCTGCTCCGGCCAAAGATATTGGTCAGCCTGGGGCGGATCGCCGCCATGCGGCTTATTGACGGTGACTTTCGCATCACCAGGGACCACGGCAAGTGGTACGACGTGGACGGTATGCGGATGATGGCCGTCTACCACCCCTCCGCCCTGCTGCGGGACCCCAGCCGCCGGCCGGAGACCTTTGACGATCTGAAGTCCCTGCAGCGGGAGATCCGCCGCATATGCTCCCGCACGGAGCTGCACTGCCCCTGGCGGGCGGCCCCGGCGGACAAGTAGCCCATCAAAACGAGGACCTGCCGGTAAGCTTGCCCGGCAGGTCCTCGTCCATGATGTAATACAGCGGCGGTCCGTCAGCCGCCGAAATCCTTTGCCGCACCCTTGAGCATCTCACGGATGGGCAGCTGGTAGGGGCACCGCTCCTCGCAGGCTCCGCACGCCACGCAGTCCCCGGCCTTGGCGGCCAGAGCGCCGTAGCGGCCCCGGGCCCAGTCCTCCAGCCCGTACCGGCGCAGATATCCCTGGAAGAGAAAGACGTTGGGGATGCTGATGCCCGCGGTGCAGGGGGCGCAGTAGTTGCACCGGCGGCAGAAGTTGTTCCCCAGTTCCCGCCGGATCTCCTCCGCCCGCTCCAGCTCCCGGGCCGTCAGGGGGGACGCGCCGCTCACCGCGGCGGCGTTCTCCGCCACCTCCTCGGGGGCGTACATGCCCGGCAGCACCACGGTCACGTTGGGGTTGGAGGAGGCGAAGCGCAGCGCCAGGGCCGCGTCCTCAATGGCCCCGCCGGCCAGGCTCTTCATGTTGATGAACCCAACCCCCTTGGCCCGGGCCCGCTCCATCAGCTCCGCGCCCTGGCTCTCCACAATGTTGTAGGGGAACATGACCGTCTCCACCCAGTCCAGCTCCAGCGCCCTTGCGAAGGCGTCCACGGAGTGGGTGGTAAAGCCCAGATGGCCGATCTTCCCCGCCGCCTTGGCCTCCAGCAGGGCCTCCAGGGCTCCGCCGGGGGCGCACACCTGCTCCAGCTGCTGGAGATTGGCGTTGTGGATCTGGTAGAGGTCAATAAAGTCCGTGCGGAGGTTGCCCAGGCTCACCTCGATGTCCCTTGCCATGCCCTCCCGGTCCCTGGACATGGACTTGGTGGCCAGCACGAACCGGTCCCGCCGGCCCTCGATGGCCTGACCAATCAGCTCCTCGCTGACCGTATAGCCCCGGGCGGTGTCGATGAAGTTGACCCCCGCGGCCTCCACCGCGTCCAGCAGCGCCCTGGCCTCGCCGGGGTTCAGCCGCTGGATGGGGATGCCCCCGAAGCCCATGCGGGACACCCGCAGGCCGGTCCTGCCCAAAATCACATATTCCATATCATTCTTCCTCCCTATCTTCTCCGGAGAGGGCTCGCCCTCCCGGTTACTGCTCTGTCCGCTCCTCCGGAGCCTCCTGCTGGGGACCGTCCTCCTCCGCGCCGCCGTCCTCCGGGCGGTCCATGGCCGCCGTGGGCATGGGGATGGCCTCGCTGACCATGCTGATATGCTTGGCAGGGGCCTCGATGCCGCTGTCATTGCCCGGGGCGGGTACGCCGTAGTACTCCTCCTGGTCCGGGTCCCGGCCGTCCAGAATGGCCATCATCTGCGCGCCGGTGATGGTCTCCTTCTTGAAGAGGTAGGAGGCGATCTCGTCCAGCTTCTCCCGGTTCTGCCGCAGCAGCTCCATGGCCTCGTCGTGGCAGCGCCGCAGCAGGGCCGCCACCTCCTGGTCCGCCAGGGCGAAGGTCTCCTGGGCGCAGTTCATGCTGTAGCCGCCGTCCAGATACTGGCTCTGGACCGTGCCCAGGGCCATCATGCCGAACTTCTCGCTCATGCCGAACCGGGCCACCAGATTCCGGGCCAGCTCCGTGGCCCGCTCAATGTCGTTGGCCGCGCCGGAGGTCTGGGTGTCAAACACCAGCTCCTCCGCGCACCGGCCCGCCAGCAGGGTGCGGATCTCCGTGAGGATGTCCTCCCGGCTCATGAGGAACTTCTCCTCCTCCGGCAGATGGAGGGTGTAGCCCAGGGTTCCCTCGGTGTGGGGCACAATGGTGATCTTGGTCACCGGCTGGGCCTTCTTCTGCCGGGCCGCCGTCAAGGCGTGGCCCACCTCGTGGTAGGCGATGATCTTTTTCTCCTGCTCCGTGATGACGGTGCCCTTCTTCTCCGCGCCGGCGATGACCACCTCAAAGGAGGCCAGCAGGTCCTCCTGGTTCACCGCGTGGCGGCCCTGGCGGACCGCCCGGAGGGCCGCCTCGTTCACCGTGTTGGCCAGATCCGCGCCCACGCACCCGGCGGTGGCCTGGGCGATCTTGTTCAGATCCACGTCCTCCGCCATGCGGAT
>CAJTWF010000019.1 GCA_910579965.1 uncultured Oscillospiraceae bacterium
GATTCCCTTATACCACCTCTGTCAACCCTTGGCGATTTTTTTGATGGTTGCTATACTTTAAATGATTTTATCAAGAAATAGCATAAATCTGTAGCAGAGGAGCTTCATACCATGAAGCTGAGCGAGGCTGCCAAAAAGGTTGAAGCTGGTGTTGAGGAAACGTTGACTTACTGCGACTTTCCCAGCGAACACTGGACTCGTATCCGCGCCAACAATGTCATTAAATGGCTCAACCGGGAGATCCGCCGCCGCACCAGAGTAGTGGGCTGCTTCCCGGATGGCAATTCTGCTTTGATGCTGGTCTGTGCCAGGCTCCGCCATGTAGCTGGCTCCCAGTAGGGGAACAAGAAGTACATGAATATGAAGCACTTAGGGGCCTCTTTGGAGGATGCCTCGATTGCTGGCTGATTTTATTCTGCCAGAGCCTGCAAACTATTTTGCGCATAACTTTTGACATTACCGTTTCTCTGCATGGTGCAGACAAGCGACCGCGTCTTGCCTATGCAATCGGGTTGACGGGCGAGGAGCGCGGGAAAATCAAGGGCAAAGAATGGATTTTCCCGTCCCCGTTCTCCGCCAACAGCCGGCAGTCTCCCGAAAGGCCGCCGGCCGCTGTTTTTATACGCACATCAGGTCCTGGGGCCGCTCCTCTGGTAGACGAGCTCAACGATCTCCCCGATCTTCTGACAGCTCTCCAGTGAAAGATCCGCTTTCGGAAATCCGGCGGGAAACAGCGGAATGCCGTCTCCGAGGACAGTGGGCATAACATAGATGTAATACGTATCAATCAGGTTCTCCCGCATAAAGCCCCCCACGATCTCCCCGCCCCCCATGAGCCATATATTCCCGGGGTGCTCCTGGGAGACCATCCGGAGAAGCTGCCGCCCCGGCGGCAGGGAGGTGAACCGGACATTGGGGTCATGGGGGAGCTGCTGCCGTGTGCATACATAGCAGGGCATGCCCTTGTAGGGCCATTGATCCGGTGAAAGTTCATTTTTGACCTGACGGTATGTCCTCCCGCCCAGTATGATCGCCTGTACAGATTCGTAAAATATCTCATATCCAAGGTCCGGCGAAGGCCCCGGGGTCTCATCCAAAAACCGGATGCTCCCGTCCCTTTCGGCAATGTATCCGTCCAGAGACATGGCAATATACAGAATCAGTTTATTGTCCATAACCGATCTCCTCTCACTTCACGAAAAGATATACCAGCCAGCTGCCGGCAGTCTGACGATAGACCGCCGGCAGCTATTTCATCCCCTCTAAAGTCCTTTTTGATTCTTTTCCTTTCTAAGGCTTGCTTGAAAATGGTCAACACGCCCAAACAGCGAGCCTTTTTCTGCCATACATCGTTATAGATTCTGCACGGGCGCATCGAGCGCCCGTGCAGAATCATCGTGCATGACCCCTCGATGGGGTCATGCACGATATGGATGCCTGCGAAAATCTGCCGTGTCTGGCAAAAAATTTCCTCGCTGTTGGGCATATCGCCAATGATCAAACAAACCCTCATAACAAAAACTCACGCGTCAATGGTGGAGATCCTGCTGGAGATGGCCTCCAGCACGTCCACCAGGGCCCGGACGGTATCCAGCGAGGTGAACGTGGTGACGTTGTTCTCAATGGCCAGCCGCCGCATCTCCCGGCCCGCCGTCACGTGCTGGACGGAGTTGGGGTTCCGGGTGTTGATGAGATAGGCCACCTTGCCGCTGCGCAGGCCCTCGGTAATGTCCGCCGGGTCCTCGGTGTAGTCCTGCTTTACCCGGGTGCGGATGCCGTTCTCCTTGAGATACCGGGCCGTGCCGGTGGTGGCCTCGATGTTGAAGCCAAGCCGGTAGAACCGCCGCACCAGCCCCAGGGCCTCCTCCAGATCCTCCTGGCAGATGCTCAGCAGCACCGTACCGTGGTCCTGGAGGCGCATCCCGGCGGCCTGCATGGCCTTGTAGAGGGCGTAGGGCAGCCGGTCATCGTAGCCGATGGCCTCGCCGGTGGACTTCATCTCCGGGGACAGATAGGCGTCCAGGCCGCTGAGCTTGCTGAAGGAGAACACGGGCACCTTGCAGTACCACCGCTGCTTCTCCTCCGGGTAGAGCCGGTCAAAGCCCTGGCTGCGCAGGCTCTCCCCCAGAATCACCTTGGTGGCGATGTCCGCCAGGGAGTAGCCGGTAGCCTTGGACAGGAACGGCACAGTCCGGGAGGAGCGGGGGTTCACCTCAATAATATATACCTTGTCCTGCCGGTCCACGATAAACTGGATGTTGTACAGCCCCACAATGCCGATGCCCAGGCCCAGCCGCCGGGTGTAGTCCAGAATGGTATCCTTCACCGCCTGGGAGATGGAGAAGGTGGGATACACGCTCACCGAGTCCCCGGAGTGGACGCCGGTGCGCTCCACCAGCTCCATGATGCCCGGCACGAACACGTCCGTGCCGTCGCAGATGGCGTCCACCTCCACCTCCTTGCCCACGATGTACTTGTCCACCAGCACCGGCTTGTCCGCGTCCACCTCCACGGCGGTCTTCAGATACCGGCGCAGCATCTCCTCCCCGGCCACGATCTCCATGGCCCGGCCCCCCAGCACGAAGCTGGGCCGCACCAGCACCGGGTAGCCGATCTCCGCCGCCGCCCGGACGCCGTCCTCCAGGTTGGTCACCGCCTGCCCCCGGGGCTGGGGGATGTCCAGCTGCCGGAGGACCTGCTCAAACACCTTCCGGTCCTCGGCTCGCTCAATGGCGGCGCAGTCTGTGCCGATGATTCTGACCCCGTGGTCCCGGAGGGGCTGGGCCAGATTGATGGCCGTCTGGCCCCCCAGGGAGGCGATGACCCCCTCCGGCTTCTCCAGCTCCACCACGTTCATCACGTCCTCCACCGTCAGGGGCTCAAAGTAGAGCTTGTCCGAGCAGGTGTAGTCGGTGGACACGGTCTCCGGGTTGTTGTTGATGATAATGGCGTCATAGCCGCTCTGCTTGATGGTCTGCACCGCGTGGACGGTGGAGTAGTCGAACTCCACCCCCTGGCCGATGCGGATGGGGCCGGAACCCAGGACGATAATCTTCTTGTGGGGGGAGACGATGGACTCGTTCTCGTCCTCATAGGTGGAGTAGAAGTAGGGGATGTAGCTGTCAAACTCGCTGGCGCAGGTGTCGATCATCTTGTACACCGGGAACAGGCCCAGCTCCCTGCGCTTATCAAAGACCTCCCGCTCCGTGCAATTCCACAGCCAAGCAATGGCCCTGTCGGAGAAGCCTCTCCGCTTGGCCTTGCGGAGCATGTCCGGGTCCCAGGGCCGGGTTTTCAGCTCCTGCTCGTAGCGGACAATGTTGCTGATCTTGTCCAGAAAGAGCATGTCAATCTGGGTGGCCGTGGCGATCTGGCCCAGGTCCGTGCGGCGGCTCATGAGCTCGGCAATGGCGAAGATCCGATCGTCGGTGCCCAGGCGGATATAGTCCAGCAGCTGCTTGTCCGTGTAGTCGTTGAACTTCTCCATATAGATGTGGCCCACCCCGGCCTCCAGGGACCGCACCGCCTTGAGGATGCTCTCCTGAAGGGTGCGGCCGATGGCCATCACCTCGCCGGTGGCCTTCATCTGGGTGGATAAGACATTGCTGGCGGAGCCAAACTTGTCAAAGGGGAACCGGGGCATCTTGGTGACCACGTAGTCCAGGGCCGGCTCGAAGCAGGCCGGGGTGTTGGCGATGCGGATCTCGTCCAGGCGCAGGCCAACGGCGATCTTGGCGGACACCCGGGCGATGGGGTAGCCGCTGGCCTTGCTGGCCAGGGCCGAGGACCGGGACACCCGGGGGTTGACCTCAATGACGTAGTACTGGAAGGACTGGGGGTCCAGGGCGAACTGGACGTTGCAGCCCCCCTCGATCTGCAAGGCCCGGATGAGCCGGAGGGCGCTGTCCCGCAGCAGGTGGTACTCCTTGTTGGTGAGGGTCTGGCTGGGGGCCACCACGATGGAGTCCCCGGTGTGGATGCCCACGGGGTCAATGTTCTCCATGTTGCAGATGGTGATGGCGGTGTCGTTGGCGTCCCGCATCACCTCGTACTCGATCTCCTTATAGCCCTTGATGCTCTTCTCAATGAGCACCTGGCGGACCGGGGAGAGCTCCAGGGCGTTCTTCATCATCTGCCGCAGCTCCGCCTCGTCCCCGGCAAAGCCGCCGCCGGTGCCCCCCAGGGTGAAGGCGGGGCGGAGGATCACCGGGTAGCCGATCTCCCCGGCCGCCGCCGCGGCCTCATCGGCGGAGTGGGTGATCCGGGAGGGCACCACCGGCTCCCCCAGGCCCAGGCAGAGCTCCTTGAACTCCTCCCGGTCCTCGGCCCGGCGGATGCTCTCATAGCTGGTGCCCAGCAGCTCCACGCCGCACTCGTCCAGAATGCCCTGGCGCTTGAGCTCCATGGCCAGATTGAGCCCCGTCTGACCGCCGATGCCGGGCACAATGGCGTCAGGCCGCTCAAAGCGGAGGATCTTGGCCAGATACTCCGCCGTCAGGGGCTCCATGTACACCTTGTCCGCAATGGTGGTGTCGGTCATGATGGTGGCGGGGTTGGAGTTGGCCAGCACCACCTCGTACCCCTCCTCCCGGAGGGCCAGGCAGGCCTGGGTGCCCGCGTAGTCGAACTCGGCGGCCTGTCCGATGACAATGGGACCGGAGCCGATGACCAGAATCTTCTTCAAATCTGTCCGCTTAGGCATGGCGCTTTCCCTCCTCCATCATGGCGATAAACCGGTCAAAGAGATAGCCGCTGTCCTGGGGCCCCGGCGCGCTCTCCGGGTGGTACTGGACGGAGAAGATCCGGTCCTCCGGACAGGCCAGGCCCTCCACCGTGTTGTCCAGCAGGTTGACGTGGGTGACCTCCAGGCCCGTGCCGGCCAGGGAGTCCCCGTCCACGGCGTAGGAGTGGTTCTGGCTGGTGATCTCCAGCCGGCCGGTGGAGAGGTCCTTCACCGGGTGGTTGCCCCCCCGGTGGCCGAACTTCAGCTTGTAGGTCCTGCCGCCGTAGGCCAGGGCGATCATCTGGTGGCCCAGACAGATGCCGAAGATGGGCACCGTCCCCCGCAGCGCCCGCACCAGCTCAATCACCGGCTTCACGTCCTCCGGGTCCCCGGGTCCGTTGGAGAGGAAGACCCCGTCCGGCTCCATGTCCGAGATGACCTCCCAGGGGGTGTCGTAGGGCACCACGGTGACGTTGCAGCCCCGGGCGTTCAGGGAGCGGACAATGTTGAGCTTGATGCCGCAGTCCACCGCCACCACGCTGAAGCGGTGGTTGGAGGTGCGGGCGTACCAGCGCTTCTTGCAGCTGACCTGGGCCACCTGGTCCCGGCGCAGCTCCTCGGCGTTGAGCCGCTCCACCGCCTGGGCGGTGGGGACGCCGATGTCCGTCAGCAGGGCCTTGCGGCTGCCGTGGTCCCGGATGGAGCGGGTGAGCTTCCGGGTGTCCACACCCTCGATGGCGGGGATGCCGTAGTCCTCCAGGATCTCGGATAGGGTCTTGGTGTAGCGGAAGTTGCTGGGGATGTCGTTGTACTCCCGGACCACCAGACCGCCGATGGTGGGGATCTTGGTCTCAAAGTCCTCGTCCGTGACGCCGTAGTTGCCGATGATGGGGTAGGTCATCACCACCAGCTGGCCGGTGTAGGACGGATCGGAGACGATCTCCTGGTAGCCCACCATAGAGGTGTTGAACACGATCTCGCACACCCGGTCCGTTCTGGCGCCGAAGCGGCAGCCCGGGTACTCGCTGCCGTCGGACAGCACAATCTTGCAGTCGTAGCTTCTAAGCATAATGCGCGCATCCTCCCTTCTAAAAGAAAAGCCCGGCCTCCGCAGACGGATAGTCCTGCCTGCGACACCGGGAAAACAGCCATATGAGCGGGAGCGCGGGCCCTGTCCGGAGCGGGGCGCACAGATTATTTCTCAACAGGACCACCTCCCGGCGAAGCTGCGGTTTCTCATGAAAAACTATCCCATAAATTCCTCCGGAAGTCAAGGGAAAAGCGGAAAATTTCATGGATTTATGGAAGTTTCATAGAGGGGGCGGAAAAAGCCGCCGTTAATTCATACAGTATTCGCCTTGCCTTTTTCGCGGGAAAATGGTAGCCTAAAGGTGTATTTTTTGCCCCCTGCAAATATGCAATAGACCTGCCCGCTACTGACGGAACTGTGGAGCACCACGCGGAAACGGGCGGGGCGCTCCATGCCGGCCGTCTGGGCAGTCTGATCCCCGCCAGGGGAGGGCTGTCCCTTTGCGTTTTTTGGGGCCTGCCGTCCGGGGGAAGCCGTGCAGGGTCCGCCTGTTATTTTATATAGTAGAGATAGAGGAGGAGCAGCTTATGAAGAAAGTCGCCGTCATCATGGGCAGCGCCAGCGATCTGCCCGTCGTCCGGAAGGCTGCGGAGACCCTGCGGTCCTTCGGCGTGCCCTTTGAGGTCCACGTCTACTCCGCCCACCGCACCCCCGCCCAGGCCGCCCAGTTTGCCCGGGAGGCCCGGGAGAGGGGCTTTGGCGCGCTCATCGCCGCCGCCGGCATGGCCGCCCATCTGGCCGGGGCCCTGGCCGCTCAGACCACCCTGCCCGTCATCGGCATCCCCCTGAAATCCAACGCATTGGACGGCGTTGACGCCCTCCTGTCCACGGTGCAAATGCCCTCCGGGATTCCGGTTGCCACTGTTGCCATCGACGGAGCCGTCAACGCCGCTCTGCTTGCCGTGCAGATCCTGGCCGTGGAGGACGCCGGCCTTGCGAAAAAGCTGGACGGGCACCGGGCCGCCGGGGCGGAAAAGGCCCTGGCCGCCGACGCGGCGGCCGCGGAGGAGCTTTCTGCTTTGTAATCCTTCTTTTTCTGGAGAGAAAAGGAATCAAACTGTTAGACAATCTGTTTGGGAGGAACTGTACACTATGGAAAAGACAACCCAGCTCTACGAGGGCAAGGCCAAGAAGGTCTTTGCCACCACGGACCCGGAACTGGTGATCGTCTCCTACAAGGACGACGCCACCGCCTTCGACGGCACCAAGAAGGGCACCATCCGGGGCAAGGGCGCGGTGAACAACCGCATGAGCAACTTCCTCATGGGCAAGCTCGCCGCCGCCGGCATCCCCACCCACCTTGTGGAGGAGCTCAGCGACCGGGAGACGGTGGTGAAGAAGGTGGAGATCGTGCCCCTGGAGGTCATCATCCGCAACGTCTCCGCCGGCTCCTTTGCCAAGCGCTACGGCGTGGAGGAGGGCATTGTGTTCGACGAGCCCACCTTTGAGTTCTCCTACAAGAACGACGGCCTCCACGACCCCCTGCTCAACACCTCCCACGCCCTGGCCCTGAAGCTGGCCACCCGGGAGGAGATCGAGACTATCCGGACCATGGCCCTGAAAGTCAACGAGGTGTTGAAGGCCTTCTTCGCCGAGTGCGGCGTGCGGCTCATCGACTTCAAGCTGGAGTTCGGCCGCCTCAGCGACGGCTCCATTGTCCTGGCCGACGAGATCTCCCCCGACACCTGCCGCTTCTGGGACAGCCGGACCGGGGAGAAGCTGGACAAGGACCGCTTCCGCCGGGATCTGGGCAACGTGGAGGAGGCCTATCAGGAGATGATGCGCCGGGTATTCGGCGCGTAAGGGAAGGAGCAGAGAATGGGCGGCTTTTTTGGAGCGGTCTCCAAGCGGGACTGCGTTCTGGACGTATTCTTCGGCGTGGACTACCACTCCCACCTGGGTACCCGCCGGGGGGGCATGGTGGTCTACGACGGCGCGGCCGGCTTCCAGCGCCAGATCCACAACATTGAGAACACCCCCTTCCGGACCAAATTTGAAAAGGACGTGGTGAAGTTCCGGGGCAGCAGCGGCATGGGCTGCATCAGCGACACGGACCCCCAGCCCCTGCTGGTGCGCTCCCACCTGGGGCTCTACGCCATCACCACCGTGGGCATTATCAACAACGCCGAGGCGCTGGTGGAGCGCTACTTCTCCACCCACGGCGTTCAGTTCATGGCCATGAGCTCCGGCAAGGTCAACGCCACCGAGCTCATCGCCGCCCTCATCAACCAGCAGGAAACTCTGGTGGAGGGCATCCGCTACGCGCAGCAGGCGATCGACGGCTCCGCCACCATCCTCCTGCTCACGGACAGGGGCATCATCGCCGCCCGGGACAAGCTGGGCCGCCTGCCGGTGCTCGTCGGCCGGGGGGAGGACGGCTGCTGCGTGTCCTTTGAGTCCTTTGCCTACCGGAAGCTGGGCTATGACACGGACCACGAGCTGGGCCCCGGGGAGATCGTCCGGGTGACGGCGGAGGGCTGGGAGACGCTGGCCCCGGCGGGGGAGGAGATGCGCATCTGCGCCTTCCTCTGGACCTACTACGGCTACCCCAACTCCAACTACGAGGGCGTGAACGTGGAGCTCATGCGCTACCGCAACGGGGAGATCATGGCCCGGGACGAGATTGCCCAGGGCCAGCTGCCCAAGGTGGACTATGTGGCCGGCGTGCCCGACTCCGGCATCCCCCACGCCATCGGCTTTGCCAACCGGTCCGGCACGGCCTTTGCCCGGCCCTTTGTGAAGTACACCCCCACCTGGCCCCGGTCCTTCATGCCCTCCAGCCAGAACATCCGCAATCAGGTGGCCAAGATGAAGCAGATCCCGGTGCCTGAGCTCATTGAGAACAAGAAGCTCCTCTTTGTGGACGACTCCATCGTCCGGGGCACCCAGCTGCGGGAGACCATTGAGTTTCTCTACAGCTGCGGCGCGGAGGAGGTCCACATGCGCTCCGCCTGCCCGCCCATCATGTACGGGTGCAAGTACCTCAACTTCTCCCGCAGCAACTCCGACATGGAGCTGCTGGCCCGGGCCACGATCCAGAAGCTGGAGGGGGACGAGGGCCAGGAGCACCTGGACGAGTACGCCGACGGCGCCACCCAGCGGGGCCGGTGCCTGCTGAAGACCATCTGCGAGGACATGGGCTTCAGCTCCCTGGGCTACCAGTCCCTGAACGGCCTTCTGGAGGCCATCGGCATCGACAGGAGCAGGATCTGCACCTACTGCTGGACCGGAAAGGAATGATCTTTCTCTTCTTTTTCTTTGCGAACAGAGAAAAAGAGGCAAAAAGAAAAACGCCATACCCGCGTTCTGCCGGCAGAGGCCCGGTTCAAGTTTTCTTTTGATTCTTTTCTTTTTCAAAAGAAAAGAATGACTACTTCATCAAGAAAGCGAGAGGCAAGATGAGCGAAAGTTACTCCGCCGCCTACGCGGCCGCGGGCGTGGACATCACCGCCGGATACCGGGCTGTGGAGCTGATGAAAAAGCACGTGGCCCGGACGATGATCCCCGGCGTGACCGACGGCATCGGCGGCTTCGGCGGCCTGTTCCAGCTGGACGTGGCCGGCATGGCCCGCCCCTGTCTGGTCTCCGGCACCGACGGCGTGGGCACCAAGATCCGCATTGCCCAGCTGATGGACCGCCACGACACCATCGGCATCGACTGCGTGGCCATGTGCGTCAACGACATCATCTGCTGCGGCGCCAGGCCCCTGTTCTTCCTGGACTATATCGCCATCGGCAGGAACGAGCCGGAGAAGGTGGCCGCCATTGTCTCCGGCGTGGCCGAGGGCTGCGTCCAGGCAGGCTGCGCCCTCACCGGCGGCGAAACCGCCGAGCACCCCGGCCTCATGGCCCCCCAGGACTACGATCTGGCCGGGTTCGCCGTGGGCGTGGTGGACCGGGACAAAATGGTGGACAACGCCCGGGTCCGGCCCGGGGACGTGATCCTCTCCCTGGGCTCCGAGGGCGTCCACTCCAACGGCTTCTCCCTGGTGCGCAAGGCGCTGGACGTGGAGAACGTGGATCTGAACGAGTGGAGCGGGGAGCTGGGCCGCACCCTGGGGGAGGAGCTGCTGCGCCCCACCCGGATCTACGTCAAGCCCGTGCTGGCCGCCCTCCAGGCCGCCGATATCCACGGCGTCAGCCACATCACCGGCGGCGGCTTCTATGAGAATATCCCCCGGTGCCTGCCCCAGGGCGTGACGGCAAAGATCGAGAAGTCCGCCCTGTGGATTGACCCCATCTTCCGCATCATCCAGCGCAAGGGGAATGTCTCCGAGCACGACATGTTCAACACCTTCAACATGGGCACCGGCATGGTGCTGGTGGTGGCCAAGGAGGACGCGGACAAGGCCGCCTCCGCCCTCAACGGGGAGGGCATGGGCGCCCGGGTCATCGGGGAGATCGTCCCCGGCGGCGAGGACCGGGTGGTCCTATGCTGACCGCGCGGATCGCCGTGCTGGTCTCCGGCGGCGGCACCAACCTCCAGGCCCTCCTGGACAGTCAGGCCCGGGGGGCGCTGAAAAGCGGCGAGATCGCCCTGGTCATCGCCGACAAGCCCGGCGCGGGGGCCATTGCCAGGGCGGAGAGGGCCCATGTCCCCTGCGCCGTCATCCCCCGCCGGGAGGCGGGCTTTGAGGAGCGGGTCCTGGCCGCCCTGGCGGAGCACAAGATCGACATGGCCGTGCTGGCCGGCTTTCTGGGCATCCTGTCCGGGGACTTTATTGACCGCTTCCCGGGGCCCATCATCAACATCCACCCGGCCCTGATCCCCTCCTTCTGCGGAAAGGGGTTCTACGGCCTGGGGGTCCACCGGGCGGCCCTGGACTGCGGCGTCAAGGTGACCGGAGCCACGGTCCACTACGTCAACGCCATCCCCGACGGGGGCCGGATCATCGCCCAGAAGGCGGTGGACGTGCTGCCCGGGGACACGCCGGAGACTTTGCAGCGCCGGGTGATGGAGCAGGCGGAGTGGATCCTGCTGCCCCAGGCGGCGGAGCAGGTGGCCGCCGGAATTGCGGAAGAAAAGGAGAAGAAGCTATGAGACAGGACCTGTGCGCCCTTCTGCGGGGCAACAGCTACCCCGGCCGGGGCATCCTGCTGGGCCGCAGCGGGGACAACGCGGTCATCGCCTATTTCATCATGGGCCGCAGCGAGAACAGCCGGAACCGGATCTTCGAGGAGACGGCGGACGGCATCCGCACCCGGGCCTTTGACGAGAGCAAAATGACCGATCCCTCCCTCATCATCTACCACCCGGTGCGGCGGCTGGAGAGCGGGGTCACCATCGTCACCAACGGGGATCAGACCGACACCATCCGGGACGCCATGGCCGCCGGCCACTGCTACCGCCACGGCCTCCACAGCCGCACCTTTGAGCCCGACGGTCCCAACTGGACCCCCCGGATCTCCGGCGTGGTCCTGCCCGACGGCAAGTACGCAATGTCCATCCTCAAGAGCCTGGACGGGGACCCGGCCTGCTGCTGCCGGTACTTCTTCGAGTACGAGAACCCCCCGGCGGGTGCGGGCCACTTCATCAGCACCTACCAGGGAGACGGGAACCCCCTGCCCTCCTTTGCCGGGGAGCCCATTCCGGTGTCCCTGGAGGCCGGGTCCCCGGAGGAGCTGGCCCGGGCGCTGTGGGAGAGCCTCAACGAGGACAACAAGGTGTCCCTGTTCGTCCGGTACATCGCCCTGGACGGCGGCGCACACCAGACGGTCATCATCAACAAGCACGGGGAGGGAAACCATGGAACGCAACCGTGACGGCTACACCTCCCCCCTCTCCACCCGGTACGCCAGCCCGGAGATGCAGTACCTCTTCTCGGAGAACCACAAGTTCCGCACCTGGCGGAGGCTGTGGATCGCCCTGGCCAAGGCGGAGCGGCAGCTGGGGCTGAACATCACCCAGGAGCAGATTGACCAGCTGGAGGCCCACGCAGAGGACGTCAACTATGACGTGGCCGAGGCCCGGGAGAAGCAGGTCCGCCACGACGTGATGAGCCACGTCTACGCCTACGGACAGCAGTGCCCGGCCGCGGAGGGGATTATCCACCTGGGGGCTACCAGCTGCTACGTAGGGGACAACACGGACATCCTCATCCTCCGGGACGCCATGAATCTCACCCTGCGCAAGTGCGCCCAGGTGCTGCGCAACCTCTCCGCCTTTGCGGACCAGTACAAGGGCCTGCCCTGTCTGGCCTACACCCACCTCCAGCCCGCCCAGCTGACTACGGTGGGCAAGCGGGCAGCGCTGTGGATGAACGAGCTGAAGATGGACATGGAGAACCTGGAGTTCCAGCTCTCCGTCCTGCGCCTGCGGGGCGCCAAGGGCACCACCGGCACCCAGGCCAGCTTCATGGAGCTCTTTGAGGGGGACGAGGAGAAGGTGAAGCGGCTGGAGGCGCTGGTGGCGGAGCAGATGGGCTTTGCCCGGTGCGTGGCCGTGTCCGGCCAGACCTACTCCCGCAAGACCGACGCCTATGTGCTGGGGGCCCTGTCCGGGGTGGCCCAGTCCGCCTGCAAGTTCGCCACAGACCTGCGGCTGCTCCAGTCCTTTGAGGAGATGGAGGAGCCCTTTGAGAAGAGCCAGATCGGCTCCTCCGCCATGCCCTACAAGCGCAACCCCATGCGGAGTGAGCGCATCTGCGCCCTGGCCCGGTTCGTCATCCAGGACGGGGTGAACCCGGCCATGACCGCGGCCACCCAGTGGTTCGAGCGGACCCTGGACGACAGCGCCAACAAGCGTCTGGCGGTGAGCGAGGCGTTTCTGGCTGTGGACGCCATCCTGGAGCTGTATATCAACATCACCGCCGGGCTGGTGGTCTATGAGCGGGTGGTCCGCCGCCGGGTGATGGAGAAGCTGCCCTTCATGGCCACGGAGAACGTGATGATGGAGGCGGTGAAGCGGGGCGGCAGCCGTCAGGAGCTCCACGAGGCCCTGCGGGAGCACTCCCACGCCGCCGCCCGGCGGGTGAAGCTGGAGGGCGGGCAGAACGATCTCATTGACCGCATTGTCTCAGACCCCCTCTTCCCCCTTACCCGGGAGGAGATCGAGGCCCAGATGGACCCGGAGCAGTACGTGGGCCGGGCCCCGGGACAGGTGACGGAGTTCCTGGCCCAGGAGATCGCCCCCCTGCTGGCCCGGTATCCGGACGAGGGTATGCGGGCGGAGCTGAAGGTTTAATATCACTCTTTAATCATACAGCGGAAGAGCAGGCTCTTATGGCTGGAGCGTGCCCGAAGGACCCCTGACGTTCCTGCTGCCTCTGTTTTCTTGAGAGAAAAGGGGGAAGGAACAACAGATCACTTTTGTCAAATGTGCGAGAAAGGGAAGAGTTCATGAACGAGCTGGAACTGAAATACGGCTGCAACCCCAACCAGAAGCCCGCCCGCATCTTTATGCGGGACGGCGGCGATCTGCCGGTGACGGTGCTCAACGGCAAGCCTGGCTACATCAATTTTCTGGACGCGCTGAACGCCTGGCAGCTGGTGAAGGAGCTGCGGGAGGCCTCCGGCCTGCCCGCCGCCACGTCCTTCAAGCATGTCTCCCCCACCTCCGCCGCCGTGGGCCTGCCTTTGAGCCGCGCCCTCAAGCAGGCCTGCTTTGTGGACGATATCCCGGAGCTGGACGAGAGCCCTCTGGCCTGCGCCTACGCCCGGGCCCGCGGTACGGACCGGCTGTGCTCCTTCGGGGACTGGGCGGCGCTGAGCGATGTGTGTGACGAGACCACCGCCCGCCTCATCGCCCGGGAGGTATCCGACGGCGTCATCGCCCCCGGCTACACCGGCAAGGCCCTGGAGATTCTGAAGGCCAAGCGGAAGGGCAATTACAACATCGTCTCCATTGATCCCGGCTACGTCCCCGCTCCCCAGGAGACCAAGGACGTGTACGGCGTCACCTTCCAGCAGGGCCGCAACGAGTACAAGGTGGTCCCCTCCCTGCTGGACAACATTGTCACCGCCAACCAGGAGCTGCCGGAGAGCGCCCGGCGGGATCTGATCGTGGCCCTCATCACCCTCAAGTACACCCAGTCCAACTCCGTGTGCTACGCCGTGGACGGCCAGGCCATCGGCGTGGGCGCGGGCCAGCAGAGCCGCATCCACTGCACCCGCCTGGCGGGGACCAAGGCGGACACCTGGCACCTGCGCCAGCACCCCAAGGTCCTCTCCCTGCCCTTCCTGCCCCAGCTGGGCCGGCCGGAGCGGGACAACGTCATTGACAGCTATATCAACGGCAACGAGGAGGATGTGTGCCAGGACGGCAGCTGGCAGCGCTGCTTCACCCAGCGCCCCGCGCCCCTGACAAGCCAGGAGGCCCGGGCATGGCTGGACAACCGCAAGGGGGTGGCCCTGGCCAGCGACGCCTTCTTCCCCTTCCCGGACAACATCGAGCGGGCCCGGCGCAGCGGCGTGCGGTATATCGCTGAGCCCGGCGGGTCCATCCGGGATGATCTGGTCATCGGCAAGTGCAACGACTACGACATGGTGATGGCCTTTACCGGGATGCGGCTGTTCCACCACTGAGATGGCTCACCGGTTTCATCCGGCGGCAGAGAGCGGCGTGACCTTGATGGTCACGCCGCTCTGCGTGTCAATAATATCCTGCGCCGAAGAAGAGTATGTAGGAGGGGGCGTCACTTGCCCCGGTTTACCCAAAATGATCAAAGGTGCGGCTTATTTCCTTTTTTCCCCGCCAGCAGGACCGCGCAGCACACCGCGCCGTAGCCCGCCGCCGAGATGACCGAGGCCTCCACGCCGAAGTCCCCGCCGGTCAGCAGCACGTTCTCCCAGGGGATGACCACGGAGAGGAGCGGGGAGCCGTAGGCCCCCTGGGCCGTGGTGATGTGGAGAATGTCCGTCACCATCACCAGATTCCAGACCGTGTGGATCACGGCGCTGCTGCCCACGGAGCCGCCCCTGTCCGCCGCCAGGGAGAACATGATCCCCACCAGGGAGCCGCTGACCACCAGCAGCGCGACTCCCGCCGGGCTGAAGGTCTCCAGACCGATGAGGTGGGCGCAGGCGAAGAGGACGGAGGGGGTCAGGATGGCGGCCCGCCTGCTCCACCGCTCCCGGACCAGCGTCATCATATAGCCGCGGAAGAGCATCTCCTCCGTCACGCCCGCCTTCAGCGCAAGGGCCAGGGAGGCGGCTATGGTCCCGGCGGCCTCCCCCAGGGGGATCGGGCTGGCTGTCCAACGGCCCAGGGATCCGTACACCGCCGTCACCCCCGCCGGAAGCAGCACAGCCGCAGCGGCGGCCCAGCCCCTGACGGACAATGTGACGCCGAAATCCGCCATGGCGCGGCCCAGGACATGCGTGGTGTACAGCCAGAACAGCAGCCACGTCAGGCCCAGCGCGCCCAGCGACCGCAGAAGCAGGTACATCCATCTGGCCCGGAGCGGTATCAGGGAGAAGAGCAGATCAAAGGCAATGGAGCTGAGCAGGTCCCCCGCCAGAAAGAGCAGGAAGTAAAGCAGGAGCTGCTTGACCGTCCCCCCTGTGGAGAGGCGGGTTTTTGAGCGGTCCATGGGTCAGTCCTCCTGTGATTGTGATTTGCCCAGCAGCCGCCGGACATGGGACAGGGTGTACAGGGTCAGGCTCAGCAGGATGGCCGCCGCCCCTGCCGCCGCCAGCAGGGCCGAGATCTCCGCCGGGATCTGGTACCAGACCACGTGGATCAGAATGACCCCGTAGAGAACGCAGGCAGCCAGCTTTCCGTGCCAGGCCGCGCTGTGGACCTGGCCGGTGTGCCGGATGACCAGCACCCCCAGCACCGCCATGACGGTCTCCTTGCATACCAGCACCCCCAGCACCCACCACATGGCCTCAAACCGGGTCAGCAGGCACCCCAGGGCTGCCGCCTGGGTCAGCTTGTCCGCCACCGGGTCCAGCACCTTCCCCAGATCGCTGACCATATGGAACCGCCGGGCGATATATCCGTCCGCCACGTCCGTGGCCCCGCTGAGAAGCAGCACCCCGGCGGTGAGGGGGTAGTTTCCCGCCCCGCAGTAGAGCGCCGCCATCACCGGCACCAGCAGGATCCGAAAGGCAGAGAGCAGGTTCGGGATGGTCAGCGCCCGCCTTCTTTTGTCCATTTCCGCCATGGCCTCCTCCGTCTTGTCCAGGCCGCGCCTGGAGGGTTTTTGCTATACTATAGCCCAGCATTCCCCCAGCGTCAACCCCGGCAGGAGAATTTTAAGGAAATCGCAAACAATTCTTCCGCTTTCCCTCCGCCGCCCGGCCACGGCGCCGCGCCCCTTGCCCCCGGGGGAAAAACGTGCTAAAATAGAGGCCGCCGGCGCGGGAGAATGTCCGCGCCAGAAAGGATGGAGACCATGAAGCATGTATTGACCATCAAAAAGAGAAGCGAGCAGAATCCGGCGGACTGCTGGAGCGTCGAGGATCTGTTTCCCAGCGATCAGGCCTGGGAGGAGGCCTTCGCGGCCTGCCAGAGCCTGCCGGAGGAGCTGGGGGCCTGCCGGGGGCGGCTGGGAACGTCGGCCCAGGCCCTCTTTGACTACCTGGAGCTGGGGGAGCGGGCGGACCGGCAGGTGGACCGGGTGCGGACCTACGCCTCCCTGCGCCGGGACGAGGACACCGCCAACCCGGTCTACCAGGACATGATGGGCCGGGCGGTCACCTTCCTGGTCCAGCTCAGCAGCGCCCTGGCCTTTGAGGACCCCGAGCTGGCGGCCATCCCGGAGGAGACCCTGGACGCCTTCTATGCAGATCTCCCCGCCCTGGAGAAGTACCGCCGGTATCTCACCAGGGCCCGCTCCCAGAGGGCCCACATCCTCTCCCCGGCGGAGGAGAAGCTGCTGGCCGGCGCCGGGGAGGTGGGCGGATTCCCGGGGGAGATCTTCAACAGCTTCATTGACGCGGACCTGAAATTCCCCCCTGTGGCCGACAGCCAGGGCCGGGAGCATCCGCTGACCAACGGCTCCTATATCTCCCTTCTGGAGAGCGGCGACAGGACCCTGCGGAAAAACGCCTTCCACGCCCTCTACGCCGCCTACGGCGGCAGCCGCAACGCCCTGGCCGCCATGCTGCGCGGCTCCGTGACCAAGGACCTGTTCTACTCCCGGTCCCGGAGGTACGAGAGCACCCTGGCCAGCGCCATGGCCCTGTCGGAGGTGCCGGAGGCGGTGTACCACAGCCTCATCGGCACGGTCCACCGGAACATGGACAAGATGTACCGCTATATGGCCCTGCGCAAGCGGGCCCTGGGGCTGGAGACGCTGCACATGTACGATCTCTTCGTCCCCATCGTCCCCGCCTCCCAGCGGACCATCCCCTTCTCCCAGGCCCGGGAGGAGGTGCTGGAGGCGGTGGGGGTCCTGGGGGAGGACTACCGGCGCATCGCCGCCTCCGGCTTTGAGGCCCGCTGGATGGATATCTATGAGAACGAGGGCAAGCGCAGCGGGGCCTACTCCTGCGGCTGCGCCGTCCACCCCTATATTCTCCTCAACCACAAGGACGATCTCCACAGCGAGTTTACCCTGGCCCACGAGCTGGGTCACGCCATGCACTCCTATCTCAGCAACCGCAGCCAGCCCCCGGTGTACGCAGGATACGTCCTCTTTGTGGCGGAGGTGGCCTCCACCTGCAACGAGGCCCTGCTCATGCGCCGCCTGCTGGAAAAGACAGAGGACCGGCAGCAGCGGGCGGTGCTCATCAACTACTTCCTGGAGCAGTTCCGCACCACCCTGTACCGCCAGACCATGTTTGCGGAGTTTGAGCTGGACATCCACCGGATGGTCCAGGCCGGGGAGATTCTCACCGCCCAGCGGCTGTGCGAGACCTACTACCGGCTCAACCAGCTCTACTACGGCGATCACGTGGAGGTGGACCGGGACATCGAGATGGAGTGGGCCCGCATTCCCCACTTCTACCGCCGGTTCTACGTCTACCAGTACGCCACCGGCTTCTCCGCGGCCATGGCCCTCTCGGAGCGCATCCTCACCGGCGGTCCGGAGGCGGCGGCGGACTACCTGCGGTTTTTGAGCGGCGGCTGCTCCACGGATCCGGTGTCCCTGCTGAAGCTGGCGGGGGTGGACATGAGCACGCCCCAGCCGGTGCAGGACGCCCTGGACCTCTTCGGCCGCCTGACAGAGGAGCTGGAGGACCTGCTGGCATGATCTGCACCCTCTGCCCCCGCCGGTGCGCCGCCCTGCGCACGGAGACTGCCGGGGAGGGCTTCTGCGCCATGCCCAGCGCCCCGGTGGTGGCCCGGGCCATGCTCCACCGCTGGGAGGAGCCCTGCCTGAGCGGGACCAGGGGCAGCGGGGCGGTGTTCTTCTCCGGGTGCGTGCTGGGGTGCGTGTACTGCCAGAACGGGCGGATCAGCCGGGAGGGGTTCGGCAGGACCGTGTCTGTCCCCCGGCTGCGGGAGATCTTCCTGGAGCTCATCGCCCAGGGAGCCCACAACATTGATCTGGTGAGTCCCACCCCCTTCGCCCCCGCCATCCGGGAGGCCCTGGAGGAGCCCCTGCCGGTTCCGGTGGTGTGGAACACCGGGGGCTACGAGCGGGTGGAGACCCTGCGGAGCCTGGAGGGCCGGGTCCAGATCTGGCTGCCGGACATGAAGTACGCGGACCGGGCCCTGGCGGAGCGGTACAGCGGCGCGGCGGACTACTTCGAGGCCGCCTCCGCCGCCATTGTGGAGATGCACCGGCAGGCGGGGGACTACGTGATAGAGGACGGGCTGCTGCGGCGGGGGGTGGTGATCCGCCACCTGCTGCTGCCCGGGGCCCTGGACAACGCCAAGGCGGTGATGGACTGGTTGTCAAAAACCTTCCGCCCGGGGCAGGTCCTCTTCTCCCTCATGGCCCAGTACACCCCCCAGCCCGGAGCGGAGGGCTCCCTGGCCCGGCGGGTGCGGGGCGGGGAGTACCGGGCCGCCGCGGCCTACATGGAAAACCTGGGCATCACGGACGGCTACTGCCAGGACCTCTCCTCCGCCCGGGAGGAGTACACCCCGGCCTTTGATTTGCAGGGGGTATAGCGGGGCGTTTCCTGACAAAAGTCCATCAGTCGAAAATAAACAGCTCTTCAATGGGCGCCTCAACCGCCCTTGAAATGTCAATCGCCAATTTCAGAGAGGGGTTGTACTGCGCCTTTTCCAGCCGCATGATGGTTTCCCGGCGCACCCCCACCTGCGCGGCCAGCTGCTCCTGGGTCAGCTCCTTCAGCTGACGGTACTTTTTTAACCGGCACTCAAACAAGGCCATTCCTTACGCCTCGCCTTCCTCCATGTGATCGTCGTGGTCATAGCGGTACAGCAGATATTCCTGGAGAAAAATGCCCAGCGCCAGGGTGAGGGACAGCACAATGATGACAGCCATCAGGGTGTATTCCATACTGCCGAACAGCTTCCCCCGGCAGAGAATAATCAATACGATCAGAGTGATTTTGAATGTGATTTTGTACGAGGTCAGCTGGGCGCGGACGGCATTTTCCCGGAAGCGTTCATCCATAAAGGTACCGGACATCTTGCCTTCATAGAAAAATCCAAAAAAGCCGAAGAACAGGAGGAACACAAAGGGGGACACATCGCCGGTGATGGAATAGGTCCAGAAACCGGCAAAGCCCAAAAATCCCAGCAGCCCCAGAAGCCCCAGCTTGGGATTGAGCCTGCGGGTTGTGTTTGACGCCGCAGGGTCTCTCTGCTTTTTCCCGATGCTGATAAAAAGCCGGATAAACAGGGCAAGCACGTAGACGCAGGCGAGCAGGATGGAGACGATCATGGGAAGATCCCTCGGGGTGAAGGCGTAGCTTTCAAAGTCCATCAGAACAACCAGCCGCGAATCGTTAAATGTGACAGCGTACCAGACTGAGAGCAGCACCGCCGCGATGCAGAAAATCCCACAGCCAACCCAGACCCTTACCGAATTCTTTTTCATATTGCGCCTCCAATTAATGAGATGTATTCATCTCTTTATAGGACAAATATATCACTACCTGCTCTGCATGTCAATATGGAAATGAGAAATATTTAGGCCCTTTTGAAAGAAGCGTTGTTAGAATATAACTCCGGTGATTTTTACAGAGGAACATTGATATGACAGATATCCTGTGCTGTAATCGGCCCAACAAATCTCAATTTGAGGAGAAACCGCTATGATATTATATCATGGAAGTAACACCGGAAATATAAAAGTATTAAAACCAATTTGCAAATACTTCGTTATGGAATCCACGCTTTCGAATTTCTTTCCAAATCTGTTCAATAGGGTTCATTTCAGGCGTATATGGTGGCAAGGCACACCGGGACGAATCCCTTTTTCACACCAGCAGTATTTGGGCTTGTTGATCCGCCCAAATCCAGCCTCATTCCGAAACACTAACCGAATCGTCTTTCCGCTGTGGATCACTTTCAACTCCTGGACATTTATCCTTATTTTCCCTGCGTTTTTGCTCTATCGCTTTTATTTCTTCCTCACTAAATTGACATCTGCCAGCCATTTTCATCTCCCAGATTTATTTTACCATATCCTCCGCCTAATTTAAATGATTTTATCAAGAAATAGTATAAAACGGGGGGCCTATGCGTACAAGTTTCCCGCTGGGTTGTTAGTGGGGAGGCTTGTCCCTCCTCACCTGTCAGGCGGTTTTTCCGTGTTTTCGGATGCACCTCAACGAGAAAAATCCAAATTTTTTTCAACCTCCGCAGGCCCTTATTGATTGTATCCCGGACGTTTCGCTCCTCCATGTCCTCGGCCTCGGCAATCTGGCTCACGGCCCGGCCCAGGATGAAGCGGGCGTAGACGCGCCGGGCCTGGACGGGCGGGAGACGGCCAAGAGCGGCATAGAGGGCGGCGCGGTCCTCGGCCAGTTCCATAGTCTCCTCCGGGTTCAGCGGGAGGTAGGTCACGTCGGCCTCAAAGCCGGGGGTCCCGTCCAGGGAGCACTCGTCATGGTCCTGCTTGCGCCGCTTGTAGCTGTCGCACATACGGCCCCCGATGGAGAGGGTCACGGCGATCTCCTCCGACACTTCCAGGGTGACGCACTCGGTCAGGTGGGGGTAGTAGTTGTTCAATTTCCGGGTGCAGTCAAGGGTGGTGGAATTGTAGTAAATATGGACGTGGGGGTGGGGCCGGTCCGCATGGGACACCACAAAGAAAGCGTGTTTCCCCTTGGTACAGCGCATCGCCATCTCATAGCCGATGTTCAGCGCCTCCTCCGGGTCCAGCTCCCCAGGGGGGAAGGGTTGGCGGATCTGATAGCACAGCACATCGGCGTCCCGCTTTTGCTCCCGGCCTGTAATGGTTTTGTACCGGGCCTTGCTCAGAAGAAATTCGCTGCCGGCGGTGAGGGGGGCGCACTCGTAGGAGCGGACCAGGGCCCCGTCCAGGGTCTTTTCCGGGTT
This sequence comes from uncultured Oscillospiraceae bacterium, assembly GCA_910579965.1. Classification (GTDB taxonomy): domain Bacteria; phylum Bacillota; class Clostridia; order Oscillospirales; family Oscillospiraceae; genus Pelethomonas. The sequence continues at coordinate 21,184 of CAJTWF010000019.1, forward strand.
CTGGCCGTAGTCGAAGCGGTCCGACAGAGAGGCCAGGATCGACTTGTCCCCGCTGATATGGTGGGTTATGAGACGGGCCGTCGCCAGGGACAGCCGTGGGAGCGGCCTGGGCCGCTCCCACGGGTCACAGGGCCACTACCCGGGCCATGCGCTCCTGGATTTGCCGCTGCTCCTCCGGCGTCACCGTGACATGAAGGTGAACAGAGCGGCGGCGCTTTTTTCCCGCCACGGCTATCGTCCGCCTCGGTCCGGGGCCTTCCTTTTGGGGCTGGGCGTGGCCTGCCGCCCCGCCTCCTGCATCTGCCGGGAAATGGAGGGTTTCTGCTCCATGTGTTTCCCCACAGCCAGGTTGTCCGTGGAGGGCCGCAGCTCATAGTCTGCCATATCCTTTTCCGACTCCGTTCAGATTTTTTGGGGTCTGAACGAAAGGGGAGCGGCAGCGGGGCCGGTGCCGCTGGCCTGGGGATACAAAAGCACCCGGACGGCGCAAGGCCATTCGGGTGCTGGGTGTAACATTATGAGCCGTCAGAAAGTGACGGTTTTCGCGAGTCTGGGTGGAGTGCGCCGCTGCGGGGGTCAGGCTTTTTTTGACAAGTGCCTATCTATTCGCAATTGCATGGCGGCATTCTCCTATATGCCGAGAAAGCAAATAGAAAGGCGGCGGCTTTAATAAACCGCCGCAGAAAATAAGCCCTAAATGGATAGAGCTTCTCTTATTCGCTGAAATTACCCTTCATCATCCGATGGAGCAGAATAATGATTCTGTACTGCTGCCGGAAGCTCGTCATACTGTACCTCGCTCCAGTCCAGGACGCCCCGGACCGGCATGACGGTCAGACGAATAAAGGCCCCCTCCCGAAGTTCTCTGGATGTTCCAAAGGTGATCTCTTTTTCGCTCCCGTTTTCGTCATAGGACAGCAGCGTGTAGGAATAGGGCAGGTTGCCTTTGAAGTTAATGACGCCTCCGTTAGAATCCACCTGTTCCACCTTGGTGTTGTCGATCTGGGCGTAATACTCGGCGCTGCCGGAGCCGTAGAGAAACCATGCGCAAAAGCCGACCAGACCAATGAGAAAGACAGCAACGACGCCTATTATGATTTTCAATTTTTTCTTCATATTGTTTGACACCCCTTACCAACCTTTTTTAGTGATGACCCGTTTGGGCTTTTTTGCTGTCTTTGGAGCCGCGCCTTTTTTTGCTGTCGCCACAAAAGCGGCGGCAATCAGCAGAGCGGCCAGCAAACTGAGCATACAAAGCAACGGATTCCAATGGACGGCCGCATCATAGCTGCGGTATCCGATCAGCCCCATGCTTGCGGTCACGGGATACACATTCGCCAAGGTCATGTTCCCCGCCGCGAACATCCCGCCGTAGCCGTAGACAAAGGCTACCACCGCTCCAATCAAGTGACCGTTTGGAATGCGGGCGGCGATGGCGATGACCGGCAGGACGGCGATATAGAGGAACAGGCAGTTGGCCGTGATCTGCAGCCCGGCCTGCATAACTGCTGGTAAATCGCCGCCGGGAAATCCCAAAAGGGAGGATGCCATCACCGTGAACGCGGTGCTGACGATCCCCAGGAACAGGGAGAGCAGTCCACAGACGGCCAGCTTGCCAGCCAGCAGAGCGGGAAACGACAGGGGAACCGTCAGAATGTTTTTCAGCGTATCATCCGTTCCCTCCCGGCTGATGATATATCCGGTAATCAAAGCGATGCACATAGGGAAAATCGTTGTGATGTTGTTCTTCAGGATCTGCTCCACGAAAAAGGAGAAGGTCCATACACTTCCATCCTGGGCGGTGGTGGAGAAAACCGTAAGCAGGACGGACAGCAGCATCAGGAAAACCCCTGCCCAGACCATGTGATACCGTTTCAGTTTCCAAACTTCAGTTTTCAGCAGTACCAGCATCTCAATCTCCCCCTCTCTTTTTATACAGCCGGTCAATCACCAGAATGGACAGGACAGCCATTGCACTCAAAATCAAGACGGTCTGCATTGTTGAGGGAATCAGGTATTGCAGTTCCCCCAAGCTGCCCTTGACGCCATGCCGAACCATATCCCCCGCGCACCAGAGGTTTGTGAGGGGAATCGGCATCAGCCAGCACAAAAACTTCGGCAGGGCACCGAAACTGCTTTCGGCGGTCAGGCTTAACACGCTGTAAAAGATGCACAGCAGAACGGAGAAGATATAGGTCTTGCTGAAAAAGACCACCAGCACTACCAACGGCAGGGTGCCCGCCGTGACGAAAACTCCCATCTCTACCGCCACCCACAGCTTGTAGCCCAGCCCGCCCACCTCGGCAATCAGGCTCCCGCAGACAATGGTGACGGCGGCTGTGGACAGGCAGAAGATCAGCCCGAACAGGAACAGAACGATAATTTTAGCGAAAATCATCTGGGTGCTGGTCACCGGGATGGTCCGCAGGTTTTTGAAGGTGTCGTTGTCCCGTTCCATAAAGAACAGCATGGCGGCGATGACGCCGATGACGCAGGGCAGAAGCAGCTCCACCCCATAGCCCAGGACAAACTGGTAAAAGTCGTCAAAGAGCTCGGCTTTCGTGTCGTACCGCTCCATCATGCGGGGCGTCAGCATCATCAGTGCCAGCGGGGGCGGGAACAGGAACGCAGAGAGGATTACAAAAGGAATGAACTTCTTCCGTTTCAGCTTCTGAAGCTCACAGGAAATCAGCTTAAGCAATCCCCTCACCCCCGGTCACCCGTTTGAAGTAATCCTCCAGGCTTTCCTCCACAGTTGCGGCCTCCGACACCTCCAGACCATACTGCACAAAGGCAGAAACGATCTTTGCCACGGGGACCTTGGAAGAATCCAGCCGCAGATGTTGGCCGTCCTGTACGGTAAACTGATTTTCGTGGAAAGCACTGTTCAAGACCTCCGCCGCCCGCCCCGTGTCGGAGACTGTGAAGCGGATATACCGGTCGCTCTTGGCTTCCAGGTCCACAAGGCTCTCCTCCTCCAGCAGCACACCGTGGTCGATGATGCCGATGTCGTCCGCCAGCAGCGCCACCTCGGAGAGAATGTGGCTAGAGATCAGGATGGTCTTGCCCCGCTCATCGCACAGCGCCCGGATGAAGGAGCGCACCTCCGCGATGCCGATGGGGTCCAGGCCGTTGATGGGCTCGTCCAGGATCAGCAGCTCCGGGTCGTGCATCACCGCCAGGGCGATGGCCAGCCGCTGCTTCATACCCAGGGAGTATTGGGAAAAGAGCTTTTTATCCCGGTAGGGCAGGCCCACCAGCTCCAGGGCGCTTTTGATTGCGTCTTGGTTTTTCAGTCCCCGCAGGGCAGCGAAAATGCGCAGGTTCTCCGTTCCCGTCAGGTTGGGATAAAAGCCGGGGGATTCAATCAGGCTGCCGATGCGGGGCAGCAGCTTCTTCTCGTTACCAAGCAGGGACTTCCCCCAGATCGTCACTTCCCCTGACGTGGGCTGGGTCAGGCCCAGCAGCATCTTCATGGTGGTGGTTTTTCCGGCTCCGTTTCGGCCCAGCAGACCGTAGATGCGGCCTCTTTGAACATGGATGTTCAGCTCCGCCACGCTCTTTTGGGTCCCGTACTGTTTGGTCAGCTGTTTTGTTTCGATGATGATTTCGCTCATAGCGGTTACCTCCTTTATGGGGTCAATATACAACACCATCCTTGAGCGATCCTTGAGGGAACCTTGAGATAACCTTGAGATTGCGCCGGCGGCATATACAATTTTTAGTTTCTGCGCTATAATGAGTGCGGACAGGAGGGGCTTATATGCTGGACAGAGAAATCCTCGTTGTGGACGATGAAAAAGATTTGCGGACAATGATCCGCTCCATTTTTGAGAGCGCCGGATATACACAGATTACAACAGCGGCCTCCGGGCAAGAGGCGCTGGCGGTGATGGCGAAAAAAATACCCGGCATCATCATTCTGGATGTGATGATGCCGGATATGGACGGGTTTGAACTGCTCCAGGAAATTCGGGCTGTCAGCAAAGTTCCCGTTCTTATGCTCACCGCGAAGGGAGAAGCCGAGGACCGCTTTGCCGGGTTCGAGCTGGGGGCGGACGATTATCTGGTCAAGCCTTTTCTCCCGAAGGAATTGCTGCTGCGGGTCCAGGCGATTTTGAAACGGGCCTATCCTGAAAAAGAGCGGGTTGTTACGCTGAACGCTGCCGCGGTGGATTTGGACCGGGCGGAGGTTATCCGAGATGGACAGCGGACGCCGCTGACCGCGAAGGAGTACAGCATTTTTGAAAAGCTGGCGGAGAATGCGGGCCGGATCGTCACTATCGGCGTTCTCTGTCAGACGCTGTGCGGGGACATCTGGCAGGGGTATGAGACAACGCTGATGACCCATATCCGGCATCTGCGGGAGAAGATCGAGGAAAATCCGTCAAAGCCCGTATCGCTCCTGACGGTGAAGGGCCTGGGGTATAAGCTGGTGGTAAAGGAGCCGGAGAAATGAAACCTGTGGAACGCTTCTTTCGGAAATACTTTTTATCTATGGTGGGCATCATCGTGCTGTTCCTGCTACTCAATGTTGTCCTGTTTTTCTCTGTGCTGATCTGGGCCTGGCAGACCTCGGAGACACCGGACCTCTCCATGAGCGAAATCTGTGACAGGATTACTCTGGACGGAACAGGACATTTGACGGCGGCTGGGGAGCTGGCCGAAATGTTGGAAGAACATCACGCCTGGGCCATGGTTTTGGACGATATAGGAACGGTCATTTTTCAGAGCAGACTGCCGGAGGAATTGCCCCGGCGGTACACGGCAGCGGATGTGGCAAAATTCAGCCGGTGGTATTTGGGGGATTATCCGGTCTATGTGCAGGAGCATCCCCAGGGGCTATTGGTAGTGGGCGGCGAAAAGGGCAGTCAGGCGAAGTATTACTTTTCCGTCAGTGAGAGCTATGCGAGAAAACTGCTTGTCGGGCTGGCTGCCGTCTTTCTGACCAATATCATTGTGGTGGTCCTGCTGATTTGGAAGAACACCCGGCACGTTGAAAAGGCGGTCACGCCCATTTTGCGGGGGATCGAAACGGTTTCCTCCGGCCAGCCAGTCAGCCTCCCGGAGAAGGGAGAATTGGCGGAGATCAACCGGCAGCTCAACAAGGCAGGGACTTTTATTGCCAAAAAGGACAGCGCCCGCGCCGACTGGATCAGAGGTGTTTCCCATGACGTGCGGACGCCCCTCTCGGTGATTTTGGGCTTTGCCGGACAGTTGGAGGATGACCAAACACTTCCAATCTCTGCCCGTGAACAGGCGTCCTATATCCGCAGACAGGGGGAGAAGCTGCGGAGCCTGATTTCCGATCTGAACCTCACGTCCAGGCTGGAGTATTCCATGCAGCCCCTTCGGATGGAGAAAGTCTATTTCGTGGAGCTGGCGCGGCAAGTCGTCTGTGAGTTTTTGGACGGCGGGTTAGAGGCGCGGTATCAAATTGTGTTCGATTCCAGCCAGGAGAGCGAAACAGCGTCCATCATGGGGGACGAGGCCCTGCTGAAACGCGCGCTGTATAATTTGATTCAGAACAGCATCATTCACAATCCCAAAGGGTGCGTTATTTCTGTTTCCGTAGCACGAAATGAAACCGGTATAACCACCATGGTATCAGATGACGGCATAGGCGTATCCGCTGAGAAGCTGGAGAAATTAAGAGCGACGGCGCATCATTTGGAAAGCACCGATGAAAGATTGAACCTGAGACACGGCTTAGGCGTTCTGTTGGTTCGACAGATTGTTGAGGCACATCATGGCACAGTGAAAATTGAAAGTGCACCGCAAAATGGGTATCAGACAGTTTTAGTCTTTCCCGGCGGGGAACCATAAAGCAACGGAGAACGCTTACATGCGTTCTCCGTTACCCTTTATTTGATTCAGCTATAAACCAATTCCGCAAAAAATGGGCCTGGTGTAAAATCTTGGGTAAGCGAAATTCGACAAAGTCAAAAAGAGGAGCGATGGAAAGGCACAGGCGGAGGGCTGAATCCCTTGGCCGCTGGGGGGCCCGGCGTGCGGGGCAGTATGCACGCCACAGGTGTGAATGTCGGCCCGTCTGCCGGGACATTCTGCAGCCAGGAATCAGCCGGCAGCACGATTGGAGAACATGATCTCCAGCTGGCTGAGTACCAGGTCCCAGTTCTGACATCTGGTACGCCAGCGTTTCGTGATGCGCCGAGAGGCCAGGTAGAGCATCCTGCGCAGGGAATCATCGTTGGTAAAGCTGGGTTTGTTTTTCGTAATCTGCCGGAATTGGCGGTTGAGGCCTTCGATGATATTCGTCGTGTATATGATTTTACGAACCTCGGGCGGATATTCATAGAAGGTGCTCAGGACTTCCCAATTTTCCTCCCAGCTTTTCACGCAGGAGGGGTACTGCTTTCTCCATTTCTCCGAGAACCGAAGCAGGTTTTCTTCCGCCTCATCCAGCGTGACGGAGGTATAGATTTTCTTCAGGTCAGCCGCCACCTGCTTGACGTCCTTCCAACTGACAAAGCGGGTGGAGGAGCGAATCTGATGGACGATGCAGCGCTGCAGACGGCTCTGGGGATACACCGCACGGATGGCTTCCATCATCCCGCACAGGCCGTCCGTGCAGAACAGATACACATCCATAACTCCCCTGCTTTTGAGGTCATTCAACACATTCAGCCAGAATTTGCTGCTCTCATGCTCTCCGATCCATACTCCGAGGATGTCCTTCCGTCCATCCATGGCGATCCCCAGAACCACGTAAGCCGCCTTTGTTACATACCGGTGATCTTCCCGTACCTTGTAGTGGATGGCGTCCATAAAAACGAAGGGATACACCGCTTCCAGAGGCCGGTTCTGCCATGCCGTCACCTCCGGCATGATCTTCTCTGTAATCTTCGTCACCAGATCCGGCGAGATCTCCACATCATATAATACTATTTCTTGATAAAATCATTTAAATTAGGTAAAGGATATGGTAAAATACATCAGGGAGATGAAAATGGCTGGCAGATATCAATTTAGTGAGGAAGAAATAAAAGCGATAGAGCAAAAACGCAAGGGAAATAAGGATAAACGAGCGGAAGCCAGATTGAAAGCGCTGGAACTTCGTGCAAAGGGGCCAAAGCCCACGAGGCAGCAGCAGCAACAGGATTTCATGATACAAACGGCTTAAGCAGAATGGACAGATATTTCGTAGTCTTTGGGTTTCATAGCTCTAGTTTATCACAGTTTTGCTCCCTTTTCCCAGACCTTTTCTCGCTAAACTAACGGGATAATCATATTGGAAATTTTAAAAGTGATAAAGCGGCCGATGTTAAATTGGGATAAAAAAAAGAAATCGAATGTCGAAATGATCCAGATGTCTGTACCCCTAATAATCTCCCTAAGTTGGACCAATTTTTAACAGAAGTCATATTTGTATTTAATAGAGCTAGCACATATATCCCCCCCTGGTAACTATTGACACTCTGACAAAAAATAGTATAATGGGAGCGTAACATTAGACAGGACCCTCTCCCGGCAACAGCGGAGAGCTTCCTCCATAAGATGAATAGGGCGCAGCCCTCTCAGAGCATCGGAATGGAGATTGCCAATGAACGAGAAGCCGTACAAGAAGGACAATCGAAAGGGCCTGCTCCTCTCCATTGTACTGGTCTTTTGCATCTTGGGCACATTTGTCTACACGATATCGCGGAAGATATCCCAGGAGATGTCGGACGCCGCGATCCAGAGCCTGAGCGAGAGTCTGGATCTGATCGAATGTACCATTGAGGCGATACTGCGCAGCGAGGTAGAGTTCCAGACGCTGATCGCCCAGAAGATTGCCCAGACGGAGGACCCGGAGGCCTACATCCAGGCCTATGAGAAAAACCAGACCATGTCCAGGATATCGCTGATCCTGTCTGGAAAGACGTCCGGCGTCTCCAATACCGGCGAGCATTTTACTGCGGAGGATCTGGACTTTTCTGCCGGCGGCACAATCATGGGGCTGCCGGTTTCCCAGTCCTATATCAACCATATGGGCACCTGGTCCTATACGGTCAAGTGCCCTATTATGCGCAACGGGCAGGAGATCGGAACCCTCTATGCCGAGTATATCTACGACGCCATTGACAAGTCCCTTCCGGAGGGCTTCTACAACCAGCAGGCGACGCTGTATATTATGGACACGGAGAGCGAGCGGTTCGTCCTCAAGCCCGAGGGCATGGGGATGCGGAGCGCGGGCCACCTCAACCTGACCGATTTCTACCGGGCGAACAGCATCCAGGACCCGAATATCCATGCGGAGGTGGAGGAGTGCCTGGAAAACGGGCAGGACATCCTTTTCTACCACGACATCCGGGGCGTAAAGGCCCTCAACTACATGTGGGCGGTCAACGACGGGACGATCTTTCTGGCGGGCTACGTGCCTCTGGAGGCCATTCAGCGGGAGGGGCGGATTGTCACCTATAATATCATCGCCGTGGTGGCCTCCATGCTGGTGGCGTTCCTTCTGTGCATCTATCTCTACTATCGTAATTGGCGGCAGCAGGATAAGCTTCGGGAGGAGCAGGAGCTGGAGCGGAAAATCCATAGCCAGCAGCTCTCGGAGGCCCTGCGGGCCGCCCAGATCGCCAGCGAGTCCAAGACCACCTTCCTCTCCAACATGTCCCACGATATCCGCACGCCCATGAACGCGGTGCTGGGGTTCACCACACTCCTGGCCAGGGATGCGGACAATCCGGCCAAGGTCCGGGAATATACCAAAAAAATCACTTCCTCCGGCCAGCATCTGCTCAGCCTCATCAACGATATTCTGGACGTGTCGAAGATCGAGAGCGGAAAGGTTGTTCTGAACCTGGAGAAATTTTCCCTCAACGACGTAGTCGCCTCCGTGGACGCCATCATCCAGCCCATGGCCAAGGCCAAGAGACAGAGCTTCCACCTGGAGGTGAACGGCGTCCGGCACGAGTACCTGCTGGGGGACGAGACGCGGATCAATCAGATCCTGATTAACCTCCTGTCCAACGCCGTCAAGTACACGCCCGAGGAGGGCCATATCTGGTTTCGTATCATCGGGCTCAAGCAGCGCTCCAGCCAGTACGAGCGGATTCGGATCGAGGTGGAGGACGACGGCTACGGGATGACCCCGGAGTACCTGGAGACCATCTTTGACGCCTTCACCAGGGCGGAAAACAGCACCACCAACAAGGTCCAGGGCACCGGACTGGGCATGGCCATCACCAAGAGCATCGTAGAGCTCATGGGCGGGACCATCGAGGTCAGAAGCGAGGTAAACCAGGGCTCCCTCTTCCTGGTGGAGCTGGAGCTGCGTATTCTGGAGGAGCACGCGGACCGGAAATTCTGGGAGAATCGGGGGATCCGCCGGGTCCTGGCCATTATCGGGGACCAGGAGTGCCGCGAAAACGTTCGCGCCCTTGTGACCGGCGGGGGCCTGGAGGCGGACATGGCCGCCAGCCTGGAGGAGGCCCTGGACCTGCTGGCCGGCAGCAGGGACTTCCAGCTGGTCCTGCTGGACTGGGAGGCCTTCAGCGGCGTACAGGCGGCCAGCGCCATCCGGGCGGCGACGCCCGCCCCCATTCTGCTCCTGGCGGAGTACGATGCGGAGGGGACGGAGGCGGTGCTGGAGACCGGCCGCACAGGCGTACTCGCCAAGCCCTTCTTCCTCTCCGCCTTCCGGCAGAAGGTGGAGGAGCTGTGGTCCGGCGGGGAGCCGGAGCCATTGCAGGACACCAGTCTGGAGGGGCTCCGCTTCCTGGCCGCGGAGGACAACGACATCAACGCGGAAATCCTGGCGGAGCTGCTGTCCATGGAGGGCGCAGACTGCGAAATCGTGGAGAACGGCCGTCTGGCGGTGGAGCGGTTCCAGCAGTCGGCGGAGGGAGAGTTTGACGCGATCCTGATGGATGTGCAGATGCCGGTCATGAACGGCCACGACGCCGCCCGGGCCATCCGCGCCTTGCCCCGGGACGACGCGGGGAGCATTCCCATCATCGCCATGACGGCCAACGCCTTCACCGAGGACGAGAAGGCGTCCCTGGACGCCGGCATGAGCGCCCACGTGGCAAAGCCCCTGGACCTGGGGCTCCTAAAGAAGGTCATCAGACAATGCAGAAAGGATGCGCTATAGATGATGAAGGTAAAGCGTTTTTCCCAGAGGTGCTCCGCTGTCTGCCTGACAATTCTGGCGGTATTGAGTCTGACCTCCTGTGGGAAGGAGCGCCGCGCCAACCTGCTGACCCAAGACGATAGGGTGCAGCGGACTGTAAATTTGTTCAGCCCCATGGAAAAGACCGATCCCAACGCGGAAAATACGGCCAGAAGCGCAGCGGATCTCACCGTGGCCATGGCGGAGGAGAAGCTGGGGGTGACCGTGGCCTACCGGACCTACACGGCGGAGGACTACCAGGACAAATCCTATGACGACGTGGTCCTTGACCGGGCCCGCAGCAATATGGACGACCTGTACCTGCTCAACTCGGATGTCATCCTGAAGCTGGGGGCGGAGGGGAAGCTGGTGGACCTCTCGGGCATTGACAACGCGGAGAACCTGCGGGACATCATCTGGACCGCCAACACGGTGGACGGGAAGCTGGTGGCCATCCCCCAGGAGGTGGTGGCCTATGGCCTGTTTGTGAACAAGGACATGTTTGACCAGTACGGCCTCGCCCTGCCGGAGACGCCGGAGGAATTTCTGGAGTGCTGCCGGGTCTTCCGGGAGAATGGGATCGAGACCCCCATCGGCGCCAACCGCTGGTGGCTGGAGACCTTCGTGCTGGCCCTGGCCTACGCGGATCTGTACAACGGCGGGAACACGGAGGCGGAGATCGCGGCCCTCAACAGCGGCGAGGCCCGGTACAGCGACTATATGCGGCCCGGCTTTGCATTTCTCAAGAATCTGATGGACCGGGGCTATATTGACGCGGAAAAAGCCAGCGTCAGCGAGGCCATCGAGGCGGAGGGCGCGGACTTCCTGGCCCAGAAAACTCCTATTGTCATGGCCTACTGGGGTGCGGCCAACACGGAGACCGCCTACGGGAAAACAGACTTTGAGATGCAGGTCATCGGCTTCCCCAGCAGCCGCGGGCAGATGCCGGTGATAACCATGACCGGACTGGCCGTGGGCGCGGAGGCGGAACACAGGGAGGACGCTTTGCAGGTGCTGAATGTGATGCTTTCCGACGAGGCGCTCCAGGTCTACTCGGAGATCAACCGGGTCATCTCTCCGTCCAAAAACGTGAAGGTGGACTGCGTACCCGCCCTGAAGCCCCTCAACGACAGGATCGAGGAGGGCGTCTACGTTCTGGGCTCCAACGCGGGCATGAAGGTGGAGCAGTGGGGCAGCACCTGCCTGATTGTGCGGGAGCTGCTGGCCGGCGCTGCGGTGGAGGAGTGTATGGCGGCCTTTGACCGCCTCCAGGACGAGGCTCTGGCAAAATAACGCCCTGCGTATCGGAAAATCAGCCCAGTACGAAACGGGAGAAGCACACCAGCTTCGGTGTGCTTCTCCCGTTTTTTCCTGTTGCTCAGAGATCGTCCGCGTCCTGCACCGGCTTCTCCCAGGGGTCCGCCGGCGTGCCGGTCCAGCTGCCCTGGGGATCCGTCTTGGCGGACTGCCAGGACGTCAGATCCATGGCCTTGGCCATGGGGTCCTTCTTTTTCTCCTTCACAGCGCTCCCTCCCCTGCCGGGTGTGTCCCCGGCGGAGCTAGTGTTCCCGGTTTCCAATGCGCTATGAGAGGAAAATTCCGCCCGGGAGGCGTTCTCCCGGGCGGATGAATCGCGGATGCGATTACTTCTTATAGGGCACGTGCCAGATGGTGTCGGCGTAGTCCGCAATGGAGCGGTCAGCGGCAAAGATGCCGGACCGGGCGATGTTGTGCAGACTCATCTGGTTCCACTTGGTGCGGTCCGCGTAGGTCTCCACCATCCGGCGCTCAGCAGCGCAGTAGGAGGCAAAGTCCGCCAGGAGCATATACTCGTCCGCCATGGAGCCGTTCTTGCCCAGCAGCAGGTGCTGTACCAGATCGTCGTAGCGCACGCCGTCCTTGAAGCCGTTGCTGATCTGATCCAGTACCCGGTGCAGGTTCGGGTCCCGGGTGTAGATGTTGAACGGGTTGTAGCCCATGTCCCGCACCTCCTTGACCTCCTCGGTCTTCAGGCCGAACAGGAACATGTTCTCGTCCCCCAGGACCTCGTGCATCTCCACGTTGGCCCCGTCCAGGGTGCCCACGGTCAGCGCGCCGTTCATCATGAACTTCATGTTGCCGGTGCCGCTGGCCTCCTTGCCGGCGGTGGAGATCTGCTGGCTGACCTCGCTGGCGGGCATGAGGACCTCCGCCATGGACACGCGGTAGTTCTCCAGGAAGAAGACCTGCAGCTTATCCTTGCACAGGGGATCGCTGTTGATCTGACCGGCCAGGGAGTTAATCAGCTGGATGATTCGCTTGGCCACCGCGTAGCCCGGCGCGGCCTTGGCGCCGAAGAGGAAGGCGTGAGGCCGGATCTCCATGTTGGGGTTGTCGCGCAGCTGGTTGTAGATATGGATGATGTGCATCACGTTGAGCAGCTGCCGCTTGTACTCGTGGAGGCGCTTGACCTGTACGTCAAAGATGGCGTCCGGGTTAATCAGGAAGCCCTGGGTCTTCTTGGCGTACTTGGCGAAGGCGGCCTTGTTGGCCTGCTTGATCTGCTCTAAGCGCAGCAGCACCTCCTTGTCATCCGCGAACTTGTCCAGCAGAGGCAGGGCCGCGCCGGGGTGGCGCAGGTAGTCGTTGCTGTTGGTGAGATCGCAGATGAGCTTGTCCAGGCCCGGGTTGATCTCCGCCAGCCAGCGGCGGTGGTCAATGCCGTTGGTGACGTTCTTGAACTTCTCCGGCTCCATGCCGCAGGCGTCCTTGAACACATCCTGGCGCAGGATGTCGCTGTGGAGGGCGGACACGCCGTTGACGGCAATGCCGCCGGCAATGCACAGGTTGGCCATGCGCACCTCGCCGTCCCAGATGACGGCCATGTTGCGCACCTTGCTCTCATCGCCCCGGTAGAACTCGGTGACCTTGACCTGCCAGCGCCGGGCGATCTCGCAGAGAATCTGCCAGATGCGGGGCAGCAGGGTCTGCATCAGGGACTGGGGCCAGCGCTCCAGGGCCTCGGCCAGCACGGTGTGGTTGGTGTAGGCCACGGAGTGGACCGTGATGTTCCAGGAGGTCTCCCAGTCCAGGCCCGCGTCGTCCATGAGGATGCGCATCAGCTCGGGGATGACCAGAGCGGGATGGGTGTCGTTGATCTGGATGACGTTCTTCTCGTGGAAGTTGGTCAGAGTGCCGTAGGTCTGGATGTGCTTGCGGACAATGGACTGGACCGTGGCGGAGACAAAGAAGTACTGCTGGCGCAGGCGCAGGCTCTTGCCCTCGTAGTGGTTGTCCTCCGGGTAGAGCACCTTGGCGATGGCCTCGGCCATGGCCCGGTCCTCGCTGGCCCGCAGGTAGTCGCCCTGGTTGAACGCGCTCATGTCAATGGGCGTGGGGCTCTTGGCGTCCCACAGGCGCAGGGTGTTGGTGTGGCTGGTGTCGTAGCCGGCAATGGACATGTCGCAGGGCACGGCCAGCACCTTGGTGTAGTCCTCGTTGACCACATGGAGCCTGTCGCCGTCCCAGAACTCCCGGAGGGTGCCGCCGAAGTGGACCTCCTCCACCTCGTCCGGACGGGGGATCAGCCACGCGTCGCCCTGGTCCTTCCAGTTGTCGGGGAGCTCCATCTGCTGGCCGTCCACGATCTTCTGCTTGAAGATGCCCAGCTCATAGCAGATGGAGTAGCCGCAGGCGGGGATCTCCAGGGTGGTCAGGCTGTCCAGGTAGCAGGCCGCCAGACGGCCCAGGCCGCCGTTGCCCAGGCCAGCGTCCGGCTCCATGTCGAAGATGTGGGCGGGCTTGAAGCCCATCTCCTCGATGGCCTCCCGCATGGGCTGGAGCACGCCCAGGTTGTAAGCGTTCTTCATCAAAGACCGGCCCATGAGGAACTCCAGGGACATATAGTGGACCTGCTTGAGCTGCTTTTTGCGGATCTTCCGGCGGGTCTCCACGGCCTGGATGCTCATCTGATCCCGCAGGACCATGGCGCAGGCCTTCATCATATTTGCTTCGGTGGCCTCCTCCACGGTGCAGCCAAAGTTGAGGCTCAGCTTTTCGCTGATGGCCTGCTTCATGGAGCTCTTGGTGTATTTCTCCATAGGGGTTTTTTCCTCTCTTCCAGTTGGTTTGATGGGACATGGGGAGCAGGCGCCTCCCGCTCCCCCGGGACAGCCTTTAAGAGCAGATGGTGCGGTAGATATCGTTGTACGCCTCGGCGCTGCGCTTCCAGCTGAAGTCCTCGGCCATGCCGGAGGTGCGCAGGCCCTGGAAGGCGGTGGGATTGTTGTAGTAGAGATCCACCGCCTGGCGGATGACGTAGAGCATGTCGTTGCTGTTGTAGTCGGCAAAGGTGAAGCCGTTGCCCGCGCCGCACCAGGCCTCGTAGGGGTGCACGGTGTCCTTGAGCCCGCCGGTCTCCCGAACGATGGGCACGGTGCCGTAGCGCATGGCGATCATCTGGGCCAGGCCGCAGGGCTCGCTCTTGGAGGGCATGAGCAGCAGATCCGCGCCGGAGTAGATGCCCATGGCCAGCCCCTCGTTGTAGCCCCGGTACAGGGCCATGCGGCCCTTGTACTGGCCCAGCTTCTGCTCAAAGAACTGCTCATAGTTCCAGTCGCCGCTGCCCAGGACCACAAACTGGCAGTTGAGGTCCATAATCTGGTCAAAGACCTTGCAGATGAGATCCAGGCCCTTGTGGCTCACCAGACGGCTGACAATGCCGATCACCGGTACGTCCGGATCCGCGGCCAGCCCCACCTGCTTCTGGAGGGCGGCCTTGCACTTGGCCTTGCCGTCCATCTTCTTGGCGGAGTACTTGGCGGGAATGCCGGCGTCTGTGGAGGGATCGTAGCGGACCATGTCGATGCCGTTGAGAACGCCGTAGACCTTGCCGGCGTTGCGCTGCATGACGCTCTCCATGCCGTGGGCAAAGTAGGCGTAGCGCAGCTCCTGGGCGTAGGTGGGGCTGACGGCGGTGATGGCGTCGCAGGTCATCAGCGCGCCCTTGAGCAGGTTCACGTCCCCGTCCATGGCGATGGTGCCGTCGGCGAACCAGCCCGGAGCCAGACCGAAGAGGTCCTCCAGGGTCTCCTTGCCGTAGCGGCCCTGGTACTCAATATTGTGCACTGTGAACACGGTCTTGATCCCCCGGACCTCCCGCCAGCGCACACACTCGTCCTTGAGGTAGATGGGCACCAGGGCGGTCTGCCAGTCGTTGCAGTGGATAACCTCGGGCATGAAGGCCAGGGCGGGCATCAGGGCCACCACGGCCCGGGAGAAGAAGCCGAAGCGCTCGCCGTCGTCATAGTGTCCGTAGAGGGCGTCCCGCTTGAAGTAGTACTCATTGTCCACAAAGTACCACCGCACGCCGTCCCGCTCCAGCTGGAACAGGCCGCAGTACACCCGCCGCCAGCCCAGGGGCACCTCGATGTTGCACACAAAGCTCAGCTGGTCCCTCCACTTGTCGGACACCCGCTGGTAGAGGGGAAGGATCACCTCCACCTCGTTGCCCGCCTTGGCCAGGGCCTGGGGCAGGCTGCCGGCCACGTCGGCCAGTCCGCCGGTCTTGCAGAAGGGAACCGCCTCAGAGGTGGCAAATAAGATCTTCATAAGAGAAAAGACCTCCTTTATAGATGGAAAGCAGCCCACGGCTGCTCAGGGCATGTTTAGTATACCGTGGCGGCGCTGAAAAGTAAAGGGTTTTCAGCGCTTCAGGGCCGCCGCGGGAAAAACTGTAGAAATGGATAAAGAGGGGGAGGAAATCTCCCCCTCTTTTCGCACAATTTACACCTTGCTGTCCTTTGCGATGACCATGGGGTAGTTCTCGTGGCCCATCAGGGTGCGGGCGTCGGCAATCTCCACGTTCTTGTCCGCGATGACGTGGTGGAGCACCGCGTCCCGGCTGACCGTGACGTCCTGCATGAGGATGCAGTTTTTCACCTCCGCGCCCCGCTCCACGCTCACGCCCCGGAACAGGATGGAGTTCTCCACCGTGCCCTCGATGGTGCAGCCGTCGGCCACCAGGGAGTTGCAGCAGGCCCCGGTGGGGTCCAGGTAGGTGGAGGCGTCGTTGCGCTCCTTGGTGTGGATGGGCCGGGCGGCGGGGAACACCTCCCGGCGGATCGCCGGGTCCAGCAGCTCCAGGGAGCGGGTGTAGTACTCCTTCAGGCTGCGGATCTGGGCAGCGTAGCCGTCCCAGACGTAGCTGTGGATGTGGAGGGAGGATGCCTTGGCCTGGAGCACCGCGCCCCGGAAGCTGGTCTGGTCATGGCTCATGCACTCGTCCACCAGATCCAGCAGCAGCTGCTTGGACAGGACGTAGATCTCCAAAGAGCGGTAGCAGCCGGTCCGGTCCCGGAGCGGGAAGAGGACCTCCCCCACCCTGCCCTCGCCGTCCAGGCGGAAGAAGGTGACGTCGCAGTCCGAGTCCACGTTGCTGGTACACACGGCGGTGATATCCGCGCCGGAGGCCAGATGGGCCTGATACACGTCCTGGAGGGGGATGTTGATGATGAGGTCGCTGTCCGCCAGCACCACGTGGCTCTGACGGATGCCCTCTAAGTAGGAGCGTACGCCGGCCAGGGCCTCCATCTTGCCCCGGAAGCCGCCCCGGGTTCCCCCGCTGGCGAAGGGGGGCAGCAGGCGCAGTCCGCCGTGCTTGCGGCTCAGATCCCAGTCCTTGCCGGAGCCCAGGTGGTCCAGAAGGCTCTGATAGTTGCCGTCCATGACCACGCCCACGTCGGTGATGTTGGCGTTGACCATGCTGCTGAGGATGAAGTCAATGATGCGGTAGCGCCCCGCGAAGGGGACGGAAGAGGGGGTGCGGTTGGCGGTCAGCTCCCGCAGGTCGTTGTGCTTCTCATAGGAGAAGATGATCCCGTGCAGTCCTTTCATCTGGACACCTCCTTGTGATCGCGGTTGAGCATGGAATTGGGCGCCACCACTTCGCCTGCGCCGATGGCGGTGCCGGGGCCCAGGACGGTGACGCCCCACTTCTCGGGGTCACAGTTCTCCGGGTTCTCCCCCACGGTAGCGCCCGCCTCCACCTGGCAGTTCTCGCCCAGGATGGCATAGCGCACCACGCTGCCCCGCCTGACGGTGACGCCGGGCATGAGCACGGAGTAGCTGACCTCGGCCCCCTCCTCGATGCGCGCGCCGTGGGAGAGGACGGAGTTTTTCACCGTGCCGCTGATCTCGCAGCCCTGGGTGACCACGCTGTGCTCCACCAGGGCGGTCTTGCTGATAAAGGCCGGGGGCTCGCTGGGCAGGCGGGCGTAGATGGGCCAGGAGCTCTCCAGCAGATCCAGATCTCCCCGGGAGAGCATGTCCATGTTGGCGTCCCACAGGCTCTCCAGAGTGCCCACGTCCTTCCAGTAGCCGTCGAACCGGTAGGCGATCATCTTCTCCCCGGCGCCCAGCATCTTGGGGATGATGTTCTTGCCGAAGTCGTTGCTGGAGGAGGCGTCGGCCTCGTCGGCAATGAGGTACTCCCGCAGCTTCTTCCAGGAGAAGACGTAGATGCCCATGGAGGCCAGGTTGCTCTTGGGCTCCTTGGGCTTCTCCTGGAACTCCACAATGTTGTCCTCCCCGTCCACGGCCATGATTCCGAACCGGGATGCCTCGTCCCAGGGCACCTCCAGCACGGAGATGGTGCAGGCGGCCCCGGCCTCCTTGTGGGCCTCCACCATCTTGGCGTAGTTCATCTTGTAGATGTGATCCCCGGACAGGATGACCACATAGTCGGGGTCATACATGTCCACAAAGCCGATGTTCTGGTAGATGGCGTTGGCCGTGCCCTTGTACCAGCTGCCCTTCTCCCCCTCCTGCATGTAGGGGGGCAGGATGTGGACGCCGCCGTCCAGACGGTCCAGATCCCAGGGCTGGCCGGAGCCGATATAGCTGTTGAGCTCCAGGGGCTTGTACTGGGTCAGCACGCCCACGGTGTCGATGTTGGAGTTGGTGCAGTTGGACAGGGGAAAGTCGATGATGCGGTATTTCCCGCCGAAGGGCACGGCGGGCTTGGCAACATCGCTGGTCAGCACGTACAGGCGGCTGCCCTGCCCCCCTGCCAGGAGCATTGCGATACACTCTTTTTTCATGGCTGTCTCATCCTCTCGTTTTATTCAGCGGCGGGGGAAGCCTTCTTCTTCCTTCCCGACGCGGGAGCGGCGGTTTTGGCGGCCTTCCCGGCGGCTCTCGCCGCGGTTCTGGCCGGAGCGGAGGCGGCGGGAACATCCCCCTTGGCGGGCTTTCTCACCGCGGCCTTTTTCGCGGCGGGCTTCTCCGGCCGCTTGGCCTGGGCCTTGGGCTTGGGGCGCAGCTTGCCCTGGCCCCGCAGGAACACCGCGCCAAAGGGCGGTATGCGGATGGACACGGAGCTCTCCTGGCCGTGAGACGGCTTCCACTCCACCTTGCAGGGGGCGGCGTTCACCGCGCCGGTGCCGCCATACTTCGCCTCGTCGGAGTTGAACACCTCCGCGTACTCCTTCACCGGCGGGCAGCCGAAGCGGTAGTCCTCATAGGTGTTGGGGTTGAAGTTGATGGCGCACACCAGCTCGCGGCCCGACTTGTCCCGGCGCAGGAAGACCACCACGTTGTTCTGGTTGTCGTCGGGCACCAGCCACTGGAAGCCCTCCCAGCTGCAGTCGTCCTCCCAGAGCTCGCTGGCGCTGAGATAGAAGTGGTTGAGGTCCTTGATATACTGATGGAGCTGGCGGTTGCCCTCGTTTTCCAGCACGCCCCAGTCCAGCTGGTCCTCAAAGTGCCACTCCTGCTCCGTGCCCAGCTCCACGCCCATAAAGCTCAGCTTCTTGCCCGGGTGGGCCATGGTGTAGCCGTAAAAGCCCCGCACGCCGGCCAGCTTCTGCCACGCGTCGCCGGGCATCTTGCCCAGCACGGACCCCTTCATGTGGACCACCTCGTCGTGGCTGAGGGGGAGAACGTAGTTCTCCGAGAAGGCGTAGAACATGGAGAAGGTGATGTCCTTGTGGTTGCCCTGGCGGAACCAGGGGTCCATCTTCAGATAGTGGCACATGTCGTTCATCCAGCCCATGTTCCACTTCAGGTTGAAGCCCAGGCCGCCGATGCCGTTGGGTCCGATCACGTCGGAGGGCCGGGTCACCAGGGGCCAGGCCGTGGACTCCTCGGCCACCATCAGCACGTCCGGATTGACCGTGAAGGCGGTCTTGTTGAGC
This sequence comes from uncultured Oscillospiraceae bacterium, assembly GCA_910579965.1. Taxonomy (GTDB): domain Bacteria; phylum Bacillota; class Clostridia; order Oscillospirales; family Oscillospiraceae; genus Pelethomonas. The sequence goes on from CAJTWF010000019.1 coordinate 40,477, forward strand.
GCCTGGAGGAACGCGATGGCCTCCAGATTCTCCTTTCCGCCGTTCTGGTTGGGGATCCACTCCCCGTCCCGGCGGTCATAGTCCAGATACAGCATGGAGGCCACCGCGTCCACCCGGATGCCGTCGATGTGGTACTCCTTGAGCCAGAAGGCGGCGGAGGAGAGCAGGAAGCTCTTCACCTCTTTCCGGCCGTAGTCGAACACCCGGGTGCCCCAGGAGGCGTGCTCCCCCTTCCGGGGGTCGGCGTACTCGTAGCAGGCTGTGCCGTCGAACTCGTAGAGGCCGTGGGCGTCCTTGCAGAAGTGGGAGGGAACCCAGTCGAGAATGATGCCGACGCCGTTCTGGTGCATATAGTCCACAAAGAACATGAAGTCCTCGGGGGTGCCGTAACGGGAGGTGGGGGCGTAGTAGCCGGTGCACTGGTAGCCCCAGCTGGGGTCGTAGGGATACTCGGTCACAGGCAGCAGCTCGATGAAGTTAAAGCCCATATCCCTGACATAGGGGGCCAGCTCCCTGGCCAGGGTGCGGTAGTCGATGAAGTCCCCGTTCTCGCGGCGCTTCCAGGAGCCCAGGTGGACCTCGTAGATATTCAGCGGCGCGGTGTAGATGGGGGTGCTGCGGCGGCTCTCCCGCCAGGCCCCGTCGCCCCACCGGTAGCCGTCGATGGTGTAGAGCTTGCTGGCGGTGCCGGGGCGGGTCTCGGCGTGGAAGGCGTAGGGGTCCGCCTTCATCCGCTCCACGCCGTCCGGACCTGTGACGGCGAACTTATAGGCGTCGTAGGTGCTGCCGCCGGGGACGAAGCGCTCCCAGATGCCGTCGGTGATCTTGGCCATGGGGTGGGCCCCGGCGTCCCAGGAATTGAAATCACCCACCACGGAGACAGCCCTGGCCCGCGGCGCCCAGACGCGGAACATATAACCGTCTACTCCGTCGTGGGTGACAGCGTGGGCGCCCATGTATTCGTAGGCACTGATTGCCGTCCCCTCATGAAAGAGGTACTTGTTTAAGTCGTCTGCTTCTCTGTAGGGCATAGTGATCCTCCCATTTGTGTCGGCGGCTGGAAAATGAAACCAACAGCCGGGTTGTCCACTATTATACTCCATCCCGCCGCCTACCGTCAAGGCAACGGGAAATAGTTTTTTAACGGTAAAAGCCACAAAAAATCGTGGCAAATAATGTCAATTTCAACAAAAACCATCCAGAAAAGCAGGTAGTATATGGCTGTTTTTTATATAATTCGTCAATATATCCAGTTTCCAGGGGCCAAAGGGGACATATTTCTGAATTTTTGGAAAAGGTGTTTACTTTCATAAAGTGAAGTGCTAAAATAGAGCCATCCATGATTCAACGGAGGAGGATCTGATGGCAAGGATCACAAAGAAGGAAAAGAGCGACGGCCTGTACCGGGCCATTCTGACCCTGCGGAACGAGGAGGAGGTCTACGACTTCTTTCAGGATCTCTGCACCGTCACCGAGCTGCGGGCCATGGAACAGCGCTTCGAGGTGGCGGCCCTGCTCAAGCAGGGGATGATCTATAACGACATCCTGGCGCGGACAGGGGCCTCCAGCGCCACCATCAGCCGGGTGAACCGCTCCCTGGCCTTTGGCCACGGGGGCTACCAGGTATTTTTTGACCGCCAGGAGCAGCAGCTGGCCGCGCCGGAGGCGGCCGGAGAGTGAGCGCCTATCAGGCCCTGGCCAGGGTATACGACGCGCTGACAGGCGACGTGGGCTACCAGAGGCGGGCCGACTACCTGGAGAAATTGTTCCAGAAGAGCCGCATTCCCGTGCATACCGTGCTGGATCTCGCCTGCGGCACCGGGGCCATGACCGCCGTCCTGACAGAGCGGGGGTACGAGCTCATCGGCGTGGACAGCAGTCCGGACATGCTGGCCGCAGCCCGGGAGAAGGCGACGGGGCTGACCGGCGTGATGCCGGTGTTCCTCAACCAGGACATGCCGGCGCTGGATCTCTACGGCACCGTGGACGCGGCGGTGTGCTGTCTGGACAGCCTGAACTATCTGACCAGCCCCCGGGACGTGCAGAGGACCTTCGAGCGGCTGCATCTGTTTATCTCCCCGGGGGGCCTGCTGGTGTTCGACGTCAACAGCGCCTTCAAGCTGGCCAGCCTGGACGGGCAGGTGTTTCTGGACGAGACGGAGGACGTCTACTGCGTATGGCGGTCCGAGTACGACAAGCGCAGCAGAGTCTGCTCCTATTGGATGGATATCTTTACACGCCGCCCGGACGGCCAGTGGGACCGTGCCGGCGAGGAGCACCGGCAGAAGGCCTACGAGGTGGAGGAGCTGCGCTCCTGGCTGCTGGAGGCGGGGTTCAACCGTATCCGCACCTATGGCGACTGCCGGATGAGCGGCCCCAGGGAGAATGAACAGCGCATTTATTTCTCCGCCATCCGGGGGAGGTAGGGGGCGGTATTGGCCAGGACCTTGGATGTTTTCAGGATGTCCGCGGTGTGCTGGCTGACGTTATCCACCAGGCGGCGCAGGCAGGCCCGGGCGCACTCGCTGGAAAAGTCGTGGCTTTGATCCTGCACCACTCCGCTCAGCATCATCAGGTCGCCGCCCAGGTCCAGATAGTCCAGGTAGAGCTCTGTCAGACGGTCAGCTGTCTATGTATCCATTGTGTGTGGCCTCCTTAATATGGATGTTACCATTATACATCAAAAAGAGATGACTGCCAATCCTTTTTGATTGATGTTGTGGAAATTCATCTGGAAACTTAGTCATACTTTTAGGAGTAAACATGCTTCAGTATAAAATGAACGTATTACAGGAGTTAAAAAATGCCGGATACTCTACCTACCGTATTCGGGCGGAAAAAATCCTATCGGAAGGAACCATGCAGCGCCTTCGCACCGGCAGTACGGCCATCACCGTGGAGAGCCTGGGTATTCTCTGCAACATCCTCCGCTGTCAGCCCGGCGACATTTTAGAGTGGGCAGCGGAGGCGTAATCAGATTTTATGGAGATTTTATCAGCCAATTTGTTAGATTTACGTAAACAGAGAAGTCTGTCACGGCAGATGGTAGCGGATGCCATCCACATTTCCGTGCGGACTTACCAGAGATATGAAAACAACGAGCGTGAGCCGACAGCGCCTGTTCTGGTAGCTCTTGCCGATTTTTATGGCGTATCCATTGATTACCTGACAGGCCGGAAAGGGTTGTGTGAATAACTGGGAGATATGCTTCGATACAAAACCAATTTACAGCAGCGGCTCAAGGAAGCCGGATACTCCACCTATCGGCTGCGGAAGGAAAGGCTTCTGCCGGAGAGTACCGTGCAGAAGCTGCGTACCGGGAATACCACGATTACTCTGGAGAGCTTAAACGTGGTGTGCAGCATCCTCCGCTGCCAGCCCGGTGATATTCTGGAGTGGGCAGCAGAGGACTGAATGCCCGCTCATTCAACAACAAGCAGAAAGGAACCTCCTTTATGGATAAATTAGTTCGGGCCATCACCGCTGGCGGCATGGTCCAGGCCGTTGCCGTTTCCACAAGGGATCTGACGGAGCGGGCCAGAAATATTCAAAAATCCCTCCCTGTGGCCACGGCCACTCTGGGCCGCGCCCTGGCGGCCGCCTCCATGATGGGCAACGCCCTGAAGGACCCGCGGGCCAGTCTGACCCTGCAAATCAGAGGCGGCGGTCCCCTGGGGACCATTCTGGCGGTGTCCGACGCGGCGGGCAACGTCCGGGGCTACGTTCAGAACCCCCAGACGGATTTCCCTCTGCGTCCGGACGGCAAGCTGGATGTAGGCGGGGCCGTGGGGAGCGAGGGGACGCTGACCGTCATCAAGGATCTGGGAATGAAGGAGCCCTACACCGGCAGCGTGGGACTGCTGGGGGGTGAGATCGCTGAGGATCTGGCTGCCTACTTTGTGGAGAGCGAGCAGATTCCCACGGCCTGCGCCCTGGGGGTGCTGGTAGATCGGGACCAGAGCGTCCGGGCGGCAGGTGGGTATATCATCCAGCTCCTGCCCGGCGCGGGCGAGGACGTGATTGCCCGGGTAGAGGGCGGTGTAATGGCCGCCGGCCCTGTCACGGGACTGCTGGAGCGGGAGAGCAGCCCGGAGGCGCTGCTGAGGACTGTTCTCAGCGATTTTGAAGTGGAGATTTTGGAGACCGCACCGGTGGAATACCGTTGCTATTGCAGCCGGGACCGGGTGGAACGGGCCCTCATCAGCATGGGCACGGAGGAACTGGAGGACATGCTGGCCCAGCAGGGCGGATGTGAGCTAGGGTGCCAGTTCTGCGACACAGTCTACCGCTTCTCCGCTCAGGAGCTGCGCGCACTCATCGACAATATGAAATAAGCGGCTGCCGGCGGTCCCACGTGGGACCGCCGGCAGCCTGCTGCTTGCCTTCTGAGCGTTTGATATGTTTTTCATTATGAATACTCCCCGCAGCGCAGTTAAAAAACATCCGCAGGTTATCTGCTTTATGGGGGGCGTATCACGATCATAATTCCTCTTTACAGGGCATCTGTGTATATAATATGTTCCTGAAAGAGACTACAATTACTTGTGGAGCAGGGGGGAGAGCGGTTTGTAGATCAGAAAAGCCAGAGCCATGTCCAGCAGACCTTTGAGGAGAGTAAAGGGTGCATTGAAGATCACAAGACAGGCCATCAAACCGTCCACCGAGGGGATCAATTCCTGGTACATACCAATAATCACATCCAGGGGCATAAAAACGGTGTAGAAGGGATAGGAAATAAAGTAGTTAACCGGCACACTGCACAGAGCCATCACTACAGCGCCCACCAAGGCGCCGATGAGCGCTCCAGCTCTGGTTTTCTTATATCGGTAGATCAGCCCTGCGGGGATGACAAAGCAAATCCCCAGCAAGAAGTTGCACAACTCGCCTACACCGTTGGTAGAGCTCATGGTAAGGTTAACCAAATTCTTTACCAGACAGACAACTGCACCGCTGACCGGTCCCAGGCTGAAGGCGGCCAGAAGGGCGGGCAGCTCGGAGAAGTCCATCTTAACGAAGGTTGGAATGAGGAAGGGAATAGGGAAGTCTAGGGCCATAAGAATAGTGGCTACGGCTGAGAGCATGGCAGTGACAGCAATTTTGTGGGTTCTCTTGGTGGAAGGGGATGCGTTGGGTAGCGTTGACATAAAAACAGGCTCCTTTACAGAAATATCCAAAGACAATCCATCCTCGGAGTATTGCCGCAAAGGAGCGCAAAAACACGCTGCCAGCGAACATCTTCTTCCATCCAGACTGTAACTGTCGGTACCGGATTTTCACCGGTTCAACGCTTGCGCGGTCGCGGACTTATGCCTTGTGAGACACTCACCGCCGGTGGGGACTTGCACCCCGCCCTGAAGACGAATTATTTGTTGGTGTACTCTATTATACTCACCATAAGAAAAAATGCAAGGATTATTTTTGTAAGCAGTAGATAGTGCCTGCATAAGAAGTTAGGATTGTGATAGAATGGAAATATCTAGATAGCGACTATACGTGTTAAGCACGTATAGCAGCCCAAATAGCGATACAACGAACACGAGCTGCGGCGATAAAAGCATCCGAGGTTTTGGCATAGCAGGTGGCAATACCTCTCCAGCGTTTCAAAGACAGAAAGCAGTTTTCTACCAGGTAACGCAATTTATAGAGATACTTGTCATATTACTCCCGAATAAGAACATAGGAAATCGGTCTGTGCAGAAAGAAAGCGGAGACCATATCAGGGCGATGTTGTAAGGTTCGCATGAAGGAAGCCGTTTTATGGCGGAAATCGTACTTGGTCCGAGGCAATACTATTTCTTATTCTTTATTAAAAGATTTAATTATCCAATCTCTGCCCGAGATGCTGGAAATGACTTGGTTAGACAAAGAGCAAATAGAATCGCACAATCGCTCGACAACTTTTTCCAGAGAAGCAAATACTTTGTTATGGAATCCACACTTTCGAATTTATTTCCAAATCTATCCAATAGGGTTCATTTCAGGCGTATATGGTGGGATATAGAATCAGAAAGCATCCCTCGCCAGTCAGCGGCTCTACCCTTCATAGGCATAGCGATACTCCCGGATATGGTGGCAAGGCACACTGAGACGAATCCCTTTTTCACTCCAGCAGTATTTTGGCTTGTGGATCCGCCCAAATCCAGCCTCATCCTGAAACATTAACCGAACCGTCTTTCCGCTGAGGATCACTTTCAGCCCCTGGACGGTAGCGTTAATTTTTTTGAGGCCGCTATTTCGTCCTCGCTGGCCTTCTTTGGGTGCTTGCTTCGGGGCATTACTTTGCGCCATCCATGTCGGTGCAGCACACAATAAATCTGTCTCTGCTGGCGGGATGATCTGCGGCACTTTGATATGCTTTCGCAATCTCGCTGATCTCTATCAGTTCTCCTTGTGCTGCAAAAATTGGTGAAACAGATACGGAACGAAGACTTAGAGCCTGTTTAATATCTCGACGTGTATGGATTGGCGAGTGGATTTTTTGCCC
>CAJTWF010000020.1 GCA_910579965.1 uncultured Oscillospiraceae bacterium
TTCTCTATTTTGCACTCATTGCCATCCTCATTAGAAGATTTTAAACAGGTTCTTAGAGCTGCAAGGCTTTGAGGGATTTTTCCTTTGTCAAAAGCACCGTTACTTTTCTCATAATTTTCGGTATTTAAGGGCGATTTTGACTGTTGGTGTGGTAAAGGTGTGATAAATTCTGAAAACCTGTCTAACAACTGCGCTGCAATGGGTTTTAGGCTTTGCCCAGATAATAGCAATCTTTCGCTGCTTTCCTGGTAAGAATATCGCAAGTCAAATTTTTTTAACAAGTAATGAAGGGATTCTATTTGCGCACACATGCAAAAACTTTCATTTTAGAGAACTGCTTTCAGAGCGCCTCTAACCTTTTCAGCTGTTTTTGCCTCCCTAGACCGGCGATCATAGTGCGTATAAACCTTTATGGTACTGTGCCCTGCCAGGTACTGGATCTCTTTTACGTCCAGACCGGCCTCAAACAGTCTGGTAATATAGGTATGACAAAGGATATGGGCAGTTACATGACCGTCAGGCAACTCGTGCTCAATCAGTCTCCAGAGACTCCTGTAAGAACCTGTTTAAAACCTTCTAATGTTGTCCAGGTTCAGAAGAATCATCTGAATGGCTCCATCCCGGTCTGTAACATCAGCGGTTGTTACGGCTATGGCATGAGGCAGTCCCATTGTATCTACGACAACGTGGCGCTTGATTCCGGATACTTTTTCCCTGCGTCATAACCTTTTGCTTCCGCTGTGTCCGCATTCTGTACGCTCTGCGCGTCTACAATTCCAAAAGTAGTCTTATCCCGCCTTAAGTCTTCGTTCCGTATCTGTTTCACCAATTTTTGCAGCACTTTGTCCAGAACGCTGACCCCCGTTTCGTCTTTTTCGGACCATACCTGGAAATAGTAGTACACGCTCTGCCATTTGGGATAATCGCTGGGCAGCATTCGCCATTGTATTCCACCTTGGATTACGTATAACACCGCACAAAACACATCGTATAAATCATATTTTCGCGGCCGGGTTGTTTTCTTTGCTCCTTCCAAATCCTCTCGGATCAGCTTATATTCTTCCCGGCTGATATCACTTGGATATTGACGCATTTTCCCCAACTCCCGCTTGTTTTTCTCTATTATCTGCCTCCCGCTTTCTTTTGTCAAAAGTTTTTAAACAGGCTCTTAAGTCTATATACTCCATCCTCCCTATTATACCACACTTCCCTCGCTTTTCCTCGCTTTTTTCTCAAAGGTAATATCCAACGCCGGGCGGCAGGTGGGGCTCCACGGCCCGGCTGTACTCCCTGGAGGCCAGATTCAGCACCCAGTCCGTCTCCGACGCCAGCTGCTCCGCCAGCCGCCCGCCCCAGAAGGCGTACAGGTCCCCCGCGCCGTCCACGGACAGCCGGGCCTGCATCTCCAGGCGGTAGGGGGTCACGCCGTCAAAGGGCCGCAGCAGGCCGTAGAAGCCGGAGAGGATCCGCAGGTTCTGCCGCAGGTAGTCCAGCGCTCCGGCCTCCATCACGTTGGGGGCCATGGAGCGGTACTGGATCCCCTCGTAGGCCAGAATGGCCGGGGTGAGGTTCCGGTCCAGGTCCATGCTCTCCAGCCGCTCCACATTCTGCCGGGCAATAGCGCCGCTGCATTTCCACAGGGCCTGGAGCTCCTGACCGGACAGGGCCTTCAGGGCCTCCATCAGCCGCCGGGTCTCCGCCAGGAACCGGGGCGGCGCCTCCACGGCAAAGCTGTCCGTGTCCACGTTCATTTTCTTGGCCGGGGAGATGATCATCCGCATGGCGTACCTCCTGCTCTGCGGGGCCGCAGACATCAGCGGCCTCTCTCGGTGATATTATATCCTCCGGCCCTGGGGATGTCAATCCTCCCCGATGAGAGGTGAAATTGGTGTTTCCGCAATTTCATCCCCCCTGGGGGCTTGCGGCGGACGGCGATCTGTGGCAAGATAGGACCGCCTGATATCAGCATCAAACAAACCTTTCACCAACCCCTGAAGGAGGACGCTATGCGAAAGATTTTTCCCCTGCTGCTGGCGGCGTGCCTGCTGCTGGCCGCCTGCGGCAGTACGCCGGACAGCGCCGGTGAGCCCGCCGCCCTGGTCTACGGCAGCGCGGACTATACCCGCATCAACCCGGCCATGGACGAGCACTGCGAGATCAACGCCCTGCTCTTCAACGGCCTCACCGCCCACGACGGCAGCAACCAGGTGGTCCCCGGCCTGGCGGAGAGCTGGGAGTACGACGAGACCGCCTGCACCTACACCTTTCACCTCCGGGAGGGAATCGCGTGGCACGACGGCCAGCCCCTCACCGCCGAGGATGTGAAATTTACCATTGAGGCCATCATGGACCCGGAAAACGGCTCGGAAAACGCCCCCAACTATGAGGACGTGGAGGAGATCACCGTGGTGAACAGCCAAACCGTGGCCTTCCGCCTGTCCGCGCCCAACGTGGCCTTTCTGGAGTATATGACCATGGCCGTGCTGCCCCGGCACCTGCTGGAGGGGGAGGACATGCAGTCCTCGGACTTCTTCCGCGCCCCCGTGGGCACGGGCCCCTACAAGCTGGTCAGCTGGGACCCGGGCCAGTCCATTGTCCTGGAGAAAAACCCGGACTACTACCTGGGCTGCCCCCAGATCGACCGGATCATCTTCAAGATCGTGGCCGACGACAACGCCCAGGCCATTCAGCTGGAGTCCGGGGAGCTGGATCTGGCCCTGCTGGACCCGAGAAACGCCCGGAACTTCGCGGACAGGGAGGGCTTTGTCTGCTACGACATGAGGACCGCCGACTACCGGGGCATTCTCTTCAACTTCTGGAACGACTACTGGACCGAGAATCGGGACCTGATCCCCGCCGTGTGCTGCGCCATTGACCGGGAGGCCATCATCAGCTCCGTGCTCCTGGGCCAGGGGGAGGCGGCCTACGGCCCCCTCCAGCAGAATGTCTACAACAACCCGGACGTGGAGCGCTATGACTATGATCCCGCCAGGGCCCGGGAGATCCTGGAGGCCGCCGGCTGCGTCATGGGCGAAAACGGCTTTTACACCCGAAACGGCCAGGAGATCGGCTTTGTCATCAGCGTCATGGCCGGGGAGCAGGACCGGATTGACATCGCCCAGGCCGCGGCCCAGCAGCTGCGGGATGTGGGCGTCAACTGCACCGTGGATCTGCCCGCCCAGATGGACTGGGGCGGACAGATGGCCTGCCTCATCGGCTGGGGCAGCCCCTTTGACGCGGACGACCACACCTACAAGGTCTTCGGCACGGACAAGGGGGCCAACTACAGCGGCTACTCCAACGAGAGGGTGGACGAGTATCTGACCCTGGCCCGGCAGTCCGACGACCCGGCCGTCCGGCAGGAGTACTACGACCTCTTCCAGGAGGAGCTGGCTGCCGATCCCCCCTACGCCTTCATCTGCTACATTGACGCCAACTACGTTGCCAGCTCCCGCCTGCAGGGCGTCGCGCCGGACACGGTGCTGGGCCACCACGGCGTGGGGATCTTCTGGAACGTCCAGGAGTGGACCATCTCAGAGTAATTTGACAGGGGGGCGGCCTATGGCAGAGCTGTTAGAAGTGAAAAACCTGTCCGTCAGCTTCTTCACCCCCGCCGGCGAGGTGCAGGCGGTGCGCAACGTCAGCTTCTCCCTCCGGCCGGGGGAGGTGCTGGCGGTGGTGGGGGAGTCCGGCTGCGGCAAGAGCGTGCTGTGCAAGAGCATCATGAAGCTGCTGCCCCGGACGGCGAGGATCCAGTCCGGCAGCATCCTGGTCAACGGCGCGGATATCACCGGCTACCGGGAGCGGGACATGCACAAGCTCCGGGGAAAGCTCTTCTCCATGGTCTTCCAGGACCCCATGACCGCCCTCAACCCCACCATGACCCTGGGCGCGCAGATCGGGGAGGCGGTCCGGGTCCACCAGCCGGGCCTCTCCGGCGGCGCGGTGCGGCGGCGGGTGCTGGAGCTGATGACCCTGGTGGGCATCGACAGGCCCGAGGAGCGGATGAAGCTCTACCCCCACAACTTCTCCGGCGGACAGCGGCAGCGCGGCGTCATGGCCATCGCCCTGGCCGGGAGCCCCGGCATCCTCTTTGCCGACGAGCCCACCACGGCCCTGGACGTGACCATCCAGGCCCAGATCCTGGACCTCCTGCGGGACGTTCAGGCCCGGCTGGGCACGGCCACGGTCTTTGTCACCCACGATCTGGGGGTGGTGGCCCGGGTGGCGGACCGGGTGGCGGTGATGTACGCGGGGCGGATCGTGGAGACCGGCACGGCGGAGGAGATCTTCTACGATCCCCGCCACCCCTACACCTGGGGCCTCCTGCGGGCCCTGCCGGCCCTGAACCGGGGCCGGGACAGCCTGTACACCATCCCCGGGATGCCGCCCAACCTGGTCCACCCGCCGGCGGGGGACGCCTTCGCCTGCCGCAACGAGTACGCCCTGGCCATCGACTACGAGGAGGAGCCCCCCATGTTTCGCGTCACGGACACCCACTGCGCGGCCACCTGGCTTCTGGACCAGCGGGCGCCCCGGATCACGCCGCCGATAGGAGGAGCCCATGGCTGAGGAAATTCTGCTGGATGTCCAGCATCTGACCCACGTCTTCCCACTGGGGCGGAGGATGTCTGTCCGGGCGGTGGACGATCTGTCCTTCCAGATCCGCCGGGGGGAGATCTTCGGTCTGGTGGGGGAGTCCGGGTCCGGCAAGTCCACGGCGGCCCGGTGCGTAATGAACCTCTGCCGGCCCCAAAGCGGCCGCATCCTGTACAAGGGGATCGACACCTGCGACAGAGCCGCCTTCCGGGCCAACCGGCGGATGCTGCAAACCACCCGCCAGCTCATCTTCCAGGACACCAGCTCCAGCCTGAACCAGCGGATGCGGGTGTGGGACATCATCGCCGAGCCCCTGCGGCTCCAGCACGTCGTCCCGCCCCGGGGGTCCCTGCGGGCGGAGGCGGCCTTCCAGATGCACTACGTGGGCCTGGACGAGAGCTTTCTGGACAAGTATCCCCCGGAGCTCTCCGGCGGACAGCGGCAGCGGGTGGCCATCGCCCGGGCCCTGGCCATGGAGCCGGAGCTGCTGGTGGCGGACGAGCCCATCGCGTCCCTGGACGTGTCCATCCAGGCCCAGATCGTCAACCTCTTCAAGCACCTCCAGCAGGAGCACGGGTTCTCCTTCCTGTTCATCGCCCACGATCTGGCCATGGTGGAGTTTCTGTGCGACCGGGTGGGGGTCATGTACCGGGGACGCCTGGTGGAGACCGCCCCCACGGCGGAGCTCTTTTCCAATCCCCTGCACCCCTACACCCAGGCCCTGCTGTCCGCCATCCCCATTCCGGACCCCCGGCGGGAGCGGAGCCGGCAGCTGGTCACCTTTCACGGGGAGAACCTGCCCCCGGGGGGCGCGCTGCGGGAGGCGGGGCCGGATCACTTTGTATTACGCTCCCTTGGGAGTGGGGAGGATTGAAAATGACCATAGAATTGGCTGGTATAACAGACGTAAATGCGATCAAAGGGCTCTATGAGACCCTCTTTGAGGATATGTCCAAGCTTCAGCCTGACTTTTTCAGAGCCGCGGGTCAGGACGGGGATTTTATCAAATCCGTCATTGAAAGCGGCAGCGACGATATATTCCTTGCAAAAGAAAATCAGCAGGTGCTGGGATTCGCTCTTGTGCAGCAGAAAAGTACGCCCCCCTTTCCATGCTTTGTTCCCCTTCAATACGCGTATCTCCTGGACCTTGTCGTCGCCTCCGATCAGAGAGGCAGGGGCATTGGGCGGCAGCTCATTCAAGCGGTAAAGGACTGGGCGGCGGCAAGAAAATTGGAGTATATTGAGCTCGGCGTGCTCACGCAAAATGAGGGCGCTGTCAGATTATACGAGAGCATGGCGTTTACCGAGGACCGCAAGGTGATGCGCATGAGGCTGTAGGCCTTTGCCACCGTGTATGTGCAGAGAACGCAAAAAGCTTTTGAGAAGGAGGCGGCGGGATGACGGCGCGGAAACAGATCATCTACTGGGGGAAAAAGGCCCTGCTCTTTGTGCTCAGCGTGTTTGTACTGTCCCTGGCGGCGTTCTACATCTCCCGGCTGGCCCCGGGAGACCCCCTGGCCTCCTATTACGGCACCCGGGTGGAGAAGATGAGCCCCGCGGAGCGGGCCTGGGCGGAGGAGCGTCTGGGGCTCAACGAGCCCATCTCCGTCCAGTACATCCGCTGGCTGACAAGGGCCCTCCAGGGGGACTTCGGGATCTCCTATAAATACAAGATGGACGTGACGGAGGTGATTGCCGGCAGGATCGGCAACACCCTGCTGCTGGGCGGGATTGGCTTTCTCCTGATCTTCCTCCTGTCCATGCTGCTGGGCGTGCTGTGCGCCTGGTACGAGGACCGGCCCCTGGACCGCCTGCTGTGCCGGGCTGGCACGGCCGCCAGCTGCATCCCCGAGTTCTGGCTGTCCCTGGTGTTTATCCTGGTGTTCTCCGTGACCCTGCGGTGGCTGCCCAGCTCAGGGGCCTACACCGTGGGAAGGGGGGACGACTGGCTGGACCGGCTGGCCCATCTGGTCCTCCCCCTGAGCATCGTGGTGCTCAGCCACCTGTGGTACTACGCCTACATGGTCCGCAACCGGATCCTGGAGGAGGTCCGGGCGGACTACGTGCTGCTGGCCAAGGCCAAGGGGCTTACCAAGCGGGGCGTCATGTTCCGCCACTGCCTGCGCAACACCATCCCCTCCTATCTGAGCATCATGGCCATCTCCGTGCCCCACGTGCTGGGGGGGACCTACATTGTGGAGACGGTGTTCTCCTACCCGGGCCTGGGGACCCTGTCCTACGAGAGCGCCCGGTACAAGGACTACAACCTGCTGATGCTGCTGTGCCTCATGTCCGGCGTTCTGGTCATTGTGTGCAGCATGGCCGCCCAGATCATCAACGAGCAGATTGATCCCCGGGTCAAGGCCCAGGAGCGCATACCGGAGGTGACGGAGCGATGAACGAGCGCTTTGAGGTGGTGGGCATCCGCCCCCTGCCGGACCCGCCGGCCAGACGGCGGCGCTGGTACGAGGGAAAGCCCCTCTTTTCCGCCGGCGTGCTGGCGCTGATCGTCCTGGGCTGTCTGCTCCTTCCCCTGATGGGGACCAGGGATCCCTCCTATATGGATCTGGCCCGCTGCGGCGTGCCGCCCTGCGGGGAGTTCCTTTTCGGCACGGACGCCATGGGCCGGGATATCTTCTCCATGATCTGGTACGGCGGCCGGCTCTCCCTGTTCATCGGCCTCGCCGCGGCCCTGCTGTCCACGGCCATTGCCATTCTCTTCGGCGCGGTCAGCGGCTGCGCCCCGGCGTGGCTGGACGGGCTGCTCATGCGCCTGACGGAGATCCTGCTCAGCGTGCCCAGCCTGCTGGTGATCGTGCTGCTCCAGGCCGTGATGGGAAAGGCCAGCGTGCTGAGCATTGCCCTGGTCATCGGCGTCACCAGCTGGACCGGCATGGCGAAGATCGTCCGCACGGAGGTGCGGCAGATCCGCGCCAGCGAGTACGTGCTGGCCTCCCGGTGCATGGGGGGCGGCTTCTTCCACATTCTGTGGCGGCATCTGACGCCCAACTTTGTCTCCTCCATCATGTTCATGGCGGTCATGAACGTCCGCAGCGCCATTGCGGCCGAGTCCACCCTCAGCTTTATGGGCATCGGACTGCCGGTGGAGGTGGTCACCTGGGGGAGTATGCTCTCCCTGTCGGAGAAGGCCCTGCTGTCCGGGGACTGGTGGATCATCCTCATCCCCGGCGGGTTTCTGGTGGCGGCCCTGCTGTGCATCACCAGCCTGGGCAGCTGCCTGCGGAGGAATATCAACCGGAGAGAGAACAATCTGTATTAGGCGCATAAATGAGGACGGCGCATAGCACCCGCTATGCGCCGTCCTTTATACTGTCCTCCGTCTCCACCAGCCGGATGATGTCCCCGGGCTGGCAGTCCAGCGCGAGGCAGATCCGCAGAAGGGTCTCCTTGTTGAACCGGGATATCCTGTCCTTGTAGTAGGCGTCTATATTCGGATAGGATACGCCGGATAACTGTGCAAGGCGGTAGCGGGTGATGTTCATTTGTGCCAGCCGCTCCGCCAGAATAACCTTGATTTCCGCGCCCATGATACCCCCATGTGTTGTTGGCTATAGTCAGTATATGATATATATTATAAGAAATACATAGTTCTGACAATTCTGTTTAGACAATATATATTGCGTACAATCTATATCCCCAACATAATATATAGTAAACATCTTGACAAATTTAGACCGAATATGTTATAGTTTTGTCGGCAAAAACGAGTTTTTAACAACTTTTGCGAAATATTGGTAACGTTTTGCGTAAAATTTGCGCAGAGAAGGAGAGAGCTATGTTGAAGTTGGCCCTGTGTGACGATGAGGCGGAGCAGCGCGCTGCGGTGAGCAGGCTTCTGCGGGAATATGCGGCCCTCCGTCCGGAGCTGACCGTCAAGCTGTCTGTCTTCTCCTCCGGCATGGAGCTGCTCACGGCGGCGGAGGAGGAGCGCTTTGATCTGTACGTGCTGGACGTGGTGATGCCGGACCTGTCCGGCATTGATCTGGGGGTGAAGCTGCGGGAGCTGGGTCACTACGGGGCCATCGTCTACCTCTCCATCTCTCCGGAGTACGCGGTGGAGTCCTACGCCGCCCGGGCCTTCTACTACCTGATGAAGCCCGTGGAGCCCGCCAAGCTCTACCAGGTGCTGGACCAGGCCGCCGCCGCGCTGGAGAAGCGGCGGGCCTCCTGCGTGACGGTCAAGACCCGGGAGGGGCTGGTGCTGGTGCCCCTGGACCGGATCATGTACGTGGAGCTGAGCAACCGGGTGGTGCGCTACCACCTGTCCAACAACACCCTGGTGGACAGCCTGACCGTGCGCACCTCCTTCCAGGAGGAGACGGCCCAGCTCCTCAGCGACTCCCGGTTTTTTCAGAGCGGGGCCAGCTTCGCGGTGAACCTGTACTATGTGGCGGCGGTGGAGCGGAGCTCCCTGAAGCTGGACAACGGGGAGCGGGTGCCCCTGGCCCGGGGCCGCGCCTCCCTGATGAAGCAGCGGTGGAGCGACTACTGGCTGGGCGGCCAGGCGGAGGAGCAGGTGTAGGATGTTTTCCGTACTGTACGCCTGCATCACCCTGGCCGCCTTTCTGAGCACATATCTGGCGCTGGTCATCTTCCGGCTTCCGCCCAGGGAGGCCGCCCGCCGGTGGGGCGGACTGCTGGCCGCCGCGCTGGCGGTGCAGGCGGCGCTGCTGCTGGCGGGGGAGCGGGAGCTGATGCTCACGCTGATCCCGGTGACCGTCTACCTGCCCATGGTCCTGTGCATCCACCGCCTGTCCACCTTCACCTGGTTCCAGTCCGGCGTGGTGTGGAGCACGGCGGCTCTGGTGGGCTATATCCTCAACTATCTGCGCAAGTACCTCCTCTCTGTGGCCGCCGCCATGGGGCAGTTAGGCAGCCGGACATACCGCCTGGCTATTCTGGCGGCCCTGGCGCTGGCCGCCGCCGGACTTCTGACTGTGGTGTACCGGTGGCTCCGCGCCCCCTTCCGCCGCTGCGTGGGCAGAATGGACGAGGGGTGGCTGGCCATGGCCTTCCCCACGGTGCTCGCCTTCCTTCTTATGAGTTATCTCTCCAGCAGTGCCAGCAGTCCCACGGCGCTGCTGTTTGTGCTGTTAGCGGGGGTGTCCATCTTTCTGGTGCTCTCCCGGGTGCTGGTGCTGTCCGTCAGCCTGCGGGAGGCCCGGGACTCGGAGCACGAGGTCCGGCGGCAGATGGATCTCCAGCGGCGGGACTACGACGCGGTGGTCCAGAAGACGGAGCTGGAGCGGATCTACCGCCACGACGTGCGCCACCACCTGACGGTGCTGGACAACATGCTCCAGCAGAGGGATCTGGAGGGGGCCCGGCGGTACGTCCAGGATCTCAGCCGCAGCCAGGACAGCCCCAGCCAGCCCCGCTGGTGCGCCAACAACACGGTCAACGCGGTGCTCTCCGCCTACGTCAGCCAGGCCGAGAGGGCGGGCTGCGCCGTGGAGGCCGGGGTGCGGATCCCGGCCCAGCTGCCCTTTGACGAGACGGATCTGTGCGTGGTGCTGGCCAACGCCCTGGAGAACGCCATCCACGCCTGTCAGGCCCTGCCGGCAAAGGACCGGCGCATCGCCCTGCGGATGACCTGCACCGGCAACCAGCGCCTGACGGTCTCCGTGGACAACCCCTGCCCCCAGCCGGTGCAGATGGGGGAGGACGGCCTGCCCCCGGACCGGGGGAACCACGGCCTGGGCCTGCGGAGCATCCGGGCGGTGGCGGAGAAGTACGGAGGCCTGTTCCGCTGCCGGTGGGAGGCCGGACGGTTTTACACCCAGGCGGTCCTCTTCCCGCCCCTCCCGGCGGACGCTCCCAGCCGCCGGGAGGGGCGGGGGATCTGGATTACGGCGGCCCTGGTCAGCGCCGCGATCTGCTGCCTGTTCCTCAACGGCTCCCCCGGCCTCCTTGACACCCTGGAGGAGCTGCCCGTCCTGGGCCCGGGGGTCCAGGTGCTGGATCTGCGCACCTACGGCCTGGGCCAGGAGAGCGCCCAGCGCCAGGACCACCGGATCCCCTCCGGCGGCGGGGCGGCGCTGGACGGCGAGGCGGCCGCCTTTGCCGGGCAGATGGAGGAGGCGTTCCTCCAGTACGTCGGCCGCAGGTACGCGGACAGACCGGTGGTAGAGGTGGATTGGGCTGTGACGCCCAGCAGCGGACCGCTGCTGGTGCTCCGATTCAACGGGGTGGTGAGCGGGGGAGACGCCTGCCGCCGCTATGTGGTGCTGGACCGGGCGGCGGGGCGGGTGCTGACCCTGCCGGATCTGTTCCTGGAGGAAACGGACTACGTGTCCCTTCTCAGCCGGGAGGTCCAGGCCCAGATGGCGGAGCGGATCCGCACCGGAAAGGGCAGCTACTATCTGCCCGGGGACATCTGGCCGGAGGCGGACTGCTTCCGGGAGATCGCCCCGGACCAGGACTTCTACATCGACGGGGAGGGCCGGCTGGTCATCGCCTTTGAGGCGGACACGGTGGCCCCGGGGGCCATGGGCTCGCCGGAGTTCGCCATCCCCGGCGGTCTGCTGGAGGGGGTCCTGGCCCGGCCCGATCTGCTGACGGATGTGGAGTAGAAAAAGGTCCCGGGTACGCCGTACCCGGGACCTTTTCATTCCTCCGGAGGGCCCTCCCCCCGCCAGACCGTGAGCCAGCAGTAGTAGCTGGCCATGCAGTGGGCGCAGGTCAGGCCGTCCCGCTCCTGGGAGAGCAGGGGGACCAGCTGGGCGGTGAGCCGCACCGCCGTCCGCCCCAGGGCCAGCGCCGTCTCCCCATCCCGGTTGGCCAGATCCGAGAGGGCCTGGTAGTCCCCCCGCAGCAGGGCCTCCAGCATGGCCGTCACGTCGCCGGAGGCGGCGGGCGCCTGCTTTGCGATGATGGAGACCATCCGCTCCACCGCCGCCGGGTCCCGGTAGGAGACGTAGTTCTGGCCGGTGAGGTCCCGGAACGAGCGCCGCATCTCCCGGAATACGCCGCCGTAGGCCCTGCCCCAGGAGGCACGGTCCGGCAGAGGCAGGTCCACGCCGTAGCGGCAGTAGCCCCACTGGGCCAGGGGGAGCTGGGGCACCAGGTCCTCCGGTCCGGTGATGTTGAAGATGTTCTCATATCCCTCCCCGGTCCCGTCCAGGGACACGGCGGGAGCGGCAAAGGTGCGGGCGTACACGGCCCCGCGGTTCTCCGCCGTCAGCCGGGCGGCGGTCAGGTTGGCCACCGCCCCGCCCCGGCTGTGGCCGGTTACCAGGAAGCGGAGGGGCCGGTCCGGCTCCTGAGCCAGATAATTCTCCAGATTCTCCAGCAGCTCGTCCCCGGCCTGGGCGAAGCCCGCGTGGTCCCGGCCCGTGCCCACGTTCAGGTTCCCGGCCCACTCCGTCACCTCCCCGGTGCCGCGGACGACGACGGCCACCAGACAGGCGTCTGGCAGGTCCCTGCGGGCGAAGGTGTAGGCGGCCCGGCCGCCGTCGGGCTGATCGCAGATTTGATAGTTGAAGGACTGCACGGCCCGGAAGCCCAGCCGCTGCAGCCCCTCCCGGACGCCCGCGCCCCGGCCGGCGTAGGCGCTGCCGCTGAGGACCATAGCGGCAATGGTCAGATCGTGGTTGTACTGGGCCGGGTCCCCCTCAAACCACCCGTCGTCCCAGGGCAGGGCCACCTCGGGGGCCTCCCCCAGGCCGGTGGACATCGGGGCGGCGGGGGGATCCCCGGCCCGGGCCGTCCCTGGCAGGACCAGGAGCAGGGCCAGGACAGCGGACAGGATGGGGCGGAATCTCTTCATGACGAAGCCTCCTTTGCTTTCATCGTCCTCCAAGCGGGGATAGGGGCCGGGGAAAAGGGCCTCTTTACCTAAATAGTATAGAATATCCCGCGGAAAAATGCAAGTCCGCCCGGTCCCGCAGCAATGGATCTCCCCGGCCCCGCAGGCGGCTCTCTCCGGTCCGACACATCCTCGCCCAGCCCCAGCTGACGAACCCGGGCATCAAGGAAACCGGAAGAAACATCCCGGGGCCGCTGCGCGGCAGCCCCGGGATGTCATTTTTGTATTCTCACTTGCGCAGCTTCTCCAGCAGGGCGGTAAACGCATCGCTCAGCGGGCAGGACAGCTCCACCGCCTCCCCGGTCCTGGGGTGGATGAACCGAAGGCCAACCGCGTGGAGGCACTGGCCTGTCAGCCCCGGCACCGGCTTTCTGGCCCCGTAGACCGTATCCCCGCAGATGGGGTGGCCCAGGTGGGCCATGTGGACCCGGATCTGGTGGGTGCGCCCGGTCTCCAGCCGGCAGCGGACGTGGGTAAAGCCCTGGAACCGCTCCAGAACCTCCCAGTGGGTCACTGCGGCGCGGCCCCCCCGGTCCGTGACGGCCATCTTCTTCCGGTCCGTGTGGTGGCGGCCGATGGGCGCGTCCACGGTCCCCCGGTCCTCCCGGAGGTTCCCCACCACCACGGCCTCGTAGGTCCGGGCCAGGGTGTGGTCCTGGAGCTGGGCGGAGAGGGCCTGGTGGGCCGCGTCGTTCTTGGCCGCGATGATGAGGCCGCTGGTGTCCCGGTCAATGCGGTGGACGATCCCCGGCCGCAGCTCCCCCCCGATGCCGCTGAGGCTGCTGCCGCAGTGGTGGAGCAGGGCGTTGACCAGGGTGCCGTCCGGGTGGCCCGGGGCCGGATGGACCACCAGCCCCGCCGGCTTGTTTACCACGATCACGTCCCCGTCCTCATACACCACGTCCAGGGGGATGTCCTGGGGCAGGGCCTGGGTTGGCTCCGGGTCCGGCAGCTCCGCCTCCACCAGCTCCCCGCCCTCCAGGCGGCAGCTCTTGGCTGCGGTCCGCCCCGCCACCGTCACCCGGCCGGTCTCAATGAGCCGCGCCGCGGCGGAGCGGGTCAGCTCCGGGACGCGGCAGGCCAGGAAGCTGTCCAGCCGGACCCCCCGGTCCTCACTGGCCGCCGTCAGGCTGGTCCGTCCCATGGTCTGTCTCCTTTTTTGCCGCCCTGTCGTGGAGCAGCAGATAGTAGGCGGCAAAGCCGATGGTCCCGCAGACCACCAGAATGTCCGCCACGTTGAACACCGGATAGCGCATGAACTGGAAGTTGAACATGTCCACCACATAGCCCAGACGCACCCGGTCAATGAGGTTCCCCAGTCCGCCTCCCAGGATGGCCGTCAGTGTCCACATGGCCAGGGGGTGGGGGAAGGTCCTCCGGGCCAGCAGCACCGCCACGGCTGCCATCACCGCCGCCGTCAGCAGGGTGAGGAGCCAGGTGTGGCCGGAGAGGATGGAGAAGCCGCCGCCGGTGTTGCGGATGTAGTACAGCTCCACCAGCCCCGGCAGCAGGGGGGCGCTCTCGTAGAGGGCCAGGTGGGTGACAACGTAGTATTTCACCGCCTGATCGGCGGCCACGCACAGGAGTATGGTCAGCAGATAGGGCATGGCGTCAGACCTCCAGCTCCCGCAGGATATCCCAGTTCACCAGATTGCTGGCCCAGGCGCTGCTCCGCTCCACAATGGGCAGGGGCTTCCCCTCCAGGGTGCAGATCCTCCCCCCGGCCTCGCACACCAGCAGGCTCCCCGCCGCGTAGTCCCAGGGGCACAGGCTGTACTCGAAGAACACCTCCGTGCGGCCGCAGGCCACGTTGCACAGATCCAGGGCCGCCGAGCCCAGGCGGCGGAAGTCGCAGCTGCGGCGGAAGAGCTGCTCCGTCAGGCGCATGGTGGGCTCCAGGTACTCCCGCTTATAGATGGCGGTGCCCATGCCGAACACCCCCTGGGACAGGGGGCGGGTGCTGACGTGGATAGGACTGCCGTTGAGGAACGCGCCGCCGCCCCGCCGGGCGGAGAACAGCTCGTCCTTATAGAGGTCGTAGACCACGCCGTACTCCACCGCGCCGTCCCTGGCCAGGGCCACGGAGATGGCGCTCTGGCGGAGGTCCCGGACAAAGTTGGTGGTGCCGTCGATGGGGTCCACAATGAAGGCCCACCCCCGGCTGGGGTCGGCGTTCTCCGCCTCCTCCTCGCCAAAGAAGACGGACCCCGGGACCAGCGGGGGCAGCTTCTCCTTCAGAAACCGCTCCACCGCCAGATCATACTCCGTCACCAGATCGGCGGCGGAGGTCTTCTCATGGGTCTGGGACGGGATGTCCCTGGCTGCCAGGACGATCTGAGCCGCCTCCTTTACAATATCAGTGATCTGCTTCAGCATACCGTGCTCCTCTCCTCCGGCGGACTGCCCGGGGCCGGACCCCTACAGCAGCGTCCACTGGAAGTTCTCCCACAGGAGGCGGCTGCCCACGTCCGTGCCCTCGGGCAGCAGAAACATGGCCACCTGGTTCTCCACGCCGCTGTCGCTGAGCAGGTAGGCGTAGTCGCCGTTGATGGTCTGCACCGTGTAGCATACAGGTTCCATTTCCCGTTCCTCCCGGATCCTTTGGATAGAGCGAGTATACCACAGTTTCTCCGGTTTTACAAGGAAGCTTTTCACCGAAAATGCCCGGCGTGAAAAAAACCACCCGCTCCCCGGCGCTTGGGGGGCGGATGGTTCGTCTCTCTACAGTCCCTGGGCGATCATGGCGTCAGCAATCTTCTTGAACGCGGCGATGTCGTTGCCCGCGATGAGGTCATAGCCCAGGCCGTAGGCCTCTGCCGCCGCGGCGGAGGCGTCGTAGATGGAGCTCATGATCCCCCGCAGCTTCTCGTCCACCTCCCGGCGGGACCAGCTGTAGCGCAGGGAGTTCTGCACCATCTCCAGGGCGGACACCGCCACGCCCCCGCTGCCCGCTGCCTTGGCCCCCGCCGTGAGCACCCTGGGACTCAGCCGCAGCAGCCGCAGGGCCTCCGCTGTGGCGGGCATGTTGGCCCCCTCCACGTAGTAGCGCACGCCGTTGGCCAGGATGAGCACCGCGTCGTCCACAGTCAGCTCGTTCTGGGTGGCGCAGGGGATGGCCGCGTCTCCCGGGACCTCCCATGGCTTCCGGCCCGGATAGAAGGCCACGCCGAACCGCTCCGCGTAGGGCTCCACCCGGTCCTCCCCGCTGCAGCGCATTTCCACCATGAAGTCGTACTTCTCCTGGGTGGCCACGCCGTCCGGATCGTAGATATATCCGTCCGGCCCGGAGAGGGTCACCACCCGGCCCCCCAGCTGGGCGGCCTTGCGGCACACCCCCCAGCTCATATTGCCAAAGCCGGAGACCAGCAGCCGCTTGCCCTCCATGGTCTCCCCCTGGTGCTCCAGCATCCGGGCGAGGAAGTACACCGTGCCGAAGCCCGCCGCCTCCTGGCGGACCCGGCTGCCGCCGTAGGTCAGGCCCTTGCCGGTGAGGGCGCTGCTCTCGGCCCGGCCCGTCACCTTCTTGTAGGCCCCGTAGAGGTAGCCGATCTCCCGGCTGCCCACGCCGATGTCCCCGGCGGGCACGTCGGTGTCCGCGCCAATATACCGGTAGAGGGCGTACATGAAGCTCTGGCAGAAGCGCATGATCTCCCGGCGGGACCTGCCCCGGGGATCGAAGTCCGCGCCGCCGGCCGCCCCGCCGATGGGCAGGCCGGTGAGGGCGTTTTTGTAGGTCTGCTCAAACCCCAGGAACTTCACCACCGAGGGGCTGACCGTGGGGTGAAACCGCAGGCCCCCCTTGTAGGGGCCGATGGCGGAGTTGAACTGGACCCGGTAGCCGTGGCTGGTGTGGGTCACGCCCGCATCGTCCACCCAGGGGATGAGGAAGGTGAACATCCGCTCCGGCTCCACCATGCGTGTGATGAGATCCAGCCGCTCGTACCGGGGATCGTCCGCCGCCGGCCCGATCATCTCCAGCCAGGCGTTCACGGACTGGAGGTACTCCGGCTCGTTGGGGTACTGCCGCGCCAGATTCTCCCGCACCCGGGCAATATACTCGTTCACAGGCCCGCCCCCTTACACAATGCCGTAGGCCAGCATGGCGTCCGCCACCTTGACAAACCCGGCGATGTTGGCCCCCGCCGCCAGGTTCCCCGCCATGCCGTACTGGGCCGCGGCGGCGGAGGCGTTGCGGTAGAGGTCCGTCATAATGGTTTTCAGGTGCTCGTCCACCTCCTCGAAGGTCCAGTAGAAGCGCATGGAGTTCTGGCTCATCTCCAGAGCGGAGGTGGCCACGCCGCCGGCGTTGGCGGCCTTGGCCGGGGCGAAGAGCACGCCGGCGGCCTGGAGGGCCTCCACCGCCTCCGGGGTGCAGGGCATGTTGGCCCCCTCGGCCACGGCATAGCAGCCGTTCCCGATCAGAGCCCTGGCCCCGTTCAGATCCAGCTCGTTCTGGGTGGCGCAGGGCAGGGCAATGTCGCAGGGCGTCTGCCACACGCCGGCGCAGCCCGGGTGGTACTCCGCCTCCGGGTGGACGTCCACATAGGCGGAGATGCGCTGGCGCCGGACCTCCTTGAGCTCCTTGACCAGGGGCAGGTCAATGCCGTTCTTGTCGTAGATAAACCCGCCGGAGTCGCTCATGGTCACCACCCTGGCCCCGAACTGGGCCGCCTTCTCGCAAGCGTAGATGGCCACGTTGCCGGACCCGGAGATGGCCACCGCGGCCCCGTCAAAGCTCCGGCCCGCGTCCCTGAGCATGCAGTCGGCAAAGTAGCACAGGCCGTAGCCGGTGGCCTCGGTGCGGGCCAGGGAGCCGCCGTAGGTCAGGCCCTTGCCGGTGAGCACGCCGGTGAACTCGTTGCGCAGGCGCTTGTACTGGCCGAAGAGGTAGCCGATCTCCCGGCTGCCCACGCCGATGTCCCCGGCGGGCACATCGGTGTCCGGGCCGATATACTTGAAGAGCTCAGTCATGAAGCTCTGGCAGAAGCGCATGACCTCCAGGTCGCTCCGGCCCTTGGGGTCAAAGTCCGCCCCGCCCTTGCCGCCGCCGATGGGCAGGCCGGTGAGGCTGTTTTTGAAGATCTGCTCAAAGCCCAGAAACTTCACAATACCCTCGTAGACGGTGGGGTGGAACCGCAGGCCCCCTTTGTAGGGGCCGATGGCGGAGTTGAACTGGACCCGGAAGCCCCGGTTGACGTGGATATTGCCCTGCTCGTCCTCCCAGGGCACCCGGAACTTGATGATCCGCTCCGGCTCCACGATGCAGTCCATCACGCCCTCGGTGATATAGGCGGGGTTGGCCTCCACCACGGGGACCAGGGAGGTGAGGACCTCCCCCACCGCCTGATGAAACTCCGGCTCCGCCGGGTTGCGGGCAATCACCCGCTCCATCAGGCCGTTGAGATAGTCGTTCGCAATGCGCATGGCTGTCGCCTCCAAGCTGAATTTGGCATGGGCGGCGGCCTGTCCGGCCGTCTGCCGCCGCTTTAATAGATTAAATCGTAACACAGGCATTTTGTCCCCGTCAACGTTTTTTTAACCGCTGGAAAAAGTTTTGTCTGCATGAACAAAACAACTGTCTCTGCTGTGCACTCTTTTGTGCCATCTCCCACTTAATTTAGAATAATATTTAAGCAGGCGGTCCCATC
The DNA here is from genome assembly GCA_910579965.1 of uncultured Oscillospiraceae bacterium. Lineage (GTDB taxonomy): Bacteria > Bacillota > Clostridia > Oscillospirales > Oscillospiraceae > Pelethomonas. The sequence continues at coordinate 18,076 of CAJTWF010000020.1, forward strand.
AAGGGGCCACCTGCTTTTTTATTCCTCCTCTGCGACGTATAACTCCTCGGCTGCCAAAAGTGCATCTTTTAGCCTGTTCCCAATTTCCTTCACCATCTCTCTGTCACAGTTCCCAAATACCACAGCATTGCCAATAATTTGCAAGGTTTCATCTACTTGTCCTACAAGTTGGGCATACATTTTTTTATAAATAGTATCCACTCTATTTTTTCCTCTCGTTCTAATTAGGAATTTCTTAGTTTATATTATCACTTTTTTCATCGAACGTCAACTACAAACATCTATATGATAATGAAATATCAATTAAACTGGTTATCATATCTCTAAAAGGAGGGGATCAAATGCTTGCAGAGCGAATCAAAACCCTGCGGGAGCAGGCGGGCATGTCCCAGGAAAAGCTGGCAAAGCGGCTGGGCATCACCCGGTCCAGCGTGAACGCCTGGGAGATGGGCATTTCCACCCCCTCGACGCAGTATATCGCGGAGCTGGCCGGGCTCTTCCGGGTCTCGGCGGACTACCTCCTGGGCCTCAGTGAGACGGCCACCGTCAGCGTCGCCGGGCTGACGGAGGCGGACGTGGGGCTTGTCTGTCACCTGATCTCCCACCTGCGCGGCGGCGCGGAGAGGGAAAAATAGCGCGAAACCCCCGCCGGACATTGCGTCCGGCGGGGGTTCTTGGCCTGTCTGCGCAGCCGCTGGGCGGCCACGAATACAGATCCTTATTGCCGTATGACGGTGCCGGTCCTGCCGGCGATGCCCTCCCGGGCCTTCTCCAGCAGGGTGATGAGGGCCTCCCGGCCGGGCTTGGACTGGGCGAATTTCACCGCCGCCTCCACCTTCGGCAGCATGGAGCCGGGGGCGAACTGCCCCTCCCGGGCGTACTGGAGGGCCTGATCCGGGGTCATGGCGTCCAGCCACTGCTCGTTCTCCCTGCGGAAATTGACGGCTACCTTTTCCACGGCGGTGAGGATGATGAGCATATCCGCGTCCAGCTGCTCCGCCAGCAGCTCAGAGGCAAAATCCTTGTCAATCACCGCCGCTGCGCCCTTGAGGTGGTTCTTCTCCGTGCGGTAGACCGGGATTCCCCCGCCGCCGCAGCAGATGACCAGATGGCCGTCCTCGGTCAGAGCCCGGATGGCGCCGGCCTCAATGATGTGCTTGGGCTTGGGGGAGGCCACGTACCGCCGCCAGCCCCGGCCCGCGTCCTCCCGGACCAGATTGCCGGTCTTGGCCGCGTACTCCTTGGCCTCCCGCTCGGTCAGGAACTTGCCGATGGGCTTGGAGGGGTGGTCAAAGGCCGGGTCCGACGGGTCCACCTCCACCTGGGTGACAATGGAGCACACGGGCATGTTGCCGATGCCGCGGTTGAGCAGCTCCTCCCGGAAGGCGTTTTGCAGATCGTAGCCAATGTAGGCCTGGCTCATGGCCCCGCAGACGGACAGCGGGGTGAAGCCCTGGCTGGGATCCTCCTTCTGGAGGGCTGCCATGGCGTTGTTGATAATCCCCACCTGGGGTCCGTTTCCGTGGGCCACCACCACCTGATTGCCGTCCTCGATCAGATCCACGATGGCCCGGGCGGTGATTTTCACCGCTGCCGCCTGCTCGGGCAGCGTGTTCCCCAGGGCGTTGCCCCCCAGGGCGATGACGATGCGCTTGCTCATACCTTACTTCCTCAAATTCCTTTCAGTAGCCATACTGTTTCCTCTGGTACGGTTTCGCTCTTCACAGGGAAAAGTATGTATACCTAAAACGCCTTCCGCCGCCCGCCGGCACGCTCCAGCGCCCGCAGCGCGCCCACAGGGTCCTTGACCTTGCTCAGGAAGATCATGGCCGCGATGATGTAGGGCTTGAAGGACGCCTCCTTGTACAGGGGCTGGATATACCGGTCAAAGACGGAGTTATCCACCTCGCCCTCCTGGCAGCTCAGGCCCGTGATGTCCGCGGGCAGGCAGTGCATGTAGAGCGCCCGGCCCTCCCGGGTCAGCTTCATCATCTCCTCGGTGCAGGACCAGTCCTTATGCTGGGCGTTCTGGGCCAGCAGCTCCTGCTCCAGCCGGTCAATGCCCGCCTTGTCCCCCTCCCGGTAGAGCCGGGTGCGCTTCTCCATGGCCTTGAAGGGGGCCCAGCTCTTGGGGTAGACAATGTCCGCGCCCCGGAAGGCCTCCTCCATGGAGTTCACCTTCCGGAAGGCCCCGCCGGAGGCCGCCGCGTTTTTCCGGGCCACGTCCTCGCTCTCCGGCATCACCTCGTACCCCTCCGGATGGGCCAGGGTCACGTCCATGCCGAACCGGGTGAACAGGCCGATGATGCCCTGGGGCACGCTCAGGGGCTTGCCGTAGCTGGGGGAGTAGGCCCAGGTCATGGCCACCTTTTTCCCCTTCAGGTTCTCCACGCCGCCGAACTGGTGGATCACGTGGAGCAGGTCCGCCATGGACTGGGTGGGGTGGTCCACGTCGCACTGGAGGTTCACCAGGGTGGGCCGCTGCTCCAGAATGCCCTTCTCATACCCCTCGTCCAGGGCGTCCATGAAGGTCTTCTGGTACTTGTGGCCCTCCTCAATGAACATGTCGTCCCGGATGCCGATCACGTCGGCCATGAAGGAGACCATGTTGGCCGTCTCCCGGACCGTCTCGCCGTGGGCAATCTGGCTCTTCTTCTCGTCCAGATCGCTGACCTCCAGGCCCAGCAGGTTGCAGGCGGAGGCGAAGGAGAACCGGGTGCGGGTGGAGTTGTCCCGGAAGATGGAGATGCCCAGGCCGGAGTCGAAGATCCGGGTGGAGATGTTCCGCTCCCGCAGATCCCGCAGGGCGTCGGCCACGGCAAAGACCGCCGCCAGCTCGTCGTCCGTCTTGTCCCAGGTCCAGTAGAAGTCGTTTTTATACATGCCGTTGATCTTCAGCTTTTCCAGGCCCTGGGCCAGCTGCTCTGTCTTGCTCATTGCTTATCGTCTCCTTTATGTCTTTATTTTATGCGGCCTGTTCTTTTCCTTTGTGAACAAGAAAAAGAACCAGAAAGAAAAACCTTTTAACGTTTTTTCCCTGTTTTCAACTATTTGATATCGTTGTCCGTCTTGCCGCCCCTGTACTCGCACACGTCCTCGCCGCCCCTGCCCTTATAGAGCCCCACGCAGGCCGCGTACACCGCCGCGCAGGTGACCAGATCCTGCTTCCAGGTGATCTCGTTGGGGGCGTGGGCCTGGCTCTCCGCGCCGGGGCCGAAGCCCACGCAGGGGATGCCGTACCGGCCCTGGATGGACACGCCGTTGGTGGAGAAGGTCCACTTGTCGATGAGGGGACGGCGGCGCAGGCGCATGGCGTCCAGCCGCTCGTCCGGGTCCGCGTGGCCCACCCGCTCCGGACCGTAGAGGGCCCTGTGGGCCTCCGCCAAGGCCTGGACGTGGGGGGCGCTCTCCTTGTTGATCCAGGTGGGGAAATAGCACTCGGTCTCGTACTTCAGCCCCGTCCAGGCCGGACGGTCATACATGTACATGCTCACCTTCACGTCCTCGCCGCACCTGCGCACCGCCGGCAGGGCCCGGATCTCCTCCAGGCAGCTGTCCCAGGTCTCCCCGGCGGTCATGCGCCGGTCAATGGACACCGCGCAGCTGTCCGCCACCGCGCACCGGCTGGGGGAGGTGAAGAAAATCTGGCTCACCGTGCAGGTGCCCCGGCCCAGGAACCGGGCGTCCTCGTAGTGGTCCGGGTTGTACTGGGGGCTCAGCATCTTCACCAGCCCCTTGATCTCCGTCCCCTCCCCGTCGTCGTTGTCGTTGAGGGCCCGGATCTCCCGGACAATGTCGGCCATCTTATAGATGGCGTTGTCCCCCCGCTCCGGGGCGGAGCCGTGGCAGCTGACGCCCTTCACGTCCACCCGGATCTCCATGCGGCCCCGGTGGCCCCGGTAAATGCCGCCGTCGGTGGGCTCGGTGGACACCACGAACTCCGGCGTGATGCCGTCCTCGTTGTGGATGTACTGCCAGCACAGGCCGTCGCAGTCCTCCTCCTGGACCGTGGCCGCCACCAGAATCGCGTACCCCTCGGGGATGAGGCCCAGATCCTTCATGATCTTCGCCCCGTACACCGCCGACACAACGCCGCCCTCCTGGTCCGATCCGCCCCGGCCGTAGATGACGTCCTTGGTCTCGTAGCCCTGATAGGGATCGTGGTCCCAGTTGCCGGCGTTGCCCACGCCCACGGTGTCGATGTGTCCGTCAAAGGCGATCACCTTGTCCCCCTGGCCCATCCAGCCCAGGGCGTTGCCCTGGGGATCAATCTCCGTGCGGTCAAAGCCCAGCCGCTCCATCTCCAGAATGGTGCGCTTGATGACCCCCTCCTCGCCGCAGCTCTCGCTGGGAATGGCGATCAGGTCCCGCAGGAATTTGCTCATGTTCTCCCGGTAGCCCTCCGATGCCCGCTTGATGCCCTCAAAGTCCATAGGTCACGCCCTCCGTTTCATGTATTTTCAGTCAACATTCTTTTTCTTGAAAGAAAAAGAATCAAAAAAGAACTTGGGCAGCGCAGGCGCTGCCGGGCCGGCCGTTGGGCGAAGCCCAATGGCGGCCCCTCTCCGGACAGACGCCGCAGCCCCTCTCTATCCTTATCATAGCATAGAAAACGCGGTTGTCAAACAATTTTTTTGAAAACCTAAAAATCTTTTTGAAAACCCATTGCATTCTCCTCCCAATGCTGGTATGATGGACCCGGAAGCACATCCGGAACCGCAAAAATCAGCCCCGGCCCAGGCCGGGGAGAGGGAGGTTGATACCGTTTTGGAAGCCCATCAGCTGTCCGTACTCAAGCAGGTGGCCGCCGCCCTGGCCGCCCAGTTCGGCTCCAACTGCGAGGTGGTGGTCCACGATCTGGAGAGCCAGGATCCGGCCCACTCCATCGTCCACATCGAAAACGGCCACGTCACCGGCCGCAAGGTGGGGGACGGCCCCTCCAACGTGGTTCTGGAGCAGATCATGAGCCACAACGAGGACCCCCAGGACTGCCTGGGCTACCTCTGCCGCACCGACGGCGGCAAGGTTCTCAAGTCCTCCACCGTCTACGTCCGCTCCCCCGGCGGGGCGGTCTCCGGCATCCTGTCCATCAACTTCGACATCTCCGCCCTGCTGATGGTGGAGCAGGCCGTGTCCGGCATCACCAGTACCCCCTGCGGCCGGCGGGAGGAGAACATCGCCGTGGTCAACGTCAACGACATGCTGGACGGCCTTATCGAGCAGAGCGTGGCCCTGGTGGGCAAGCCGGCGGCTCTGATGAACAAGGACGACAAGGTCCGGGCCATCCAGTTCCTCAGCCAGCACGGGGCGTTTCTGGTCACCAAGAGCGGCGACAAGGTGGCCAAGTATTTCGGCATCTCCAAATACACGCTGTATTCTTACATTGATCTAAAACAGGAGGAAAAGCGCCATGAGCAAGATTGATCTCACCATCCACAGAGAAATCCTCTCCAAGAACGTGCAGAAGGCAAGGGAGAACAACGTTATCATTCCCACCATCGCCCAGATGCAGAACCCGGAGACCATCCCGGCCCCCATTCAGGAGAAGCTCAGGGGCGTGGGCCTGTGGGACGTGAACCCCCTGAACCTCTTCCGTATCACCTGGAAAAACGAGGCCAAGGAGAGCGGCGGCCTGTTCCAGGCCGTGCCCAACTACGTGGAGATCCCCAGCAGCCTCTCCGGCGTGCCCTGCCGGATCATCGCCATGGCGGGCAAGTGGTTCCCCACCGGATGCCACAAGGTGGGCGCGTCCTTCGGCTGCCTGGCCCCCCGGCTGGTCACCGGCCAGTTTGACGCCTCCTGGCACAAGGCCGTCTGGCCCTCCACCGGCAACTACTGCCGGGGCGGCGCCTTCAACTCCAAGCTGCTGGCCTGCGAGAGCGTGGCGATCCTCCCCGCCGAGATGAGCCAGGAGCGGTTCAGCTGGCTCAAGTCCATTGCCGGAGAGGTCATCGCCACCCCGGGCTGCGAGAGCAACGTGAAGGAGATCTTTGACAAGACCTGGGAGCTCAAGCAGGACCCCCAGTACATGATCTTCAACCAGTTTGAGGAGATGGGCAACCCTCTGTGGCACTACAACGTCACCGGCTATGCCCTGGCGGACCTCTTTGAGGCCGTGAAGCGGCCCGGGGACCGCTTTGCCGGGGCCTGCTTCACCTCCGGCTCCGCCGGGACCATGAGCGCGGGCGATCTGCTCAAGGAGCGCTATCCCCATCTCAAGCTGGCCGTGGGCGAGGCCCTCCAGTGCCCGACTATCCTGGACAACGGCTTCGGCGGCCACCGCATCGAGGGCATCGGAGACAAGCACATCCCCTGGATCCACAACGTGAAGAACACCGACATGGCCATTGCCATTGACGACGAGGACAGCCAGCGGCTGCTGCGCCTGTTCAACACCCCCGACGGCGAGAAGTACCTCAAGGAGGAGCTGGGCCTGGAGGACGCGCTCATTGAGAAGCTGAGCTGGCTGGGAATCAGCGGCATTGCCAATGTGCTGTGCTGCATCAAGCTGGCGAAATACTACGAGCTCACCGAGCACGACGTGGTGGGCACGGTGCTGACGGACAGCGCGGCCATGTATCAGAGCCGGATCACGGAGCTGGACGAGATGCACGGGGCGTACAGCGTCCACGAGGCGGCCCTGGACCACCACCTGCACATGCTGGGGCTCAAGACGGACAGCCTTAAGGAGCTGACATACACGGACCGCAAGCGGGTCCACAACCTGAAGTACTACACCTGGGTGGAGCAGCAGGCCCGGGACGTGAAGGATCTGAACGCCCTGTGGTACGATACGGAGAGCACCTGGGACGCGGTCCACGCCCAGGCCGCCGAGCTGGATGAGCTCATCAACGAGTTCAACGAGGCCACGGGCCTGTTGAAGAACCTGTAATGTATTCATTCTTTTCTTTGTGAACAAAGAAAAGAATCAAAAGAAAAACTTTAAAAGGGCGGGACCGCTGGCCCCGCCCTTTTCGCTTATTCAGTTTCCTCGTCGTCCCCGTCATCCAGGTACATCTCCTCTGCGTCCTGCTGGGCCCGGATAAGAATATCCTGTGCCTTGATATAATTTTGCTCCTCCATCGCTTTGAGCGCGTCTGTGATACCATTGAATAATCGAGTGTAGTATTTTGGGAAATTTTCCATGATTATGCCCCCTTTTTTCAGATATTTATAGCTTAACATGCCGCAAGGCGAAATGCAATACTTTAGCAAAGCATATTTTATATACATATTGCAATACCATAGCCATATATAATATATGGCGAGGTGCAATATGCGGAAATTTAAGATTCCTAAGATCTACACAACCACAAATAAAACCATCCGTTTTCCTGACGATGTTATCGCAGACGTTGAGGAGGCAATTCGCGGGACAAACTGCAATTTTTCGGCATTTGTGATTGAGGCGGTCCGCGTTGCCCTGGAAAATCTCCGGGAAGACGAACCATAAGCAAATCCACAGGTGCAGGTGCGCTTCTGGATCCGGGGCCGGATGTACGATGGAGGCCCCTGTAACCCCCTCTAAAGTTCTTTTTTGATTCTTTTTTCTTTCAAGAAAAAAGAATGATTACTAAAAGGAGCACCGCCATGAAAAACGTGAAACACGCGAAATGCGTGAGATGCGGGAGGATTTACGCCGCCGCGCCCGATCTGACCAGCTGCGCCTGCGGCGGCATTCTGGACATCGTTTACGACTACGACTACATCCGCTCCACCTTCACCAAGGACGATCTGGCACAGCGCCGGGACAGCACCATGTGGCGCTTCCGCGAGCTGCTTCCGGTAGAGGAGGACACCCCCCTGCCCCCCCTGCGGGTGGGCGGCAGCCCCCTCTATGAGGCGGACGCGCTGGCCCAGGAGCTGGGCCTTGCCAAGCTCTACATCAAGGACGACGGCATCAACCCCACCGCCTCCCTGAAGGACCGGGCCAGCGCCATGGCCGTGGCCAAGGCCCGGGAGGCGGGGGCCCAGGTGATCGCCTGCTCCTCCACCGGCAACGCCGCCTCCTCCCTGGCCGGCAACGCGGCGGCGGCAGGACTGAGCACCTACATCTTCGTTCCCAGCCGGGCCCCCAAGGGGAAAGTGGCACAGCTGATGACCTTCGGGGCCACGGTGGTGTCGGTCCAGGGCAGCTATGAGGACACCTTCGAGCTGAGCAGGGCCGCCATCGAAAAATGGGGCTGGTACAACCGCAACGCCGCCATTAATCCCTACCTCTCCGAGGGGAAAAAGACCGTGGGCCTGGAGATCATGGAGCAGCTGAACTGGGCGGCGCCGGACTATATCGCTGTCTCCGTGGGAGACGGCTGCACCATCGCCGGGCTCTGGAAGGGGCTTAAGGACCTCCACGCCATAGGGTTCATTGACCGCCTGCCCCGCCTGATCTCCGTTCAGGCGGAGGGGTGCTGCCCCCTGAACCGGGCCATTGAGACCGGCGAGGACTGGCGGCCCATGGAGGAGAACACCCTGGCCGACTCCATCGCCGTAGGCGTGCCCCGGAACGCGGACAAGGCCCTCATGGCGATTCGGGAGTCCGACGGCCTGACGGTGAACGTCTCCGATCAGGAGATTATGGCGGCGCAGAAGCTGCTGGGCCGCCGGTGCGGCGTGTTCGGCGAGCCGGCGGGGGTGACGGGCACGGCAGGGCTGAAAAAGCTGTGCCAGGCGGGCAGGATCCCCTCCGACGCCGTTGTGGTCAGCGTGGTCACCGGCAGCGGGCTCAAGGACGTGGCCAACGCCATCGCCGCCTGCGGCGAGCCCATCTCCATCCCCGGGGACATGGCCCTGCTGGAGGCGGCCTTCCGGCAGGCGGGGATCCGGGCGTAGCCCTTTCCCCCTTTGACATTCCCGCCTTTTGGTAGTACAATAGAGAAAACAAAAGAAGGAATGATTGATACGCCATACATCTACGAAACCGATATTACCTACCCCGATGTAGGAATTGACCGCCGGCTGGACCACCGGGGCCTGCTGCGCATCCTCCAGGAGGCCGCGGCCATCGCCTCCGACGAGCGGGGCTACGGCGCCAAGGACGTGCCCCGCACCGGCGTATGCTGGCTTCTCTCCGGCTGGCGGGCGGAGCTGCGGACCCGTCCCGTCTGGCGGACCCATCTGCGGACGGAGACCTGGCCCCGGTCCCTGGACGGCTTCTTCTCAGAGCGGGACTTTCTGGTCTGGCAGGGGGAGGAGCTGATTGCCCGGGGCTCCTCCAAGTGGATCCTGGTGAACGCCGTCACCGGCAAGCTCACCCGGGTCACCGACGCGGTCCGGTCCGCCTACGACATGGAGGAGCGGAGCGTATTCGGCACGCCCCTGCGCACCAACGGCAAGACCCCGCCCGGCACGCCCCCGGCCTTTTCGACGCTGGCCGGGCGGCGGGACATGGACGTCAACCGCCACGTCAACAACATCCACTATCTGGACTACGCCCTGGAGGCCCTGCCCCAGGAGGTGTTTGACCGCCTGCCCGGCACGGTGGAGGTGGCCTTCCGCCGGCAGATCCTGGAGGGCACGCCCATCCGGTGCCTGTACACCCTCACGGAGGACGGGAGGCATCAGGTGGAGATCCAGAGCGGCGGGGAGAAGGTGACCTGCCACGCCTTTGTGTGGTTCTATGAACGAAACGAATAAACAACGGAGGAGACTGACAATGACCGAACTACTGGACTTTCTATCCCGCAGCCCCAGCCGCTACCACGCGGCGGCCAATCTGGCGGAGGAGCTGGAGCGGAACGGCTACACCCGCCTGTATGAGGGCGCGGACTGGGCGCTGGCCCCGGGCGGGAGGTACTACGTCACCCGCAACGGCTCCGCCCTGGCGGCGTTCCGGATCCCCGGCGGGGACTTCTCCGGCTTTATGATCTCCGCCAGCCACTCCGACGCGCCCTGCCTGCGGGTGAAGGAGAACGCGGAGCTGGCCGGGCCGGAGAGCTACGTGCGGCTGAACGTGGAGAAGTACGGCGGGATGCTGTGCGCGCCCTGGATGGACCGGCCCCTGACCGTGGCGGGCCGGGTGCTGGTGCAGACGGCGGACGGCGTGGAGACCCGGCTGGTGTACGTGGACCGGGATCTGCTGCTGATCCCCAGCGTGGCGATCCACATGAACCGGAAGGCCAACGACGGCTACTCATATGACCCCAAGACCGACATGGTTCCCCTGATGGGGCTGGGTCTGGAGAAGGGCAGCTTCCGGGCCGTTGTGGCCCAGGCGGCGGGCTGCGAGGCCGGGGACATTCTGGGCACGGATCTGTTCCTCTGCCTGCGGCAGAAGGGGCTGGTCTGGGGGGCGGAGGACCAGTTTGTGTCCGCGCCCATGCTGGATGACCTCCAGTGCGCCTACGGCTGCTTCCGGGGCTTTATGGAGGCTGAAGAGGCGGCCAGCGTGCCGGTGTTCGCGCTGCTGGACAACGAGGAGGTGGGCAGCCTCACCAAGCAGGGGGCGGACGGCACGTTCCTGGCTGACGTGGCGGAGCGGATATGCGCCGCCTTCGGCAAGAACCGCGCCCAGGCCATGGCCCACAGCTTCATGGTGTCGGCGGACAACGCCCACGCGGTCCATCCCAACCACCCGGAGTACGCCGACGCCACCCACCGCCCGGCGATGAACGGCGGCCCGGTCATCAAGCACGGCGTCCGCTACGCCACCGACGGCGCGTCCCAGGCGGTCTTTACGGCCCTGTGCCGCAGGGCGGACGTGCCGGTGCAGCAGTTCTCCAACCGCTCGGATATGGCCGGCGGGTCCACCCTGGGCAACATCTCCAACTCCCATCTGTCTCTGAATACGGTGGACATCGGCCTGCCTCAGCTGGCCATGCACTCCTGCTTTGAGACGGCGGGAGTGAAGGACACCCAGTACCTCATCCAGGTGATGACCCTGTTTTACGGGTCCGTGTTCCGGGAGGAGGCAGGACGGTTTTTCCTGGGGGCGTAAAAACCGAACGGCTATGTTCAATCTGGAAGAGGCAAGAGGGCTCTGCGGTACGGAGAATGAGGTGATCACGCGCCACTGCCAGCTCCGCCTGGAAAAGCGCGGAATATTGATTGCGCATGTGGAATATGCCATCATGCACGGAGAGATAATAGAGGAGTATCCAGACGATTATCCCTTTCCAAGCTGTCTCATCTTCTGTGCGCTTCTGGAAAACCGTCCGTTGCATGTTGTCTGTTCTGTGGGCGGCGGCTGTCTGTATTTGATTACTGCGTACTATCCCACCCGGGAGAAATTCGGGCTGGATTATAAAACACGCCAAAAGGAGGATGCGGAATGAAGTGCTGTCGTTGTGCCGCCGAGGCGGAGCAGCGCAAGACAAATCATATTGTGGACATGGATAACTGCATCGTTATTGTGCGCCGCGTCCCGTCCTATGTCTGTCCCAGCTGCGGCGAGGTGATGTATGCGGCCCCGGTGGCAAAGCAGCTGGAGCGATATGTCCAGGCTGCCAGGGCCGCCATGAGCGAGCTGTCCGTGATTAACTATCAGGAGCTCAGCGCCTGACAGGCCGGACCGTCCACCTCATAAGAAAACGAATGGGCCTGCCGGATACCTCCGGCAGGCCCGCTCCGCGCCCATAAAGAGCCCGCCGGGGCCGACGGCTCCGGCGGGCTGAATCTGTGGGACAGCGCTGCTTACTTTGCCCGGTTGTTGTAGGCCACAATGCCCTTGGCCAGCAGGTCCATAGCCCGCTCCAGGTCCTTCTGCTTGAGGACGTAGGCAATGCGGATCTCGTTGACGCCCTTGCCCGGGGTGGCGTAGAAGGGGCCGCCGGGGGCGAACATGACCGTGTCGCCGTTGTCGTCAAAGTCGGTGAGCAGCCACTTCTGGAAGGCGTCCGCGTCATCCACCGGCAGGGCGGCCATGAGGTAGAACGCGCCCTTGGGGCACTCGCAGATGACGCCGGGGATCTCCTTGAGCTTGGCAACCACGGTATCCCGGCGGAGCTTGTACTCCTCCCGGACGGCGGCGAAATACGCGGGGCCCACGTCGTAGAGGGCGGCGGAGGCGATCTGGTCCAGGGTAGCCACGGACAGGCGGGCCTGGCAGTACTTGATGGCCTCGCTCATGAGCTCCTTGTTGCGGCTGATGATGCAGCCAATGCGTGCGCCGCAGGCGGAGAAGCGCTTGGACACGGTGTCGATGACGATCACGTTGTCCGCCGCGTCCGCGAACTCGCCCAGGGACTGGAGGGGCTCGCCGGCGTAGACGAACTCGCGGTAGGCCTCGTCTCCGATGATGAACAGATTGTGCTCCTTGGCCACGTCCACCATCATGCGCATCTCCTCGGGGGTGAGGACGCAGCCGGTGGGGTTGCCGGGGTTGGTGCACATGATGGCCCGGGTGTGCTCGTTGATCTCCGCCTCGATCTTGGCCCGGTCGGCGTAGTGGTAGCCCTCCTCGGGGGCGGTATGGACGGGGTGGATCTTGGCGCCGCAGGTGTTGACCATGGTGTTGTAGTTGGGATAGAAGGGCTCGGGGATGAGGATCTCGTCGCCGTCGTCCAGGATGCAGTTGAGCACGATCTGGAGAGCCTCGCTGCCGCCGGTGGTGATGAGGATCTCGTCCTTCTCAAAGTGCATGTTCAGGTTGTCGTAGTACTTCTGGATGGCCTCGATCAGCACGGGCAGCCCGGGAGAGGGGGCGTACTCCAGCACCGGCAGATGGAAATTGCGCACCGCGTCGAAGTACTGAGGCGGGGTCTCAATATCCGGCTGGCCGATGTTCAGGTGGTAGATTTTCTTGCCTGCGGCCTCGGCGGCCACGGCATAGGGATGGAACTTGCGCATGGGAGAGAGACCGCACTTTTTCACCTTGCTGGAAAATTTCATAGTCATTTCCTCATTTCTCAGAAATATAGTCGCAGGAACTCTTGCATTGGATTTGGCGCTTGATCCATCTTTCAGGCAATATCTATTGTAGTATAGACGGCGCGGGATGTCAAGAGACGCCCCGGCCGCCCTCCCGAAATTTTCCTGTCCGGGCCGCCTCCTGCTCTGCGTATGATTATACGCGCCTCCCCCTTTGATGTCAACAAAAAATTTTGCAATTCAAAATATAATTTTATTATTCAAAACTATACGTGAGGAACGGGACAGTCCGCCGCCAGGGCGGGCCGACCGGAATTAAGGATTGCAAACCCGGCAAAAGCATGTATAATAAGAGCAGACAGACAGCAGGAAAAAAATGAAAAGGAAGATTTTTTATGGCAAAGGATTCCGCCGCAGCCTCCAATCAGACCGCGGAAAAGCTCCTTCTTGTTCTGGAGGCCCTGGCCCGCCAGACCCAGCCGGTGAAGCTGGTGGACCTGGCCCATCAGGTGGGCATGAACCAGAGCACCTGCTACCGGTTTGTGGCGGCCCTGCAAAACGCCGGATACGCCGCCCAGGACAAGGAGTCCGGCAAGTACATCCTGAACCTGAAGCTGTGCAGCCTGGCGGAGATGATTAAGGACCGGGTGAGCGTCACCAGCCTCCTCCACGCCTTTGTGGCCGAGGCCAGCGCGCTGTTCCAGGAGTCCGCCCACCTGGTCCAGGAGGAGAACCGGCAGATCGTCTATATTGACAACGTCACCATCTCCTCCCAGTCCCTCATCACCCGGCAGTACATCGGCAGGACTGCGCCCATGTACTGCACGGGCGTAGGCAAGCTGTTTCTGCTGGAGTACAGCCCGGAGGAGCTGGCGGAGTACATCGCCGGCTCCGGCCTGCCCCGGCTCACCCGGCACACCCTCTCCACCGGGGCCGCCCTGGCCGAGGCCCTGGACTTCAGCCGGAAGAACGGCTACGCCCTGGACAACGAGGAGTGCGAGCTGGGGGTGCGGTGCGTGGCGGCCCCCATCCGGGACTACACAGGGCGGACCGTGGCCGGCCTCAGCGTCAGCGGCCCCGCCTCCCGGGTCACGGACGAGCTCATTGCCGCCAAGCTGCCCGCGTTTCTGGACGTGGCGGCCCGGGCCTCCCGGGAGATGGGCTGCGCCGCCCCCTAGTACGCCGCCAAGCCAGGAACTTGGCGGAGCACCAGCGGCGTTGGGCAAAATAGCCAGAAACCTCCGCCGTTTTCCGGCAGAAGGTAGAAAATAACCTCCCCGCTTGACTTTCCCCCGGCAATCCTATATTCTATAATCAGCTTGAGCGGCGACGCTTGAGCGTCTAATCACGAGCTGCCGCGCCACTCCACAAAATGGCGGGGCAGACTGACAAGAAAGGATGTTTTCCGCGTAGGCGTGCGGTGCGGCAGTGTGGAGACCTGCCGCAAAAAAGAGGCGGTTTTGCTCCGCCCCTTTGAGGCGGAAGCTGCGGAGGCGGTTCCGCTAACGCCTGAAAGATGGCAACTGTATCCCTGAAGAACGTCATGAAGATCTACCCCCACAGCGGCGACCAGAAGAAAAAGAAGGGCAAGAAGGCCGACGCCGCGCCTGAGAAGAAGGTCAACCTTCAGGTGACCGAGAAAGGCGTTGTGGCCGTGCAGCAGTTCAATCTGGACATCGCGGACCAGGAGTTCATCGTTCTGGTTGGCCCCTCCGGCTGCGGCAAGTCCACCACCCTGCGCATGGTGGCCGGTCTGGAGGAGATCAGCGAAGGCCAGCTGCTCATTGACGGCAAGGTCATGAACGACGTGGCCCCCAAGGACCGTGACATCGCCATGGTCTTCCAGTCCTACGCCCTGTACCCCCACATGACGGTCTACGAGAACATGGCCTTCTCTCTGAAGCTCAAGAAGGTCCCCAAGGATGAGATTGACCGGAAGGTCAAGGAGGCCGCCGAGATTCTGGACATCACCCAGTACCTGGACCGCAAGCCCAAGGCCCTGTCCGGCGGCCAGCGCCAGCGTGTGGCCATCGGCCGCGCCATCGTCCGCGAGCCCAAGGTCTTCCTGATGGATGAGCCCCTCAGTAACCTGGACGCCAAGCTGCGCAACCAGATGCGCGCCGAGATCATCAAGCTCCGTCAGAAGATCAACACCACCTTCATCTACGTCACCCACGATCAGACCGAGGCCATGACCCTGGGCGACCGCATTGTCATCATGCGTGACGGCTTCATCCAGCAGATCGGCACGCCTCAGCAGGTGTTCGATCATCCCGCCAACCTCTTCGTGGCCGGCTTCATCGGCACGCCCCAGATGAACTTCTTTGACGCCAAGCTGGAGAAGGACGGCAGCGGGTACTATGTCACCGTGGCCGGCGCCCGCATGGAGTTGAGCGACGACAAGCAGTCCGTGCTCAAGAGCAAGAACACCGCGCCCCAGGATATCACCCTGGGCATCCGTCCTGACCACATCACCATGTGCGACGCCAACGCGCCTCACGCTCTGGCGGCCACTGTGGACGTCACCGAGCTGATGGGCGCTACCATCCACATGCACGTGAACGTGGCCGGCAAGGACGCCATCATCATTCTGCCCACCATTGATCTGACCGGCGAGCAGAAGAGCCTGGGCTACGGCGCAAAGATCAACATCACCTTCGGCGGCAATGTGATGCACCTGTTCAGCAAGGCCGACGAGAAGAGCCTGCTGTAATCTGGCAGCTGCAAGTGGTGCGCGGACCAAGGTCCGCGCACCCTTTTCTATCTATAGGAACGGGGAGACATAACCATGGGAGAGACAAAGCCCTATACCTTCTTCGGCTTTCGGACAGAGGTGGACGAGGCCGCAACCCGGCGGTGGTACGCCCAGGCGGAGCCTTGGGGGTGCTGCTGCGGCCCCTGCCGGAATTTCCTGGCCCTGGCCCGGGAGCGGCGGCTGCCGGGATTTGTGCTGGAGCCGCTGGACAGGCTGGGCATTCCCCCGGAGAAGGCCACCTATGTGTGCGAGCTGTACCGGCAGGAGGGCGGTCATCTCTACCAGTTCAGCTGCCGCGTGGCGGGCCGTATCTTGGGCGGCAATGGCGAGCCGGGGGCCCAGGGGACCTGCTGCCACGAGACTTACCCATACGGTGCGCCGGAGTTCCCGGAGCCCCACTTTGACCTGGAGTTCGGCCTCACCCTGCCCTGGGTGATGGAGGAGCCGGAGGACGAATCTGCCCCTTGAGGACAACGCCAACCTGCCGCAGCAAAAATGGATTTCCCTGACTTGGAGGTTTTGTCCTTGACAATAACGATATTCGATGTTATACTGATCTCAGCAATATCGAATATCGCTATTTCTCCGAAGCCAGCATCTCTAAAAGTTCTTTTGATTCTTTTCTTTCAAGAAAAGAATGGCTGCGGAATCCATCGGAAGGGAGGCAGTACCCATGGCGCGGGAGAAGTTTCAAACATTGACGGAGCAGATGTTTTACATCCTGCTGTGTCTTCAGCGGGAGTGCTGCGGGGTGGACGTGATGGCCCGGGTGTCGGAGATGACCGGCGGCCGGGTGGTCATCGGCCCGGGGACCCTGTACAGCCTGCTGGAGAGCTTCCAGCGGGAGGGGTTCATTGCAGAGACCAAGGTGGAGGGCCGCCGCCGCTCCTACCGGATCACCGAAGCGGGCCAGCGGCGGCTGGCGGAGGAGGTCCGGCGGCTGCGGCGGCAGGCCGAGGACTACGAGCTGTTCGGAGAGGGGGAGTACGCGTGAGCAGAGACAGAAAGAGAGCATTGAACTGGTATCAGATCAACGACAGCGAGGCCATAGCCCGGCATCTGGAGCGGATGGCGGAGCGGGGCTGGCTCCTGGAGAAGGCGGGCAGCACCCTATGGACTTACCGCCGGGGGGAGCCGGGGCCGGTCAAATACACGGCCACCTGCTTTCCGGAGGCCTCGGTCTTTGACGCCGCCCCCACCCCGGACCAGGAGACCTACGCCGACTACTGCCGGGCCGGGGGATGGGAGCTGGCCGCCGCCTACGGCCCCCTCCAGATCTTCCGGGCCGTGACGCCGGACCCCACCCCCATTGAGACCGACGAGAGGTTCAAGCTGGACGCTGTCCGCCGGTCCATGGGCAAGAGCTTTGTATTCAGCTATGGGCTGCTGCTGGCGTCCATGGGCCTGAACCTCTGGCTGCGGGCAGAGAGCTTCCGCAGGGACCCCCTGGAATTTATCAGCCGGTCCAGCAATCTGAGCCTGACCCTGCTGCTGGCGGGGATGGCGGTCTACTGCGGGGCCTTCCTGGCGGACTACTTCATCTGGCTTTTCCGCTCCAGCCGGGCCGTGGAGCGGGGCGGGGCCTGCGCCAGGGTCCACACCCGGGCCCGGCTGTGGATGGGCTGGGCGCTGATGGCCCTCTGCGCCCTGACCCTGCTGGGATATCTGGAGGACTACGCCGTTCCGGGCGCCCGGTGGATTCTTCTGTACGCCTTCGGCGGGGTCCTGCTGGTGCTGGCCGCCTCCCGGGGGGTGATGGGGCTGCTCAAGGGCCGGGGCTGCCGCCGGGGGACCACCCGGACCGCCTTTGTGGTCACGGTGGCGGCGCTGAGCGTGCTGTACGCCGCCAGCCTGCCCTTTCTGCTGCTGGGCACACAGAGGGCCCGCTTCCTGCGGATGGACCGGGAGCCGGCCTATGTCCACACCAACCACCCGGGCTCCGCTGTGAGTTATGATATGGAGGTGTACCGGGACCCCCTGCCCATCACCCTGGAGGCGCTGGGCTTTGAGGTGACGGAGGAGGACCAGTGCAGCTATCGGGCCAAGACGGACCGCTCCCTCCTGGCCGCCCGGACCGTCTGCTCTCAGGGGCCGGCGGAGTGGTCCAGCGATCTGCCCGATCTGAGGTACGAGGCGTGCCGGATCCCCTGGGGCTGGCTGCGGCAGCTGTGCTGGAATCTGACTGTTGCGCCGGAGAACAGCGCCGCCCACTACTACGGCCCCGATTACGCCTTTCCAGCGGAGCTGCCGGAGGGGGCCCTGGAGGCCCGACGGACGGAGAACGGGGGGCGGTACGCCCTGCTTGACCGGGAGGGCATCGTACTGATCTGCGGGAGCTGGGATCTGACGCAGGCCCAGGTGGAGACGATCTGGGAGAATGCGCGCACTTTCCGCTAAATTCGAGGTTTACAGAAGTCCGGTCCTGTGGTAGACTAACAGGGAAAATCTCTCTGGAGGACAACGCTGTGACCATCCTTAACCGGCTGCTGGGGGCCGTGAAATACATTGTAAAAAAAGCGGACATGGTCCTGCTGGGGCTGTGTCTGGTGTGCACGGCCTTCGGCGTCGTGCTCATCGCCAGCGCCACCGGCTATTTGGGGCTGGCGGAGCAGGTGAAGCGGGTGCTGATTCAGTCCGCCGGGGCGGTCATGGGTGTGGCGGCCTACTTCATCTTCTCCAACGTGGACATGGAGCACTTCGCGGAGAAGTGGTGGCTGTTTCTGATCTTCGACATCGGCTTCATTGCCCTGCTGCGCACCCCGCTGGGCCGGGAGGCCTACGGCAACCGCTCCTGGATCTACGTGGGCCTGCCCATGATGATTCAGCCGGCAGAGATCGTGCGTCTGACCTTTACGGTACTGCTGGCCCGGCAGATCGCCTGGTTCCGGGACAACCGGCGGATGCGGGGATTCGGGTCCCTCTTCTGGCCCGCGGCCCACGCCCTGTTCATGTTTGTGTGGATTTTCCTCCTGTCCAGGGACGCGGGCAGCGGCATGATGTATCCCATTATCTACATGGGCATGGCTCTGGCCGCCGGGCTGGCCTGGTACTGGTTCGCCCTGGCTATTGGCTCCCTGGGGGTGGGCATCGGCCTGCTGGCGGTGTTCGAGAAGCTGCCCAAGTACTGGATGGACCGGTTCCACGTGATCCTGGACCACAGCTACAGCCCCGGCGGCGTGGGCTACCAGCAGAGCCGCGGCCTGCTGGCCCTGGGCAGCGGCGGCCTCTTCGGCCAGGGCCTCTTTCAGGGCATCCAGACCCAGGGGGGCGAGGGCAGTCTCCCGGCCCGGCAGACGGATTTCATCTTCTGCGTGTGCGGCGAGGAGCTGGGCATGGTGGGGTGCATGGTGGTGATCGTGCTGGAGTTTCTGGTGGTATACCGCTGCTTCCAGACCGCCCGGGTGGCCAAGAGCTCCATGGACGCGCTCATCTGCGTGGGCTTCGGCACCATGCTGATCTTCCAGACCGTGGAGAACATCGGCATGTGCCTGTTTGTCATGCCGGTCATCGGCCTGACCCTGCCCTTTTTCAGCTACGGCGGCAGTTCCATCCTGTCCCTCTTCGCCGCCATGGGCATCGTCTCCGGCGTCCGGAGCCGGACTCTGCCGGACTGGCTGCGGATGACGTAGCGGGGCAAAGGGGATATGTTGGTGTTTATCTTTAAAAAGGCTGTTAATTCATACCCTTTCATGTCCCTAGCTTACTCTTGTTCATAATTTGTGCAATATCTATTTTTCAAACAAGCCCTAATATCCATTTCTCTCCGTCTCATTTTTCGCCAGACATCCCCCGGGAGGGGATGGAAAAATTTATGCTCAATCGCGGAAAAAGGCTATACAAAGCGCGCTTTTTTTGGTATATTAAAAGGCAGCTGTTTCCCCTCAATTTTTTACAGGAGGTTGTTCTGATGAGCGCGTTAACTGATCTGATCTATGCCGGTTCCAACGCTGTGGCGGGCCTGACCGAGGGGGCCGTCAAGGATGCCATTGCCAAGCACGGCGCTGACACCCCTGTTGCATTTCCCGACACCGCCTATTTCTTCCCCACCATCTACTCCGCCACAGGCGTGAAGGTGAAGACGCTGGGGGATCTGAGCGCCTGCGTGGACGTACTGAAGAGCCTGATTACCGGCCAGGATGACATCGCCCAGGCGCTGAACGCGGGTCTGGCCACCGCCGTGGGCGCGGAGATCATCGAGGGACTGAAGTATGTGGGCGGCGC
The DNA here is from genome assembly GCA_910579965.1 of uncultured Oscillospiraceae bacterium. Classification (GTDB taxonomy): domain Bacteria; phylum Bacillota; class Clostridia; order Oscillospirales; family Oscillospiraceae; genus Pelethomonas. Next base: position 37,856 of record CAJTWF010000020.1, read on the forward strand.
GGACCCCTACGCCGGGGACTCCGGCATCGGCTTTGTGCCTGACCCCGTGATCCGCTCCCTGGGCGTGCCCCTAGTCACCGGCGACATCCCCGGCGTGGCCGTGGTCATTGGCAAGGCGGACAGCGCCGCCGACGTGGCCAAGGTGGTCAAGGACTACCAGTCCAAGGGCATTCTCACCTTTATGATCGGCGACTGCATCGAGCAGGCCCTGGGCGAGGGCGTGAAGATGGGCCTGGAGCTGCGGGTGGTGCCCCTGGGCCACGACGTCACCAGCGTCATCCACGTGGTCACCGTTGCCATCCGCGCGGCCCTCATCTTCGGCAACATCCAGCCCGGGGATCTGGCCGGCCTTCTCAAGTACACCAAGGAGCGGGTGCCCGCCTTTGTCAACACCTTCGGGGCCCTCAGCGAGGTGGTGGTCTCCGCCGGCGCAGGGGCTATCGCCCTGGGCTTCCCGGTGATCGTGGACCAGGATATCGGCGATCTCCAGGTCCCCGGCGCGCTGGAGGCGGTCACCAATCACGAGGAGACCGTCAAGCGCTCCCTGGCCCTGCGCAACATCAAGATCAAGGTGAAGGAGCTGCCCATTCCCGTGGCCTTCGCCGCCGCCTTCGAGGGGGAGATCATCCGCAAGGCGGACATGAAGGTGGAGTTCTGGTCCAGCAAGAACACCACCTGCGAGCTGGTGACTACCCGGTCCATGGACGAGATCGAGGACCACAAGATTACCATCGACGGCCCGGACATCGACAGCGGCGAGACGGAGTACGCCCTGGCAACCTACATCGAGGTGGCCGGCGCGAAGATGCAGAAGGACTTCGAGTCCGTCATTGAGCGGAAGATCCACGCCTGGTTCAACTACATGGAGGGCGTGATGCACACCGGTCAGCGCAACCAGTTCCGCATCCGGGTGTCCAACGACGCCTACGGCAAGGGCCTGCGGATGAAGCACTTCGGCGAGGTGCTCTACAATATGATTATGGACGAGTTTGACGCGGTGGTGGACAAGTGCCAGGTCACCCTGGTCACGGACCCGGAGAAGGCGGCGCGAATCCTCAACGAGGAGGCCATGCCCGCCTACAGCGCCCGGGACGACAGGCTCAGCTCCATGACCGACGAGAGCGTGGACCAGTTCTACACCTGCATTCTCTGCCAGTCCTTCGCCCCCAGCCACTGCTGCGTGGTCACGCCGGAGCGGCTGGGCCTGTGTGGCGCGGTGAGCTGGCTGGACGCCAAGGCCACCAAGGAGCTCAACGACGCCGGCCCCTGCCAGCCCATCAGCAAGGAGGGCTGCACGGACGAGAAGAAGGGCTACTACCCGGACGTGGACCGGATGGTCCACGCGGCCACCCAGGGCGCGGTGGAGCACGTGAGCCTGTACTCCATCATGGAGGACCCCATGACCAGCTGCGGCTGCTTCGAGTGCATCTGCGGCATCGAGCCCATCAGCAACGGTCTGGTGATCTGCAACCGGGAGTTCAAGGGCATGACCCCCACGGGCATGACCTTCGGCGAGCTGGCCAGCATGACCGGCGGCGGCGTGCAGACCCCGGGCTTCATGGGCCACGGCCGCCACTTCATCGGCAGCAAGAAGTTCGCCTCCGCCGAGGGCGGCATTGCCCGCATCGTCTGGATGCCCAAGGAGCTCAAGAACGACGTGTCCGCCCGGCTCAACGCCACGGCCAAGGAGCTGCTGGGGATTGAGAATTTCTGCGACATGATCGGCGACGAGACCATCACCTCCGATCCCGAGGAGCTGATGAACTTCATCACCGAGAAGGGGCACCCGGTGCTGAACCTGGAGCCGCTGATGTAACGCAGGCAAAGGCGGTCCACGGAGCCAACAGAAAATCTTAGCGGCATTCACAAGAGCTGCCGGCAGTCTGGCGTCAGACTGCCGGCAGCTCTTCTATCCCCTGTAAAAGTTCTTTTTGATTCTTTTTCTTTCAAGAAAAAGAATGACTGCTTTGCCTATTCCACCGCGCCAGAATCGTAGAAAGCGCCAGGCCCAGGGGCGCGGAGAGGTAGACCGCCCAGTAGAAGCCGGGGAACCCCATCCGGGGCACCAGCAGCAGACACCCGGCCATGCTCATGGCGATCAGCATCATATTGGAGGTGAGGAAGCGGCCCATCTGCTGGCGTCCCCGCAGCCGGGCCTCCTGAAGGTGGCGCAGGTTGGTGAGGGGGTAGCTCCAGCACTCCCGGCTCAGAAGCAGGGCCCCGTACCGGATGGCCTCCTGGTCCCGGGTGAACAGCCCCAGCAGGAGCCGGCTCCCCAGAGCGCACACCGCCACCACCAGGGCCGTATAGCACAGCAAAATCCGCCGCGCCTCCCGGACGCCCTCCTCCGCCCGGTCCAGCTGCCCCACCGCCCGGTTCTGGGCGATGAACACCACCAGGGACTGCATCAGGCTGAACACCGGCATGAGCAGCAGCTGGGAGATCTTTCCGGCACTGGAGAACCCCGCAATGGCCGCCACGCCCAGAGGGCCCAGCAGGCTCTGGCGCACCACGGTGATGGCCGTGCCAGCGGACTGCTGGACCGTGTTGGGCACCGACAGGCGCATGATCTCCACAAACCACTCCCGTTGGAGCATGTGCAGGCGGAAGGGGCCCGCCAGCAGGGTCCGCCGGAGATAGCGGAGCATGTACGCGCACCCGGCCACCTGGGACAGGGCGGTGGCCAGGGCCGCCCCCGCCACCCCCATGGGACCCACCAGGAGCAGATCCAGGCAGATATTCAGCACCGAGGTGACCGTCACAGCCCGCAGGGGGAGCTTCGACTCCCCGCAGCCGATGACCAGCTGCCGGGACAGGTCATAGAGCGTCAGGAAGGGCAGACCCAGCAGGTAGACCCGCCCGTAGAGGGCCGCGCCGGAGCGAATCTCCGCCGGCGTGCGGATGGCTCCCAGCAGCCAGTCCATCCCCCAGAGGCCCAGGACCATCATGAGCAGGCCGGCCGCCAGATCCACGAACAGGATGTTGTAGGTCAGACGGCTCATGCCCTCCCGGTCCGTCCTGGGCCGGTTGGCTGCCGCCAGCAGGTTGCCCCCCAGCTCCAGCCCGCCGGATACGAACAGAAACAACATCAGCACTGTGGTCCCGTTGGACACCGCCGCCAGGGCGTTGGCGTCCAGGCGCAGCCCCACGATCATGGCGTCCGCCACCGTGTAGAGCTGGGTGGTCACCCTACTGAGGATGATGGGCGCCGCGAAGCGCACCAGCGTCCCGCGAACCGGACCCTCCAGCAGCGAGGTCTCTTTTTTACAGGTCATGATGTATCCTCCTTATCTCCCCGCCTGGGATGTGGTACAGCCTATCATAAACTATCCCGTTACCGGACAGTCAAGCGCTGATAGAAAAGAAAATGGCGAGCATCGCTCGCCCCTGGACAGATTTCGCAAATGTCAAGCTGCCGCAGCAAAAATTGGTCTCCGTGTGTGTCGCCTGCCCTCCGCCTTGCCTCCCCGCCGGGGATGTGGTATAACCTATGATAAGTGATCCCGTTGCCGGACAGTCAAGGAGGGCCTGTGAACATGGAGCAAAAGCTTTTTCAGATCACGGAATTTGCCAAAATCGCCCGGATCAGCCGGAAGACCTTACAGTACTACGACGAGCTGGAGCTGTTCCGGCCCGCCCTGGTGGGGGAGAACGGGTACCGCTACTACGCCCTCTCCCAGCTGGACCAGCTGGCGCTGATTGCCGCCCTGCGGGACATGGGCCTGTCCCTCCGGGAGATCAAGTTCTACCTCCAGCAGGAGGACGGGGAGAATCTCAACGCCCTGCTGGAGGCCCAGCTGGTCCGGGCGGAGGAGATGATGGAGCGGCTGCGGTGCAGGAAGGCCCTGCTCACGGAGATGCTGGCGGAGAACCGCCTCTTCCAGTCCCTGTGCGGCCAGGGATACCAGCTGCGGCGCTGGGAGGCCCAGCGGGCGGTGAAGCTGACGGATCTGGACCGGTCTATTATTGTCAACTACCTCACCGACGGCCTCCACACCGGCCTGTGCATACCGGAGCGGGGCGTCTCCTTCCTCTATCAGAAGCGGGAGGACGGGGACATCCCCCTCCCGGGCGGGACCTGCCTGTGCCTGTGCGATCTGGTGGAGGAGACATCCCAGGAGCGGAACCTGGAGCAGACGGCCCGGCTGCGGGAGTACGCCGCCGGGGCGGGGATTCCCCTGAAGGGGGACTGCTTTGTGGAGTTTAACGATCTGCTCGCCCCCCGGAGGGAGGGGCGGCAGCTTCTGGTGCGCCTTATGCGGGTGGGGGTGGCGGAGGGCTAGGGCCTGTTTGAAAATTGTCAACACGCCCAAACAGCAGGCCTTTTTCCGCCATACTGCGTTAAATTTTCTTGCCATCCGTCAGGATGCCTGCGAAAATTTGCCTTGTCTGGCAAAAAAAATTCCTTGCTGTTGGGCATATCGCCAATTATCAAACAGGCCCTAATAGCGATAGGTCCGCCGGTTGACCGCCAGAAAGACCCCCGTCAGGACCAGGGCGGCCAGCTCCGCCGCCGCCACCGACAGCCAGATCCCGTCCACCCCCAGCGCAAGGGGCAGGAGCACCACGCTGCCGCACTGGAACACCAGCGTGCGCAGGAAGGAGATGAGGGCGGAAATCAGGCCGTTATTGAGGGCTGTGAAGAAGGCGGAGCCAAAGATGTTCAGCCCCGAGAACAGGAAGGACAGGGCGAACAGCCGCAGGCCGCGGACCGTCAGCGCCAGCAGGTCCGGGTCATAGCCCACAAAGATCCGCCCCAGGGGCGGGGCCGCCAGGGCGGACAGACCTGCCATGGCCGCGCCGCCGATGGCGCACAGAACCACGCTCTTTCGCAGCAGGCCGCCCAGCTCCCGGCTGTTTCCTGCGCCGTAGTGGTAGCTGATAATAGGCGCGCTGCCCACGGAGTAGCCGATGAAGATGGCCGCGAAGACAAAGGCCAGATACATGACCACCCCGTAGGCCGCCACGCCGTCCTCCCCGGCCAGGCGTATGAGCTGGAAGTTGTAGAGAATGCTCACCAGGGAGGAGGAGATGTTGCTCATCAGCTCCGAGGAGCCGTTGGCGCAGGTCTTGGCCAGGATCCGGCCGTAGAACCGGGTTCTGGTCAGGCGCAGGAGGCTCCCGTTTTCCCGGGCAAAGTAGAGCGCCGGGACCAGCCCGCCCACCACCTGGCTCATGGCTGTGGCGATGGCCGCGCCGGCCAGTCCCAGGGGGAACACCGCCACCAGTAGCGCGTCCAGCACAATGTTGGTCAGTCCCGCCCCCACGGTGACGCTCAGGCCCAGCTTGGGCTTCTCTGCGGCTACAAAAAAGGACTGAAACACGTTTTGCAGGATGAAGAAGGGGTTGGCGGCCAGGATGATCCGGGCGTACAGAACACAGTGCTCCAGCATGGCCCCCTCCGCCCCCAGGGCGGCGGACACCGGCCGGATGAACAGGAGGCCCAGCAGGGAGACTGCCGCGCCGCCCGCCGCCGCCGACAGCACCAGCAGGGTGAAGTACTGGTTGGCCAGCGCCGGCTTCCCCTCCCCCAGGGTCTTGGCCACGATGGCCGCGCCGCCGGTGCCCACCATGAAGCCCAGCGCGCCCAGGATCATCAGCACGGGGTAGATCAGGTTGACTGCCGCAAAGGGGGTCTTGCCCACGAAGTTTGAGACGAATATACCGTCCACCACGCCGTAGATGGACGTAAAGATCATCATCACAATGGACGGCAGGGTGAAGCGCAGCAGCTTGCTGTAGGTAAAATGATCGGACAGCTGGATCCTCACGGGGAACGGACCTCCTCTCTCTCAGACAGGTTTTTGTCAATGGCCTCCCGGAACCGGGAGAAGAAGAACTCCACCGCCTCCACGAAGGAGGGACCGTACCGGGCCACTGTCTCCTCCATGGCCCGGTCCTCGGCCGCGCAGAGCTCGCCCAGGGCCTCCTTTGCGCAGGCCCGTCCCGCCTCGGTCAGACAGATCTGGCGCTGGCGGGGCTGGTCCGGCATGGCCTCCAGGGTGACATAGCCCGCCGCCTGGCAGGCCTTGACAGCGGTGTTCACAGAGGTCTTCGGGAATCCCCAGGCTTCGCAGATCTGCTTCTGGGAGTGGGGCAGACCGTCGTCCAGGGCGTAGAGCAGCGCGAGGACGTGCCAGGTGACGTGGGAGCGCTTTGCCCAGCGGTAATATGCGCCGTCTGCGGCACTGGAGGCGGCCAGCAGCCGCCGGATCCATGCTCGGTACTTGTCCATAGGGCTCCTCCTTTACAGTACGGATTCGTATTGAATAGCGCGATTGGCATTATAGTACGATTTCGTACCAAGGTCAAGGAGATCTTTATGAAACCGGGCAGGCCTGCTGTTTATGGTATGCAGAGACCCCTGGCCGCGTTTCGCGGCCAGGGGTCTGGTTGCAGGGACAGAGGGTCAATCAAAAGTAACGCTGCCGGCAATGGCCTGGAACAGGGCGTCCCCCGCGTCACCGAAGTCCTCGTGGAGGTAAAAATTGATTTCAACGATCGTATCTCCGTTCTGAATCATCAGGAAGCTGTTGTTGAAGTAGTTGCCGCTGCTGAGCTCCTCCAGGCCATAGCCCTCCAGAGCGGCCCGGCCGCAGACCTCCGCGTCCTGAATCTCATAGCCTGCGCTTTGCAGCGCCCCGGCGATATCCGACAGGCCGCTCTCGCTGTCCGCCTCATAGGTGTAGACATACATAGCGGCCATATCCCATGGGTTTTCATCGTCATAGGGGGAGTAGAGGGACAGCTGAAAGCCGTCCTCCCCGGCCTCGCTCTCCACGTCCCAGATGAAGGGGTAGGAGAAGCGCATCCCCTGCTCCTCCAGACGGTATTCCGTCATGACAGGGAGAGGGAAGGAGGGCTCCCGGGTCATTGCCTGCTCCAGCTCCTCCATGGTCAGGGTGATGGAGCACTGGGGGCCGGTGTCCGCCAAAATTTTCCCGGCCAGCAGCTGGGTGACGGGCGCCAGGGCCGCGAAATGGTCCGCGCCCTCGATGATGTAGCAGCTGATCTGACTGTTCTTTGAGGTCTTCTCTATGTTGCGCAGATTGTCGGCGTTTCCGTCGCTGCCCTCAATGAGGAAGGTGGGGGAGTGTACATCGTCCAGCCAGTGGATGGGGGAGCGCATGGTATATTCCATCTCATCGCTGGTGTCGAAGGTAAATTGGCTGTTGTTGTGGTATTTCACCTCATCCACCGCCCCAAAGCAGAATACGGCGCGGAACTTGTCGCTGTACTCCGCCGCCAGCAGGGCCCTGGTGCCGCCGGTGCTGTGGCCGCCCAGATAGATGCGCTGGGGGTCCACGTAGGGCAGGGAGGCGGCGTATTCATAGGCGGATATGATGTCGTCCACCTCGCCGAAGAGGGCCTCATAGTGGCCGGGGTTCCCGTTCCCGCCGCGGAAGGAGGGGTACATGGTCAGCACGCCGGCCTGCCAGAAGGCGGAGCCGGTCTGATCGTTGTCCCACGCGGGGTAGGTCCAGGGAAAATCGTCAATACCGTTTCCCCAGCCGCCAACCACCCAGATAATCATCGGGTGCTTTTGACCGTCCCCGGGATCGCTGGACACGTAGGCGGCCAGATCCCCCACCTTTGAGGGGTAGCAGACCTGATCGAAAACGCCTTCGGGGGGCGGCGGCACGGGATCGCTGTCGCTGTCCTCCCGGACAAGCTTGGTCTCGAAACTGTCATGGGCCTGGGCAAAGGTCTGGCCGTTCTTCTTGGAGGAACCGGAGCAGGCGGTGAGCAGAAGCATGGCCGCCAGCAGAAGCGCGCAGGATGCGCGCACCTTATGGAACTTCATAAATTATCAGCATCCCTTTTCCTGAATTTAGGCCGCCCCGCAGAGCGGTCCTATGGGGCATTATACCGCTTTCTTCTGTGATCTGCAATCCTGATTTTTCCAGGGCACGGAAATCAATTTTGTGAGAAAGTATTCAACGCCTAGGGCTTGTTTGAAAAATAAATATTGCACAAATCGATGGTAAGTGCGAAAATA
>CAJTWF010000021.1 GCA_910579965.1 uncultured Oscillospiraceae bacterium
CCCCGGTGGCCATGGTCCACTGCAACAACTGCACCAACGACACCAACGCCTGGGTGGGCGTGCTGGGGGAGGCGGCCCGGCTCTTCGGGGCCAGCCCCTCCGCCGGGGAGCTCTATCAGAAGCTCTACGAGAAGAGCCTGGAGGGCGCGCCGGACTGCGGCGGGGTGCTGGTGTGCAACTATCTGGCCGGGGAGGGCGTGACCCACCTGGACGCGGGCCGCCCCCTGGTGGTCCGGCGGCCGGACAGCGCCTTCAATCTTGCCAACTTCTTCCGCGCCCAGCTCTACGCCACCATGGCCACGCTGAAAATCGGCATGGACATCCTGGCGGAGGAGGGCGTGGCCATCGACTCCCTCACCGGCCACGGCGGCCTGTTCAAGACCCCTGGGGTGGGCCAGCGGTACATGGCCGCGGCCTGCAACGCCCCTGTCACCTGCATGGACACCGCAGGAGAGGGCGGGCCCTACGGCATGGCCCTGCTGGCGGCCTACCTGCTCCGGCGGGAGGAGGGGGAGCGCCTGGAGGACTTCCTGTCCAACCGGGTCTTCGCCGGGGTCTCCGGCTCCACCGCGGCCCCCGACGGGGCCGAGGCGGCGGCCTTCGGAGCGTATATTCAGCGCTACAAGGCCCTGCTCCAGGTGGAGCGGGCCGCCGCGGAACTGCTTTAATCCATTTTCCTGAGAAGAAAGAATTTCATTCTTTTATGGAGAATCAGCATAAGGAGGAAATACAGCAATGAAGCAATATTCGTTCTGGTTCGTGGTGGGCAGTCAGTTCCTGTACGGCCCCGAGGTCCTGGATACCGTGGCCAAGCGGGCCGCCCAGATGGCGGAGGAGCTCAGCAGGGTCCTGCCCTATCCCCTTCTCTATAAGGTCACCGCCAAGACCAACCAGGAGATCGCCGCCGTGGTGAAGGAGGCCAACCACGACGACGCCTGCGCCGGGATCATCACCTGGTGCCACACCTTCAGCCCCTCCAAGATGTGGATCAACGGCTTTGTGAACCTCCAGAAGCCCTACTGCCACTTTGCCACCCAGTACAACCGTGAGATCCCCAACGAGGAGATCGACATGGACTTTATGAACCTGAATCAGGCCGCCCACGGGGACCGGGAGCACGGCTTCATCGCCGCCCGGCTCCGGATGCCCCGGAAGATCATCGCCGGCTATTGGCAGGACGAAAAGGTCCAGAAGCGCATTGGACAGTGGATGAAGGCCGCCGTTGGCGCGGCGGTGTCCAGGGAGCTGCGGGTCATGCGCTTTGGCGACAACATGCGGGAGGTGGCTGTCACCGAGGGCGACAAGGTGGAGGTCCAGGCCAAGCTGGGCTGGCAGGTGAACACCTGGGCCGTGGGCGATCTGGTGCGGGAGATGAACGCCGTCACCGAGGCGGAGATCGACGCCATGATGGCCCGGTACGCCGAGCGCTACGACATGGCCACCGGCAAGCTGGACCATGTGCGCTATCAGGCCCGCGAGGAGATCGCCATGAAGAAGATGCTGGAGCGGGAGGGCTGCATGGCCTTCTCCAACACCTTCCAGGATCTCTACGGCATGGAGCAGCTGCCGGGCCTGGCCAGCCAGGACCTGATGGCCCAGGGCTACGGCTACGGCGGCGAGGGCGACTGGAAGGTGGCAGCCATGACCGCCATCATGAAGGCCATGGGCGAGGGCGGCAACGGCGCGTCCCTGTTCATGGAGGACTACACCTACCATCTGGCGGAGGGCCAGGAGTACTCCCTGGGAGCCCACATGCTGGAGGTCTGCCCCTGCTGCGCCGCCGGAAGGCCCCGGATCGAGACCCACCACCTGGGCATCGGCATGAACGAGAAGGATCCGGCCCGGCTGGTGTTTGAGGGCCGGGAGGGGGACGCCATCGTGGTCAGCCTCATCGACATGGGGGGCCGCCTGCGCCTCATCTGCCAGGATATCCACTGCGTCAAGCCCATCATGCCCATGCCCAACCTGCCGGTGGCCCGGGTGATGTGGCAGGCGGAGCCGGACCTCACCACCGGCGTGGAGTGCTGGATCACCGCCGGCGGAGCCCACCACACGGTCCTCAGCTACGATGTGACTGCGGAGCAGATGAAGGACTGGTGCGCCATTATGGACATCGAGTTTGTCCACATCACAAGGGACACCACGGTGGAGAGCCTGGAGCACGATCTGTTCCTGTCCGATCTGGCCTGGAAGCTGAAGTGAGGAGCGCCGTATGCTGGAAGAACTGAAAAGAACGGTCTGCGAGGCAAATCTCCTCCTGCCCAGGCACGGCCTTGTCACCTTCACCTGGGGCAACGTGTCCGGCGTTGACCGGGAGGGCGGGCTGATGGTCATCAAGCCCTCGGGGGTGGAGTACGAGAACATGGGCCCGGAGGATATGGTGGTCATCCGCCTGAGCGACGGGGAGCGGGTGGAGGGGCGATGCAAGCCCTCCAGCGACACGGACACCCATCTGGCCCTGTACCGGGCCTTCCCGGGCCTGGGCGGCATCGTCCACACCCACAGCCGCTGGGCCACCTCCTTCGCCCAGGCGGGGCGGGACGTGCCCGCCCTGGGCACCACCCAGGGGGACTACTTCTACGGGGACATCCCCTGCACCCGGAGGATGACTCCGGAGGAGATCGGCGGCCGGTACGAGCTGGAGACGGGGAACGTGATCGTGGAGACCTTCCGCACCCGGCGCATTGACCCGGATCAGGTGCCGGCGGCCCTGGTGTGCAGCCACGGCCCCTTCGCCTGGGGCACGGACCCCCTCAACGCGGTCCACAACGCGGTGGTGCTGGAGGAGGTGGCGTTCATGGCCTTCCACGCCATGGCCCTGAACCCGGACCTGCCCCCCATGCAGCGGGAGCTTCTGGATAAGCACTACCTGCGCAAGCACGGCCCCGGAGCCTACTACGGACAGAACTGAGCGACAGAGCCCCTTTTCCCTTCAAATCAGGGAAAAGGGGCTTGCCTTCTCCCGCCGCATCTAGTATCATGTGGATAGAGAAAACGGGAGGAGAGATACCATGAGAGAACTGACGCCCCAGCTGATCCATTCCCTCAAGCACTATTCCCGGCAGGACCTTGTCAAGGACCTGACCGCCGGGGTGATTGTGGCGATCATCGCCCTGCCCCTGTCCATCGCTCTGGCCCTGGCCTCCGGCGTGGCCCCGGAGCAGGGGCTGTACACCGCCATTGTGGCCGGCTTCCTCATCTCGGCCCTGGGGGGCAGCAAGGTGCAGATCGCCGGCCCCACCGCCGCTTTTGCCACCATCGTGGCGGGGATCGTGGCCCGCAGCGGCATGGAGGGGCTGGCCGCCGCCACCATCCTGGCGGGGATCATCCTGATCCTCATGGGCGTGCTGCGCATGGGGAGCATGATCAAGTTCATCCCCTACACCATTACCACCGGCTTCACGGCGGGCATCGCCGTCACCATCGTCATCGGCCAGCTGAAGGACTTCTTCGGCCTGACCTTCACCCACGCCCCTGTGGAGACTATGGAGAAGCTGGGGGAGGCGGTGCGCTCCTTCGGCACAGTGAATATCACCGCGGCGGCGGTGGGGTGTCTGGCCCTGGCGGTCCTGATCCTCTGGCCCAGGGTGAATAAGAGGATCCCCCCGTCCCTGGTGGCCGTTGTGGTGACCGCCTGCGCGGTCCGGCTCCTGGGGCTGCCGGTGAACACCATCGGGGATCTGTACGACATCTCCAGCGCTCCGCCCCAGTTCGCCCTGCCGGCCATCTCCTATGAGACCGTGGCGGAGGTGCTGCCGGACGCGTTCACCATCGCCGTGCTGGCGGCCATCGAGTCCCTGCTGTCCGCCGTGGTGGCGGACGAGATGATTGGCTCGCGGCACAACTCCAACATGGAGCTGGTGGCCCAGGGCGTGGGCAACGCCGCCTCCGCCCTCTTCGGGGGCATCCCCGCCACCGGCGCCATCGCACGGACGGCGGCCAACATCAAAAACGGCGGCCGGTCCCCTGTGGCCGGCATGGTCCACGCCGCGGTGCTGCTGCTGGTGCTGGTGCTGCTCATGCCCTACGCGGCCCTGATCCCCATGCCCTGCATTGCCGCCATCCTCTTCCAGGTGGCCTACAACATGAGCGGCTGGCGCACCGTGGTGAAGGTGGTGCGGCGCTCGCCCAAGAGCGACGTGGCCGTGCTGGCGGTGACGTTCCTGCTCACCGTGGTCTTTGACCTGGTGGTGGCTATTGTGGTGGGCCTGTCCCTGGCCTGTCTGCTGTTCATGCGGCGGATGGCGGACGTGGCCGTGGTCAAGGAGTGGGAGTACGTGGAGGACAGTGGGGACAGCCAGGGCCGGTTCAAGAGTGTGCCGTCCCATGTGATGGTCTACGAGATCACCGGCCCCATGTTCTTCGGCGCGGCGGACAAGATCCCCCACATGGAGCGGCAGGGGGCGCGGCGGGTGCTGATTCTGCGGATGCGCTCCGTCCCCGCCATGGACATCACCGCCCTCAACGGCCTGGAGCGGCTGTGGGAGGAGTGCAGGGACAAGGACATCCAGGTGATCTTCTCCCATGTGAACCCCCAGCCCATGTCCGTGTTCCGGAAGTCCGGCCTGTATGAGCGGGTGGGCGGGGAGAACTTTGCCCCCAATATCGACGCGGCCCTGGAGCGGGCCGCGGAGCTGGGTACGGCGGTCCGTCAGGCGTAGACGGAAGAGCGCTCCCCCTCGAGCATACTGTCGAGGGGGAGCGCGTTTTTTAAGGATTTCTCAATGGGGATGGTATTCGGGGCAAAGGCCGGAGCTCCCGCCGGGGACCTGCTGTGCGGCTTCTAAGCGATCATTCCTGTTCCTTCCGGAAGGGAATGATAACCGTCACCTGTACCCGTCCAGGATGGTCTTCATCTCCGCCAGGGCCAGCTCCGCGTCCTTGAAATAGAACTGCTCCCCCTGGCCCGCGCTGGTATACAGGTCAAAGAAGGTGTTGTTGAGGACGAAGAAGGCGTCATAGCTGCAATAGTCGCCGGGCACGCCGCCCAGATGGGTATAGCTTTTCTTCACGATCTTCACCTCCAGGCCCCTGGGGGTGACGTAGTCCTCCACCTCCAGGCCCCCATCCGGGGTGGGCATGGCCAGGGCGGGATCGTCCTCCTCCCGCCAGCGGTTGGGGTGGGCCGCCTTCATCGTGGCGGACTGGAAGAACGCGCCGTGCTCCCCCATATAGGCGCTGAAGATCCGCAGGGTCCTGGGGACCCACTGGCCCCCCAGAGGGTCAGCCGTCACGTCCACCAGACAGCCGCCTGTGATTGTCTCCGCGCTGCTGCTGCGGCAGACGGTGGAGGGGATTGCCTCCATCTGGTCCAATACGTCGTTGCTGGCAATCTCCAGGCCCAGGAAGTCCTCCGCCTCCTCCAGGGAGTCAAAGATCCAGGTGTCCTCCTTGCCGGTGACCCGCTCCAGGGCCCGCTCCGACAGGGGCCGTGGCGCCACCTCGCCCCGGGCCAGAAGGCCCTCCCTGTGCTCGCCGTTGGTGAGGAGCCCCAGGTCCATGAAATCCGCGTGGACCAGCCCCATGGCCCCGGCGGCCAGGGCCGTGCCCGCCAGCACCGCCACCAGCAGCGCAGCGGTCAGCGCCGCCGCCGGCATCCGCCGCCGTCCGGTACGCTCTCTCTCCTTCATGTGCAGTACCTCCATTCTCAGCGCTGGGGAGGCGTGAACCTGATCGAACAGCTCCTGATACTTCTTTTCCATGGTCTATTCCTCCGTCAGCATGGTTTTCAGCTTTGCCCGTCCTCTGGCCAGACGGGTCTGGACCGTGGAGGGGTTGAGACCCATGATCTCCCCCACCTCGTCCACGGCGTACCCCTCGTAGTAGTAGAGGTACAGAGGCACGCGGTACCTCGCCGGCAGGTCCATGACCGCCTGATACAGCTCCCGCTGCTCCTGCCCGTCAAAGACCGGCTCCCCGCAGCCCTCCAGGGACACGGTGCGGCTGCGCCAGGGGTGGCAGGAGATGCGCTTGCACTCGTTCACCGTCACCCGTGCCAGCCACCGGCGCAGGTGCTCCTCCCCCTGGAAGGCCGTGTCCGTCCGCCACAGGCGGAGCATCACGTTCTGAGCCGCGTCCTCCGCGTCGGCCGGGGCCTTGAACCAGTTGAGAGCTATGCGGTAGACCATGTCCAGGTACTGCTCCGCCGCCGCCGTGTATTCCCGTTCTGTCAGCATAGACTGTTCTCCTTGAAACGCGTTTCACCCTTAAAACCCTGCCAGGGGCCGGAATATCCCGCCGGGGGAGGAAAATTTTTTGCAGATTTTCCTCTCCGCCCGGCAGGATATCACAACAGCACAGAGCCGCCGTTTCCGGCGGCTCTGTGCTGTTGGTTTCAGGGTTATGTCCTCGCGGATCTGTAGGCGTTCATGCGGTAGATAATCATGCACAGCTGGGCGCGGGTGATGGAGTTCACGCCGTAGAACTTCACCTCGCCGGTGGCGATGGTGGTGCCCTGGATGATGCCTGCGTCATACAGGGCCAGCACAGCGCCGGCCGAGGTGACGGTCATCGCCATGTCCGAGAAGGGGGAGGCGGTGCGGGTGGAGGCGGGCAGCTTGAGAGCCCGGTAGGCGATGTCCGCAATGGCGTAGCGGGAGATAATCCGGTCCAGATCCACCGTGCCGGCGGCCATGATGCCGTCCGCCTGGGCCCTGGCCAGGAAGCCGCTGGCCCAGTGCTTGCCTGTGGGGGTCTGGGCGGGATAGCCGGCGGCCATCATAATCATCTTCAGCGCCTCGCCGTAGGTCACGCTGCCGTTGGGCCGGAAGGTGCCGTCCTCATACCCGCCGATCACACCGGCGGAGGCCAGCTGCATCAGCTCGCTGTAGTACCACTTGTTGGCGTCGGTGTTGGCCACATCCTTGAAGGAGATGGAGGGGTTGATCGGGATGTTCGGGGTAGTAGGCGTGGTGGGGGTGGTGGGGGTCACCGGGGCGGCGGTGACGGCGATCTTCACCGTGCCGCTCACCTTGCTGCCGGCGGCGTCATAGGCGGCGAAGGGGATGCTCACCGTGCCGCTGTACCCGGCCTTGGGGACGAAGGAGACGTTGTCCATGCGCAGGGCGTTGACCGTAGTGGAGGTGGCGCTGACGCTGTACCAGACGCTGTCGCTGGTGATGGCGGTGCCCACGGCGGTGGCGCTGCGGCCGTAGTAGAGGGTGCCCAGGCTGGCGTCCGGCGGGGTGAAGGACACGTTGGTCAGCTTGCCGGACGCGCCGGCCAGGGCCTCAAAGTCGCTGCCCTTGAAGCTGACGCTGCCGGTGGTGCAGGTGTAGGAGACGGAGAGATCCTGGGCCGTGAAGCGGAGGTTGGCCACATAGAGGATCTTACCCTGGAGATCATAGGCCACATACCGCACCGCGTCGGAGATGGTTCCGTTGGAGACGTAGGTGAGAGAGCTGATGAGCTCCCCCCGGCTGCCGCTGTAGTAGAAGGGGCGGGAGGCGATGGAGGCCTCGGTGAGCTTCACGCCCCTGCCGTTGCTGTAGCCCGCGTAGAGCGCGCCCGCGGCGGGCACGTCCAGCAGCTGGATGTAGAAGCTGGAGCCGGTCTTGCCGGTGGCCTTCTGGTAGACGTGGAGGAGGTCCTCCTCGTTGAAGTTGTAGGCCGCGCCGGGGCTCACCCTCCAGGTGATGTCCTCCGCCTCGCCGCTGCTGACAAAGACGTACATCACGCCGTCCAGATAGGTCTGGCGGTCCCTGTCATTGGTGCCGAAGGCCTCAAAGGGTACGGCCACATACTCCCCCTGGCGCACGCCGGGCACAAAGGTCAGATCGTCAATGCCGTACTGGCTGTTGCCCGGATCCATATAGAAGGTGTCCCGGGACTTGATGCGGGTTCCGGGCCGGGCGTTGGAGGCGTAGCCGGTGTAGAGGCTGCCCTCGTAGGTGCTGGGCAGCTCCGTGAAGGTGACGCGGATGAGAGCGCCCCGGGGATAGCTCTTGTTCCAGAAGTCCGCGAAGTCGTTCCCGTCCAGGGTGACGGGCATGTCCTTGGAGGTGGTGTAGAGCACGTCCAGGTTTCCGGCGTACTGCTGGACGGTGATGGTGAGGACGCCGTAAAAGCTCTCGTTGGCGTCGTTATAGACGGTGAAATTGATGGCATAGGGGCCGGTGGCGTCCTTGCTGGGGCGGAAGCGGACGTTGCTCAGGTCATAGGTGGAGCGGTCAAAGTAGTAGCGGCTGCCGCTCTCCACCTCCAGCGCGCCCACCTTGGACACGGGCTTGGTGCCGAAAACCACATACTGGGGGGTGCCCCGGCCCGCGTCATAGGCGGCCTTGTAGATCTGCTCCTCCACGGACTGGGTGGACCAGCGGTCCATGTCCCCCAGGGCCAGATAGGTGTCGTCCAGGCCCACCGTGGCGTGGGCGGTGATGATGTCGCGCACGTGGACCGTCACCGTGCAGGAGGCGCTGATGGGCTGGGTGGTCAGGCCGCTCTTGGGCACGGCCATGACAAAGCAGACATAGCTCAGATCCCCCTCCTTCTCCGTCACGGAGGCGGGCAGGACGTAGCTGTCCCCGGTGTAGACCAGGGTGCCCTGGTGGTACCAGCTGTAGGTGAGGTTGTAGTCCCCGGTGATGTCGGCGGAGCCGATGCTCATGGCCACATCGCCCAGGGTGAGGCCGAAGTCTGTGGAGCCCAGGGGCACGTAGACCACGGGGTTCTCCGGCAGGGAGATGGTCACCTTGCTGTAGTCCACAGCCAGGCACACTGTGCACCGGCCGTTCACGATCTGGTGGGCCTGCTTGTCGATCCGTGCGCCGGGGTGATGAGGGCACTCGCCGGAGTGGGTGCCGTCCCCGTTGTCCTGGAACTTGTACTCGTGGTTGTTGGGGTCAATGGCGGTTGGAACGGTCCAGGAGCGGTGGCAGGTGGCGCAGGTATATTCCATCTCCCCCTTGATAAAGCAGGTGGCGCGGGAAATTTCCTTGTTTGTAATAACGGGTGCGGCCGCGCCGGTAACATTGCTCGGGCAGTCCTTGTACGTACATACCACGTTGTTGGCAGCCGCCAGGGCCGTGGGCATCAGCGAGAGCAGCATAACCAGCGTCAGCAGCAGCGCGGGAATGCGCCGGGCGCTCTTCCTTTTCATCTTCATTGTTGCGTTTCCTCCTGTGGGTAGATTCGCGGAGAGCAGAAGCCTCCAGAGTATGCAGGAATCATTATAGCATACTTGTCCACAAAAAACTGTTACAATTTAGCTACAAGTTGGCATCAAATCTTAAAAGTTTCTAAAATGTCAAACTCCCAGTCCGGGTCCCTGCCGATCTCCAGCTCCCGCACCCGGCCCAGGCTGTCCGTATCCATGCGGCAGAGGAGGGCAAACCGCTCCTCGTCCTCCCCCACCAGCAGGCAGAGCCTGCCCCGCTGTCCGGCTGCGGTGAGCACGCCGGGGCGGAGGCAGCCCAGTCCCGCCGCCGCCAGGTCCCGGCCCGCCAGCTCCAGCAGGGACAGGGCGTTCTCCACGCCCTCCTGGCGGTTTTCCAGAAACCGCACGGCGCAGTCGGAGCGGAGAATGGGCCGCAGGCGCTCCGTCCCGCCCCGGCGGAGGAAGTCCGCCAGCAGACGGAAATTCTGCTCCTGGCCGAACACCAGCCCTCCGGCGTACTCGCCTATGGCGCAGTCCCCGGACAGGACGCACAGGGCGGAGACCACCGCCCCGGGCCGGACCATGTCCCGCTGGCTCTCCGCCACCATGTCCAGGGGGTGGCACAGCTCGACGTCGCCCATGGCGGTGGACGCGGTGACGCTGACAAATTTGGTCAGCGGCTCCATGCCCAGGTAGGTCTCCCCCACCTTGGCGTCCTTCACCAGCCCCTGGAGCAGGGTGGTATCCTCCCCCGCCTCCATAGCGCCGGAGCTCTCGCCGGCGTCGTAGCTGATCCGCAGGGGGAAGCCGGCCATATTCAGCCGCAGGGTGTCCCCCTCCCGGATGGAGGGGAGCACGTCGGGGCAGAGAAGCTCCACCACCGCCCGCTCCGGCCCCTCCTCCCGGCCCGCCAGTATCCGGCGGCTGAGGGCGTCCGCCCCCGGGGGCGTCAGGTCCTTCTCCACCCGCACGGTCCACAGGCAGCTGCTTCCGGCGTGGGCGTCCATGCCCAGCAGCTCCTCCTGGCCGCTCTCCCGGTCCCGGCCCGTGCGCACCACCACCTGGGCGTCCCCCATGCGCAGGCGGTAGTAGTCCCCGCCGTAGCCCGGCAGGCGGGAGCCCTCGGCCATGGCCAGGCCGGCCAGACGAAAGGCGTCCTCCGGCTTTGCCGCCAGCTCCGCCAGACCGAAGCTATCCAGCCGCAGCGCCATGCTAAACCTCCCAGTCCACGGCCACCCGGTCCGTGCGGATGGCCTTGCACTTGGCCGACACGGCCACGTGTCGGGGATCGGACTTGTAGGCGTCCAGGTCCGCCATGCTCTCGAACAGGGAGATGAGGACCGCGTCATAGTTGCCGGGGGCGCAGTTCACGCCCACCTCCTGCTCCTTGATCTGGGGGATAACGCCGTACAGGCCCCGCAGGCCGTCCAGAAACTCGTGCATCTCTTTTTCCGTGCCGGGCTTGAATTTCCACATGACAATATGCTTAATCATGAAACTGCTCCTCAATAAGTTGGTAGTGCGGGCGGTTTTTCCTGAAAGGAAAGCCGCCCAAAAGACCTCGGAAGGGGTAACGATCGGCCGCCGGTCCTCCGGCGCAGGAGACGGCCTTCCTGCTATTATACCTTCCCGGCAGACGGTTGTCAATCAGCCTGCCGGTTTTCGTCGGGCGCGTCCGGGGGAGCGGCGGCAGAACGCCGGATCAGACCGGAAAACGCAGAGAAAGGCCGTCTTTCCCGTACGGAAAAGACGGCCTGCGGCCTATGAACCTCCGATTTTCTCCAGCAGCTGCCCGATATCCATGTTCAGGCAGAGCCTGCGCTGATGGGCCCCGTCCCCCGGGAGACTCCGCGCCTGGGGCTGATAGGCGGACATTTCCGCCAGCAGCATATGGTTCAGCGTCTCAATCGCAGTCAAATAGTCCATTGGATACACCTCTCGGCAGCCCCCCCCCCCCCCCCCCCCCCCCCCCCCCCCCGGACGCCGCCGGAGGGAGGCGCTGTGCAAAATCAGCTGAAGAAAAACCCCGCGGTCATATCCAGATAGTTCTCCCCGCTGTAAGAGGGATACCGCTCCCGGACGGCGGCCTTGAAGGCCTCTCCGCCGGCGCAGGAGGCGGCGATGGCCTTCAGCTCCTCCAGGTAGCGAATCTTGGCCTCCGCATCCTTCAGATCCTCCGGGGTGTAGTGGGAGGTGAGAATCAGGTCATAGCCGGCCTGCATATAGCCCCGCAGCTGGGCGATCATGGCGTCGGCATGGCCGGATCCGGCCACGATGGAGTGGCAGTCATGGCCCAGCATATGGGTATAGACCGCGTTGATCTCGGGAATCTCCACGTCAAAGGCCTCCGCCGTCTGATGGATGACAAACCGGATGCCGCCGATGGCCGTCTCCCCCTCGGTGAGGATGTGGCTGATGGGATGGATGGCGCTGTCAAAGGCGCTGCCGAAGGCGGCGGCAAACTGGTCGATCAGGGCCTTGCCGCCGCCCTGACGGGCATACTCCGCGGCGTTGGCGGTGGCGTACTTGGGGGCGTCCGGCAGGAAGGCGGCGCCCGCGCCGTGATAGGCCACCAGCACGCCGGCCACCTCCCGCCCCGACAGATACTCGTTCAGCGCCTTCACGCTGTCGGTGAAGCAGGGGGACTCGATGACCACCAGCTTCCCCGCCTTCTCCACCAGAAACACCTCGTCCGCCAGCGGATCGCCGGTCTGGTAGGCGTGGAGCTTCACGCCGCCGAAATCATAGATGTGCATTTCGCCCTGGGCCAGCCGGACTGTGGTAAAATCTCTCTTGTTCATGGTAAGTGCCTCCATTGATGATTTGCCAGCAGAGGGGTGCTCCCCGTCCCTGTGTCCGCATCATACAACGGAAAAAACCATTTGAAAAGTAGGCACAATTTTGTGGCATAGTCACCCGGCGGTAACGATCGGGCGGTTACCCGCAGGAAACCATTGCGCAGTTTCAGGGGCGCGCTTTTGCCCGGCGGAAAATCTTGGGGGGAATTCCCCGTCCCGCCTTGACCCCGGCAGGGCGGATCGGGTAAAATGGAGGCATCATACAACGCTGGAGGAATTTGCCATGGACGTCAGAGCCCTGCCCGCCTGCCCGGTGGAGACCACGCTCACCCTAATCAGCGACAAATGGAAGGTGCTGATCCTCCGGGATCTGATGTCCGGGGCCAGGCGCTTCGGGGAGCTGAAAAGGTCCCTGGGCGCCGTGAGTCAGAAGGTGCTGACCGCCCAGCTGCGGCAGATGGAGGACAGCGGCCTCCTCACCCGGACGGTATACCCGGAGGTGCCGCCCCGGGTGGAGTACCGTCTCACGGACCTGGGACGCAGCCTGAAGCCCGTTCTGGACGCCATGCAGAGCTGGGGCGAGGCGTATCAGGCGGGACTGCGCTGAACAGATCCGGCGGCGGGCCGGGGCAATTCCCCGGCCCGCTGATTTTGTCGAATTAGATATACTGCTGCTTGAGCACGTCGATCACCCCGCGGGTGGTCAGTCGCAGGGTGGGGATCACCGGCAGGGACATGAAGCTGAGGGTCATGAACGGGTCGATCTCCCGGCTCACCCCCAGCTGGAAGGCCGCCGCCTTGGCGTTCTCCAGATCCCGGTTCACGTTCTCCAGGGTGTCGTCGCTCATCAGCCCCGCGATGGCCAGCACCACCTCGCCCAGCACCGCGCCGTCCTCCACCACCGCGATGCCGCCCCGGTTCTCCGCCACCCGGTTGGCCGCCGCCGCCATGTCCCCCTCGTTGGCCCCCACCACGATGATGTTGTGGGAGTCGTGGGAGACGCTGGTGGCCACCGCCCCCCGCTTCAGGCCGTAGCCCTGGAGGTAGCCGACGCCGATGTGGTGGGTGTTCTTGTGCCGCTCCACCACCGCGATTTTCAGGATGTCCCACTCCGGATCAATGCGGTCCGAGTACCCCTGGTCCACGGTGGTGATCTCCCCGGGCACCATGCCGATGATGCCCCGGGGCCGCCGCTCCGCGAAGTCCTCCGCGCGCAGATGGTTCAGGTGGAAGGTGTCGTGGGCCCGCCGGACCAGGTAGGGGTCGATCTCCGGCGGATCGAAGTCCCTCACCTGCCGGCCGTCGTACATCTCCACCCCCTTCTTGAACACCTGGAGGATGCGGAAGTCCTGGAAATTGTCGATGACCACGAAGTCCGCCAGATACCCCGGCGCAATGGCCCCCCGGTTGTTGAGCAGGAAATAGCGGGCCGCGTGGTGGCAGGCCACCTTCACCGCCACAATGGGGTCCACCCCCTGGCGGATGGCCTCCCGGACGTTGTAGTCGATGTGCCCCAGCTCCAGCAGGTCGCTGGGGTGCTTGTCGTCGCAGCAGAACATGCACCGGTCCGCATACTTCTCCGTCAGCAGGGGCAGCAGGGCCTGGAGGTTGTGGGCCGCCGTGCCCTCCCGGATCATGATGAACTGGCCCCGCTCCAGCTTGGCGATGGCGTCCGCCGGGTCGAAGCACTCGTGGTCCGAGTAGACCCCGGCGGCGATGTAGGCGTTGAGGTCGCTGCCCACCAGACCGGGGGCGTGGCCGTCGATCTTCTTGTGGTGGGCCTGGGCGGCCACGATCTTCTCAATGACCTGGGGGTCCGCGCCGATGACCCCGGGGTAGTTCATCATCTCCGCCAGACCCTGGACCCGGGGGTGGTCATAGAAGGAGTCCACGGTGCGGTAGTCCAGCACAGCCCCGCTCTCGTCCATGGGCGTGGCGGGAACGCAGGAGGGCAGCATGAAGCGCACGTCCACCGGCAGATCCTCGGTGGCCTGGAGCATGTACTCGATGCCGTCCGCGCCCATGACGTTGGCGATCTCATGGGGGTCCGTGATGACGGTGGTGGTGCCGTGGGGCAGGACGGCCTTGACAAACTCCCGGGGGGAGACCATGGCGCTCTCCAGGTGGATGTGGGCGTCAATGAACCCGGGCAGGACAATCCGGCCGGACACGTCCACCTCCGTCTCCCCGCTGTACTGGCCCATGCCCACGATCAGCCCCTCCGCCACGGCGATGTCGCCGTGACAGATCTCGTTGCTGAACACGTTGACGTAGGAGGCGTTTTTCAGCACCAGATCCGCCTTCTCCCGGCCTGCCGCCACCTCCACAATCCGCAGCTTCTTGTTCAGCTTGCGGTTGATTCTGCCGGTATAGCTCTCAGTTCCCATGTGATCCCTTCCTCTCTGTCCGCGGCCGGAGGCCGCAGTTGATGTGAATGGGTTATTTTATCATATCCGCACAGATTTGTCCATTCCTATTTGCCTTTATTTGTCACTCTCCCCCAAATCCGGGCCGGACGCAGAGCCGCCTCCGGCGTCTGGGCCGGAGGCGGCGCCTGTCAGGAGGCATCCACGGTCTCCTTTCGAATGGCGTACTGGCGGCAGTAGTTCTCAAAGGCGCTCTGGAAGGAGGCGTCGCCGGCGCTCTTGAGGGCGTTGAGGTACTCGTGGGCCTGGTAGAGGCTCTGGGCCGTCTCGATCTGGGCCACGGCGATGTTGGAGCAGTGGTCGCTGACCCGCTCGCAGTTGGTGAGCAGATCGGAGAGGACGAAGCCCATCTCGATGGTACAGTGGCCCTTCTGGAGTCGGACGATGTGGTTGGACTTGATGTCCGCGATCAAACCGTCGATCACCTGCTCCAGGGGCTCCACCCGGGCCGCCAGGGGCAGATCCTCCTCCGCGAAGGCCTTGGTGGTCACCCGCAGGATGTCCCGCAGGGCGGACAGGAGGATCTTCAGCTCCTCCAGGGCCTGACCGGAGAAGCGGATGTCCTT
Source organism: uncultured Oscillospiraceae bacterium (assembly GCA_910579965.1). Taxonomy (GTDB): domain Bacteria; phylum Bacillota; class Clostridia; order Oscillospirales; family Oscillospiraceae; genus Pelethomonas. The sequence continues at coordinate 14,885 of CAJTWF010000021.1, forward strand.
CTCGTGGATCTCCTGGGCGGTTTTCAGCAGGTTCACCGCGTGGTCCCCGATGCGCTCAAAATCACCGATGGTGTGCAGCTGCTTGGAGATGTTCCGGCTGTCCTCGTCGCTGAGGGCCTTGCCGCTCAGCTGCACCAGCAGGGTCCCCAGCTGGTCCTCGTAGCGGTCCAGCTGGTCCTCATTCCCAACCACCTCTTCTGCGGTCTTCTCGTCATACTTCCCCAGCAGGGACAGGCTCTTGAGGATGGTGTCCTCCGCCAGCCGGGCCATGTCCACGGTCTTGTTGGCGCACTCGGCGATGGCCACGGAGGGAGTGGCCAGCAGGCGCTGGTCAATAAAGGAGAACTTCTGCGTCTCCTGCTTGTCCTCCTTGACCACCACATAGGCCAGCTTCTCCAGCTGCTTGGAGAAGGGCAGCAGCAGGGCGGTGGTGGCGATGTTGAACACGCTGTGGACCATGGCAATGCCGGCGGGATCAATGGAGGCGTCCATGAAGGCGTAGTGGAAGATGAGATCGCTGCCGTAAAAGGCGGCCAGACAGGCGGCGGTGCCGATGAGGTTGAAGGAGATGTGGATCACCGACACCCGGCGCGCATTGCGGTTGACGCCGATGCTGCTCAGGAGTGCGGTCACGCAGGTGCCGATGTTCTGACCCATGATGATGGGCAGGGCCACGCCGTAGGAGATGCCGCCGGTGAGGGAGAGGGCCTGGAGAATACCTACGGAGGCGGCGGAGGACTGAATCACCCCGGTGAACACCGCGCCCACCAGCACGCCCAGGAAGGGGTTGGTGAAGGCGGTGAGGATGGCGTTGAACTCCGGCATGTCCGCTAAGGGGCTCACCGCGTTTTTCATCATCTCCATGCCCGTCATCAGTATGGCAAAGCCCACCATGATGGACCCCGCGCTGCGGCGGCGGCCGCTCTTGTTCCGGGTGCGCAGTATCATGCCCGCCAGGGCCACCAGGGGGGAGAACACCTCCGGCTTGAGCAGCTGAAGCCAGAAGGAGCTGCTGTCAATGCCGGACAGGGAGAGGATCCAGGCCGTCAGGGTGGTGCCCACGTTAGAGCCCATGATGACCCCCACCGTCTGCCCCAGCTCCATAATGCCGGAGTTCACCAGACCCACCAGCATCACGGTCATGGCGCTGGAGGACTGGATGGCGATGGTGATGCCCGCCCCCAGCAGCAGGCTCTTGAACCGGTTGTCCGTCATCTTCCGCAGCATCTGCTCCAGCCTGCCGCCGGCCAGCTTCTCCAGCCGGGATGACATGAGGGACATGCCGTACAGGAAGAAGGCCACGCCGCCGCAGAGGGTAAACAGGGAGAAAATATCCATTGTACGCTCCTTACTCTCTTTATCAATCTCAAACTATCCCACGATAAAATGATTTTACCATTAAAAGATCAAAATGGGTAGCCCTGTTATGTTAAATCCATGTAAAATTTTCCGGACGGCGGACGCAGGAACGCCCTCCGGGCAGCAGCCCGGAGGGCGCGGGGAGGCGCAGGCGTTATGCTCTCTTGCTGTTCATACTCCGCAGCGCCAGCAGCGTGCCGACAGTGAGGACCGCGCCCACTATCAGGCAGATGACGGCGTTCTGGACAAAGCCGGCCAGAATGAAGGTGACGAAGCTGACCGCCGCCACGGTGACGGCATAGGGGAGCTGGGTGGACACGTGGGTCACGTGGTCGCACTGGGCCCCGGCGGAGGCCATGATGGTGGTGTCGCTGATGGGGGAGCAGTGGTCGCCGCACACGGCCCCGGCCAGACAGGCGGAGATGCCGATGGTCAGCAGGGTGCTGCTGGGCTCAAAGACGGAGACTACGATGGGGATCAGGATGCCGAAGGTGCCCCAGCTGGTGCCGGAGGCAAAGGCCAGCAGGCAGGCCACGATGAAGATCACCGCCGGCAGCAGGCTGTAGAGGCCCTGGGAGGCCCCCTCCATGGCGTTCTGCACGAACACGTCCGCCCCCAGCAGGTTGGTCATGTTCTTCAGGCTCACGGCCAGGGTCAGGATGGTGATGGGAGGCACCATGGCGACAAAGCCCTTGGGCACGCAGGCCATGGCCTCCTTGAAGGTAAGCACGCGGCGGGCCACCACATAGGCCACGATCAGCACCAGGGCCACGATGCCGCCCCAGGGCAGGCCGATGAAGGCGTCTGTATTGCCGAAGGCGCCGATGAAGCTGCCGGCGTTCTCCGTGCCGCCCCAGGCGTCCACGCCGAAGAAGCCGCCCACGTAGATCATGCCCACCGTGCACAGCACGAAGAGGATGACCACGGGGATGATGAGGTCAACGACTCTTCCCTTGGGGTTGCCCTCCCCGTCGTCGCTGCCCTGGACGGCCGCCAGCTCGCCCTTCTCCCGGGCGTTCTGCTCGCACAGCTGCATGGGGCCGTAGTCGAAGCGCATCACCGCCAGGGAGATGATGAACACAAAGGTGAGCAGGGAGTAGAAATTGTAGGGGATGGCCTGGATGAACAGCTCAATGCCGCTCACGCCGGTGTCCAGATCCGCGGCCACGCCGGACACGGCGGCGGCCCAGGAGGACACGGGGGCGATCATGCACACCGGGGCGGCGGTGGCGTCGATGAGGTAGGCCAGCTTGGGCCGGGAGATCCGGTGGCCGTCGGTGACCGGGCGCATGACGGAGCCCACGGTGAGGCAGTTGAAGTAGTCGTCAATGAAGATCAGGATGCCCAGCACAAAGGTGGCCAGGGAGGCCCCCACCCGAGTCCTGATGTTCCGCTGGGCCCAGCGGCCGAAGGCGGCGGAGCCGCCGGAGGCGTTGACCAGGGCCACGATGATTCCCAGCAGCACCAGAAACAGGAAGATGCCCGCGTTGCCCTCAATGGCGGACACAAAGCCCTGGTTGAGCATGGTGTCCAGGGTGTCCACGGGGGCAAAGCCGCACTGGAACAGCGCGCCCACCAGCACGCCGATGAACAGGGACGAGTAGGCCTCCTTGGTGATGAGGGCCAGGACAATGGCCACCACGGGGGGCACCAGGGCCCAGAAGGTGGCGTACATGCCGGAGACGGCGGCCTCGCCGCCGGCGGCGAAGGCGGTGAGGGTCAGGGCCAGGCAGGCCGCGCCGGCCAGAGCCAGGGTCAGGACCCTGCGGGTTCTCGGGGTTCTCATTGCAATTCCTCCTAAAAAGTGAGTTTTTGCGCCCTTTGCAAGAAAAAGCGCGCCCAGTCATGACGCAATCATGACCGGACGCACACGTATACCCCCATGCACCGCCATGACAGCTCTCCACGTTTCCGTGACAGTCCGCCGGATCTTATCCGTCGGCCCAGCGTCCACCCCGCCAGACAGCGGGAGCGGCGCTTCGGCGGCAGTCCCTTTCCCTCCCCCGCTGTCTGACGTCTTATGGGGAGCTACTCCTGGCGGCCGCGCCTCTATCATAACCTTTGTCAAGCAAGCAAGCAAGCCAAGCTGGCTTTGACGCTCCTATTATAGCGCGCTTTCCCCGTTTGTCAAGGGAAATGGTCATATTTTGTCAAAAAAACATGCCAAAGACCCCCGGCGGAAGGGAGGCGCCTGGAAAAATTTCTCAGGATCATGGATATTTTCTTCTGATACGCCCTTGCTATGCGGGGCCCGGGATGGTAAAATAGGACAGGAAAAGGCACGGAAAATAAAATAACGGATGGAGGGCGACATCATGAGACGAGGAGATCTGTTGCGGGAGCTGGCGTGCGGCGGTCTGCTGGAGCGGCTTGCGCCGGTCTATGGCCCGGACGCGGAAAAGGCCGCGGCCCGTCTGCGGGAGCTGACCCTGGAGTTTGCGGAGACCTTCCCCTGCGCGGACAGCGACGAGACCTGGCTCTTCTCCACGCCGGGCCGCACGGAGCTGGGCGGCAACCACACGGACCACCAGCGGGGCCGGGGCCTGGCGGGCAGCGTGAATCTGGACACCATCGCCTGCGTCGTGCCCAACGGTAGCCGCACCATCCGCATCAAGTCCCGCCACCACCGCATGGCGGAGGTGAAGCTGGACCAGCTCTCCCTCCAGGGCGCGGAGACCGGCTCCTCCCCCGCCCTGGTGCGGGGGGTGGCCGCCCGCCTGACGGAGCTGGGCCACGCCATCGGCGGCTTTGACGCCTACACCACCACCAGCGTCCTCCGGGGCAGCGGCCTGAGCTCCTCTGCCGCCTTTGAGGTGCTGGTGTGCACCATCATGGACCACCTCTTCTGCGGCGGCCGCCTCTCCCCCGTGGGACTGGCCCAGGTGGGCCAGTACGCGGAGAACGTGTACTTCGGCAAGCCCTGCGGGCTGCTGGACCAGCTCTCCTGCGCCGCCGGCGGCGTGGTGGCCGCGGACTTCCGGGACCCCGCCGCCCCGGAGATCCGGCAGGTGCGGGTGGACCTGGACCGGGAGGGGTACGCCCTGTGCATCGTGGACACCCACGCCAGCCACGCCGATCTCACCGAGGACTACGCCGCCATTCCCCTGGAGATGGGGCAGGTGGCGGCCTTTTTCGGCAGGACGGTGCTGGGGGAGGTCCCCTTCAGCGATTTTTCCGCCGCCATCCCCGCGCTGCGCGCCCGGTGCGGAGACCGGGCGGTGCTGCGGGCCTACCACTACTACAAGGAGGACCAGCGTGTTCTCCTCCAGCAGGAGGCCCTGGAGCGGGGGGATTTCGGGCAGTTTCTCCGCCTGGTCCGCCAGTCCGGCCGCTCCTCCTACATGTACTTACAGAATGTGTCCAACTACCGGGACAGCCGGAACCAGTGCGTGGCCGTTCTGCTGGCCGCGGCGGAGGAGCTGCTGGAGGGCGAGGGGGCCTGCCGGGTCCACGGCGGCGGCTTTGCCGGCACCATCCAGGCCTTCGTCCCCCTGCCCAGGCTGGCGGCCTTCCGGGCGGGCATGGAGGCCGTGGCCGGGAGGGGGTCCTGCCATGTGCTGTCCATCCGGGACACGGGCTCCGTTCTGCTGGTGTCCTGATCCCCCACTTGAAAGGAGAACGCTATGCTCCATGAAACCGTCCAGCTCCTGGTCCCCGGCGCGGAGGAGCCCGCGTCCCTGGTGACATACGCCCCCGGCAACTTTCCGGAGCTGGGGTCTGACCGGCAGCGGCCTGCGGTCATCATCTGCCCCGGCGGCGGCTACCACCGCCTGTCCGCCCGGGAGGCGGAGCCGGTGGCCCTGCGCTTTGCCGGCATGGGCTACGCCGCCTTTATTCTCCGCTACCACGTGGCCCCCCAGGGCCGCTGGCCCATCCCCCAGCGGCAGCTCCTCTCCGCCATCGACTACGTGCGGGTCAACTGCGCCCGCTACCACGTGGACCCCCAGGCGGTGATCGTCATGGGCTTCTCCGCCGGCGGCCACCTGGCGGCCAGCGCCGGGGTGATGTGGAACCGGCAGGAGATCTACAAGCCCCTGCGCAAGCGCTCCTCCGCCTTCCGGCCGGACGGGGTGGTGCTGGGGTATCCGGTCATCACCAGCGGCCCCATGGCCCACCGGGACTCCATCGTCAACCTGCTGGGGGACCGGTACGACGAGCTGGCGGAGCTGGTGAGCCTGGAGAAGCGGGTCACCCGCAAGTCGCCCCCCATGTTCCTCTGGCACACGGTGGACGACACCTGCGTGCCCGTGGAGAACTCCATCCTGCTGGCCGACGCCCTCCGGGCCAAGGGGGTGGACGTGGAGCTCCACCTGTACCCCCACGGGGAGCACGGCCAGTCCCTGGCGGACCACACCGCCTACCCCCCGGGCCAGGAACGGCGGACCATGTCCGTATCCTGCGCGGTCTGGGTCCAGCGCTGCGACGCCTGGCTCCAGCAGCGGTTCGGGGAGGGGGCCCTGCCGGCGCTGGAGTGAGGGGCAGGGCTCCCGCACCCCATGAGCTCTCCGGCGGCTGCGGTGCGTCCGTGCGGCGAAAACGCAGCCAATTTTCCATAGACCGCCAGCATCGAGGAGCCGCCCGGCTCCTCGACGCTTCTTTTCCGGCGGATGCTTTCACTGTGCCGTGGGCGTTGACACGGCGGTTTTTCATACGGTATCTTATCAGAAAGGCAGAATTTGGCAAATCTGTCGAAAAAAGCAAGGGAGGTACCGATTATGCCCAGAAAGACCATCATGCCCAACATCGCCTACGACACCCAGCGCCGCAGCTACTACGTCACCATGCGCGCACGGCCCAGGGGCGGCGGCGCGCCGGAACGGGCCGTGCGCTGCTATCCCACCCTGGAGGAGGCCATCCAGGCCCTGGACCGCTTCAACAGCGGCCGCATCCTGGAGCAGAGCGGGGAACGGAGCCTGACCGTGGGCCAGTGGCTGACCTACTGGCTGGAGCAGGTCATCACGCCCAGCCGCAGCGCCAGCACCATCCACGGCTACCACATGATTATCCGCAACCACCTGGCCCCGGCTCTGGGGGCGGTGCCTCTGGACAGGCTGGCCGCCCCCCAGATCCAGCGCTACCTCAACCAGAAGCAGGAGGAGGGGCTGTGCGGCAACACGGTGCGCAAGCACTACGGCCTGCTCCACAACGCCCTGGAGCACGCCCGGCGGCAGGAGCTCCTCTCCCGCAATCCGGCCCAGTGGGTCTTTCCGCCCTCCTCCACCCATCCCACCCACCACTTCTACGACGGCAGCACCATGTCCCGGCTCTTTGAGCTGGTCTCCGGCACCTCCCTGGAGCCGGTGGTGAAGCTGGCGGGCTACCTGGGCCTGCGCCGCAGCGAGATCTGCGCGCTGAAGTGGGGCCACGTGGACCGGGAGAACCGGGTCATCACCATCGCCGAGGCCCGCACCGCCGTCAACGGCCGCACCGTGGACAAGGGCACGAAAAACCGCTCCTCCATGCGCCGCCTTGGCTACCGGGGCCTGGCGGACATGGAGGAGCTGATGGAGCGGCTGTGGGCCCAGCGCCAGGAGGAGATGGCCCGGCTGGGGGTGTGGTACGCGGACCAGGGGTTCGTCATCTGCCACAGCGGCGGCCTCCCCTACCAGCCCGACTACCTGAGCAACCGCCTGCGGCGGGTCCTCCAGGGCGCGGACCTGCCCTATGTCACCCTCCACGGCCTGCGCCACAGCTTCGCCAGCATCGCCCACAGCCGCAACGTGTCCCTCTTCGCCATCAGCCGGGCCCTGGGCCACAGCAGCACCAACACCACCACCAAAATCTACATGCACCTCTTTGACGAGACCCACCTCTCCGTGGTGCAGGAGGTGGGCAGGGCCATCGACGGCGCCGGATAATTTCCTGAACAAACGGCAGAGCCCGGCAGCGCTCATGCTGCCGGGCTCTTTGCTTCTCTGGATTACTGGGCGGAGAACTGGTCCTTGCCCACGCCGCACAGGGGGCACTCGAAATCAGCGGGCACGTCCTCCCACTTGGTGCCGGGGGCAATGCCGTGGTCAGGATCGCCCAGGGCCTCGTCATACTCGTAGCCGCAAACATCGCAGACATATTTCATGGTAGTTTTGCTCCTTTCTTTTCTGTGGCCGGGACAGTCATGCTGCCGTTATCCTAGTATACCCTATTTCCTTCAAATAAACTGTTGCAATTCCTACAATTTCCAAAAGAATCCCCGTCAGCTCAGCTCCGCCTGTCCGGTGTAGAGCTGGTAGTACTTCCCACCCTGGGCGATGAGATCGTCGTGGTCCCCCCGCTCGATGATCTCCCCCTGCTCCAGGACCATGATGGCCTTGGCGTTGCGCACGGTGGACAGGCGGTGGGCGATGACGAACACGGTCCGGTCCGCCATCAGATGGTCCATGCCCGCCTCGATGAGCTTCTCCGTGCGGGTGTCAATGGAGCTGGTGGCCTCGTCCAGGATCAGCACCGGCGGGTCCGCCACCGCCGCCCGGGCGATGGCCAGCAGCTGCCGCTCCCCCTGGCTCAGGCTGCCGCCGTCGTCGGTGATCCAGGTGTTGTAGCCCTCCGGCAGGTGGCGGATAAAGACGTCCGCGTTGGCCAGCCGGGCCGCCGCCTCCACCTCCTGGTCCGTGGCGTCCAGCTTGCCGTAGCGGATGTTGTCGGCAATGGTGCCGGTGAAGAGGTGGGTGTCCTGGAGGACGACGCCCAGGGACCGGCGCAGGCTCTCCTTGCTGATGTCCCGCACGTTGATGCCGTCGTAGGTGATGAGGCCGCCGCCGATCTCGTAGAAGCGGTTGATGAGGTTGGTGATGGTGGTCTTGCCCGCGCCGGTGGAGCCCACAAAGGCGATCTTCTGGCCGGGCTTGGCGTAGAGGCTGATACCGTTGAGGATGGTCTTCTCCGGCGTGTAGCCGAACACCACGTCCTGGAACCGCACGTCCCCTGCCAGGGGGACCAGCTCTCCGTCCGGCCGCTTCCAGGCCCAGCCGTCGCTGCGGCCGGACGCCTCGGTCAGCTCACCGCCGGGACCCCGGCTGACGTGGACCAGGGTGGTCTGGCCCTGGTCCGGCTCCGGGGCGGTCTCCATCACCTCAAAGACCCGCTCCGCGCCGGCAATGGCCGCCAGGAGGTTGTTCACCTGCTGGCTCATCTGGCCGATGGGCTGGCTGACCTGCCGGGTGTACTGGAGGTACACCACCAGGGAGCCCAGATCCAGGCCCATGGCGATGGACAGCAGCGCGCCCACGCAGCAGGTGAGGGCGTAGTTGATGTGGCTGATGTTGCCCATGGCGGGCATCATGGCCCCGGCAAAGGACTGGGCGCTGACGGCGCTGCGGCGGTAGGCCTCGTTGCGCCGGGTGAAGCCCTCCCGGGCTTTTTTCTCGTGGTTGAAGACCTTGACCACCTTCTGGCCCTCAATCATCTCCTCGATATATCCGTTGATCTCCCCCAGGTCCCGCTGCTGGGCCATGAAGTACCGGCGGGACCGCTTGCCCACGGTCATCACCACCGCCAGCATCAGCCCCAGGGAGAACACCGTCACCAGAAACAGCAGGGGGCTCAGGTACAGCATCACGCCCACTACGCCCAGGAAGGTGAGGGCCCCGGAGCAGAGGGAGACGAGGCCGTTGTTGAGGATCTCGGTGATGGTCTCCACGTCGTTGGTGTAGCGGCTCATGAGCTCGCCGTGGGTGTGGGCGTCAAAGTAGCTCAGGGGCAGGCGCTGCATCCTGGCGAACAGGTCCCTGCGGATGGCGTGGGTGGTCCGCTGGGACACGTGGACCATGATCCGGGCGTAGGTGAAGCTGAGCAGGGCCGCGCAGGTATACACGCCCGCCAGCAGGGCCAGCATCTGCGCCAGCCGGGGGTAGTCCCCGGGGACGATGCACTCGTTAATCAGGGGCTTGAGCAGGTAGGACCCGCCCACGGTGCAGCCCACGTTGAGCACCAGACACACCGCCACAACTCCCAGCAGCCACTTGGACCGGCCCACATACCGCAGCAGGGTGGAGACGGTCTTTCCCATGTTCTTCGGCTTCTGGAAGCCGCCCCGGGGCCCGCCGTGGGGGCCGTGGGGTCCTCCTCTTTTCATCTCAGCCATGGATCTCCGCCCCCTCCTGCTGCGACTGGTACACGTCGCGGTAAATTTCGCTCTTCTCCATCAGCTCCCGGTGGGTGCCTGTCTCCGCGATCCGGCCGTCGTCCATGACCACGATCAGATCCGCGTCCATGATGGAGACCACCCGCTGGGCGATGATGATTTTGGTGGTGTCCGGCAGCTGAGAGCGGAAGGCTGCGCGGATTTTCGCGTCTGTCGCCGTATCCACGGCGCTGGTGCTGTCGTCCAGAATGAGCACCCTGGGCTTTTTCAGAATGGCCCGGGCGATGCACAGCCGCTGCTTCTGGCCGCCGGAGACGTTCACGCCCCCCTGGCCCAGATCCGTATCCAGGCCCGCCGGCATGCGCCGGATGAACTCCATGGCGCAGGCGGCCTCACAGGCGGCCTCCAGCTCCTGGTCCGAGGCGTTCTCGTCGCCCCAGAGGAGGTTCTCCCGGATGGTGCCGGAGAAGAGGGTGTTCTTCTGGAGCACCATGGCGCAGGCGTTGCGCAGATTCTCCAGGGAGTAGTCCCCCACCGGCCGACCCCCCACCCGGACCGTGCCCTCGCTGGCCTCGTAAAGCCGGGGGATGAGCTGGACCAGGGTGGACTTGGCGGAGCCGGTGGCCCCCAGGACGCCCACGGTGGCGCCGCTGGGGATGTGGAGGTCAATGTCCTGGAGATTCCAGGCCCCGGCCTCCGGATTGTACTTGAAGAAGACGTGGTCAAAGTCCACGGACCCGTCCCGGACCTGGAGTCCGCTGCCGGTATCCCGGATGTCGGGCTCCTCCTCCAGCACCTCCACGATCCGCTTGCCGCAGGCCACGGACCGGGTGAGCATCATCATCATCATGGACACCATCATCAGGCTCATGAGCACCTGGGTGATGTAGGTGAAGAAGGTGCTCAGCAGGGCCACGTCCAGCTCTCCGGCCTGGACCAGGGGCGTGCCGTACCACATGACGGCGATGATGGTGCCGTAGGTGATGAGCATCATCAGGGGCATGTTGATGACCACAAAGCCGAAGGCCTTTTCGGAGATCTGACGCAGGGCGTCGTTGCGCTCCTGGAACTTCTTCTCCTCATAGTCCTCCCGGACGAAGCTCTTCACCACCCGCACCGCGGAGAGGTTCTCCTGCACCACCAGGTTCACCCCGTCGGTGCGCTCCTGGAATACGCTGAACAGGGGGCTGACCCGGCGGATCACCAGCAGGATCATCACCAGCAGCAGGGGCAGAGCTGCCAGGAACACCCGGGAGAGCTTCAGGCTGATGGACACGGCCAGCACCAGGGCGGACACCAGCATCACCGGAGCCCGGACCAGCAGGCGCATGCTCATCATCAGGGTCATCTGCATCATGTTGCAGTCGTTGGTCAGGCGGGTGACCAGGGAGGCGGTGGAGAATTTCTCGATATTGCGGAAGGAGTAGGCCTGGACCCGGTCGTACTGGGCCTGCCGCAGGTTCGCGCCAAAGCCCTGGCCCGCCTGAGAGGACAGGAAGGCCGCCGACACCCCCAGGGCCATGGACACCAGGGCCATAACCACCATGAGGCACCCCCTGGTAAGGATGTAGTTCGTGTCGCCGGCGGGGATGCCGGTACCTACGATGTCGGCCATCACCAGGGGCAGCAGCAGCTCGAAGACCGCCTCGCTGCCGGAGCAGATCACGCCCAGGGCGATCCACCTCCGGCAGCCCCGGGTATATGGCCAGAGTTTTCTTATCATGGATTGCTTACCTCGTTTTCTAAGTTTGCCGCGATGCGCTCCAGCAGCGTTTGCAGCTGCTTCAGCTCCTGGTCCGTCAGGCCGGCGGTAAAGCGCCGCTCCGTCTCCTCCAGGGCGGCGCGGAAGTCCCCCACCTTGCTGCGCCCGGTCTCCGTCAGGTTCACCAGACGGATGCGGCCGTCATAGGGGCTGGCCCTGCGGGAGATGTAGCCCTTCTCCTCCAGACGGCCTACGATGCCGTTGACCGTGGACGCCTTCAGGTGGAGGGCGCGCTCCAGATCCCGCTGGCTGGTTTCCCTGTCCCCCCGGCGGCAGGACAGGTACATGAGCGCCTGGGTCTGGACCGGCGTGACGTCGTAGCCCGCCCGACGCAGCATCTGGTCCGTGCTCTGCCTGCCCAGATGGCCGCAGTAGGCGATCAGCTGCACCAGGTCCGGCTCCAGGGACTTGTGCATGGGATGGCCCCCTCTCTTGCAGACGCTTTGCGCATCTATATTTAGCACGCTAACTATACACCGTATTTTTCCAATAGTCAAGACGGTTTTTTGAAGGAATTTTGAACCCTCTGTGAACAATTCGTGAATTGTCCCCGGAGACGGTTGACTTTTTGAGGGGCGTATATTATCATGAACTTGTTCAGAAATGAATATTCTCTTTTCTCCCTCTCTCTTTTCCTATCTACAGGAAAGCCGGGGCCCATTCGGGTCCCGGCTTTCCGCATTGTGCTGTTGGTGGGGGCCTTGGCCCTATTCAAAGAGGGCTGATAAGCAGCAGATGTTTATTGCTTGCAGCAGTTATATCCTGGGCCCCGGGTGGCCCACGTTCCAGCCGCACTGGTTCAGCACATTAGGATAGGAAGCCGGAACAGTCAAAGGAACGTGACCAGGGAGCCGCCGCCCCACTACAGAAGGTACCCGAGCAGATTGTAAAGAAGCTGTCCACCTGATAGAAGGCATTTCATCAGAAACTCTGTTGGCAGACAGGAGTTATGACACAAATGATATCCTGTCCTATGCGGTTTCAGCGGGGATGGAACCTGTGATTCCGCCGAAGAAGAATCGTAACGAACAGCGCGGCTATGACAAATATCTCTATAAACTGCGTCACCTGGTAGAAAACGCTTTCTGTCTTTGAAGCGCTGGAGAGGTATCGCCACCCGCTATGCCAAGACCTCGGATGCTTTTATCGCCGCAGTTCATGTTCGTTGTATCTCTATTTGGGCTGCTATACGCGCTTAACACGTGTAGATATTATCTACAGGGTTTGAATATTCTCTCTCAAAATTGATTTCCGTACCGGCTTAAATTCCCGCTTGCAGGCTTGGAGAAATTCTGTTATAATACAGCTATTCATATTATCAGAAAGGATGTATTGCTATGCAGAAATTTTTCTCACATAGAGGCCGACGGCTGGCCGCCCTGGCGCTGTGCCTGTTAACGCTGACGGGGTTGCTGGCGGTGAGCGCCGCAGCCATGGGGAGCACCCCTGTGCAGGTGACGGCTGAGGTCCGGCCCAGTGTCGCTATCCTGGTAGACGGCGTTGAGCGCACCTTCTACGATGCCTCCGGCAAGGAAGTCCACGCCATCTACTACAACGGCACCCACTACCTGCCTGTGCGGGCTATCGGTGAGCTGATGGGCAAAAACGTCAACTGGGACGGCTCCACCCGGACCATCACCCTCTCCAGTCCCCGCACCGCCGACGCTGCCTCCGGTAAGCCGGAGGCCGGAGCGGCGGACGCCTCCGTCACCGCCCAGCTGCGGCCCGACATCACCATTGTGGTGGACGGGACCACCCGCACCTTTACCGACGCCAAGGGCAATGCGGTGTACCCCCTTCTGCGGGATGGCACCAACTACCTGCCCGTGCGGGCTATCGGCGAGCTGATGGGCAAGAGCGTGGCCTGGGACAGCAAGAGCCGGACCATCACCCTGACCGGCGACGATCCTTTGGTCACTGACGCGGACACCTTCGGGCCCTCCGGCTCCAAGCCAACTACCCCCTCTGACGGCAAGCTCACCGGGGAGGAGGCGGCCAAGGCCGCAGCCCTGGCCCACGCCGGACTGAAGGCCGCCGACGTCACCTTTGTCAAGTGCAAGCTGGACTGGGAGAACGACGTTCAGGTCTATGACGTGGAGTTCTTCACCCAGGACGGCCGCGAGTACGACTATGAGATCAACGCCGCCACCGGCGCTGTGGTCAGCGTGGACTATGACGCGGAAAACTACGTCCCCACCGGCACATCCGGCGAGAATATCGGCATGGAAAAGGCCCGGAGCATCGCTCTGGCCAAGGTCCCTGGCGCGGAGAGCACTCACGTGCGGAAGCTGGAGCTGGACTACGACGACGGCCGCCTGGTGTACGAGGTTGAGATCTTCTACAACGGCATGGAGTATGAGGGCGAGATTGACGCATACTCCGGCGAGATCGTCCAGTGGGAGGCGGATCGGGATTGATATCCCCCGTCCGGATAATTGAAAAAGCCCCCGCGCCGTTTCATACCGGTGCGGGGGCCTTTTCCTGCCATGGTGCGTTAAATTTTCCTGTATTCTGTCAGGATACCTGCGGAGATTTGCCTTGTCTAGCAAAAAACTCCTCGCTGTTGGGCATAACGCCAAGTATCAAACAAGCCGTAATCACTTCCAGACGGCGGAAAGGGGCTGACCCGCCAGGCGCAGCGCCGTCTATCCCCCATTCCCCGCCGGTGGGCGCTCACCCCAGATGCACCAGCTGCTCCACGGCGATGGCCGTGACCATGGCCCCGGCCTCGGTGCGCAGGCCGTGCTGGCGGGTCACCGCGTCCATAACTTTGTTGCGGATCTCCGTGGGCACCACGATAAAGATCATCTCCTTCTCCGCCTGGAGGGTGGTGATGCCGTTGGTCTCGGCAAAGCTCTCGTCCCCGGCCCAGCGGCCCTTGATGATGGTGCCGCCCCGGGCGCCCGCCTTCCGGGCCGTGTCCATCACCGCGTCCGTAAAGCCCTGGTTCACCGTGACCAGAATCATACTGCTCCTCTGCTGGTTGTCCATACTCCCGCTCCCTTCGTCCTCCGCTCTGGTCTTCCGATCAATAAAGGCGGCAATCAGACTGCTCACCGCCGTCAGGGACACCGCAAAGGCGATCCCCTTCCCCGGCGCCGCGCCCCGCAGCTCGTCGTCCAGCTTCTCCAGCAGGACCAGAACCGCAGGACGGGCGGCGATGCTGATAATGATGTCCTTCTCCGATCCTCCCAGGCCCAGGATATCCATGATCTCCGACGTGGCCGTGCCCGCGCCCTCGCAGCGCAGGTGGGTGAAGACCTGGTGCTTGTTATACAGCTTGATAAGCTTGCTGCCGCTGCCCCGCTCCACGATGGACATCAGCAGGGCCATCCGCTCCGGCGTTCTCATGACCGCACCTCCTTAGTCGTAGTAGAGGACGCAGTCCTCCACCCGGGCCAGTTCCGCACGCAGCGCCTCGTCCGCCAGATGCTTGCGCACCCGGCCGGCAAGGCCCAGAAGCTGAATGGTCACCAGCGGCGTCATGGCCACCAGGGCCACCAGCCCGAAGGCGTCTGTCATCAGATTGCCCCCCACCGCTTCGCAGGCCCCCATGGCAAAGGGCAGGAGGAAGGTGGCCGTCATGGGTCCCGACGCCACGCCGCCCGCGTCAAAGGCCACGCCGGTGAACAGCTGGGGCACAAAGAAGGTCAGGGCCAGACTGATGGCGTAGCCCGGGATGAGGAACCACAAAATGGAGACCCCTGTCACCACCCGGAGCATGGCGATGCCCACAGACAGGGCCACGCCCACAGACAGGCCCTGGCGCATGGCCGTCTGGGAGATGGAGCCCATGGAGACCTCCTCCACCTGCTTGATGAGCACGTGGACCGCCGGCTCGGCGGAGACGATGAAATATCCCATGAGCATACCGATGGGGATGAGCAGGAAGGGGCGCTCCCCCTGGGCGATGGTGGCGCCGATGAGCTGTCCGGCGGGCATAAAGCCCACATTCACCCCGGTCAGGAACATGACCAGCCCCACATATGTATATACGAGGCCGCTGACGATCCGCAGCAGCTGGGTGCTCTTGAACCGCCGGGTCAGCATCTGGAAGAACAGAAACATAGCGCAGATGGGCACCATGGCCACGGCCACCTCCCGGGCGTAGTGGGGGATGGCGGCGGTGAACTCCTGAAAGGCGTCCCGGGTGGTGGCGATGTCCGGCAGGGACGCCGGGACGTAGCTGGCGCTGTCGGGGGCGTAGCAGATCCCCAGGACCAGCACCGAGAGGATGGGCCCCACGCTGCACAGGGCCACCAGGCCGAAGCTGTCGCTGGTGGCGTTCCTGTCGCTGCGCACCGAGGCCAGGCCCACGCCCAGAGCCATGATGAAGGGCACCGTAATGGGCCCCGTGGTGACGCCGCCGGAGTCAAAGGACACAGGGATAAAATCGTTGGGCACCAGCACGATGGCCAGTACGAACACGATCAGATAGGACCCCACCAGCAGCCGGGACAGGGGGATGTGCAGAATTGTGCGCAGCAGGGCGATCACCAGGAATGCTCCCACCCCGGCGGACACCGTTAAAATCAGCACCTGATTGGGGATGGCGGGCACCTGCTCGGCCAGCACCGTCAGATCCGGCTCCGCGATGGTAATCAGCATCCCCAGCACGAGGGCCACGCTCAGGGGGATAGCCATATGGCGGGCCCGGCTCATGTACGCGCCGATGCCGCTGCCCATGGGGGTCATAGACATGTCCACCCCCAGGGTAAACACTCCCACTCCCACGATCAGCAGCAGGGATCCGAACAGAAACAGCACCAGCGCCCCCGTGGTCAGGGGCACGATGGACACGCTCAGCAGCAGCACAATGGCTGTGATGGGCAGAACGGAGGAAAGGGATTCCTTGATTTTTTCCAACAGCTGCGGATTGATGCGCACAGGCCGCTCCTTTCTCCTCCCCAGCGGGAGGTTCGCTTTTTTTCTATTTTACAGGATTTTGTGCTGGTTGTACAGAGGGCGGGCGGGGTTTTTTCCTGAAAAGCAAAATTTCTGCCAATAATAAAGGGGGATCTCCGCTCTGCCAATTTATCGCAAATAAAATCCAATTCCCCTCAGCGCCCCCACACGCGCTGTTTTTTTTGCTATACTCACCTTATTCGGAGGAGTCCCGGCGGAGAACCGGCGAGCCTCCATGATCGCGGGAAAGGGGGGGGCCGGCATATGACAAGCGGACAAGCGCCTCACCCGCCGTCTTTGGGCAGACCGCCCACCGGCGGAAGCATCTGGCCGGGACAGCGCTGTCCCGCTTTTGCCCAGCGCACGGCAGGGCTGGGCTGCACCGACGGGTGCTGGTTCTGCCGGTACGCCGACTTTCATCTGCGCCAGCAGGTGGCGCTGGAGGTGGGTATCTGCTGCTGGCCCAGAGAGCAGATGGATTGAGTGTGTCCGGATGAGGCGGAGCTTCCGGATTTTCAAACAGAGCGGGGGGAGTTTCACCAAGTGAAACTCCCCCCGCATTTTATAGCAATCATCAAGAAGCCTAAGAGCCTGTTTAATATCTCGATGTGTATGGATTGGCGAGTGGATTTTTTGCCCTGCAAGGCAAAAATCCGCAGGCATCCTGACGGATGGCAAGGATTTTTAACGCAGTCAGGGCGGAAAATACGCCGCCAAGACATGCGCGGGGAGATTTTAAACAGGCTCTAACAATAATCAGAAGCGGCGAACCCGAGGGAGCAGCCCCGAGGAGAAACACAAGAGAGCCTTCTGGATGGCATCCGGGAGGAGGTCCAGGCTGCGGATTTTCCAGCAGCGCAGGATGGCATTCATCTTGGACCACATTTTCTCAACAGGGTTGAAATCAGGGCTGTAGGGCGGAAGGTACAGTACTTTCATACCCTTTGCCTCCAGAATTTCACGGATGGCCTTTACATGTGAGAACGCATATTTTCCACCACTACGATGTCACCCAGCCGAAGGGTTGGAAGTAAAGTCTCTTTCAATGCTGGGCAAAATGATATGCTCCCTAGATAGCGTCTACACTATGAATGGCTGATGATCGACGCCAGCCATATCAAGGCGGTAGCAAAAGGCGGCAATCAGGATATGTCCAGGACAAAAGGGGGCTCAACACCAAAATACATCTATATCATGTCTGTGATAGGATGCATCCAGCTTTCTCTCTCCCTTCTTTGCAGAAAATACGTCCCTTCACCTCGCAGCTACTTAACCGCCGCCACAAACCGCAGGAATGCTTCGCGTCCCTGCCTGTCGCACTTGAACACGCCTGCGTGTTCCAGCACCTGGGCAAAGACATGGCCCACCTCGTCCCGGAGAATATCGTCCACATTCTCCGCTGTGAAGGCATACTTCTCCCGCAGCTGGACCGCCCAGTCCGCGTGCTTGGCCAGCTCCGGATCCGCCGCCGGGTCCCCGCCCTGAACCAGGACGTCCCCCAGCCGCTTCAGCTCCCCCTTCAGTCGGGCGGGCAGGACAGCCAGCCCCATCACCTCAATCAGTCCGATGTTCTCCTTCTTGATGTGGTGCAGCTCCCCGTGGGGGTGGTAGACGCCCATGGGGTGCTCCGCCGTGGTGATATTGTTGCGCAGCACCAGATCCAGCTCATACTGCCCCTCCCGCATCCGGGCAATGGGGGTGATGGTGTTGTGGGGCTCCCCGTCCGTCTCCGCAAGCACGAACGCGCTCTCGTCCGTGTACCCCCGCCACGCGGCCAGGATTTTGTCCGCCAGCTCCACCAGCTGCTTGTCGTCCCCGCAGCGCAGCCGCAGCACGGACATGGGCCACTTCACAATGCCCGCCTCCACAGTCTCAAAGCCCGGGAAGGTCACCGCCAGCTCCACCGGGGCCTTCTCCATAGCAAAGGTGTACCGTCCGCCCTGGAAGTGGTCATGGCTGAGGATGGACCCGCCTACGATGGGCAGATCCGCGTTGGAGCCCACAAAGTAGTGGGGGAACTGGATGACAAAGTCCAGCAGCTTCCGGAAGGCGGAGCGGTCAATCCTCATGGGCACGTGCCGGCTGTTGAAAACAATGCAGTGCTCATTGTAGTAGACATAGGGGGAGTACTGGAGGAACCAGTCCCCGCCGTCGATGGTCACGGGGATGATCCGGTGGTTCCCACGGGCCGGGTGGTTCATCCGGCCCGCGTAGCCCTCGTTCTCCCGGCACAGCAGGCACTTGGGGTAGCCGCTGGGCGGCGCTGCCTTGGCCGCGGCAATGGCCCGGGGGTCCTTCTCCGGCTTGGAGAGATTGATCGTAATATCCAGATCCCCGTACTCCGTGGCGGTCACCCACTTCACGTCCCTGGCAATGCGGTAGGCGCGGATGTAGTCCGTATCCTGGCTGAATTGGTAGTACCAGTCCGTGGCGGTTCTCCCGTCCTCCGCGGCGCGGCGGGAAAACTCACCGATCACCCAACTGGGCCGGGGCGTCAGTACGCCCATGAGCCTGGTATCAAACAAATCCCGGCTGGTGACGTCGTCCCCCACCAGTCCCCGCTTGACGGAAAACTCCACCAGCGCGCTGAGAATGTCCTCCAGGGACAGCTCCGGCGTCTGCTCCGGCTCCTCGTACTCCTGCAGCTCCATCACCTGGAGCAGGCTGTTGACAGCCCAGGTCCGGTCTGCGGGCGCAATGAGCCCCTTGCGGAGGCCATAGTCCGCCAGAGCGGCGATGTAGGATGAAATGTAGGTGTCAATCATGTGGCTCTTCCTTTCCCTCCGGTCAGATGAGCAGCTGTCCACGCAGGTACAGCGCCGCCCTGCCGCTTATTGTTACCGTGTCCTCGCCCACCCTGCACAGGAGCGTACCGCCCCGCTGGGAGAGCTGCCTTGCCGTCAGCTCCGTTCTCCCCAGCTTCTCGCCCCACAGCGGCGCGAGGCTGCTGTGGGAGGACCCCGTCACCGGGTCCTCCAGCCGCAGCTCCGGGCAGAAATACCTTGACACAAAGTCGCAGTCCTCTCCCCGGGCGGTGACCGCCACGCCCAGCCAGTCCGTCAGCGTGAGCAGGCCGCCGTAATCCGGCGTAAAGGCCCGCACCGCCGCCTCGTCCTCCAGCAGGACGCACAGGTCCCGGGCTCCCCAGACCTCCAGGGGCTCCACCCCCAGGGCGGATATGACGGCCTCCGTCACCTCCACCCGCGCTGGCCGCCGGCTGGGGAGAGCCATCTCGTAGAGCTCCCCCCGCTTGATGGTATGCAGCGTGCCGCTGCGGGTGAGAAAGTCCACCCGGTCCCTGCCGGGCTCCGCCAGGGTGCAGACCACGTGGGCGCTGGCCAGGGTGGCGTGGCCGCATAGATCAATCTCAAAGGTGGGCGTAAACCAGCGCAGGCGGTACGTCTCCCCCTCCCGCCGCAGAAAGGCGGTCTCGGAGAGGTTGTTCTCCGCCGCGATGCGCTGCATAAGCTGGTCCGGCAGGTCCTCCTCCAGCAGGCACACCCCGGCGGGGTTGCCCTGAAAGACCTCGTCCGCAAAGGCGTCCACCACGTAGTATGCAATCATAACCGCCTGTCTTTACGCCAGCCGGACGCCGCCTGTGGGACGGATGGTCAGCACATGGCAGGCCCCGTCCCCCAGCACCCGCTCCATCTCCACCCGGAAGCCGTCCAGCATGTCCAGGGGCACAAAGGCCTGGATGGTACCCGCGAAGCCGCCGCCGTGGACGCGGCAGGCCCCCCGTCCCCCCAGCAGCCCCTCGCACAGGGTCAGGGCCAGGGCCACCTCCTGGTGGTGGGTGTATCCGGCGGGGACCACATTTTGCAGGCAGCGCCAGCTGGAGAGGCCCGAGGCCCGGATCAGGGACAGAAACCCGTCAAAGTCGTTCCGGCGCAGCGCCTCCACCTGCGCCCCCACCCGCCGGTTCTCCTCGTAGATGTGGATGGCCCGCAGCACGGCCCGGTCCCCGGCCTTCCGGCGCAGCACCGGCAGGGCGGCGTAAAACTCGCTCTCCGGCACCTCCCGGAGGACGCTCTTTCCGAAGTGGGCGCAGATCTCCCCCAGCTCCCCGGGCACGGCGGCGTACTCGTCCGTCAGATCCGCGTGGTCCGCGCCGCTGTCGATGATGCACAGGGCATGGCCGGTGGCGGCGAAGTCGAAGTCCACCCGCTCCACCGCCGGGTTGGCGTTGTCCTTGAAGTCGATGGTCACCATGCCGCCCACGGAGGACCCCATCTGGTCCAGCAGGCCGCTGGGCTTGCCGAAGTAGACATTCTCCGCGTACTGGCCGATCTGGGCCAGCTGGATAGGGGTGCAGCGCCCGTCAAAGAACAGGCTGTTGATGATGTTCCCCACCAGCACCTCAAAGGCCGCGCTGGAGCTGAGGCCGCTGCCCTTGAGCACGTTGGACGTGACATAGGCGCTGAACCCCTCCAGGCGGCAGCCCTGGCGCTGGAACCAGGCCGCGATGCCCCGGATGATGGACACGGAGGTGTTCACCTCCTCCGGCCGCGCCTCCAGCTGGTCCAGGTCCACCTGGGCCATGGGGAATCCTTCGCTCTGGACGCGGATGGTCCGGTCCCCGCTGGGGGCCACGGCGGCGATTACATCCAGATCCACGCTGCCGGCCAGCACCCGGCCGTGCTGGTGGTCCGTGTGGTTGCCGCCGATCTCCGTGCGGCCGGGGGCGGAGAAAACCGCCAGGCGCTCGCCGGGGCCGAAGGTCTCCTCCATGCCCCGGAGCAGGCCGCGATAGCGCTCCGTCTGCCGGGGGGCCTGGGTACTGCCGTAGAGACCGGCAATGGCGGCCTCCAGCTTTGCAAAATCATTCACAGGGGAAAATACGTACTCCATAGCTGCCTCCTGAAAAATCATATGGATTTCAAGGGTTTATTGCCTCCATTATAGGATAGCCCCTCCTGGATGAACATAGATAATTCGTTCACTTTCCACCACTTTTTTGTCACCCCTCTCCAGGCCCGGACAGGGGGCGAAAAAAAGAGAAGCAAGCCCCGGTCAGCGCAGGAGCTTACTTCTCTGTTCTTATAGGATTCCCGACGCCTCCAGGAAGATGAGCACAGCCACCACGCCCAGACCCAGCAGGCCCAGGGCGATGATGACGTCCAGCTGACGCAGGGTCAGGGGGACCTTGTCGTAGAGCTCCTCCTTGTTCCGCTGCCAGGTGGAGCGGGTGTCAGGCGCCTCCGAACCGCCGGGGGCCTCCCTGTCCTTTTCCTCCATCACTTCTTAGCCACGTACTTGCGGATATCCATGGCAACAGCGGTGACGATGACGAGGCCCTGGACAATGTAGTTGTAGTAGGGGTTCACGCCCAGGAACTGGAGCACGATCTTCAGCAGCTCGAACACCAGCACGCCCACCAGCACGCCGCCCACCGTACCGATACCGCCGGTGGTGGACACGCCGCCGATGGTACAGCCGGCGATGGCCTCCAGCTCGTAGCCCATGCCGGAGCCGGAGGAGGCGCCGCCGCCCTTGGGGGCCAGCAGGTAGCCGGCAATGGCGTACATCACGCCGGCGGTGACGTAGATGAGGATTTTGGTCCGGGCGGTGTTCACGCCGGAGACCTCCGCCGCGTTCTCATTGCCGCCGATGGCATACATGTACTTGCCGTGGGTGGTCTTGTTGTAGATAAACCAGAACAGCATGCCGAATACCACCGCCCAGGCCAGCAGGTAGGGGATGCCGGGGAAGTCCTCGCCGCCGACGGTGAAGATGCCCTTCAGCCAGGTGCCGTTGACGAAGTTCTTGTAGCTGCCCTTGAAGTTGCCGATGGGCTGGGCGTTGGTGAACACCAGGCAGATACCGTAGACGATGGTCTGGGTGCCCAGGGTGGCGATAAAGGGGGGCACGTTCAGCTTGGAGATGATGAGGCCGTTCACAAGGCCGAAGGCCGCGCCCACCGCCACAACGATCAGAAACGCCACAAGCAGGTTGAACTCAGGCCAGTTGTACATGCGCCCGGTGTAGGTGGGGTCCTGGAGCAGCGTGCCGGCAAGGCAGGCGCACAGGCCCACGGCGCGGCCCGCGGACAGGTCCGTGCCCTTGGTAATCAGGCACCCGGACACGCCCAGGGCGATGAGGAAACGGACGGTGGTGTTGCTGATGAGACTGTTGAGGTTGCGGAAGGAGAAGAAGTTGTCAATAGTAAAGCCCACGATGATGCACACAATCACCAGCAGGACTACAATGGGGTTATCCTTGATAACCTTCCAGATTTTCTCAGGTACTCTCTTATTTTCCATATTCGTTTTCCTCCTGTCACACGATCTACGCGAACTGGGTAGCCAGTTCCATAATATTCTCCTGGGTGGCGTCCTTCCCGTCAATGAAGCCGGTGACCCGGCCGTCGCACATGACCATGACCCGGTCGGACATGCCGATGAGCTCGCTCATCTCGCTGGAGATCATGATGATGCTCTTGCCCTGCTTGGCAAGCTCAGCAATAATGCAGTAGATCTCGTATTTCGCGCCCACGTCGATGCCCCGGGTGGGCTCGTCCAGGATCAGCACCTCCGGGTCGTTGGCCAGCCAGCGGCCAATGAGCACCTTCTGCTGGTTGCCGCCGGAGAGGGACTTGATGAGGGTCTTGCTGGAGGGCGTCTTGATGTTCATCTTCTTCACGTTGTCCTGCACCAGCCCCTCCACCTTCCGGCTGTTGATGGACACGCCGAAGTCCAGGTACTGCTTGAGGGAGGCGATGGAGATGTTGTCCGCCACGCTGAGCACCCCCAGGATGCCGGTAGCCCGCCGGTCCTCGGTGAGCATGGCCACGCCCTGGTCAATGGCGTTCTTGGGGCGGTTGATCTTCAGCTCCCGGCCCTTGTAGGTGATGCGGCCCGTGGTGTGGGAGCGGATGCCGAACAGGCCCTCCATCAGCTCCGTGCGCTGGGCGCCCACCAGGCCGCCCACCCCCAAAATCTCCCCCTTGCGCAGCTGGAAGCTCACGTTCCGGAAGCTCTTGGGGTTGATGGAGGTGAAGTCCTCCACCTGGAACACCACCTCCCCGGGCTTGTTGTCCCGCTCGGGGAACAGGTTGGTCAGCTCCCGGCCCACCATCTTGGTGATAATCATGTCCGTGGTCATCTCCTTGGCCGGCCATGTGCCGATGTACTGGCCGTCCCGCATGATGGTGACCTCGTCGGAGATGCGCAGGATCTCGTCCATCTTATGGGATATGTACACAATGGCCACGCCGTCCCGCTTCAGATCCTCCACAATGCGGAACAGGGCCTCCACCTCGTTCTGGGTCAGGGAGGAGGTGGGCTCGTCCAGAATGAGCACCTTGCAGTTGGCGCTGACCGCCTTGGCGATCTCCACGGACTGCATCTGGCTGACGCTCAGCTCCCCCAGCATCTGCCGGGGATCAAAGTCCATGCGCACCTTTTTCAAAAGCGCCGCCGTCTCCTCGTACATCCTCTTATGGTCTACAATGGGGATGAAGCCCAGGGCCCTCTTCATGGGGTAGCGGCCCAGGAAGATGTTCTCCCCCACCGTGCGGGCGGGGATGGGCTGGAGCTCCTGGTGGACCATGGCAATGCCCATCTTCAGCGCCTCCATGGGGTCGGCAATGGACACCTTCTGCCCCTCAAAGAGGATCTCCCCCTCGTCCATCTTGTAGATGCCGAACATGCACTTCATCAGCGTGGACTTCCCTGCGCCGTTCTCCCCCATGAGGGCGTGAACCGTGCCGGGGCGGAGGCGGAGCTGTGCGTGATCCAGGGCCTTGACGCCCGGGAAGGTTTTGCACACGCCCCGCATTTCCAAGCGGTACTCGCTCATAAGCAGACCTCCTATCTATTGTAGCAGTTTCTCCCGCTCTCAGGGGAGGGCGGCCGGTCACGCGGGCATGCCGCGGGCCGCGCCCCCCTCAGCGCGGGATTTTGAAAAACAGGCGGGCCGCCGGAGGGCGGCCCGCCCGCATCAGAGGCTGGTGTATCTTACTTGAAGTAGTTGGCGTCCACCTTGACGTAGTCAACCCAGTAGTAGTTCTGGATGGCCTCGCCGTTGAGCAGCTGAACAGCCACGTCCACAGCGGCGTGGGACTGACCAACGTGGTCGTTGAGCACGGTGCCGGTCATCGTGCCGTTCTGGACCATCTGCTGGCACTCCTCCAGAGCGTCCACGCCCAGCAGGAGGATGTTCTCGCCCACCTTGCGGCCGGCCTGCTCGATGGCGGCGGCAGCGCCCAGGGCCATGCCGTCGTTATTGCAGAAGATAACGTCGATCTGATCGCCGAACTGGTTGAGGGCGTTCTGAGCGATCTGCTGGCCCTGGTTGGTATCCCAGTTGCCGATCTGAGCGGTCAGCTCCTCCACCTCAACGCCCGCGTCGGTCAGGGCCTTGATGGAGAACTCGGTGCGGTACTGAGCGTCGGGGTTCTCGGGGTCGCCGATAATCATGACGTAGGAGACCTTGCCGTCGCCGTTCATGTCGCCCTTGTTGTCCAGAGCGGCCACGATCTCGCCCTGGTAGGTGCCGGACTGGCGGGCGTCAGCGCCCACGTAGCAGACCTTGTCGTTGTCCACGATACCGGGGTAGGACTCGTCCACGGTGTTGCCGTTGGCGTCCACGCCCAGGGGCTCGCGGTTGATGAGGACCATGGGGATGCCCGCGTCAACAGCCAGGTCGATGAGGGTGTCGGCGGAGGAGGTCTGAACGGGGTTGCAGATAATCAGATCCATGCCCTGGGTGATGAAGTTCTGGATCTGGTTGGTCTGCTCGGCCATGTCATTCTTGCCGTCCTGAATGTTGACCTTGTACTCCACGGTGTCGCTGTTGAGGGTGCCGAAATAGTTCTCCAGCTCATTGCGGTACAGGGTCATGAAGTTGTCGTTGAACTGATAAATGGACACGCCGATGTTGTAGGTCTTCTTATCGGCGGCCGGCGCGGGATCGGGGGTCTTGTTGTCCGCAGGAGCGGGCTGGCTGGTCTGGGACTGGTTGTTGTCCTTGGGGGCGTCATTGCCGCCGCCGCAGGCGGCCAGGCCCAGCACCATAACCAGCGCCAGAACAAGGGACAGTACTCTCTTTTTCATCAAATAATCCTCCTTTATTTTAGAGCCTTTGTCCCGGATGGAACATCCGGGACAAAGAGGCGGACGCGTCCGCCTCTGTTGTTCCATTATACTGCACTTTTTTCTCAAGTACATGGATTTATCGTTCAACTGTATGGAGATTTCATTAAGAGACTCCGGTACTCCGCCCCCGGTCCTATACGTTTTGCACAATTTCTCACGGGCATTTTGTGCAGTATAGCGAGGCTGCCGCCGGGGGAGTTTTTTTAACTTCCACAAAAACCTCCTATTTTCCGCCTCGATCCGGCCCAGCGGGGGAAGTTATTACAAAAGCGTTAAATCATGGACGGAGATTTCACCTCGTCCTCACCCATGGCGGCCTCCCGTCCGCTCCGGGCCTGGTTGGCGTACTGCCGGGGGGAGACGCCCTTGACGTCCTTGAAGGCCCGGGAGAAGTAGAAGGGGTCCTCGAAGCCCACGGAGTTGGAGATCTCCTGTATGGAGTGGCCGGTGGAGGCCAGCAGGGCGCAGGCCCGCTCAATGCGGTACTCCAGCAGGAACCGCTTGGGGGACATCTGGAACCGCTTCATGAACCGGCGGTACAGGCTGGAGTGGCTGACCGAGGCATAAGCCGCCAGACCCTCCACGGTGATGGGGGTCTCGTAGTGATTGACAATGTACTCCGCCGCCAGCAGGGCGCAGTCCGGCGCCTCCCGTCCGCCGCCCCGTCCCCCCTGGGCGGTGCGGACAAGGAAGGCCAGAAGCTGGTAGAGCCGGGCGGTCATCTCCAGGCTCTCGGCGGCAGAGGTGCCGTAGCTCTCGTAGATCTTCTCCAGAAGGGCGCGGATGTCCCCGCTGTCCCTGCCCCGGTAGACCGGCTCCTCCTCCGTCAGATCGGTCTGACTCATGTAGCTGGCCGCGTCCAGCCCGCCGAAGCCCACCCAGACGTATTCCCAGGGGTCCCGTGCGTCGGCACAGTAGTGGATGGTGGTGTCCGGATAGGCCAGAAAGGTGTCTCCGGCCTGGAGGTCATAGCGCGTGTCCCGGGAGATGAACACCCCCTTCCCGGCAATGACGTGGTGGAGCAGGAAGTGGTTGCGCACTCCGGGACCCCAGCCATAGCTGGGGGAGCACTGTTGACAGCCCGTATTCTGGACATAGAGTGATGCCGTCCGGCGTTCCAGTTTCAATGAATGCTTGTAGATGCTGCTTGCATGTTCGTTCATTGACATCGCCCTCCTCTCAGGTTGCCTGCCCGGGCTGCGGGCAGCGGGAGACGATGGGTCTGTCCCCCGTTTGTTTTATTATACATGATTTCCCCGGGGTTTGTCCACAGCATATGTGTATTCTGACGGAAGAAATGAAAATTTTTTCTGTTTTACCCTACATTTTTCGGATATTTTGTTGATTTTGCCAGGATTTCTCCTGATGCGGCGGAAAATATCATCCGGGTTTCGCCGCAGGGGCTGTTGACTTTTTTACTGCGCCATGCTACCATGCTAAAGTATCAGGATATTTATGATATTTGAGAGGAGAGGTGAGCGTCCCATGGACGTATTCCATACCAAGGGAGCGGCCCTGCTGATTCAGGCGATCCTGGCGCTGGAGACGGAGGAGGAGTGCCGCGCTTTCCTGGAGGATCTGATGACCGGCCGGGAGATCCAGGACTGCTCCCAGCGCATCCTGGTGGCCAGCCTCCTGCGGGAGAAGCTGGTCTACAGCCGCATCGCCCAGGCCACCGGCGCCAGCAGCGCCACCATCAGCCGGGTCAACCGCTGCTGCACCTACGGCTCCGGCGGGTACAAGGTTGTGCTGGACCGGATCGTGGAAAAAGGCATGGAGGGGTGAAGGGCGTGCCTGATAAAGAGGGGTTCCTTATCAGTGTGAATCAATGCTAGAACGAAGGAAAATAGTGACAAATGATGCAATAAAGACGAGAATGACTTTGTGGAAGAAAAACTCATCAAAATATTGCACCATTTGTCGATATTAATGATAGCAGATTTCTATAGCAATCATCAAAATTCCTGGCAAAAGTTCAGGGGTAGCAATCAAGCAAGGCTGCGCTGTCGACTTTGGCGGGCATCAGCCCGCCTGCATCCTTCACCGTGCCCTGCGCGATTTCTCCTCCCCTCCTTTTTTCTCATAAATTCTGAAGATTGCTTTAGATAGTGTCTACACGTGTTAAGCGCGTATAGCAGCCCAAATAGCGATACAACGAACATGTACCGCGGCGATAAAAGCATCCGAGGTCTTGGCATAGCGGGTGGCAATGCCTCTCCAGCGCTTCAAAGACAGAAAGCAGCTTTCTACCAGGTGACGCAGTTTATAGAGATATTTGTCATAGCCGCGCTGTTCTTTACGATTCTTCTTCGGTGGAATCACGGGTTCCATCCCCGCTGAAACCGCATAGGACAGGATATCATTTGTGTCATAACCCCTGTCTGCCAACAGAGTTTCTGATGAAATGCCTTCTATCAGCTGGACAGCTTCTTTACAATCCGCTCGGGTACCTTCTGTAACAAGGATTCGGACTGGCATACCATGCGCATCCACGGCCAGATGTATTGGGGTGTTGAGCCCCCTTTTGTCCTGGACATATCCTGATTGCCACCTTTTGCTCCCGCTGCGTGGGGATGCACCTTGATATGGCTGGCGTCGATCATCAGCCATTCATAATCCGGCTCATCGATCAGAATTTCCAGGAGTTTTTCCCAAACACCTTTTCTGCGCCAACGGATACACCGCTGATGAACACTGCTCCACTTCCCGTAATCGGGAAGCAGGTCACGCCAGGGTACTCCTGTTCGCAATACCCAAAACACCGCATTGATAAAACGGCGATTATCCTGAGCAATCCCGCCCCATTGGCCTCGTTGCCCGGGCAAATGCGGTTCAAGCAACTCCCATACTTTCTCATTTATATCATGTCTGTGATAGGATACATCCATCTTTCCCTCTCCCGTCTTTTTAGATATTTCCCTTCTATCACAATCCTAACTCCTTGTGTAGACGCTATCTAGGTACATCTATTTTGTTACAAGTGATTCTTGACTTCTCCCCAGCGGTGCTCCGGAGGGTTCCAGTGGTTCTCCTGCGTGCGCAAAAAAGCGCTGGAGAGGCTCAATGCCTCTCCAGCGCCTCCAGCAGCTCCCTGCGCAGGGACAGTATTTTGTCCACGTGGAAGTTGGTCACCACGTCCAGCTCCATCACCGAGTCCAGGGGCCTGGGGTCCCGGACCACGGCTCCGCCGGCCTCCAGCCGCCGCCGGTTCTCCGGACTGAGCCGGCCGGGCCGCTCCAGCTGGGCCAGCACCTCCAGATGGGAGATCAGCTCCCCAGCCTTGCGCTCACAGGCCTGATACCGCTCCAGCTCCTGCCGCTGGCGGCGCAGATGGAGGATAAGCCGCTGGTTAGCGAAGATCTCCAGCTGCTTTTTCAGCCCCTGAATCTTCCGGTTCATGCTGTCTGCGCCGGGCAGATGGTCATCCCCATCGAACATGTCCTCCAGGAAGTGGAGCAGGTCCCGGTCCAAGCTCTCCACAGTGGCCTGGATTTTCCTGCTGTTGTCGTAGGGAAATACCAGCATGTTGATGCCCATCCCCACCCCCAGCCCAATAGCGGTATCCCAGATGCGGCCTAGGGCGTAGGAGATGGGGGCCAGCTCCGTGTCCGTGCAGATCATCACCAGGATGAAGCAGGGCAGGGAGGGTGAGGCGGTGAGATGAAGCGTGTTGTACAGGGTAATCAGAGCGATCACCCCCACGCCCACGGCGCTCAGGGGGCTGACAGGCAGCATGGTCAGCAGCACCCCTGCCAGCGCGCCGTAGACCACGCCCACGATCTGGGCCGCGCTGGTCTCCAGTGAGTCCCGGAAGGTGGGTTGTACGGCGGACATGGCCCCCAGCATGGCAAAGATCAGCCGCGAGCTGGTGGCTCCGAACTGGTCCACGATAACCATGGCAGCCAGGATAGCCGCCGCTGTCTTGACCGTGCGCAGGCCGATTGATACTTTTTTAAGTGCCATGGCGCGTCCCTCCTGCCGGTCCGCTCCTGTGTCACAGTTTGGCGGTACCACAGCGCCCAGATCTCCTCGCCGGCAGCAGCAGAGCGGGCGTCCTCTTCCAAAAAGCTCGTCTTACATAGCATGGGTAATTCCTCCTTGTCTCATACGTTCCTTCTTGACTCTGTCTATAGAACGCATGAGCACGCGAAACTGTCCACACCAGGGATAATAAAATCAGAGGAGCTCCCACCTGTACACGCTGCCGTCCCAATGGCAGTATTGCTCCATCAACTCCTCCTCCTCAAAGAGCCGGAGGGTCTGGTCAAAGCTCACCGCCAGCTTGTACTTCTCCAGCTCTGCCCGGGGGATCCAGAAGACCCTTCCCTCCCGAGAGGAGCGCAGCTCCCCGGAAAACTGGTTGGTTTTATAGAGCATAACGATATAGCGTGTCCTATCGTCCTCCGGAAACTGCTTCAGACCGCACAGTCTGGGTTTCTGGATGGTCAGTCCGTTCCTCCCAGACCTCCCGGATCACCGCCCTGGTAAAGGACTCCCCAGGTTCCACGTGGCCCCCTGGGAAGCAAATCCCGGGCCAGGAGGGGTCCAGCCGGTCCTCCACCAGAACATTCCCCTGGTTGTCGTAGACCATGCACATGTTGGTCAACACCACTGTTTCGTTTCTTGGCATCTCTTTTTCCTTCTATGTATTTTTCCTGTTTTCCCTCACCACGCGGCAGGGATTGCCATAGGCGATCACATTTTCTCCCGCTCTGTCAAGTCTCTCCTCCTTTTTTCTTTCGTGGGCGCATAGCAAGAAAAGGGACAGTCCTCAGACTGTCCCTCTCTTGTGTTGGCGTTACCTATCTTCCCGGGCCGTCTCCAGCCAAGTATTGTCGGCAGAAGCGAGCTTAACTTCCGTGTTCGGGATGGGAACGGGTGGACCCTCGCCCTAATCAACACCAACTGATTTTCTTATTATGAAAATCTTATTATTCAGGATCACACCCTGAAAACCGAACAAAGGATTGGAAGGAGAATAGAGCCAGGCAAGAA
>CAJTWF010000022.1 GCA_910579965.1 uncultured Oscillospiraceae bacterium
AAACTACATTTTTTCCTCGGCGTTTTCTTTCATTTTATCATTGGCGCTGACACTCATATTTCCTCTGTTCCTGCGCCATTTCATGCACTTTCCTCACTCTCGTTATTTTACTCCTTTTCCGTGAGTTGGAGGTGTCTACTTTTTTTGTACCATATCAGTTCCCTATGCGGTCACAACCTATGTCACACCGCTGGCAGAAAAAGGGCTGCTCACGTTATCTATACCGGAGAAACCAAGAAGTCCCAAGCAGAGATACACTGCAATGCCACTTCAATAGTAAAAAGGAGCTTCCCATCGCCGTGGGAAGCTCCTCAAAGTTTTTCAAAGAATTAAATCTGTCTGATATGTAACCGTGACCCGATGCCCCGCCGCCGTCCGATCAGCCCGCTCATAACTCGTTGTTCGTACGGGCGTCATCTTCTTGACCATCTGGCCGCCCACGGAGCCGGCCTCACGGGAGCTCAGGTCACCGTTGTAGCCCTCCTTGAGGTTGACGCCAACCTCGCTGGCAGCCTCCATCTTGAACTTGTCCATAGCCTCGCGGGCCTCGGGGACGTTGATGCGATTGTTCTTCTTAGACATGTTTCCTTTTCTCCTTCTCCTTTTATTGCGATGGCACGGGCGGGCGGAGAAGGTGGAACGCATTGCGCCCGTGCCTTATCCGCTTTACGCTGTACCGCAGGGCGAATGCTGTTTTTTCTTCGCCCTTGTCGCAACCATATCATTTGCAGTCCGCCGCTGAATATGCTTTTCGTCCTGCGGTAATTTCTTGCAGAAAACAGGCGGGCTGAGGTATACATTATAATAAATAAATCAAAAAGAAATGGAAGCATGCCGGGTGCGCGCCCTGCCCTACTCCGTCCGCAGCGCCACCACCGGGTCCTTCTTAGCCGCCACTTTGGAGGGAATCAGCCCGGCGATGATGGTCAGCAGCGCACTGATAGCCACCAGTACCACCGCGCCCTGGACAGGCAGCGCGGCCTTCAGGCCAACAATACCGGTGAAGTGGAGCAAAATGGCGTTAATGGGAATGATCAGCAGCAGCGTCACGCCAATGCCGATCAGGCCCGCGCCCAGACCTACAATCAGGGTCTCCGCGTTGAACACACGGCTCACGTCCCGCTTGCTGGCGCCCACGGCCCGGAGGATGCCGATCTCCTTGGTCCGCTCCAGCACGGAGATATAGGTGATGATGCCGATCATGATGGAGCTCACCACCAGGGAGATGGACACAAAGGCGATGAGCAGGTAGCTGATGCCGCTGATGATGTCGGTCACCGAGCTCATCAGCAGGGCCACGTAGTCGGTGTAATTGATCTCGTCCTCGCTGTTGGCGCAGGCGGCGTTGTAGTCCGCGATCCTGTCCGCAATCTGGTCCTTCTCCGCAAAGGATGCAGCGTAGATGCTGATGGTGGCGGGACTGTCCAGATCCACATACCCCAGCAGGTCCAGATTCTCCTCATAGGTGGAGCTGGATTTGGTGGGGGGCATGTAGTTGTCATAGAGATACACAAACTGCCACGGCTCCAGGGGCTGGACACGGATGGACAGATAGCCGTCCCCCATGGCCGCCGACAGCATGGCCGACAGCTGCTCCTGGCTCATGGTCCCCAGCTGGGCCTGGAGGCCCTGGGCGTACTGGGCCCGCACCTGCTCCGCAACAGACTCCCGGATCCGGGTAAACAGGGTCTCGTCGTCCATGTCCGCAATGTAGCCGGAAACTGTCTCCTCGTCCACGCCCATCTCCCCGGCGTACTGGGCCACAATGGCCTGTTCAATGCTCTCCCGGGTCATGCCCTCCGTCTGCTGGGCAACCACACTGTCCACGTACGCATCCGAGGGCTGGCTCATCACGTCCATGTAGGCGGCGGCCTTCTCCGTGTCGGACAGGGTCTCCAGGTGGTCCCTGATGGCAAATTTCTTCTGGTCCTCCGTGGGCTCCGCGTCGTCCTCCCGGGGGAAGGGCAGGCCGCTGATCACGTCCGTGCCCTCATCCGCCATCTGCTCCCGGACAATGTCCATGCTCTCCGTGGTCTCAATGGCGTAGGCGGTCAGCGCGCCGGTGTAGCCGATGGCCCCGGTGACCATGCCGGCGGTGGACTCCTCGCTGGGCCGGGCCACGCCCACCACCTTCAGCCGCGTGCCCACGTCCTCGCTGTTGTAGAGAAAGTCCATCCCCGTCTCCGTGGCGGACATGTCCACATAGATCCCCGCGGCGGCCTCATACTGGTACTTTTCCGCCGGCAGCAGCAGCTTGAAGTCCATCCCGCACAGCTCCTCATAGCTCCAGCTGCGCTGCTGGGCGTACAGGGTCTGGCCCTCCATGGCGCTGTTGAGGCTCTCCGTCATGTGGTCTGAGGACAGGAGGCCCAGGGCGTAGAGCATGAGATCGGAGATCTCGTTGTTCCGGTCCACAAAGAGGATCACCTCGTCGTAGCGCTCCGGCCACTTGCCGTAGAGCAGATCGTACTGGCTCTTCACCTGCTCTCCCACGACTGCCCCGTCATTGCCGGGCAGCAGCTCCTCCCACACGTCCATGCGCTCGTACATGGCCCCCATGTTGGCAAAGTAGGAGGAGTAGTCCCCGCCGTACATGGCGCTCATAGCATCCTGAAGCATGGTCATTACGTCGCTTTTGACGATCTTCCCGTCCTCGTCCTGGGTGTAGATGTCAAAGGCGAAGTCGTAGCCGTACTGAATCGTGGAGAGGCCGCTGATCCCGCCGCCCCCCTGGTCCAGCCAGGTCTTGAAGTCCCGGAGGTTGTTGGTCTGAACCTCCGCCTCCACCATGGAGTTGAGCATGTCGTACATGACCGTGGAGGAGTAGACCCGCTCCATGTCGTGGTCCTCCCCCTGTTCGCTCCGGTGGGCCCCCATGAGGGAGGAGAGGAGATCGGACATGTCCGTGCTCTCCGCCTGGATGGTGATAGGATAGCTGGAGAGGGTCTCCTCCTGGACCTGATCGATATAGCTGTTGATGCCGGCGGACAGGGACAGGATCAGGGCGATGCCGATGATGCCGATGGACCCGGCAAAGCTGGTGAGCAGGGTGCGCCCCTTCTTGGTCATCAGGTTGTTCAGGGACAGGGTGAAGGCGGTGGGGAAGCTCATGGAGGGCTTCTTCATCCCCACCTCCACCCGCCGCGGCTTCTCCTCCCGGCCGTCAAAGGGGGCGCTGTCGTCCACCACCCGGCCGTCCAGCAGACGGATGGTCCGGGTGGCGTACCGCTCCGCCAGCTCCGGGTTGTGGGTGACCATGATGACCAGCTTCTCCCGGGCGATCTCCGCCAGCAGGTCCATGACCTGTACGCTGGTCTCGCTGTCCAGAGCGCCGGTGGGCTCGTCGGCCAGGAGGATATCCGGGTCATTGACCAGGGCCCGGGCGATGGCCACCCGCTGCATCTGGCCGCCGGAGAGCTGGTTGGGCCGCTTGTGTATCTGGTCTGCCAGCCCCACCTTCTCCAGGGCCTCGGCGGCCCGGCGGCGGCGCTGGGCCTTGCCCACCCCGGAGAGGGTCAGGGCAAGCTCCACGTTGGCCAGCACCGACTGGTGGGGGATGAGGTTGTAGCTCTGGAATACGAAGCCGATGGAATGGTTGCGGTAGGCGTCCCAGTCCCCGTCCCGGAACTCCCGGGTGGAGCGGCCGTTGATGACCAGATCGCCGCTGGTGTATTGGTCCAGTCCGCCCACAATGTTCAGCAGGGTGGTCTTGCCGCACCCGGACTGGCCAAGGATGGCCACAAATTCGTTCTCCCGGAAGCAGACGCTCACTCCCCGCAGAGCTGTGACGTTCTCCCCGCCAGTCTCATATACCTTGACAATATTGTCCAGTTTCAGCATGGATTGTCCTCCTTGATTTCCGCGCCGCGCCGGATCAGCGCGGTTCTTAGCTCCAACTGCCTGCGGCACTCCGCCGCCGCCATCCCACAGCAGCAGACGGCCATCAGGGCCTGACCGGCACAGGAGAGGAGCATGCCCAGCAGCGCCAGCCGCTCCTCCCGGCTCTCCGGCGTCAGGCCGCTCCAGTCCGCCCGTTCCAGCACCAGGAGCACCATATCCGGCAGGGCCAGCAGCTGTCCCGCGTCCATACCTGCGTTCTGGCGCAGGATGCCCAGGAACAGGGCAAAATCGTCCCGGTTGGCCTGGATATAGGCCAGAACCCGGTCAAACAGGGCCAGGGGCAGCTCCATGGGCTTTCCGCCGCAGCTGTCCAGGCTTCTGGACACCGCCGTCTCCAGCAGCTTGTCGCAGCAGCGCAGCACATGGCGGAACAGGTCCGTCTTGTCGGTGAAGTACTGATAAAAGCTGCCCCGGGGGATCTCCGCCGCCTGGATAATGCGGCTGATGGACACCTCGCCGTAGGGCCGCCGGGCGAACTCCGCGACAGCGGCGTGGAGCAGCTTCTCCCGCTTGGGGGGCGGGAGGTTGAAAAATGTCTGGGTGGGCATATGCCGGCCTCCCTTTTTCGAACTGGCGCTTATGATACATGACAAGTTGTCACATGTCAAGGGCTTCCAGTGGGATTTTACAAACCGTTCATATTGCCGGCGCCCTTTGAGAAGAGATAAAAAGGTGGCGGGGAAGCAGAGCGGCATTCCGAAAAGTCCTCCAGAATGTCCCGCAGCTCCGCCCGGGTTTTGTCATACTCTTTACACAGGCGGGCCTCCGACGCAAAGGAGCGGGCTATCCGCATGAGGGAAAAGGGCTTCAGCTTCCAGTCCATGTATATGAAAATCCCAATGATTCCATATGGGACCGATACCTCATCCCAATTCTCTGTTACAATAAAATACATTTATACAAAAAAACGCCCTGCAGGATTGCCCTGCAGAGCGTTCTTTTTTTGGGGGATTAGAGCTTCTCGCGGACCTTGGCGGCCTTACCGACACGGTCACGCAGATAGTAGAGCTTGGCGCGGCGCACAATACCGTGACGCATCACCTCGATCTTGTCGATGGTGGGGGAATGGAGAGGGAACACCTTCTCCACGCCGATGCCGTAGGACATGCGGCGCACAGTGATGGTCTCCTCAATGCCGCCGTGCTTTTTGGCGATGACAATGCCCTCGTAGACCTGGATACGCTCCCGGGCGCCCTCCTTGACCTTGACGTGGACCTTCACTGTGTCGCCCACCAGAACCTCGGGCATCTCTTTGATCTGGGATTTGGTCAATTCTTTGATAAGATCCATGGGAATTTTCCTCCTAATATATAGGCGTTCTTAACAATTTGGCGCGGACAGGCATATGGTTGTCCCGCCCTTGACAGAGGACCGCCCTTTGTCGCTATGATAGAATATCACATCCGGGAAAAAAATGCAAGGGTTATTTGAGGCACGGCAGGGGGCAGGCTTTCATATGCAGATGCAGCGCCAAAAAGCGCATTGACAACACAACCTCCCTGGTGTATGATACAAAAGTTGCACCGTCAACTTTCGTCCCCCAAAGGAGACACCATCATGGTAGAACGATTTGCGCGCTTCTCCCTGGCGATTTCTGAAATATCCCGCTGCTGGCACAAGCTGGCGGCAGAGGAGATGGCGGCCTACGGTCTCAGGGGAGCCCACGCCATCTACCTGACCACCATGTACCGCTGCGGCGGCGGGGTCACCGGCCCTCAGCTGTGCGAGCTGTGCGGCAGGGACAAGTCCGATGTGTCCCGCACCGTCGCCATCCTGCAGGAAAAGGGCTTTGTGACCAAGGAGGGCGTCAACCAGAGCCTCTATCGGGGCCTGCTGAAGCTCACCGCCCAGGGCCGGGCCGCTGCGGAGCAGGTCTGCGAACGGGCGGCCCTGGCAGTAGAGCTGGCGGGAGGAGATCTCAAAGAGGAGGAACGAGAATGCTTTTACAGGGCGTTGGAGTCCATTACCGGACGTCTGCGGGAAATCAGCCGGGAGGGACTGCCCAAGCGGCCTTGAACCCGCTGCTGAAGTCCTATTGCGGGGCATATCAGCTGGCCTTCCGGCTGGCCATGCCCCCCTACCGGGAACCGGCGCAGCTGGAGAGCATCCAGGCCCACGCCGCCCGGGAGGCCAACCCCCTCTACCCGGTCCCCCGGCTGATGAGCGCGGCGGAGCTGGAGCAGTTTTATGACGCTGTCGCGCAATAGACAGGGGAGGAACGATGAACATTCACGAAATTGTTGAGAGCCAGCGCCGGTTCTTCCGCTCCGGGGCCACGCTGCCGGTATCCTTCCGCAGGAAGATGCTCCGGAGGCTGCTGGACGCGGTAAACCGCCGTGAGGCGGAGATCGGGGCGGCCCTGGCCGCTGACCTGGGAAAGAGCGGCTACGAGAGCTTCATGTGCGAAACCGGCCTCGTGCGGGGGGAGATCAGCTGGATGCTCCGGCATGTGGGCCGTCTGGCGCGGGAGCGCACTGTCGCCACACCCCTGGCTCAGTTCGCCGCCCGCAGCTTTCAGAGGCCGTCCCCCTACGGCAGCGCCCTGATTATGAGCCCCTGGAACTACCCGGTGCTGCTGACCCTGGACCCCCTGGCTGACGCCATCGCAGCCGGGAACACCGCCGTGGTGAAGCCCAGCGCCTATGCCTCCGCCACCAGCGCCCTGCTGGCAGAGCTGATCGGCGAATGCTTCCCGCCGGAGTATGTGGCCGTGGTCACCGGCGGCAGGGAGCAGAACGCCGCGCTGCTGGAGGAGCGGTTTGATTTCGTCTTTTTCACCGGCAGTCAGGCCGTGGGCCGCGAGGTCCTGCGCCATACAGCGGAACGCCTGACCCCGGCGGTGCTGGAGCTGGGGGGCAAAAGCCCCTGCATTGTGGACGAAACTGCCAGGCTGCCCCTGGCGGCCCGGCGGATCGTGTTCGGCAAGTACCTCAACTGCGGTCAGACCTGCGTGGCGCCGGATTACATCCTCTGCCACAGCAGCGTGAAGGACCGGCTGGTGGAGCTGCTGTGCGGGGAAGTCCGGCGGCAGTACGGAGAAAATCCCCTGGAAAACCCGGACTACGGCAAAATCATCAACGAAAAGCATTTTCACCGCCTGCTGGGGCTGTTGGACCGGGAGAAGACGGTCCTCGGCGGGCAGTCCTCCCCGGAGTCGCTGCAAATCGCCCCTGCCATTCTGGACGCTGTCACGGAGGACGATCCGGTGATGCAGGAGGAGATTTTTGGACCCATCCTGCCCATTCTCACCTATGACCGCTTCGAGGATCTGTACGACCGGCTGGCGGACCGGCCCAAGCCCCTGGCCCTGTATCTGTTCTCCGAGGACCGGCCCCGGATCCGGGAGGCCATGGACCGCCTCCAGTTCGGCGGCGGGTGCGTCAACGACGTGGTCATCCACCTGGCCACCAGCGCCATGGGCTTTGGCGGTGTGGGGGAGAGCGGCATGGGGGCCTACCACGGCCGGGCGGGGTTTGAGGCGTTCTCCCACGATAAAAGCATCGTGGATAAGAAGACCTGGATGGATCTGCCTATGCGCTACCAGCCCTATCAGAAGAAGCTGTACGGCAGGCTGCTGCACCTGTTTCTTCGATAAATCATCTGAAATGTGAGGAAATCTCTATGGAAAACACGGTAAAGCCCCAAAAGCGTGGTAAGAAAATTCTGCTGGGCGCTCTGGCGGCAGTTCTGGCGCTGCTGCTGGTATTGGTGATCGCAGTTTTTGCCCTGTGGCACAACGAGATACTGTCCCTGACCAGCATGAAGCTTCTCCGGGAGCGGGACGACAGCCATATGGACGGGGCCGTATACATCATGGACGTGAAGGGTGGATTCTACCTGGACGAGTTTGTGGCCCAGGGCGGGGCCTCCAGCGACGCGGAGCTGATCTCCTTCATCACCGGCAATATCACCAAGGGACTGATTCCCATGCGCATCAGCGAGTCGGAGATTGCCTGCTCCTCCTTTACCGCGGAGACCCCGGAGGGGGACCGGCTCTTTGCCCGAAACTACGACTTCTCCAAGACAAACACCTGCATTGTCCGCACCCATGCCAACGAGGGCCGTCACGCATCCATCTCCACCGTGGACCTCCAGTTTCTGGGCCTGGACGTGGAGAAGAACGTGGAGGGTCTGGCCAACCGGATCACCTGCCTGGCCGTGCCCTACATCCCTCTGGACGGCATCAATGACGCCGGCGTGGCCTGCGGCATCTACATGACCTACCAGGGCGGGGACGCCGTGCCCACGGACCAGCAAACGGACCGGCCGGACATGACCTCTACCACGCTGCTGCGGCTGATCCTGGATTACGCGGACAGCGTGGAGGAGGCGGTGGAGATCGCCTCCAGCTATGACCTCCACGACTCCGCCAAGACCTCCTACCACTACATGGTGGCCGACGCCAGCGGCAGAAGCGCCATTCTGGAGTGGGTGGGGGAGACCAACGCCACGGACACCGACGGAACGAGGCGGGAACTGGTGGTGACCTATAACGACGGGGACAGCCATATTGGCGAGGCCGAGGCAGCCAGCGGCTTCCAGTGGGTGACGAACTTTATCGTCCAGCCCGGCTACTACGGATCGGACGGGGAGAAAAAGGGCTATGACCGCTACCAGCGCATCGGAGAGGAGCTGGCCCGGACCGGCGGCGTGGTGGCGGATGAGCAGGCGGCCATGGACGTGCTGGCCATTGTGGGCCGCAGGAGCTGGAACAACGACGACAGCAACAGCTGCACCGTCCACAGCGCGGTCTATAATCTGACGGACAGATCCGTGCTGTGGGTTCCCAATGAGCACTACGGTGAGGACGGGGCGGTTTACCGGTATGAATTGGGCCGGTGAGCGTGCGGGCGATCCCCCCGCCATAGCTGCCGGCGCTCTCTGCCCCGGCGCCTAGCGCATATCCAGAAACCGTGCGCGGCCCCGCTTTTTTTGCCGGAGCCTGTCCATTCCCGCATATCCCGGAGCCTGCGCGCATACCATGGGACAAGCAATCCAATCCACAGGAGAGGAGCGATTCCCATGACAATACAGCGCAGGCCCCGCCCCCAGCTGCGGCGGCAGCTGGCCGCCCTGGCGGCGGTTGGCGGGGTGCTCTACCTGGTAGCCGCTACCGCCGCCAGCCCCTCCGCCCGCTCCGCGCTGGACGAGGTGGGGCGGCAGGGGGAGCTGGCGCTGGGCCTTCTGCGGGCCCAGCTGGGGGACCCGGACCGGGAGGAGATCCTGCCAGCCGCCGTGTCCCTGGCCATCGGCCAGAGCCCGGTGCTGGTGTCCGGCCAGGAGGCGGTGCTGCGGCTGCGGGGCACGGAGGAGCCTGACGACAGCCGGGACGGCGATACGCCCCAGCCGCCCTCCGACGTCCCGCCCCAGCCGGAGGCTCCCCTGCCGGAGGAGCCCGCCCAGCCGGACCCGCCCCTGGTGTTCGCTGACAACGGCGTGGAGGCCCGGACGCTGGTCCCCTCCTCCCCGGAGGGCTACATCGTCTCCGGCGGGGTGTACATCAACAACCGCACCGAGTATCCCCTGGACGCCTCTCTCCTTGACGGCACCTTTGCCGCCGCTCTGCCGGAGGAGGAGGGCCCCCAGATCCTTATTGTCCACACCCACGGAAGCGAGGCCTACACCATGCCTCCGGGCCAGGAGTACGAGCCCAGCGGGGAGAGCCGCACCACGGATACGTCCCTCAACGTGGTACGGGTGGGGGATGAGCTGGCAAAAACCCTGGAGGAGGCTGGGCTCACCGTGCTCCACGATCCCACCCTCCACGACTACCCGGAGTACAGCGGGGCCTACGGCCGATCCCTGGACGCGGTGAACGCCTATCTGGCGGAATATCCCACCATCTCCTTTGTGCTGGACGTCCACCGGGATGCCATCTCCGACGGGGACGGCACCCCCTATAAGGTGGTCAGCGGCGTAGCGGGCCTCAACGCCGCCCAGATGTCCTTTGTCATCGGCACCGACGGCGGCGGTCTGGAGCACCCGGACTGGCGGGAGAACCTGAAGCTGGCCGCCGCCATCCAGCAGCGGCTGACTGCGGACTACCCCACCCTTATGCGGCCCATCACCGTGCGCAACTCCCGGTACAATCAGCACACCACCCCGGGGTCCCTGCTGGTGGAGATGGGAGCCGCGGGCAACTCCCTGGACGAGGCCCTGCTCTCTGCACGGCTGCTGGGGAAGGCCCTGGCGGAGACAATCCTGGAGAAGGGTGCCTGATCCCCCGCCGCGCACTCCCGGTACAGTGTGCGCGGCCTCCCTGCAAGCGCCTCCGCCGCAGCCGATCCAACGGCTGCGGCGGAAAATAAAGTTTTTAATTAGATGTTAGTCTGATGTTCCAGGATGAAGCTGGTTTCGGAAGGATCAACAAGCCCAAATACTGTTGGTGTGAAAAAGGAACCCGTCCCAGCGTGCCTTGCCACCATATACGGGAGTACCGATACGCCTATGGGGCAGTGGAGCCTCTGACGGGTGACTCTTGCTTCCTGATCATGCCCTATTGTAATACGGTGTGCATGAATATGTTCTTGAGGGAACTATCCAACCAATTCCCTGACGATATCGTTCTGCTTTGCTGTGATGGCGCTGCTTGGCATAAACCGAAAATGCTGGACATCCCGGAAAATATTGTCTTTTTTACATTCCCCCCTATACACCGGAAATGAATCCCATCGAACAAATTTGGAAAGAAATCAGAAAATTGGGCTTTAAAAATAATGTTTTTGTTAGTGATTAGTATAAGGGAGTGCGGATCGGATGGAGCGGTTTATTCATAGCGTTTCCTAACTCTCTGATAAGGGAAAATGTAAGGGACACCGCTGGTGAAAAGCATAGAAAAAGTCCTCAGAACCTTGCGGCTCTAAGGACTTTCTATGGAGGCGACACCCGGATTTGAACCGGGGAATCAGGGTTTTGCAGACCCTTGCCTTACCACTTGGCTATGTCGCCATATGGGAATCAGGAGCAAAGGACCTTGCTCCTGACATCCTTTGTGGAGCGGGCGACGGGGCTCGAACCCGCTACCTCCACCTT
The DNA here is from genome assembly GCA_910579965.1 of uncultured Oscillospiraceae bacterium. Lineage (GTDB taxonomy): Bacteria > Bacillota > Clostridia > Oscillospirales > Oscillospiraceae > Pelethomonas. The sequence goes on from CAJTWF010000022.1 coordinate 10,933, forward strand.
GGCAAGGTGGCGCTCTACCAGATGAGCTACGCCCGCATAGATGTGCAGCCTCCAACGTAACAAGCCGTACTGCGTACAGCCCGCCGGATATTCCAGCTGCACATGATTGGTGCCTCCGGTCGGAATTGAACCAACGACACGCGGATTTTCAGTCCGCTGCTCTACCAACTGAGCTACAGAGGCATATCGGGTATGCACCCGAAAAATGGCGACCCAGAACGGGCTCGAACCGTCGACCTCCAGCGTGACAGGCTGGCGTTCTAACCGACTGAACTACTGGGCCATCTCTCCCGCCGGAAACAATGCCTGTTAAAGTGGTGGGAACAACTGGACTCGAACCAGTGACCCCCTGCTTGTAAGGCAGGTGCTCTAACCAGCTGAGCTATGCTCCCAAGGCTGTTTCCTGAACGGCAAGGGTTATTATACTAAAACACCACCCCAATGTCAAGCGGTAAAACCAAATTTTTCAGAAAAATTTCGCGGGGACGGCAGCACCGCCCCCGCAGACGGATCACACAACCTTCTCAAAGTACAGGAAGGTCTCGTCCTCCCCGGCCGGACGCATACATGACTCCAGCATCCGCCAGGAGGCCTCGTTCTCGTGGAAGCATTTCCCCCGCAGCCGGCTCAGGCCCAGTTCGTACAGGCTCCACTCCGCCGCCCGGCGGAAGGCCTCCCGTCCGTACCCGTTTCCGGCGAACTCCGGCAGGATGCGGCAGCCCAGCTCTGCAGCCCCCTTGTAGTCGAACCGGTAGAGCACCGCCTCCCCAATGAGCGCCCCATCCAAGCGCACCGCAAAGTTCACCGCCAGACGGGCCGCAAAGTCCCGGCGGGCCACCTCCAGGAAGTAGTCCTCCGTCAGCTCCCCCTCCAGATCCTCCCGGTAGTCGTAGCCCCACCAGCGGTTGCGCTCATCGTCCAGGCACAGTCGGTTATAGGCCGCCCGGTCCTCCTCCTTCAGCGCGTCCAGGGTCAGCCGCTCGCTGCGCAGGACGGGGATCTCCTCCAGAAAGGTCAGCTCATTGCGGGTCTGAACCCGGAGCTTGGCCCCCATGTCGGCGGGCAGGTATTGCAGCTTGCTGGTGCGCAGGCCCCGGTCCCCGGCGTCGTCCTCCCGGTTGATCCACCGCAGGCCCTGGCTGTGGGCGGCGGCAAAGGACTGGACCATGAAGGGATACACCCCCTCGTACTGGGGCAGGCCCTTCTCAATGTGGCAGATCAGGGTGTCGCCGCAGATCTCCCCCAGGGAGATGGCCAGCAGCCGGCCCTCCAGCTCCACGCACCCGGCCAGCACCCACCGCTTGCCCACCTGCCGCATCAGCTTCCGGGCATAGCACAGTTCCTTTTTCGCCTGGGCGTCCTCCTTGTTGAACACCTGGTGGAACTCCTCCCAGAAGGCCTCCACCGCCTCCCCGTCCGCCTCGGTCAGCTCCCGGTAGACGGCGTCGGGGTAGAGCTTGCGGAATTTGTTGATGTGGTTGCGCTGGCCGGAGTAGCGCCGCCCGGCAAAGGCGCTCAGATCCTCCGCCCGGTAGAGGTAGTCCTGCCAGAGCCGGTCATTGTCCACCACCGTATAGGGATAGCGGTCCATCAGGTGCTCCCGCTCCTCCACCGGCACCACGCCGAACTGGGGGACCGCGCCCTTCTCCATGCACCAGGCGTCGATCTCATCCAGGGCCGCGTCAACGTCCCCCTCCCCGGGCAGGGGCACCGGGTAGTCAAACATGTACCCGAAGTGGCTGCTGTGGTTGACCACCACCAAACACCCGTTGGTCTCCGCGTACTCGGGATGCCAGTGCTGCCGCCACATGAGCTTTGTTCCCGCGGAGTATTCGCACAGACGGTAGGTGCATTGGCTGTAGTATTTGCGCAGCCGGGCCGCGCTCCTCACTTGAATGGGTTTGAACTCCAACATAAATTGCTTATACTCACTTTTCTTTTGTGTTTTTGTCATCCACCAGATGGACGTTCAGGTGGTTGTAGGTCATGGTGATCCCGTCCTCCCCGAAGCAGGTGCGCAGCTCCTCCATGGCGGCGTTGTGGGCGTCCCAGAAGCTCTCCGCCGGAGACCAGAAGCGCACCCGGTAGCACACCGCGCTGTCGCCGTAGGAGAACACCACCACCTGGGGCGGCGGGTCCGTCAGAATGCCGGGCACCCGGCTCAGGGCCTTCAGACAGGAGGCCCGCACCGCCCCGGCGCTGTCGCCGTAGGAGGCGGACACGGCCAGATCCGCCCGGCGGACCCCCCGGACGGAGTAGTTGACGATCTTCCCCGCCACCAGCCGGCTGTTGGGCAGCATCACCCGCTGGCCGTCCACGGTGTCCAGCTTGGTGTGGGTCAGGGTGATCTCCTCCACCGTACCCTCGCCGTCCTCCGTGGACACATAGTCGCCCAGGGTAAAGGGCTTGGAGAAGAGCAGCACCATGCCGCCGGCCAGATTGGAGAGCACGTCCTGCACCGCCAGGGACACCGCCAGGCCGAATACGCCCACCAGGGCAATGAGGCTGGACACGTCCACGCCCAGGCTGCCCGCTGTCACCAGGGCCGTCAGCACGTACAGCAGCGCCCGGAGGCCCCGCTGGACATACCGGCTGGTCCGCTCCTCCAGGGAGGACCGCTCCAGCAGCCGCCGCACCAGCCCCATCGTCAGCCGGACCAGCACCAGGCAAACCGCCAGCAGCAGCGCCGTCCAGAGGATCTTCTCCACGCTCAGCATGCCCCAGCTGGCCTTCATCCATCCCCCCACCAGGGAGGCCGCGTCCCCGGAGGCAACATCCTCCAAAATTGTGCCGGTATCCACGGCGTTGTCCATGCTCCATCCTCCTTTTCCGCCCTTGACGGCTTCAAGATCCTACCATACCACACTTTTTCTCCCTTGAGAAGCACTATTTTAGGGAATATGGCTGTAAAGGGAAAAATTTGCCAAAGTCTCCCCTGAAAAATTGTTAGCTTGCACAAAAATCTTTCTGATTTTGTGCTGGGGCTTTTCTTTTTGGACAAAATGGTGTAAAATAGGCCCATGCAAGACAGGAGCAACCCCGCTCCTGTGGGTGTTTTTGTAAAGAGGAGGAGAAACATGGACAAATTCTTTAAGATCTCCGAGCGGGGCAGCAGCATCCGCACCGAGATCGTAGGCGGCATCACCACGTTCTTTGCCATGGCCTACATCATCTTCGTCAACCCCAATATGCTCTGCGTCAACCTGAACGCCGGCACCAACGATCCGGCCTTCTACCCCGCCATGCCCGGCGAGCTGTGGGTGCCCGTGCTGGTGGCCACCTGCGCCGCCGCCGCCATCGGCTGCGTGCTCACGGCCCTGCTGGCCAACGCCCCCTTCGCCCAGGCCCCCGGCATGGGCCTCAACGCCTTCTTCACCTACACGGTCTGCCTGGGCATGGGCTACACCTGGCAGGAGGCCCTGGCCATCGTGCTGCTCAGCGGCGTCCTGTTCCTGATTATCGCCGTGAGCCCCCTGCGCAGCAAGATCATCGCCTCCATCCCCGCCTTCCTCAAGAGCGCCATCTCCGCCGGCATTGGCCTGTTCATCGCCTTCATCGGCCTGCTGAACGTGAAGCTGATCGCCTTCGGCTCCGGCGTGCCGGCCCTCAACTTCGCCGGCAACAAGGACGGCATCCTCACCCTCATCGGCCTGCTGGTCATCGCCATCCTCATGTGCTACAAGGTCAAGGGCGCCATTGTCATCGGCATCCTGGTCACCACCGTCATCGCCTTCCCCATGGGCCTGACCTCCTTCCCCGAGGCCGTCACCATGGAGGGCGTCACCCTGGCCCCCCTGTTCATGAAATTGAACATCGGCGGCGTGATGGAGAAGGGCCTCCTGCCCCTGCTGACCGCGGTTATCAGCTTCGCCCTGGTGGACTGCTTTGACACCGTGGGCACCCTCATCGGCACCGCCACCAACGCGGGCATGACCGACAGGCACGGCAACCTCCCCGGCGGTGACCGGGCCCTCATTGCCGACGCCATCGCCACCTGCTGCGGCGCCTGCCTGGGCACCTCCACCGTCACCACCTTTGTGGAGTCCTCCACCGGCATCTCCGAGGGCGCCCGCACGGGCCTGAGCTCCCTGGTGGTGGGCGTGCTGTTCGTGATTTCCATCCTGCTGGCCCCCATTGCCGGCATCATTCCCTCCGCCGCCACCGCCCCCGCGCTGATTATCGTGGGCGTGCTGATGATGAAGGGCGCGGTGAGCATCGAGTGGAACGATCTGGAGTGCGCCATCCCGGCCTTCCTCACCATTTCCATGATGCCCTTCGCCTACTCCATCTCCGACGGCATCGGCTTCGGCTTCATCAGCTACAGCATCATCAAGCTGGCCCGGGGCAAGGCCAAGGACGTGCCCCTGCTGGTGTATATCATCGCCGTGCTGTTCGTGCTGAAGTACGTCCTCACCAACGTGTAACCCCGGCGCTCCCGAAAAAACAAGCCAAAAGGGTCCCGGCCTCTCCTCTGAGGCCGGGACCCTTTTCCGCGGAGCATCTGTATAGGGAATTTACCTTACAGCAGATAGCGGTACTGGCTGAGCACCGTATAGATAAGCGTCTCCACATCCGCTGGCAGATCGTTGGCGGAATCCAGGTCAGCCTCCTCCACCCGTCCGTTCAGCCGTACCAGAACCCGGCTGCCGCCCAGGGGAAGGAAGCCCTGGTTGTCCCCGCTCTCGTCAAAGCCGGCTCTGTCGTGGAACAGGGTGAGCTTATCCCGGTAGGGGGCGCTGTCGTAGGGGCAGAAGGACTGGCAGTTGCCGCACTCGTTGCACATGCGGTCCACGTGGAGGATCTGGCGGCGGCCATCGGGCAGCGGGATGACCACGTTGGCCCGGTTGGGGCACACACCGGCGCAGGTCTCGCACACCACGCCGCACTGGAGGCACCGCTCCCCCTCCCGCTTGGCGGACAGGCAGAGAACGCCCTTTCTGGCAATGGCCTCCCCCTGGCTCACCTGGGCGCGGCCGCCGGTTCCGCGTCCAGCGCCCGCCGCGGCCTCGGCAAAGGCCGCGGCATCGGCAATGCCCTCCACCACCGTGGCCGGACCCCGGAGGACGTCCCCGGCGGCGTACACGTTCTCCAGATTGGTGCGGAAGGCGGGGCGGCCATTCTCCCCCGTCTCCACGCCCAGGGCGGCCAGCAGATCGCCGTCCACCCGCTCCCCCACAGCGGAAATCACCGTGTCGCAGGGGATCTCCAGGGTCTCCTCCGTCTCCACCGGGGTCCGGCGGCCGGAGGCGTCCGGCGCGCCCAGGGCCATCTTCCGGCACACCAGTCTGCCGTTCCCCTGCTCCACCGGGGCGGCCAGCTCCAGGAACCGGACCCCGTCCGCCAGGGCCAGCTCCAGCTCCTCAGCGTCGGCGGGCATATACTTTTTCGTCCGGCGGTAGACCAGGGTGCAGCTCTCCGCCCCGGCCCGGAGGGCCAGACGGGCCGCGTCCATGGCCGTGTTGCCGCCGCCCACCACGGCCACATGGCCCAGCTTCTCCCGCCGGCCGGCCTTCGTGGCCTCCATCCAGGAGATGACCGGCCGCACATTGCCGGGGATATCCAGCCTGCCCGGCTTCCACGCGCCCACGGCCAGGAGGATATGGGTGTACCCCTGGGCCTTCAGCGCCTCCACGGAGGGGGCGGGGGTGTTCAGCCGCAGGTCCACGCCCAGCTTCTCCATGAGGGCCGCGTCCCTGTCAATGGCCTCAGCGCTGATGCGGAAATCAGGGATCACCCGGCGGACCACGCCCCCCAGGGCGTCCGCCTGCTCGAAGATGGTGACGGGCACCCCGGCCCGGGCGCAGAAGAAGGCCGCCGCCATGCCGGTGGGGCCGCCGCCGATGACGGCCGCCCGCCGGTTGTCCCGCACAGGCGCAGAGGGGCGCAGCTTTGCCAGGACCTCCTCATATCCCCGCTCCGCTGCCGTCAGCTTCCCGTCCCGGATCTGGACCGGCCGGTCATAGAAGTTCCGGGCGCACTTGTCCATGCAGCGGTGGGCGCAGATAGTGCCGGTGATGAAGGGCAGGGGGTTCTTTTCCAGAATGACCTCCAGAGCCTGGGCGTACCTGCCCTGGCGGCAGAGCTCCATGTACTCCGGAATGTCCTGACCAATGGGGCAGCCGCCCTTGCAGGGGGCGGTGAAGCAGTCCATGAGGGGAACCCTCTCCGCCAGCTTCCGCCGGGGCAAAGGTTTGACCGCCTTCACGTGGAGGGGGTCCCGCCGGGCCGCCAGGGCCAGGGTCTCCACCCCCTCTGTGTCCACCCGGGTGAAGGGGGCGAAGGGCAGGGCCTCCAGCTTCTCCGCGATCTGGGTGAACCGCTGATAGCCGCCGGGCTTGAGGGCCGTGGTGGCCATGGTGACAGGCCAGACCCCGCACTGGAAGAGCCTGTCAATGTTGAAGTAGTCCGCGCCGCCGGAGTAGCTCAGCCGCAGGCGGCCGTCAAAGTCCCTGCTCACCCGCCGGGCCATCTCAATGGTCAGGGGGAAGAGGCTCTTGCCGGCCATGTACATCTCCTCCGCAGGCAGCTCCCGGTTTTTCACCTCCACGGGGAAGGTGTTGGACAGCTTCAGGCCGAACTCCAGTCCCCGCTCCCCGGCCAGGGCCAGCAGGCGGCGGAACATGGGGATGGCGTCCCCGTACTGTAAGTCCTCCCGGAAGTGGTGCTCGTCAAAGGACACGTAGCCGTAGCCCATGCCGTCCAGGATCTCCCGGGCGGACTGGTAGCCCAGGATGGTGGGGTTGCACTTGACATAGGTGTGGAGGCCCTTCTCCGTGAGCAGGTAGGAGGCGATGCGCTCGATCTCCTCCGGCGGGCAGCCGTGGAGGGTGGAGACGGTGACGCTGCGGGACACCCGGGGGGAGATGGCGTTGATAAACGCCGTCTCCCGGGGGAACATGTCCCGGAGCACCCGGAGGCACTCCTGAAAGACCGGCGTACCGGACGCGTCCATCATCCCGTTGAGATATCCGTCGATCTTCTCCCCCTGGATGCCCTCCAGGTCATAGCCCACGGACATGTTGAAGGCAAAGCCCTCCGGGTCCCCCAGGCCCCAGACCCGGGCCAGGATCTTGCACGCGCACCAGGCTTTCACATACTCCTCCCGGGCCTGGGGGACGGTGAGCTCCGTGGACCACTCGCAGTTGTAGCACTCGTCCTCCGCCAGAATGCAGGGGCGGCTGATGCAGGCGGCCAGCTCCGCGCCGTCCATCTTCTGCACGGTTTTCAGCTCAAAGAACCGGGCCCCGGCGAAGTAGGCGGCCACGATGTTCTGGGCCAGCTGGGTGTTGGGGCCGGCGGCGGGGCCGAAGGGGGTTTCAAGCCGCTCCCCGCCGAAGATGGGCAGATGCTTCTCCCCGGCTCGGTAGGGCCGGTGGACGCCGAAGACGGACCCCTCCCGGCCGTACTCCGTCACGATCCAGGTCATCAATTCCCTGAAGGGGATAGGGATCATCTGTTCAGACATGGTTTTCCTCTCCTTTTCGTCATGATTCGATAAATTAATACGCTCTGTGGTTGAGCTCACCCCACAGCTTTTTGCTCTCCTCCAGGATGCGGGCGTTCTCGGCCTCCTCGTCCACCCCCACCAGCTCCCGGTCCCGCATGAGGATCCTGCCGTTGCAGATGGTGGTCTGGCACTGGCGGCCGGTCATGCCGAAGAGCATGTGGCCGTCGATGTTCTCCCCGGAGAAGGGGGTGAAGGGCTTGTAGTCCATGACGATTACGTCCGCCGCCGCGCCGGGGGCCAGTCTGCCCAGGGGAACGCCGAAGGACTTCTCCGCCATGAGGGGGTTATTTTTGAAGATCATGTCCGTGACCTCGCACCAGCCCACGTTGGGCAGGCAGGTATTGTGGCGCTGAATGGCCAGAGCGGCCTTCAGGCTCTCCAGCATGTCGTTGGTGTAGGCGTCGGTACCCAGGCCCACGGTGATCCCCCGCTCCATGAGCTGGAGCACCGGGGAGCAGCCAACGGCGTTGCCCATGTTGCTCTCCGGGTTGTTCACGCACATGGTCCCGGTCTCCCGGATGAGCTCCATCTCCGCCGTGTTCACGTGAATGCAGTGGCCCAGGATGGTCCTGGGGCCCAGAATACCGTGGTCCTGGAGCCGCTGGACCGGCCGGCGGCCGTAGGTCCGCAGGCTGTCGTACACGTCGTTCATTCCCTCGGAGACGTGGATGTGGAAGCCGGTGCGGCCGCCGTTGGCATCGGCCATCTTCTCGAAGGTGGCGTCGCTGATGGTGAACAGGGCGTGGCCGCCGAACATGGCCGCCAGCATGGAGCCGGGGTGCTTCTCGCACCAGTCCAGGAAGTCCCGGTTCTCCTGGACGGCCTGGTCCGCCTTCTCCGCCCCGTCCCGGTCGCTGACCTCGTAGCACAGGCAGGAGCGGACGCCGAAGCGCCGGGCGCTCTCCGCAATCTGGAAGAGGGAACCGGGGATCTCGCCGAAGGAGGCGTGGTGGTCAAAGATGGTGGTGACCCCCTGCTTGATGCAGTCCATGTACAGCGCGTCCGCGCTGGCCCGGGTGCCGGCCAGGGTCAGGCGGCGGTCAATGGCCCACCAGGTTCCCTCCAGCACCTCCAGGAAGCTGGTGGGGCTGTTGCCGTCAATGGCGAGGCCCCGGGCCAGGGCGGAGTAGATGTGGGTGTGGGCGTTGATGAGCCCGGGCATGATGACGCCGCCCCTGGCGTCCACCAGCTCCGCCTCCGGGTACTGCTGCCGCAGCTGGGCGGTGGAGCCCACGGCGGCAATGCGCTCTCCGTCGATGGCTACGCCGCCGTCCTCCAGGTAGGGCAGGGCGCTGTCCCGGGTGATGAGTCTGCCGTTTGCCAGAATGTACATCGCGTTTTCCTCCTCTTTCTCCTGTGGTGGAAATAAAAAATGCTTCAAACCTTTTTCGTTTGAAACACCCAAGCAGAGCTGAGTGATAGTTGCAGCCCGTGCGCGCGGCACTTCGTTACAGCTACCACCGTATGAACTTTTACAGGTCTATTATACTTGCTTTTCCGGCGAATTACAATGGAAACATCTGCGATATTCGCCGGGGACGCAGCCAAAAAAAGCGGCGCGGGTTTGTGCGGTTTGACGAAGGCGGCCTCTATGATGAGCGGTCCGCGGGCGGGAGGAGGATGAGGGCGGCTGGTCCTGTAATCCTTTTTTCGGAATATATATTCCAGCGCGGCAGCTTTATTCTTCCATCCCGCTCCACCTTCCCTCATTATTACTTCCGAGCCGAAGGAGCGGAAGTAATATGTGCCATGTTTTTCGCCGGAACGGGAGGGAGCCTCACTGGCTCCCTCCCGTTTTTCTGCGCAGCGCCGCCTTCCCGGCCCGGGAAAGCAGGCACTCATGGCCGCCGGTCCACAGCCTGCTGTGCTTCAAGTCCACCGCCTCGATCTTATCCGCCGCCACCAGATAGGCCCGGTGCGTGCGGACAAACGAATCCCCCAGCTGAACCTCCAGCGCATTGAGACTGCCTAAAAAATCCATCTGACTGCTGGCGGTGTGGAGAACGACATGGTGGGGCGCGGAGGCGGTCTCAAAGAAGAGGATATCCCGGAGGGGGACGTGGCGCACCATCTCCCCCGTCCGCAGGGTGAACATCTCCGCCGGGGCCTGCCGCCCGGCCAGCAGCCGGGTGTGGATCTCCTCCAGGCACCGCGACGCCGACGCTCCGATCTGCTCCGGCTCCTTGACAATGTAGTCAAAGGCCTCCAGGTGATACTGGAACGTGCGCCAGACCAGATCCCCATAGCCGGTGATGTACACCAGGGTGCCCCGGGGGTCCCGCCGCCGCAGCTCCTGCCCCAGCCGGAAGCCGTCCCAGTCCCTGTCCTTCAGATCCACGTCCAGAAAGTAGACGCCCTGCTGGCAGTCCTTTGCCGCCTCCAGCAGCTCCTCCCCGCCGTGTGCGCTGTACGCCACCCTCATGTCGTAGTTTTCTACAAAGATCTTCCACTCCAGGGCGGTCCGAATCTGATCGCGGACAGCGTCCTCATCGTCACAAAGATAGATCTCTATCATGTCCTGGCCTCCACGGTCAGCTCCTGCACAAATACGCCCCTGTCCCAGCTGGTGCAGGAGGAGGCGTTGGGATAGCCCTCCAGAATCCGCCGGTAGCTGGCAAGGCCCAGCCCGCGGTCCTCCCCCTTGGTGGACCACCCCTCGCGCCACATCTGTCCCGGGTCAATGCGGTTCCCATAGGAATTGGACACCCGAAGATGGACCTGCCCAGCCTGGGAGAGCAGCACGATCTCCACCCAGGGCTGGTCCGTGTCCAGCGCGGCCTCGGCCGCGTTGTCGACGAGAATGCCCAGGCAGCGGACGAAATCCCAGGTATCCATATCCACGGCTGTCACCGGATAGAGGGTCTCCAGGCGGCACGCCGTCCCCCGCTCCCCCATGGCGGCGAGCTTGGTTAAAAGGAGGCTTCTGACCTCCGGGATCTGCAAGTTCCCAATCTGGGTGGAGGCCTGGATTTTCCTCCCAAGCCGCAGGTCAAACCCCGCGTCCAGCTCGGAGAGCGTGCGGCGCAGCCCCTCCAGGTCCCCCGCCTGGTGGGACAGTCCCGCCAGGAGATTTTTGTAGTCGTGGCGGAAGGCCCGCACCTCCTGGCGGATGCTCTCCAGCTCCTGCTCGTAGAGCCGCTGCTGGGCGATGACGTCCTGCTGGGCCTGTATTTTCCGGGCGGCGTCAAACCGCTGGGCCAGGTAGACCACCAAGGCGGCCATCAGGGCCGCCGTCGCCGTCACCAGCAGGTAGTAGAGCAGCAGGAACCGGGTCTGAATGCCGCCTGCCAGCCGGAGAAGCGCCTCCATAACCGATTCCAGGCCAAACAGCAGGAGGGCCATCCGCCGCGGGGCGGTCTCTCCGTCCAGCAGCAGGCGGAACCACTTTCCAAACCGCAGCCGGTACAGCAGCAGAGATACGGCTATGCCGGCGCCCAGATGCAGCGCGATGGCCGCCGCAAACCGGAAGCCCTCCCCCACGGGGAACTCCATGTACAGCATCCAGGACAGGGTGGCGTCGGCCACCTGGAAAATAGACGCCATGCAGACGGCGGCCAGGGCCCGCCAGAATCCGAACCCCCAGGCCCACCGCGTCCAGAGGGTGACCATGGCCAGGATGGCGAGAGAGACGATGAAGTAGTGGGTCATCCCCAGCCACGGAAGGGAGACGGCCAGCCCCGCAGAGAGCAGAGTGGCCGCGAGGGGGGACAGGAGCAGGGGCGGCCACCTCTTCAGCCTCCGCCCCACAGCCCGCTCGTCCGTCACCGCCAGCAGGCAGGCTGTCAGCGCCATATGCCCGGTCAAGGTATCCACAAATGAAGACAAAACATCCCATAGAGACATGGCGTTATCCATCTCTTTCCCGTTGTTTTTCTCGTTCAGGCCCGGATATTATAGCACCGCCCTGCCCTCATGGCAAGATTTTTCCCGCGCCGTCCCCTGCGGGCGGACAGACGCGAAGCCGGCTAGGTCTCATTCCCGCTCACGTACCATCCGTCCTTTCCGTTTGCTGAGGTCAGCGTACCACAGAGAGGACGGAAAATCCTGACCAACCTGTAAACCCTCAGGAACAATGGGGAAACAACGGTTTACAAAATGGAAACAGGCGGCGGAGAGCTCCGCCGCCTGTCTGATTCGCTATGTGCGCAGGAGGGGCTGCAGCTGCCGCCCCTCCAGAGCCGCCCGGACCGTCTCGCCGATGAGGGTAAAATCCGCCATCAGGGAGCAGGGCTTTCTATCCGGATCGTCCTGGCCGAAGGGCACAAAATAGTACCCCTTCCGCACCAGCAGCTCCCCGATGTTCTTTGCCGCGCCGCTCAGGCCGTCGTTGGAGGCCATGGCGATCACCACCGGCCGCTGGTTGCGCAGGTGGGACTTGGCGGCCATGGTCACGGCGGTGTCAGTGATGCCGCCGGCCAGCTTGCCCAGGGTGTTGCCCGTGCAGGGGGCGATGACCAGTACGTCCAGCAGGCCCTTGGGCCCGATGGGCTCCGCGTCCCGGACCGTCTGGATGACGCTATGTCCCGTCAGCCGCTCCACCGCGGCGAGGAAGTCCTCCGCCGTGCCGAAGCGGGTGTCCGTATGGGTGCAGACCGGGGAGACAATGGGCAAAACCGTCTCATATTCTCCGCACAGCCTCTCCAATTCCCTGAGCACCTGGGCGTGGGTGCAGAAGGAGCCGCACAGTGCAAATCCCACTCGTTCTTTTCTCAAATGGGCTCACCTCGTTCTTCCAATATGTGATACACGCTGTCCCGGATGGCCGCGGCGGCGCTGCGGGGGGCCACCTTCCCCGGAAGGCCCGGGGCCCGGATGACCCGGCGGCCCAGGGCCCTGGCGGCGTCAAAGTCCACGCCGCCGGGCGCGGAGGCCAGCTCCAGAATCACGCAGTCCGCCTTCGTCTCCCGCAGCCGGGAGCCGTCCAGGACGAGGGAGGGCACGGTGTTGAAGATCAGGTCAAACTCCCCCAGCTCCCCGGCCAGGGCCGCGGTGCGCAGGCCCCGGCAGCCGGTGGCCTCGATCCACGCCAGATCGCTGTAGCGCCGGGCGGACACAGCTGTCCGGGCCCCCAGTGCCGGCAGCATCCGGGCCAGGAGCTTTCCGATCCTGCCGTAGCCGATAATCAGGCAGCGGCTGGCGTGGATGGTGCGGTCCGTGGCCTCCATGGCCAGCTGGAGGGCGCCCTCCGCCGTGGGCACGGCGTTGGCGATCTGGGTCTCCTCCCGATCGTAGTAGTCCAGCAGAGTCAGGCCGAAATCCGTCATCAGCCGGCCGCTCAGCTCCTCCGTCATGCCGCCCAGCAGCAGCTGGTCATAGCGCAGGCGGGGCCAGAGCTGCTCCGCGCCCAGCTCCGTGTCCGTCAGCGGCAGATTCAGGTTCCCCGCCCGGCACACCGGCAGGGGCAGCAGCACCAGACCGGCCTCCAGAGCCTGGTTAAGGGGCGCCGGGTTGGGTCCGTCCCCCTGCTCCAGCCCCCAGCTCACCACGTCCAGGCCGTCCTCCAGCAGGAGTCGGGCCAGACACACCTGCCGCATATCGCCGCCCAGTACGGCGATGGTTCGTTTCATACACATCCCCCCTCTGCTCCAGTGTATGCGCCGGCGGGCAAAGAGGAACCGCCCGCCGGGAGGTTCTCCCGGCGGGCGGCTCAAGATGGCTGGAACGCCCTGCGGCGGCGTCCAGAGGCAGTCGTTAATACTTGTGGATGTCCTCCAGGTCCATGACAAACACCACCACGCCGCCCACGCTCATCTGCACGGGCATCATGGGGATGGAGGGGTTGGGGCCTCCCGCCGACATGGACAGGTTGGAGTAGGTCATCTGCTGCCGCCGTCCGGCGCACCGCTTCAGGATATCCAGAACGGCCTGCATCTGATGCTCCTCCACGCCGATCATCAGCGTCATGCTCCGCTTTTTCAGGAAACCGCCGGTGGAGCTGAGGACAGTGGCAAAGAACCCGCTCCGGTTCAGATCGTCCACAGTCTCCGCGTAGTCGTCGCCCTGGATCACCGCCAGCAGCATCTTCTTTTTGCTTTTCTCCGTGTCCATGAATGTCACCTCTTCTCTCAGGATATCCCCGCAAGGGGATCTATATCTCTATTATACCGCGCCTGGAAGGATTTGCAAGAAAAATCTGGCGGCGGGGGAAAATTCTCTTGTTTCGGCCCCCGCTCAGGGCCTCACGCCTCCCCCAGCAGCCTGCGCAGCATGGCGATCTCCTCCCCGTGGCCCTTGTCGTCGGTGGGGGTCTCCAGGAGGAAGGGGAGATGCCTCAGGGACGGGTGGGCGATGATGCGCACAATGGCCTCCGTGCCGATGGTCCCCTGGCCGATGAGGGCGTGGCGGTCCTTCCGGGCCCCCAGGGGGTTCATGCTGTCGTTGACGTGGACCGCCTTGAGCCGGTCCAGTCCGATGATCCGGTCAAACACCTCCAGCACCTGGTCCAGATGGTTTGTCACGTCGTAGCCCCCGTCGGAGACATGGCAGGTGTCCAGGCACACCCCCAGCCGGTCCCCGCACTGGGCCATGTCCAGGATGGTCCGCAGCTCCTCGAATTTTCCGCCGATCTCGCTGCCCTTGCCGGCCATGGTCTCCAGCAGCACCGTGGTCTGCAAGCCGGGCTGGACCACCCGGTCCAGCATGTCCGCGATCTGGCGGCACCCGGTCTCCACCCCCTGGCCTACGTGGCTGCCCGGATGGAAGTTGTAGTAGTTGCCCGGCAGGTGCTCCATCAGCGCCAGGTCCCCGGCCATCATCTCCGCCGCCAGAGCCCGGATGCCCTCGTCCTTGGAGCAGGGGTTCATGATATAGGGGGCGTGGGCCACAATGGGGCCAAAGCCGTTCTCCGCCATCAGCTCCCGCAGCCGTCCCAGGTCCGCCGGGTCAACGGCCTTGGCCCGGGCCCCCCGGGGGTTGCGGACAAAGCACTGGAAGGTGTTGGCCCCGATGGCCAGGGCCGCCTTCCCCATCTTGTGGAACCCGCCCGAGGAGGACAGGTGCGCGCCTAAATAGGTCATAGCAGTTTCTCCTTTGCATACTCCAATAAAATCTCCCGGTCATTGGGCAGCCGTTCGTCCATGACCTGGTCCAGAAGCGCCTCCAGGCCCCGGCCCACCGCCGGCCCCTCCAAGCCCAGCCCGGTAAGGTCCCCGCCCCGGACCGCCAGCTGCCGGAGGGAGAAGCAGCCCCCCTCCTGGAGCACCAGCCTCAGCAGGTCCTCCCACTGGCGGAGGAGGACCTGCCGGTCCCGAAATGCCTCCGCCTGGGCCAGATTGTCCGCCCGCTTCACCGCCAGCAGCAGCCGCAGCGTCTCCTCCCCGTACCGGTTCAGATTCCGCCGCACGCTCTTCTCGCTCAGGGGAAGCTCGCAGTCGTGGCGCTCCACCAGGGTGAGGATGGTTTTCTGGCTGTGGTTGTCAAAGCGGAGGCGGTCCAGAATTCCCTCCGCCAGGGCCGCGCTGCGCCGCCAGTGGCCGTAGAAGTGGCCCCGGCCCTCCCCGTCCAGGGAGAAGGCGTCCGGCTTGCCCAGATCGTGGAGCAGCAGAGCCCAGCGCAGCACCGGCTGCGGCGGCGCGGCGGCCACCGCCCGGGCCGTGTGCTCCCACACGTCCCAGCAGTGGTAGCGGCTGCGCTGGTCAAAGCCCACGCAGGGCAGGATCTCCGGCAGGGGCGCGCCCAGCACGTCCGGATACGCCAGCAGCACCGGCAGCACCGTTTCCCCGCACAGCATCCCTGTCAGCTCTGTCCGGATACGCTCCGGCGCGATCCGCTCCAGCAGGGGGGCGCACCGCCGGAGGGCCCGCTCTGTCTCCGGCGCAGCCTCCAGCCCCAGCCGGGCGGCAAAGCGGAGGCCCCGGAGGATGCGCAGTCCGTCCTCCCGGAACCGCTCCTCCGCAGCGCCCACCGCCCGCAGCGTCCGGCGCTCCAGATCCGCCCGGCCGCCGAAGGGGTCCAGGACCTCCCCCCGCCGGTTCACAGCAATGGCGTTCACCGTGAAGTCCCGGCGGGACAGGTCCTCCCGGATGGAGCCGGTGAAATCCACATGCTCCGGGCGGCGGCCGTCCAGGTAGATCCCGTCCCGGCGGAAGGTGGTCACCTCCACCCCCGCGCCGGGCCCCGTCTTTACGGTGACGGTGCCGTGCTGGAGACCCGTGGGCAGGGCCCGGGGGGCGAAGAGGGCCAGGACCCTCTCCGGGGGCGCGCTGGAGGCCACGTCCCAGTCCCCGGCCTCCCGGCCCAGCAGCGCGTCCCGCACCGCGCCCCCCACGCACCACGCCTCAAAGCCCGCCGCCTCCAGGCGCTCCAATATCTCCTCCACCGCCGCAGGTATTCGCAGCACCGCCGCCGCCTCCTTTTTTCAAAACATGGTCCGCTGCCGGTTATTTTCCGCCAAAAACAGGCATAGTATGAGTGGAAATACTTCTTGCGCACCGTGGCTTCTTATAGTATAATACATTCTTGCAAAAAAGGCAAATACCGGCAAACTTTTTGCCGTTCGGGAAGGAACCTGTTCCATGACCCATATTAACACCAAAATCGCCTCCTACATCGCTCCTGGCCGCCGGGTCCATCTGGCGGGCATCGGCGGCGTGTCCATGAGCCCTCTGGCGGAGGTGCTCCACGGCATGGGCCTCCTGGTCCAGGGCAGTGACCAGGCCGACAGCGCCGCCGTGGCCCGGCTGCGCTCGCTGGGCATTGCCGTCCACGTGGGCCACGAGGCCAGCGACATCGACGGCGCGGAGTTCGTGGTGCGCACCGCCGCCATCCACGACGACAACCCGGAGATTGCCGCCGCCCGGGCCCTGGGGATCCCGGTCTTTGAGCGGGCGGAGGCCTGGGGAGCCATCATGCGGCAGTATGAGAACGCCCTGTGCATCGCCGGCACCCACGGCAAGACCACCACCACCTCCATGGCCACCCACATCTTCATGGCCGCCCAGGCGGACCCCACGGTGATGATCGGCGGCACCCTGCCCATGCTCCACAGCGGCTACCGGGTGGGCGGCGGGCAGACCATCATCCTGGAGTCCTGCGAGTACTGCAACAGCTTTCTCAGCTTCTTCCCCACCGTGGCGGTGATTCTGAACATTGAGGAGGACCATCTGGACTTCTTCAAGGACCTGGAGGACATCAAGGCCTCCTTCCGCCGCTTCGCCCAGCTGACGCCGCCGGAGGGCCGGGTGGTGGCCAACGCAGACGACAAAAACACCATGGACGCCCTGGCGGGCCTGTCCCTGTTCACCTTCGGCTTTTCGGAGGGGGCGGACTGCCGGGCGGAGAACCTCGCCTGGCGTCAGGGCCGGGGGGAGTTCGATATCGTGGTGGACGGCGCGCTCTACACCCACCTGTCTCTGGACGTGGCGGGGCGGCACAACGTGTACAACGCCCTGGCCGCCGCCGCGGCCGCCTACGCCCTGGGCGTACCCGGGGAGGCGGTGCGCCGGGGGCTGGAGGCATTCTCCGGCGCGGGCCGGCGGTTTGAGTACAAGGGGGAGGTAAACGGAGCCCGGATCTACGACGACTACGCCCACCATCCCGGAGAGCTCCACGCCCTGCTGGAGATGGCCCGGACCCTGGACTGCCGCCGGGTGATCTGCGCCTTCCAGCCCCACACCTATACCCGCACCCGGGCCCTGTTTGACGACTTTGTGCGGGAGCTGAAGGCCGCTGACGTGGTGGTGCTCACGGAGATCTTCGCCGCCCGGGAGATCAACACCATCGGCATCTCCTCCCGGGATCTGGCCGCCCAAATCCCCGGCGCCCTCTACTGCCCCACCCTGGAGGACGCGGCGGAGAAGCTGCGGGAGCTGGCCCAGCCCGGGGATCTCATCCTCACCGTGGGGGCCGGAGACATCTACACCGTGGGGGAGGCCCTGGCCGCCGTCCCCTGCCCCGCCTGCTCCTGAGAGCCTGTTTAATATCTCGACGTGTATGGATTGGCGAGTGGATTTTTTGCCCTGCAAGGCAAAAATCCGCAGGCATCCTGACGGATGGCAAGGATTTTTAACGCAGTCAGGGCGGAAAATACGCCGCCAAGACATGCGCGGGGGAGATGTTAAACAGGCTCTAAGCGATTAGAGCGGGCCGGCAGCGGGGAAAACAGGGTCAGGCGCCGCTATTTTGAATTTGAAAAAGTCAGCCCGCCGGATGGAAGCATCCGGCGGGCTGGTTTTTATGCTTCTTTTGGGGGAAAAGGGGCGCTTACGCATCCTCGCCGGGGCTCAGGGTCTCCGCCTGCCCGTCCAGGATGCTGGGCACGGGGATGAGCTCGCCCAGATCCACGCTGGGCATCTCCATCTCCTCGGGCTCCTCCTGGCTGGGGACAATGGCCTCAGCCATGGTCCGGTAGGCACCCAGACCCGCGCCGGCGGGAATCAGCTTGCCGATGATAACATTCTCCTTCAGGCCCACCAGATGGTCCACCTTGCCCTTGATGGCCGCCTCGGTGAGGACCTTGGTGGTCTCCTGGAAGGAGGCGGCGGAGAGGAAGGAGTCCGTGGCCAGGGAGGCCTTGGTGATGCCCATGAGCAGCTGGGTGACCTCCGCCTCCCGCAGGGGCTCCCCGTCCTCCCGGACCTCGCCGGCGGCGGTGCGCCGGCGGACCGCATCATTGGCCTCGTAGAGCTCCAGAACATCCACCATGGCTCCGGAGAGCAGACCGGTGTCGCCGGCGTCCTCCACCCGGCACTTGCGCATCATCTGCCGGACAATGACCTCAATGTGCTTGTCGTTGATGTCCACGCCCTGCTGGCGGTACACCCGCAGAACCTCCTGGATGAGGTAGTTGTGGACCGCCGACGCGCCCCGGGTGCGCAGCACGTCGTGGGGGTTCAGCGCGCCGTCGTTGAGGGCCGTGCCCTTCTCGATCAGATCCCCGTCGTTGACCCGCAGGCCGGTGTGGGGCACGGAGTACATCTTCGTCTCCCCGTCGTCGGCCACCACGTGGATGTTCAGCAGGGAGCCCTTGTGGCTCTCCTCAAACCGGAGCCTGCCGCCGATCTCGGCCAGGGTGGCCATCTTCTTGGGCTTGCGGGCCTCGAACAGCTCCTCCACGCGGGGAAGACCCTGGGTGATGTCGCTGGCGGAGGCGATACCGCCGGTGTGGAAGGTACGCATGGTCAGCTGGGTGCCCGGCTCGCCGATGGACTGGGCGGCAATGATGCCCACCGCCTCGCCGGTGCCCACGGGCTTGCCGGCGGCCAGGTTCATGCCGTAGCACTTGGCGCACACGCCGCTCTTGGCCCGGCAGGTGAGTACCGTGCGGATCTCCACCCGGCAGATGCCCCTGGACTCCAGCAGCTTCGCGTCCTCCTCGTCCAGCATCCGGTCCGCAGGGCAGAGCACCTCGCCGGTCTCCGGGTCCACAATGTCCCGGACCGGGAACCGGCCCCGGAGGCGCTCGGCGAACTTCTCGATCACCTGACCGTTCTCGCTGATCTCCTCCACCCAGATGCCCTCATTCACGCCGCAGTCGTCCTCCCGGATGATGACCTCCTGGGACACGTCCACCAGGCGGCGGGTGAGGTATCCGGAGTCGGCGGTACGAAGGGCCGTGTCGGCCATGCCCTTCCGGGCGCCTCGGGAGGAGATGAAGTACTCCAGGACGCTCAGGCCCTCCCGGAAGTTGGACTTGATGGGGATCTCGATGGTGCGGCCGGCGGTGTTGGCCATGAGGCCGCGCATACCGGCCAGCTGGCGGATCTGCTTCATGGAGCCGCGGGCGCCGGAGGTGGCCATCATATAGATGGGGTTGAGCTCCTCCAGGTTGCTCTGCAGGGCGTCGGTGACGTCCTCGGTGGTCTTCTCCCACTCGGAAACCACGGCCCGGTACCGCTCGTCGTTGGTCATGAAGCCCATCTTGTACTCGTTCTCAATGGCCACGATCCGGTGCTCCGTCTCCTCAATGAGCTCGTACTTCTTGGCGGGCACGGACATGTCGTAGATGGAGATGGTGATGGCGCCCCGGGTGGAGTACTTGTAGCCCGTGGACTTGATGTTGTCCAGCACCTCGCTGGCCACGGTGAAGCCGTGGGAGCGGATGGTGCGGTCCACGATCTTGCCCAGCTCCTTCTTGCCGCAGGTCATGCTCACCTCGTAGTCGCACACCCGGTCCGGGTCCTCCCGGTTCACAAAGCCCAGGTCCTGGGGGATGTTCTGGTTGAAGATGATCCGGCCCGGGGTGATGTCCACGATCTTCCGGTAGGTCACGCCCTTGTACTCAAAGCTGCGGCGGACCTTGATGGGGGCGTGGATGCCCACCACCCGGTCGTTGTAGGCCAGCATCACCTCGTCCTCGTTGACAAACACCTTGCCCGCGCCGGGCTCCTGGGGGTTGGTGTAGGTGAGGTAGTAGGAGCCCAGCACCATGTCCTGGGAGGGGACGGTGACAGGGCCGCCGTCCTGGGGCCGCAGCAGGTTGTTGGCAGAGAGCATGAGAAGCCGCGCCTCGGCCTGGGCCTCGGCGGACAGGGGCACGTGGACGGCCATCTGGTCGCCGTCAAAGTCGGCGTTGAAGGCGGTACAGGTCAGGGGGTGAAGCTTGATGGCCCGGCCCTCCACCAGCACCGGCTCAAAGGCCTGGATGCCCAGGCGGTGGAGGGTGGGGGCCCGGTTGAGCATGACCGGGTGGTCCTTGATGACCACGTCCAGGGCGTCCCACACCTCGGCCCGGCCCTTATCCACCATCTTCTTGGCGGACTTGATGTTGTTGGCGGCCCCGTCCTCCACCAGCTTCTTCATGATGAAGGGCCGGAACAGCTCCAGGGCCATCTCCTTGGGCAGGCCGCACTGGTAGATCTTCAGCTCCGGGCCCACCACGATAACGGACCGGCCGGAGTAGTCCACCCGCTTGCCCAGCAGGTTCTGGCGGAAGCGGCCCTGCTTGCCCTTGAGCATGTCGCTCAGGCTCTTGAGGGCCCGGTTGTTGGCCCCCGTCACGGCCCGGCCCCGGCGGCCGTTGTCGATGAGGGCGTCCACGGCCTCCTGGAGCATCCGCTTCTCGTTGCGCACGATGATGTCCGGCGCCTTGAGCTGGATGAGCCGCTTGAGGCGGTTGTTGCGGTTGATGACCCGGCGGTAGAGGTCGTTGAGGTCGCTGGTGGCGAAGCGGCCGCCGTCCAGCTGGACCATGGGCCGGATCTCCGGGGGGATGACCGGCAGCACGTCGATAATCATCCACTCCGGCTTGTTGCCGGAGATGCGGAAGGCGTCCACCACCTCCAGGCGCTTGACAATGCGGGCCTTCTTCTGGCCGGAGGCGTTTCGCAGCTCCGCGTGGAGCTGGGCGGAGAGCTGCTCCAGGTCCATGTCCGAGAGCAGCTTCTTCACCGCCTCCGCACCCATGCCGGCCTGGAAGTCGTCCTCGTACTTCTCCCGCATGTCCCGGTACTCCTTCTCGGAGAGGATCTGGTTTTTGATGAGGGGCGTCTCGCCGGGCTCTGTGACAATATAGTTGGCAAAGTACAGCACCTTCTCCAGGATCCGGGGGCTGATGTCCAGCAGCAGGCCCATCCGGGAGGGGATGCCCTTGAAGTACCAGATGTGGCTGACCGGGGTGGCCAGCTCGATGTGGCCCATGCGCTCCCGCCGGACCTTGCTCTTGGTGACCTCCACGCCGCAGCGGTCGCAGATCTTGCCCTTGTAGCGGATCTTCTTGTACTTGCCGCAGTGGCACTCCCAGTCCTTGGTGGGCCCGAAGATGCGCTCGCAGAACAGGCCGTCCCGCTCGGGCTTGAGGGTGCGGTAGTTGATGGTCTCCGGCTTCTTCACCTCGCCGTAGGACCACTCGCGGATCATCTCCGGAGAAGCGACGCCGATTTTGATGGCGTCAAACTCAACATAACTCATATTTTCGGCTCCTCCTCCTTAAAAGGCATCGTCGTCGCCGTCGTCGGCGCCGTAGTCGTCCTCATCCTCGTCCACGTCCTCGATGCCGAAGCCGGACTCCTCAAAGGCCGCGTCGTCGGCCACGTACTCCTCCCGGTCATCCCGGTCGTCCCGGTCCATGCGGCCCAGGTTGAACGTGGTCATGTCGTCGTCGTCATCCTTCAGCTCGATCTCATTGCCGTCCTTATCCAGCACCTGGATGTCCAGGCACAGGCTCTGGAGCTCCTTGACCAGCACCTTGAAGGACTCGGGCACGCCGGGCTTGGGCACGTTGTGGCCCTTGACAATGGCCTCGTAGGTGTGGACGCGGCCGGTGACGTCGTCGCTCTTCACGGTCAGGATCTCCTGGAGGGTGTAGGACGCGCCGTAGGCCTCCAGAGCCCACACCTCCATCTCGCCGAAGCGCTGGCCGCCGAACTGGGCCTTGCCGCCCAGGGGCTGCTGGGTGACCAGGGAGTAGGGGCCGGTGGAGCGGGCGTGGATCTTGTCGTCCACCAGGTGGTGGAGCTTCATGAAGTAGACATAGCCCACGGTGACCTTGTTGTCAAAGCGCTCGCCGGTGCGGCCGTCGTAGAGCCAGCTCTTCCCCTCCGGGTCCAGGCCCGCCAGCTGGAGGGCGTCGGCGATGTCCTGCTCGTTGGCCCCGTCGAAGATGGGGGTGGCCACCTTCCAGCCCAGGGCCTTGGCGGCGTAGCCCAGGTGGACCTCCAGCACCTGGCCGATGTTCATGCGGCTGGGCACACCCAGGGGGTTGAGCACGATGTCCAGGGGGGTGCCGTCGGGCAGGAAGGGCATATCCTCCTGGGGCAGGATGCGGGAGACGACGCCCTTATTGCCGTGGCGGCCGGCCATCTTGTCGCCCACGGAGATCTTGCGCTTCTGGGCGATGTAGACCCGGACCACCTGGTTGACCCCGGGCCCCAGCTCATCGCCGGCCTCCCGGGTGAACACCTTGGCGTCCACCACAATGCCGCTCTCGCCGTGGGGCACCTTCAGGGAGGTGTCCCGGACCTCCCGGGCCTTTTCACCGAAGATGGCCCGCAGCAGCCGCTCCTCGGCTGTGAGATCGGTCTCCCCCTTGGGGGTGACCTTGCCCACCAGGATATCCCCGGCCCGGACCTCGGCGCCGATGCGGATGATGCCCCGCTCGTCCAGGTCCTTCAGGGCGTCCTCGCCCACGTTGGGGATGTCCCGGGTGATCTCCTCGGGGCCCAGCTTGGTGTCCCGGGAGTCGATCTCATACTCCTCGATATGGATGGAGGTATACACGTCCTCCCGGACCATGCGCTCGTTGAGGAGCACCGCGTCCTCGTAGTTGTAGCCCTCCCAGGTCATGAAGCCCACCAGGATGTTCCGGCCCAGGGCGATCTCGCCCTGCTCGGTGGCCGGTCCGTCGGCCAGGACCGTGGGGGACACGCCGTTGGCGGGATCCGCTCCGTGGACCCGCTCGCCCACGGACACGATGGGCCGCTGGTTGATGCAGGTGGTGTGGTTGGAGCGCAGGTACTTCACCAGCTTGTAGTCCCTGGTAACGCCGGTGTCGTACTTCACGGACACGGAGGTGGCGTCCACCTTGGTGACCTCGCCGTCCCCCTCCGCCAGGACCACGATCTCGGAGTCCATGCAGATCTTGTGCTCCATGCCGGTGCCGATGACGGGGGCCTCGGGCTTGAGCAGGGGCACGGCCTGACGCTGCATGTTGGCGCCCATGAGGGCGCGGTTTGCGTCGTCGTTGGGCAGGAAGGGGATCATGGCCGTGGCGATGGACACCATCATCCGGGGGCTGATGTCCACGAAGTCCACCTTCTCCTTCTCCACGCCGATGATCTCGTCCCGGTGGCGGCAGGTGATGCGCTCGTTGGTGAAGTGGCCCTCCCCGTCGGTGGGCTCGGCGGCCTGGGCCACGATATACTGGTCCTCCACGTCGGCGGTCATGTAGACCACCTCGTCGGTGACCCGGCCCGTGGTGTGGTCCACCTTCCGGAAGGGGGCCTCGATGAAGCCGTACTCATTGATCCGGGCGTAGGTGGAGAGGTAGTTGATGAGGCCGATGTTGGGACCTTCCGGGGTCTCAATGGGGCACATGCGGCCGTAGTGGCTGTAGTGGACGTCCCGCACGTCCATGCTGGCCCGCTCCCGGCTCAGGCCGCCGGGGCCCAGGGCGGAGAGACGGCGCTTGTGGGTCAGCTCCGCCAGGGGGTTGGTCTGGTCCATGAACTGGCTGAGGGGGCTGGAGCCGAAGAACTCCTTGATGGCGGCGGTGACGGGGCGGATGTTGATGAGGCTCTGAGGGGTGACGATGTCCAGGTCCTGGATGGTCATCCGCTCCCGGATCACCCGCTCCATGCGGGAAAAGCCGATGCGGAACTGGTTTTGCAGCAGCTCGCCCACGCACCGCAGCCGGCGGTTGCCCAGGTGGTCAATGTCGTCCTTAACGGCCAGACCCCGGCCCAGGGCGTTCATATAGTTGATGGAGGCCAGGATGTCGTCGATGATGATGTGCTTGGGCACCAGCTCGTCCACGTGGGAGCGGATGGCGTCCTTCAGCTCCTCCCCCTGGTACTGCTCCAGCAGCTCCTGGAGCACGGAGAAGCGGACCCGCTCCTTGATGCCGCACTCCTCCAGGGGATCGAAGTCCACATACCTGGCCAGATCGCACATGTGGTTGGAGAAGATCTTGATGCTCTTGCCGTCCAGATCCAGCAGGATCTCGTTGACTCCGATGGCGTCCAGCTCCCGGGCCTCGTTCCTGGTGAGCAGGTGGCCCTCCTCGTAGAGGACCTCGCCGGTGGCCGGGTGGACCACCGGGGCCGCCAGACGGCGCTCCGCCGCCCGGACCCACAGGGCCAGCTTCTTGTTGAACTTGTACCGGCCCACCATGCTCAGATCGTAGCGGCGGGGGTCAAAGAAGAGGTTGTTGATGAGGGTCTCGGCGGAGTCCACCGTGGGGGGCTCGCCGGGGCGCAGCTTGCGGTAGATCTCCAGCAGGGCCTCCTCGTAGCTCTTGCAGGCGTCCCGCTCCAGGGTGGCCAGCACGGTGGGATCGTCCCCGAAGTAGTCCAGGATCTCCCCGTCGGTCTTCAGGCCCAGGGCGCGGATGAGGCAGGTGATGGGCAGCTTGCGGTTCTTGTCGATGCGGACCCAGAAGAGCTCGTTGGTGTCCGTCTCATACTCCAGCCACGCGCCCCGGTAGGGGATGATCTGGGAGGTGAGGATGGGCAGATCCGTCTTCACGTCCGTCTCCTTGCCGTAGTAGATGCCCGGGGAGCGGACGATCTGGGAGACCACCACCCGCTCCGCGCCGTTGACGATGAAGGTGCCGGACTTGGTCATCAGGGGGAAGTCGCCCATGAAGATCTCCTGCTCCTTGATCTCCTCGGTCTCCTTGTTGCGCAGGCGCACGCTGACCTTCAGGGGGGCGGCGTAGTTCACGTCCCGGGCCTTGCACTCCTCCACGCCGTACTTGGGGGGTTCGTCCATGCTGTAGTCCACGAAGCTCAGCTCCAGGGTGCCGGCGTAGTCGCTGATAACGCCTACGTCCGCAAACACCTCCCGCAGCCCGGTATCCAGAAACCACTGGTAGGAGGTCTTCTGGATCTCCAGCAGGTTGGGCATGGGCATGATCTCCTCATGCCGGGCAAAGTTCTTGCGCAGCGTCTTGCCGTAATACTTGTCCTTGGCCATCTTGTTACACTCATCTGCCTTTCTGCGCTCCCGGCGCGCCCTGACAGGCGGGGCGTTCCGGACGCCGTTTTCTCCGGGCGCCTTGGATGCGCACGGAGGCGTTGATACTTTTACTCAAAATTCCTCTTGCCTTTTTCGTGAGAAACTGCTATACTGTGGTCATCAGGTGGAGGTTATCCCTCCGCCAGAGCGTATATAAGCATCTCAGTTTACCATTTTATGCTTGCCTTGTCAAGCTGAATTTTGTCGGATTCAGGCGCGTCCGTCCCGGGGGCGGATGTTTTTTCCTCTCCGGGTCTTGACACAGGGCGGCGCATGTGGTACAAAGAATATGCTTCATGAGGGAGTAGTGGCAGGGCGTTCCCCTGCGGCAAGTCAACAGGCTGGTCCGTCGGACCTGGCTTGCCCTTCATCCACGAGACGCATGTATGGCTGCGGGCCGTACATGGGATTGCGGTCAGGCGCGGCGGCGTCTGGCTCTTTTTTTGCCCGGGCAGGGCAGGGATTCCATCAAAAGGAGAGGTATGTATATGGGCTATGGCGCGCTGTTTCTCATCGGCGTAGGGCTGAGCATGGACGCCTTCGCGGCCTCCATCTGCAAGGGGCTGGCCATGGGGCGGATACGCTGGCGGCAGGGGGCGGTCATCGCCCTGCTCTTCGGGGGCTTTCAGGCCCTCATGCCCCTGCTGGGCTGGGCCCTGGGCCGGCAGTTCGAGGGGTACATCACCAGCATTGACCACTGGATCGCCTTCCTGCTGCTGGGCTGGATCGGCGGAAAGATGGTCTGGGACGCCTTCCACGACGAGGGGGACTGCTGTCCGGCCGGATTCGATCTCCGGGAGGTGCTGATGCTGGCCGTGGCCACCAGCATCGACGCCCTGGCGGTGGGCGTCACCTTCGCCTTTTTGAAGGTGGCCATCCTGCCGGCGGTGGGGCTCATCGGCTGCACCACCTTCGCCATCTCCCTGGCCGGCGTGTGGATCGGCAGCCGGTTCGGCAGCCGGTTCAAGGGGTGGGCCACCCTGGCGGGCGGCGTCATCCTGTGCCTGATCGGGCTGAAGATCCTGCTGGAGCACCTGGGATTTCTGGGCTGACGGGATAATGCGTTCCGTTTTGCGGAATACATATATAAAATACGGATTACGGAGGAGATTGCCATGGTCAAGCTGTGGGAGCAGGAGGCCGCCGCCTGGCGGCTGGAGCTGGATTTGGACGGGGAGGCCCTTGCGCTGCGCATGGGAGATGAGGCGCGGCAGATGCGGGTGAGCCTGGGCAGCGCCGGCGCGCTGACGCCGGAGCTGGTGCGCCGGGCCGCCGCCAAGGCGGTGCAGTCCATGTGCCGGCTGGGCGCGGAGAGCGCGGCGGCGGACGTATCCCTCGTGGCGGAAAAGCTGGGGGAGGCCGGCGTGGCCGCCCTGGCCCAGGGCGCGGAGCTGGCGCGCTACCAGCCCAAGATGTGGAAGGAGAAGAAGGAGCGGCCCTTCACCCTGTATCTGACCGGTACGGAGGCTGTGGACGGGGCCCGGGTCCTGGCGGAGAGCGCCGCGGTCACCGCCGGCGTCTGCTTTGCCCGGGATCTGGTCAACCTGCCGGCCAACAAGCTGACCCCGGAGATGATGGCCCAGCAGGTCACCCAGGCCGCCCAGGAGGCGGGGATGGAGACCCAGGTGCTGTGCGGGGAGGAGACCCGGGCTCTCGGCATGGAGGCCTACCACGCGGTGGGGGACAGCGCCGGCCATCCCCCCCGGCTCATCGTCCTGCGCTACCGGGGCGGCGCGGCCGGACAGGCCCCCCTGGCCCTGGTGGGCAAGGCCGTGTGCTTTGACACCGGCGGCTACTCCCTGAAGACCGCCCAGGGGATGCGGACCATGAAGTGCGACATGGCCGGCGGCGCGGCGGTGGCGGGGGCCATGCTGGCCCTGGCGAAGAACCATGTGCCGGTGAACGTGACGGCGGTGATCCCGGCGGTGGAGAACCGGATCTCCCCGGACAGCTTCCTCCCCGGCGACGTGATCGGCTCCATGGCCGGCAAGTCCATTGAGATCGGCAGCACGGACGCGGAGGGCCGGCTCATCCTGGCGGACGCCATCACCTACGCCATCACAAAGGAGGGCGCGGCCAAAGTGGTGGATATCGCCACCCTCACCGGGGCCATTGCCCGGATGCTGGGCGGCGTGGCGGCCGGCGTGATGGCCAATGACGACGGCTTCTATGACCAGCTCCAGGCCGCCGCCGGCCGGAGCGGAGAGAAGTTCTGGCGCATGCCCAACTACCCCGAGTACAAGAAGCTGATCGAGAGCCCCCTGGCGGACCTCTACAACAGCAGCAACGACGGCTGCGGGGCCATTGCCGCGGGCATGTTCCTCTCCGCCTTTGCCGGGGACACCCCCTGGCTCCACCTGGACATCGCCGGCACCGCCTGGAACAGCGCCCACGGCCTGGAGTACCAGGGCAAGGGGGCCACCGGCATGGGGGTGACCACCCTGTACGAGCTGTGCCGGACCTGCGGAGCTGCGGAAAGAAGCGCGCAATGAAGTACCTGATAAAATATTTGATAGATTTTGCCGTGTTGATTCTCCTCTATGCTTTTGTCTTTTTCAGGAGGTGGAGGGCCCAGGGCAGAGACCGCCTGCTTGTCAACACCCTCATGTATGCATACCTCTCTCTGGTGCTCTGCTTTACCATGATGCCGGTAGTCGTATCCATCCCGTTCATGCTGGACCACCCCTATCAGCCCATGAATCTGGTGCCGTTTATTGATGTTTCTTTGGGGAGAGGGGACTTTTTCCGGCAGGTATGCTTGAACGTTGTCATGACCATGCCCTTCGGGTTCCTGTTTCCGCTGACCCGGGGCAAACGGACCCAATTTGGCGCAGCGCTGTTTTTCTGCTTTTTGATGAGCCTGGGCATTGAGCTGCTGCAGCCCTTCTTTGACCGCTCCTCGGACGTCACGGATCTGATTACGAATGTCATCGGTGGAGCGCTGGGCTATGGCCTTTATGTTGTTTTTAAGCCGGTTGCCTTTTGGATTTTGGATCGTTTGAAGACCTGATGACAGGCCGTTTTGCGGTAGATTCCAGCTTATCGGGGGATTTCATCCTTTGGGTGAAATCCCCCGATATTCTCCGGATAAACGGACAGAGGGCTGTATTTGATGAAACAAATACAGCCCTCCGCGTATGGATGGGCCTCCGCCCGCATAGGGTAACAGGGAAAGGGGGCGGTGGATATGGAGATCCATGTGGTCCAACAGGGGGAGACCCTGTACGCCATTGCAGGGCGGTACGGGGTGGATCCGGAGCTGCTGCGGCTGGTCAACGGGGTGGGGCCCGGCGGGGCCCTGGCGGTGGGACAGACCCTGGTGGTGCAGCAGGTGGAGACCTTCCACGTGGTCCAGCCGGGGGAGACCCTCGCCGCCGTGGCCCGGCGGTACGGCATCACACTGCGGCAGCTGTACCGGAACAACTTTTTCCTCCGGGGGGACCCCTATGTCCAGGCCGGGCAGACCCTGGTAATCGCCTACCAGGGGGAGAAGCTGGGGACGGCCTATACCAACGGCTACGCCTACCCCTTCATCCGCCCCTCCCTGCTGCGCTCCACCCTGCCCTACATGAGCCAGCTCACGCCCTTTACCTACGGCATCGGCGCCAGCGGCGGCCTGCTGCCCTTAGACGACAGTCAGCTGCTGGCCCAGGCCCGCAGCCTGGGGGCTGTGCCGCTGATGCACCTGTCCACGCTGACGGAGGAGGACACCTTCTCCAGCCAGCGGGCGGTGGAGGTGCTCACGGATCTGCCCCGCCAGCGGGCGCTGATCGAGGAGGTTATGGAGACCATCTCCGCCAAGGGCTACCGGGGCCTGGACGTGGATTTTGAGTACATCCCCGCCGCCCAGCGGGAGGACTACGCCGCCTTTATCCGCGCCCTGCGCCTGCGGCTGGCCCCCCTGGGACTGCCGGTGGTGGCGGCCCTGGCCCCCAAGACCTACGCCGCCCAGCCCGGGCTCCTCTACGAGGCCCACGACTACGCCCTGCTGGGCGCGGCGGCGGACTACGTGCTGCTGATGACCTACGAGTGGGGCTACACCTACGGCCCGCCCATGGCGGTTGCGCCGCTGCCCAATGTGCGCCAGGTGCTGGACTATGCCGTCACCGTCATCCCCCGGGAGAAGATCTACCTGGGGATCCCCTACTACGGCTACGACTGGCCCCTGCCCTTCCGCCAGGGGGAGACACGGGCCCGGTCCATCTCCAACCAGACCGCGGTGACGCTGGCCCTGGAGGAGCGGGCGGAGATCCAGTACGACGAGACCGCCCAGTCCCCCTGGTTCCGCTACACCGCCGGGGACGGCGCTGTCCACGAGGTCTGGTTTGAGGACGCCCGCAGCCTCGCCGCCAAGCTGGGCCTCATCCGGGAGTACGGCCTCCACGGGGCGGGATACTGGAGCCTCATGCGGCCCTATCCCCAGGGCTGGACCCTGCTCAACGGGCTCTACGATATCCTGGACGGATGACGAACCGAGAGAAACGGGCGCAGAGGCGGGGAGCTCCCCGCCTCTGCGCCATAACCTCACAGGACCATGGCGGAAGCGGATTTCCCCGCCAAAAACACGCCTCCTCTTGCATTCTCCCTCTCTTTTCGCTATGATAGAGGGGAGCAACTGAAAAGGAGGTCTCCCCATGAGAGATACTGAGACCAAGCCCTGGCGGATGGGCTTAAAAATGAAAATCCTGCTGATTCTGCTGACCCTGCTGCTGATATGCGGCGCGGTGCTGGCCGCCTTCCTGTGCGGCCTGCGCCAGGCCAGTCAGGCGGCGGAGCCCCAGATCACCGGCGATCTTTTGGCCTCGCGGCTGCGGTCCGTACAGGAGCTGGTCACCGTCTCCTACTATTACACCAACATGGGCCGCTTTGAAAACCAGGTGGATTTCTACGGCTGGAAGGTCCCCTTCACCACCAAGAGCTTCATTGTCTCCTATGACGGCGTTATCAAGGCGGGGGTGGACCTGGAGCAGCTCCAGGTCAGCATAGGCGGCGGGGAGGTGACCGTTACCCTGCCGGAGAGCCGGATCATCTCCCACGAGATCCCCGAGGACAGTCTGGAGGTCTTTGACGAGAGCGACAACCTCTTCAATCACATCACCATTGAGGATTACACCGCCTTCACCCGGGATCAGAAATCAGCCATGGAGCAGCGGGCTGTGGACGGCGGACTGCTGGACCGGGCCAATCAGGAGGCCCGCACGGCGGTGGACTCCCTCCTGCGCATCATGCCGGGGCTGGAGGAGTATACGCTGACCGTGAAATAGCCTGCAGGCCCGTCAGAGCTGTGCCATGACCTCCCCAATAGGCTCGCAGATGGTCAGGGCCTCTCCCGCGCCGGCAAGAGCGGTCTTGTTCACCACCGCCAGCTTGTTCCCCCGGTAGTACTGCACCAGTCCGGCGGCCGGATACACGGTCAGGGAGGTGCCGCCGATGATGAGCACATCTGCGCGGCGGATAGCGGCCACAGCCCGGGCGATCACGTCCTGCTCCAGCCCCTCCTCGTAGAGGACCACGTCCGGCTTGATCGTGCCGCCGCAGGTGCAGCGGGGCACGCCGGCGCTGTCCCGGACCGCCTCCACGCCGTAGAATGCGCCGCATTGGACGCAGTGGTTGCGCAGGACGCTGCCGTGGAGCTCCAGCACGTTCCGGCTCCCCGCCTTCTGGTGGAGGCCGTCAATATTCTGGGTGATGACCGCCCGCAGCCTGCCGGCCGCCTCCAGCTCCGCCAGCTTTTTGTGGGCCGCGTTGGGCTGGGCGTCCAGATAGAGCATCTTGTTCCGGTAGAAGCGGAAGAACTCCTCCGGACGGCTCTCGTAGAAGCTGCGGCTGAGGATGGTCTCCGGCGGGTAGTCGTACTGCTGGTGGTAGAGGCCGTCGGTACTGCGGAAATCGGGGATGCCGCTCTCCGTACTCACGCCGGCCCCGCCGAAAAAGACGATGTTGTCGCTGTTGTCGATCCAGGTCTTCAGCTGTCTGACTGCTTCCGTCATGGTAGTTCCTCCCTTTTCATCGTCTGTCCATCGGATGCGGACGGCCATCGGAGGCCGGCAGGGCCCCCGTTTTCTCCCCCTATACAACAACTGATAAGGATGATATGGTATGAATATTCAGATTTTTGGCTCCTCCAAGTGCTTTGACACCAAGAAGGCGGAGCGGTGGTTCAAGGAGCGCCGGGTGAAGTATCAGTACATTGACCTGCCCAAGAAGGGGTTCTCCGCCGGGGAGTACCGGGCGGTGCGGCAGAAGCTGGGCTATGAGCAGCTGGTGAATACCAAGTCCCGGGCCTATCAGGATTTATACATGGCCTATATCACCCGGGAAGCGGCGGAGGAAAAGCTCTTCGACAACCCCCAGCTCTTCCTGACCCCCATTGTCCGCAACGGAAAGCAGGTCACTGTGGGCTACTGCCCGGAGGTTTGGGAGACCTGGGAGTGATCCGCCGCCTACTCTGTGAAGTGGGTGTGGTTGAAGATGTGGTCCTCGCAGTAGCAGTGGTAGCCAGCGCACTTGGAGCAGTAGCGGAACTGGAGGTTAGGGAAGTCCGTGTCCGTGCGGCCGCAGACGGTACACTTGTGGTTGTAGCCCTTCTGCCGCTGCTGCTCCTTCACCGCCCTGCGGAACTGCACCGCCTCGGGCCGCCGGCGGGCCCGGACACGGTCCGCCCGCTCATGGATATTCGGGGAGAAGAACACAAACAGGTTCAGCAGCGCCACCACCGGCACCAGGGACATGCCCCACATCCCTGCCGCAGCGTACTGGATGATCTGCACCCCGTAGAGGACCGCCTCCAGCCAGGCCAGCCACTTCATCTTGACGGGGAGGATGAACATGACCTGCACGATGGTCTCCGGATAGGTCAGGGCGTAGGCCATGAAGAGGGCTGTGTTGACGTAGATTGCGCCAAAGATGGCAACAGATATGCCGTCAATGAAGTAGGCCAGCAGGGAGGCCAGGGCGGTGAGCAGGACGCCGCTGACGTAGTAGATGGTAAATTTGGCGCTGCCCCACATCCGCTCCAGGGACTCCCCCAGCCAGTAGTAGAAGAAGAGGGAGATAATCAGCCAGAAGCTGTCGGAGGTGGGGATGAGAACGTAGGTCACCACCCGCCACAGCTCCCCCCGGAGCACAGAGGCGGGGTCCATGCACAGGAAATAGAGCAGCATGCCGGAGCGGTCAAAGAGGCTGAAGAGGTAGATGACGGCGTTGGCGCCGACAATGTAGCGCATCAGCCCGGGAATGGCCAGCCGCGGATGCAGGGCGCAGAAGCGGTCAATGGCCTGGTTCAGTTTTCTCAAGGGGCGTCCCTCCCGTATTTTGGTTTGATAAGGGTATTGTACTCCATTGGCAGGAAAAAGTCATCAAAAAAATTTGAACATTTGACAGATGCGAAAAAATATGTATAATAGAGAGGGAAGTCCGCTGCCCTGCGGCTGACGGCAGAAATCATAGCGGGGTGTTGTGCAGTTGGCAGCGCGCTTGCTTTGGGCACAGGAGGTTTGGGTTCGGGGCGTAGCATTCGGAAGATCTGGAAGCCCTTGGGACGCATGAGACGCCAGTGTTTTTCCCTCGCCGATAGCCGGTCAAAAGCCGGCGTTGTCCACGGTTGAAACTTTTATATCCGGGTGTAGCGCAGTTGGTAGCGCGCCTGCTTTGGGAGCAGGATGTCGGGAGTTCGAGTCTCCCCACTCGGACCAGAAAAAGAGGTCAAAAAAGATTTTTGGTGAAAAAACTGAGAGATTTCAAGACCTCAGAGGCCCTTGGATAACGAAAATCCAAGGGCCTCAAAATTTAGATTTTTCCCCACCTCCTATTCACTCAGGCAGGACTTAAACCTGCGGCACAACAGTTTCAAATAGGGCACTACGATTTTGAGCGCCTGTATTGAGCGTCGATCCGTCAGTTCTAAAGGAATTGA
>CAJTWF010000023.1 GCA_910579965.1 uncultured Oscillospiraceae bacterium
GTCCACATTGAAGATTGGCGCAACCGGCCTTTACAAGGTGGACACTATCCGTATGTATATGTGGACGGGCTCTATCTGCGGCGAAACTGGGGCGGAGAGTATGAGAATGTAGCCGTTCTGGTGGCGATTGCGGTAAATGAGGACGGATACCGTGAGGTTTTAGGCGCCGCTGAGGGTATGAAAGAGGACAAGGCCAGTTGGGTCAGCTTCTTCCAGTGGCTGCGGGGCCGTGGCCTGGACGGTGTAAAGCTGGTGGTTGGGGACAAGTGTCTTGGCATGCTGGAGGCTGTGGGAGAAGTGTTCCCGGAGGCCAAATACCAGCGGTGTACCGTCCATTTCTACCGTAATGTCTTTTCTGTGACACCGAGCTCTAAGGTGAAGCTGGTGGCCAAGATGCTCAAGGCGATCCACGCCCAGGAGAGCAAAAAAGCGTCCCGTGAGAAAGCTAAGGCCGTGGTGGCCCAGCTGCGGGAAATGAAGCTGAAGGAAGCAGCCAAGAAAGTGGAGGACGGCATTGAAGAGACGCTGACCTATTGCGACTTTCCCAGCGAACACTGGACTCGTATCCGCACCAACAATGTCATGGAACGCCTCAACCGGGAGATCCGCCGCCGCACCAGAGTAGTGGGCTGCTTCCCGGATAGCAATTCTGCCCTTATGCTGGTCTGTGCTAGGCTCCGCCATGTAGCGGGCACACAGTGGGGCAACAAGAAGTACATGAATATGAAGCACTTAGAGGCTACCCTGGAGGATACCTCGATTGCTGGCTGATTTTATTCTGCCAGAGCCTGCTAACTATTTTGCGCATTATTCTTGACACTACCTAACCCCTGTCTGCCAACAGAGTTTCTGCTGAAATGCCTTCTATCAGGTGGACAGCTTCTTTACAATCTGCTCGGGTACCTTCTGTAATAAGGATTCGGACTGGCATACCATGCGCATCCACGGCCAGATGTATTTTGGTGTTAAGCCCCCTTTTGTCCTGGACATATCCTGATTGCCGCCTTTCGCTCCCGCTGCGTGGGGATGCACCTTGATATGGCTGGCGTCAATCATCAGCCATTCATAATCCGGCTCATCGATCAGAATTTCCAGGAGTTTTTCCCAAATACCTTTTCTACGCCAACGGATGAACCTCTGATGAACACTGCCCCACTTCCCGTAATCGGGAGGCAGGTCACGCCAGGGCGCTCCAGTTCGCAGAACCCCAAATACTGCGTTGATAAAGCGACGGTTATCCTGAGCAATCCCGCCCCGCTGGACTCGTTGTCCCGGCAAATGTGGTTCAAGCATCTCCCATACTTTATCGTTTATGTCGTGTCTATGATAGGATGCATCCATCTTTCTGTCCCCGTTCTTTTAAGATAGTTCCATTCTATCACAGCCCCTGCCTCTTGTGTAGACACTATCTAGCTATTTACGGATAGGTACTTAATCCTACGCTGAAGCATAGCGACTGTAATATGCCCCGTCTCTAAAGTCACTTCCGCTGCGGCGTCGATCAGTTCTTCATCGCTAAGTTCGAGGGAAGAGGCCGTCTCCTGCATCGCAATCTTTCCCCCGTCAGAATTTTCTGATTTATCCAAAGCCAGAGCTTCCAAAGAATCATCAACGCAAAATGGCTTTGAACCATGTTTTCCCTCGGCGGTGGCCATCACAAAACGGATCCCCTTTTCCACGGAAAATTGTGCACTGAAAATTATATCTGTGTCTTCTGGAAGTGCTTCATTCAATTGATTTCCAATTTGTTCAATTATAGCAATCTTCAGAATTCATGGCAAAAAAGGAGGGGAGGAGAAACCGCGCAGGGCAAGGCGAAGGATGCGGGCGGGCTAACGCCCGCCAAAGACGGCAACGCAGTCTTGCGTGATTGCTGCCCACTGCTGCCCACGAACTTTTGCCGGGAATTCTGATGATTGCTATATTCACGATTAACACCGTCAAAAATTGAGCTTTTGACGCAAAAATGCAGAGTAAAAACAGCGCCAATCAGAAGCTGATGCTGCTGAGGGCGCTTTTTTGGTGAAATGGTTCGCGGAAGCAAACAAGAAAATTTCTGCATACACCCCGCAGGCCCAGGATGAATTTTTCGCGACGAATCTCCGCTTTCGCCAAAAGTCCTTTCGGTTTCTGGCGGCGCTCAATCGCATGGCCAGCAGGCATAAAACCGGGCAAATCAGTGTATGCTGGAGGAACCGCCGGGGCCGCCGTCCGGCAGCGCTTTTCCCCAAAGGACCCGCCTACTCCAGATCCACGCTGATATGGTCCGTGCCGTGGGCCTCAAATTCGCCCATGTACTGCTCCATGCGGTCCATCACCTCGTCATAATTCTCCGCCGTGGCCCGCTCCGCGTCCAGATCCCGCAGCGCCAGCTCCTCGGCCAGAATCTCAAAAAAGGTCACGTCCTCATAGGCCATGATGGCCTCGTGGATCCCGCCCTCCGCGAAGGCCCGGGAGGGGATGATCTCCCCGTCGTACAGCTCCACCAGCGCCGCCATGCCGTGGTCCAGACAGTGGGAGAAGATATGGCTCTCCACCTTGTCGTAGTCCTGGATGCGGTCATCTCCCCGGGTGGAATTGAGCACCCAGTTTCCTATGTATACCAGATCCAACAGGCGGCGGTATTGTTTTTCCGTCAGATGCAGCTCCATGGCGGACCCTCCCCTCGGCGGCGTAATTGGCATCATGCACAGTCAGCAGACCCAGTATAGCAGAAAAGAATGAAAAATTCCACAGAAAATACAGGGCAAAAAGCCCAAATTTTTACTTGTTATCCCGGATAAATCATAGTACAATAGTAAGAACCTGCGGGTACGGCCCCGGAGGAGGCGTCCCGCAGGGGCTCCGCCTCGCCGGGACGCCCGGCTAGAAGGAGGACTGCCCCTTGAACCAGCGCCCCATCGGCGTCTTTGACTCCGGCCTGGGGGGGCTGACCGCGGTGCGCCAGCTCCGGCGGATCATGCCCTCTGAAAACATTATATACTTCGGAGATACCGCGCGTGTCCCCTACGGCAACCGGGGGCGGGAGACGCTGCTGAAATACGCCCGGCAGGATCTGCGCTTTCTCACCAGCTTTGACCTGAAGGCCGTGGTCATCGCCTGCGGCACCGTCAGCACCAACTGCCTGGAGGATCTCCAGGCGGAGAGCGGGCTGCCCGTCATCGGCGTGGTGGACCCGGCCTGCCGGCGGGCCGCCGCCCTGAGCGGGACGGGCCGGGTGGGGCTGGCAGCCACCCGGGCGTCGGTGGCCAGCGGGGCCTACGAGCGCACCTTCCGCCGGCTGGACCCGCGCCTGGAGGTGTACAGCCTGGCCTGCCCCCTGTTTGTGCCCCTGGTGGAGGAGGGCCGCTGCCGCCCCGGGGACCGGGTCATCGAGACCGTGGCGGCGGAGTACCTGCTCCCCCTGCGGGAGCGGGGCGTCGACACGCTGGTGCTGGGCTGCACCCACTACCCCCTGCTCACCGATGTGATCGGGCAGATCATGGGCCCCGGCGTACAGCTGGTGGACGTGGGGGCCGAGGCGGCGGCGGCCTGCCGGGAGCTGCTCTCCCAGCGGGACGGGCTGGCCTGCCGGCCCCAGGGCGGGGCCAGCTACTACACCAGTGACCGCGCCTCGGACTTCCAGCGGCTGGCCTCCCTGTTCCTGGGGGAGGACGTGGCCGGCCAGGTCCAGGAGATTGATATATCCAAATACTGAGGGATTATGATTGAGAAAAATGTGATCCTGTTCGTCCGGGGCGAACAGCAGTTTGACCAGGGGGAGCCGGAGGTCACGGAGCTGATGACCGAGGGCTCCATGACCCTGGAGGAGGACGGGGAGATTACCCTGACCTACCAGGAGACGGAGCTGACAGGCATGGAGGGCACCACCACCCGTTTCTCCATCCGGGACGATACGGTGGTCCTGGCCCGCACCGGCATGGTCAACTCCCAGCTGGTGTTTCAGCGGGGCAAACGGAACAGCTCCCTCTATGAGACCCCCTGGGGCATGATGCAGGTGGACGTGTTCACCACCAGCCTTGCCCACCGGCTGGACGGCCGGGGGGGAATTCTGGAGATCAAATTCAACATCTCCGTGGACCACCAGGTTGCGGGGGAGAATCAATTCAAAATTCGTGTACGAGAGAGCGGGAGGTAACCGTTATGACAAATATGATTCAGCAGGCCAAGGACCAGGTGCTGGAGCTGACGCTGGCCGCCTACGAGGCCGCCGCGGAGGCGGGGCAGCTCCCCGGAGGCGTCAACGTCCGGGCCGGGGTGGAGATCCCCAAGGACCCCGCCAACGGCGACTACACCACCACCTTCGCCCTGGCCGCGGCCAAGGCCATGAAGAGGAGCCCCCGGGAGATCGCGTCGGCGCTTCTGGAGCATCTGGATCTGACCGGCACCTACTTCGCCAGCGCGGAGATCGCCGGGGCGGGGTTCCTCAACTTCCGCCTGGGCAGCGACTGGTACGGGGCCGTGCTGGAGGCGGTGAGCCGGGAGGGGGCGGACTACGGCCGCAGCGAGGCCCTGAAGGGGCAGCGGATCATGGTGGAGTTTGTCTCCGCCAACCCCACCGGGCCCATGCACATGGGCAACGCCCGGGGCGGCGTGCTGGGGGACACCCTGGCCTCCGTGCTGGAGGCGGCGGGGGCCCAGGTGTGGCGGGAGTTCTACGTCAACGACGCGGGCAACCAGATTGAGAAATTCGCCGTGTCCCTGGAGGCCCGGTATTTGCAGATCCTGCTGGGGGAGGACGCGGTGCCCTTCCCGGAGGACGGCTACCACGGCGACGACATCCGGGAGCTGGCCCAGGCCTTCTACGAGGAGGAGGGCAGAAGCTATCAGGACAAGCCCGTCCAGGAGCGCCGCAGGGCCCTGGCCGCCTTTGGCCTGGAGCGGAACATCCCCAGGATGAAGAGCGATCTGGCCCGGTACAAGATCAGCTATGACCAGTGGTTTTTTGAATCCGAGCTCCACGACAGCGGCTATGTGGCCGAGACGGTCCGGCTGCTGACAGACCGGGGATATACCTACGAGAAGGAGGGGGCCCTGTGGCTGGCCACCGGCCGGATCCTGGAGGAGAGCTGCCGCCGGGCGGGCAAGAGCGAGAAGGACATTGCCAAGCTGGAGCTGAAGGACGACGTGCTGCGCCGGGCCAACGGCTTTTACACCTACTTTGCCGCCGACATCGCCTACCACCGCAACAAGTTTGAGAAGCGGGGCTTTGACCGGGTCATCAACATCTGGGGCGCGGACCACCACGGCCACGTGGCCCGGCTGAAGGGGGCCATGGACGCGCTGGGCCTGGACGGGACCGGACGGCTGGACATCGTGCTCATGCAGCTGGTGAAGCTGCTGCGGGACGGCGAGGTGGTGCGCATGTCCAAGCGCACCGGCAAGGCCATCTCCCTGACGGACCTGCTGGACGAGGTGCCGGTGGACGCGGCCCGGTGGTTCTTCAACGCCAAGCCGGACACCCAGATGGACTTTGATCTGGGCCTGGCGGTCCGGGAGGACAGCGAGAACCCCATCTACTACGTGGAGTACGCCCACGCCCGGATATGCAGTCTGGTGCGGGCGCTGGAGGCGGAGGGGTATCCGGTGCCGGCCATGGAGGCGGTGGATCCGGCCCTGCTCCCCGGTGAGACGGAGACCGCCCTCATCAAGCAGCTGGCCCTCTTCTGCGAGGAGCTGCGCCTGGCGGCCCGGGACTACGATCCCAGCCATTTGAACCGCTATCTGGTGGAGCTGGCGGGGTGCTTCCACAGGTTCTACACCGCCTGCCGCATCAAGGGCGAGGAGCCGGCGCTGCTCAGCGCCCGGCTGAAGCTGGCGGACGCGGCCAGGAGCGTGCTGAAAAACGGCATGGCCCTTCTGGGCGTGGACGCCCCGGAGAAGATGTAGGCATCGGCGGACCCGCCGGCGGCAGCCGGCAGGTCCGCTTTGTGCATCAAAAAACGGCGCTGCCGCTATTTTTGGCCAGCGCTGAGCCATACTATATAGAAAATCCCCTGGAAAGGAGAGAACGCCGTGTCCAAGCAAAAGCTGGGCGGCACCTGGACCGCCGCCCATCTGCGGCGGCGGGGCTGGACCAACGAGCTGATGCGCCAGCTCCTCCCCGCGCCTATTTTGTTCATGAATGGGGGCCACCCTGTCCGCCTCTGGAATCGTGATATCGTCCGCGAGGCGGAAAACGATCCCCGGTTTGAACAGCAGGGCCTGGAACCAAGGGCCCATCAGGCCGCCGCGCCGGGGGTCAGGCACGCCCGCGCCCTGCTCAGCCAGGCCTGGGACGGCGCGGACCGGGACGGCTCCCCGGCCTGGCTTCTGGCGGGGTACTACCACAGCGCCCTCATGGCCCGGCTCCCCGCCGCGGCCAAGGGCCGGAGTCTGCCGCCCGCCCAGGCCGCGGCCTGGATGAACGAATTCCTCGCCCTGGAGCAGCGCGAAAACGCCGGGGGCGCGCCGGCGGCAATGAAAAATTTCCTCAAGGCGGGGGCCTGGCTGGGCGCGTCCTCGGACCACCCCCTGGCCCGGGAGGTCCTGGACCGCTATCCCCAGGTGCTCCTTTCCGCCGCCCGGCAGGCTGCCGCGGAGTTCACCGCCGCCCAGCCGGAGGCGGATCTGGAGGCCATGCTGGGCATGGAGGACTTTCCGGTGCCGCTGCTGTTCCGGGAGGGGCTGGCCACGGTCTGGTCCGTGTGGTACGTCCCCCAGGCCATCCGCACCAGCCTCTCCCTGCTCATCGCCCTGAACCCCAAGGACGAGTATCCGGAGGCCCGGGCCATGCGCCGCCGCTTTGTGCTCCACCTGGGCGGCACCAACACCGGCAAGACCTACGCCGGGTTCCAGCGGCTGAAAAGCGCGGAGACCGGCGTGTATCTGGCCCCTCTGCGCCTGCTGGCCCTGGAGGCCCAGGAGACGCTGCTGGACGCGGGGGTGGACTGCGGCCTCTCCACCGGCGAGGAGGAGGATCTGCGGGAGGAGGACACCCACGTGGCCGCCACGGCGGAGAAGCTGGATCTGAAACGGCGCTGGGACGTGGCGGTGATCGACGAGTGCCAGATGATTGCCGACCGGCAGCGGGGCTACGCCTGGACCCGGGCCATCCTGGGTGTTCTGGCCCCGGAGATCCACCTGTGCGCCGCCCCGGAGGCCAGGGACCTGCTGCTGCGGCTCATCGAGAGCTGCGGCGACGTCTGCGAGGTGGAGCTCCACCAGCGGACCACGCCCCTCATCTGCATGTCCCGCACCGTGGACTTCCACCGCGTACAGCCCGGGGACGCGCTCATCACCTTCTCCAAGGTGGGTGTGCTCAGCGTGGCGGAGGATCTGCGCCAGAGCGGGAAGGAGCCGGCCATCATCTACGGAGCCCTGCCCTACGCCACCCGCCGCAAGCAGATGAAGGGCTTTCTGGACGGGGAGATGTCCTATATCGTGTCCACGGACGCCATCGGCATGGGACTGAACCTGCCCATACGGCGGATCATCTTCATGGAGACGGAGAAGTTCGACGGCGTGGAGCGCCGGGAGCTGAGGCCGGAGGAGATCCGCCAGATCGCCGGACGGGCCGGACGGTTCGGGATGTATGACCGGGGCTACGTGGGCGCCACCCAGAACCTCGGGACCATCCGGGCGGGGCTGGAGGCCCCGGTGACCCCTCTGGAGTATGCCGTGGCCGGGTTCTCGGATCTGGTGCTCCAGGCGGACTTTGACCTGCTGGAGGTGCTCACGGAGTGGAATAAGATGCCCACCGTGGAGCCCTACCGCAAGCTGGACATCTCCCGGTATATCTCCCTCATCTCCAAGATCCGGGAGATGGGCTTCCTTCTGACCAAGGACCAGGAGCTGCGGGCGGCCAACATCCCCTTTGACGAGACCGAGGACGCCCTGCGGGAGCTGTTCTTCCAGTTTCTCCGCCGCTGGCAGCAGGGGGAGAGCGTGGAGCAGCCGGGACTGCCGGAGGGGGAGCCCACCCTGCCGGAGCTGGAGCAGTACTACAGAAAGCTGGATCTCTACTTCTCCTTTGCCAAGGCCTTCGACTGCCCGGTGGATCTGGACAAGCTCTACGACAGCCGGGAGCGGGTGGCCGAGGAGATCAACGAGATTCTGCTCCACCGCCTGCGCAGCAACATCCGCTTCTGTGACCGCTGCGGGAGCGCGCTGCCCCTGTACCACCGGGGGCGGCTGTGCGAGGCCTGCCACCGGCGGAGCCGGAGCGGCGTCCATCAGGGCGCGGGACGGCGCAGATAGGCGGGATCCGCGCCCTATCGAGCGGTTCCCCACAGACCGGCGCAGACCTTCAGAAAATCACTAATTCAAACAGAAACGGCGGGTACAAGATGCTGCAAATTGAGAACATCAAGCTGGCCCTGGACGAGGACGAGGCCCTGCTGCCCCGGAAGGCGGCGGCGGCCCTGGGGGTCCCGGCGTCGGAGATCGGGGAGGTGCGGGTCCTCCGCAGAGCTATTGACGCCCGGGAGGGGGTGCGGTTCGTCTACACCCTCCAGGCGGCGGTAAAAAAACCGAGCAAGGTCCGGCGGAACAGGGGGGTATTCCCGGCGTCGGAGGAGATCTACCGGCTGCCCTCCGCCGTCCCCGCCCCCCGGACCCGGCCCGTGGTGGTGGGCGCGGGGCCCGGGGGCCTCTTCTGCGCCCTGGCCCTGGCCCGGTGCGGCGCGCCGCCCATCCTGCTGGAGCAGGGGTGGAACGTGGAGCGGCGGCAGGCGGACGTGGAGCGGTTCTGGTCCTCCGGCCGGCTGGACCCCGCGTCCAATGTCCAGTTCGGGGAGGGGGGCGCGGGGGCCTTCTCCGACGGCAAGCTGAACACCGGCACCCGGGACATGCGCCACCGGTTCATTCTGGAGACCCTGGCGGCCCACGGCGCGCCGCCGTCCATCCTCTGGGACGCCAAGCCCCACGTGGGCACGGACTACCTGCGCCGGGTGCTCTCCAGTCTCCGGCGGGAGCTCCTGGAGCTGGGCTGCGACATCCGCTTCGGCTGCCGCCTGACGGGCC
This sequence comes from uncultured Oscillospiraceae bacterium, assembly GCA_910579965.1. Classification (GTDB taxonomy): domain Bacteria; phylum Bacillota; class Clostridia; order Oscillospirales; family Oscillospiraceae; genus Pelethomonas. The sequence continues at coordinate 9,004 of CAJTWF010000023.1, forward strand.
TGGCGCTGGCGGAGAACCGGGTCCGGGCCCTGGATACAGAGGGGCCGGAGGGCCCCTGCCGCCTGACGGCGGACCACGTGGTGCTGGCCCTGGGCAACAGCGCCCGGGACACCTTCCAGATGCTCCGCGCCGCCGGGGTGCCCCTGGAGCCCAAGGCCCTGGCGGTGGGGGTGCGCATCGAGCACCGGCAGGCGGACATTGACCTGGCCCAGTACCGGGCCCTGGCGGGCCACCCCCGCCTCCCGGCGGCCAGCTACAAGCTCAGCTGCCACCTGGAGAGCGGCCGTGGGGTGTTCAGCTTCTGCGTCTGCCCCGGCGGGGAGGTGGTGGCTGCGGCCAGCGAGGAGGGCCGGGCGGTCACCAACGGCATGAGCCTGTATGCCCGGGACAAGGTCAACTGCAACGGCGGCCTGCTGGTGAGCGTGACCCCGGAGGACTTCCCCGGGGAGGGTCCCCTGGCGGGGATCGCCTTCCAGCGGGCGCTGGAGGAGCGGGCCTACGCCGCCGGAGGCGGCGGCTTCATCGCCCCTGCCCAGCGGGTGGAGGACTTTTTGCTGCGCCGGCCCTCCGCCGGTCCGGGGCGGGTAACGCCCACCTACCGCCCGGGGGTGCGCTGGTGCGATCTGTGGCAGGTGCTGCCGGAGTTTGTCTGCCAGTCCCTGGCCCAAGCCCTGCCCATTCTGGACAGAAAGGTCCGGGGCTACGGGGACCCGGACGCGGTGCTCACGGCGGTGGAGTCCCGGTCCTCCTGCCCCCTGCGCATCCTTCGGGACGGGGAGGGGGAGAGCGCCGTCCGAGGTCTGTGGCCCTGCGGCGAGGGCGCGGGCTACGCCGGGGGCATCATGTCCGCCGCCGCCGACGGCCTGCGGATTGCCGAGGCGATTCTGGCGCGCCTGTAGGAACAACAGCCGGGGATGAACACCGATCTCTGCAAAAATTGTCGGATACAGGGGCCCCGGTATCATCAAAGCGAGAAATGGGACGTTGTGGAAAAACGGGAGGAAATGACGTGGAGCAGATATGGAGGGACATGTTTCAGGCTGCCAGGGCCGTACAGAACGGCCGGCAAATCTCTCAGTATGTAGAGGCCGGAGGCGTTGCGGCCGCAGTACTATCCTCATCGGGAAAAATATACACAGGCGTCTGTGTGGACACCTGCGCTACATTGGGAATCTGTGCGGAAAGAAACGCTATTTTTCAGATGATAACCAATGGTGAGCAGGAAATCAAAAAAGTGCTCGCCATCATGCCGGATGGAAAATCCGGCGCTCCATGCGGCGCATGCCGGGAACTGATGGTTCAGCTTATGCCCGACAGCTATCATGAAATTGAAGTGCTGCTGGATTTTGAAGCGGAGGAAATCGTTACGCTTGGAGAACTTACGCCCAAGTGGTGGATATAAAGAGCTTCCCGTTGATCCGGCGGCCCCTCAGGCGCGCCAGCCGCCCTGCATTTTTAGCATAAAAGGCAGCAGAAATACGATACATAACGAAACGAGGTCAACCGGCTATGAGAAAAATCGCCGTATATGTGAGCTTCATGAATGACCGCTACCGGGCCCAGCTCCGGACGGCGGCGTCGGAACAGGGCTTTGACCTGGACTTCTACGACTGCAATCGGGACAGCGCAGCCCTTCTGGGCCGGATCGGGGACTACGAGGTCATCTACGGCCACCCGGTCCCCGCGTGGCTGAAACGGGCGGCCCGCCTGCGCTGGCTGTGCAGCGACTTCGCCGGGGTGGAGAAGTACCTGGACGAGGCCATCTGGCCCAGCCCGGACTGCCTGCTCTCCAACAGCTCCGGGGCCTACGGCCCCGCCATTGCCGAGCACATCGTCATGGTGCTGCTGATGCTGCTGCGGCGGATGCCGGAGTACCAGTCCGCCATGGCGGAGCGGGCCTGGCCCTGCCTCACCCCCATCCGCTCCCTCACCGGCAGCCGGGTGGTGGTGCTGGGGACCGGGGACGTGGGGCGCAGCGCCGCCCGGCGGCTGAGGGCGCTGGGGGCCGCCGTCACCGGCGTGTGCCGCAGCGGCCGGGCGGAGGAGCCCGCCTTTGACCGGGTCCTCCCCGTCGGGCAGCTAAATGAGCTCCTGCCCCAGGCGGACGCCCTGGTGATGGCCCTGCCCGCCACGGCGGAGACTGCGGGCGTTCTCTCCAGGGAGCGCATCGCCCTGCTGGGCCCCCAGGCCCTGGTGGTGAACGTGGGCCGGGGGTCCGCCATTGACCAGCCGGCCCTGGTGGAGGCCCTGACGGCCCGGCGGCTGGCCGGGGCGGCCCTGGACGTGATGGAGCCGGAGCCCCTGCCGCCGGACCACCCCCTCTGGCAATGCCCCAACACCATCCTCACCCCCCACGTCTCCGGGAACATGGCCCTGGGCCTCACCTGCGATCTGGACGTGGACATGTTCTGCCGGGACCTGGGCCGTTACGCCGCCGGGGAGCCCCTGGAGAACCTGGTGGACCGGGGCCGGGGGTACTGATGGAGCCGCTGCGGGAGAGCGACCTCTACGGCCCTGTGCGGGACTACCTGGAGAACCTGGGCTATCAGGTGAAGGGGGAGGTCAAGGACTGCGACATTGCCGCCCTGCGGGACGGGGAGCTGATTGTGGTGGAGCTCAAGCGGGGGTTCACTCTGGAGCTCATCTATCAGGCCCTGGACCGGCAGCGGGTGGCGGACGGGGTCTATGTGGCCGTGCCCCTGCCCAGGCGGGGCTACATGGCCCCCCATATCCGGGACATGGAGCGCCTGTGCCGCCGGCTGGAGCTGGGGCTCATCTTCGTGGGCTTCACCTCCAAAGGGCTGCCCCAGGTGGACGTGGCGGTCCACCCCGGCAAGGCGGCCCCGCTCCGGCGGGACAGCAGGCGCCGCCAGGCGGTGATCCGGGAGCACCAGGGCCGCACCGGCAGCGCCAACACCGGCGGCGTGACCCGGCGGAAGATCCTCACCGCCTATAAGGAGCAGTCCCTGCGGGCCGCGGACATCCTGCGCCAGAGGGGCCCCCTGCGGGCCGGGGAGGTGCGGGAGCTGGGGGGCGGGGAGGGGATCGCCGGTATCCTGGGCAGGAATGTGCTGGGCTGGTTCGGCCGGGAGCCGGATCCCGGGGGACGGAAATACCTCTACCACGTGACGGAGAAGGGGCTGGCGGCCCTGGAGGAGTACCGGGAGCTGCTGTAGCCTTTGGCCGCTTTGCACAATCTTGTCCGGGCGGCTATTGTCATTTGCTGGCGATTGTGCTACAATGGAGGTATCACAAACAAGGAGGGCCCCTCAATGAAACTCAGCTTTTTTGGAGCGGATCAATGCGTCACCGGCAGCTGCCACTGTCTGGAGGTAAACGGCAAGCGCATCCTTATCGACTGCGGCCTCCAGCAGGGCCGGGACGAGACCGACAACCGGGAGCTGCCCTTCGCCCCCAACACCATCGACTACGTCCTGGTGACCCACGCCCACATTGACCACACGGGCCGCATCCCCCTGCTGGTGCGCCAGGGCTTCTCCGGCCAGATCTGGACCACCCGGATCACCGCCCGGCTTATGGAGATTATGCTCATCGACAGCGCCCATATCCAGCAGTCCGACGCGGAGTATACCAACCGCAAGAACCTGCGGGCGGGCCGGCCCCTGGTGGAGCCCCTCTACACGGTCCAGGACGCGGAGCTGGTCCAGGGCTTTGTCCACACCCGGCGCTACAACGTCCCCTTCCAACTCTGCGAGGGGGTGACGGTCACCTTCAGCGACGCCGGGCACCTGCTGGGCTCCTCCAGCATCACCATGGACCTGACGGAGAACGGCGTGAGCAAGACCATCGTGTTCTCCGGCGATATCGGCAACCTCAACCAGCCCATCCTCCGGGACCCGGTGCTGCTCACCCGGGCGGACTACGTGGTCATGGAGTCCACCTACGGCGACAGGAACCACCAGGAGGTGTGGAGCTACACCTCCGAGCTGGCCAAGGTCATTGACCGCACCCTGGGCCGGGGCGGCAACGTCATCATCCCCGCCTTCGCCGTGGGCCGCACCCAGGAGATCCTCTACTTCCTGCGCCGCATCAAGCAGGAGCATCTGGTGAAATCCGTGCAGGACTTCCCGGTGTATATCGACTCCCCCCTGGCCAGCAAGGCCACCACCATCTTCTCCGGAGACCTGCGGGGCTACCTGGACGACGAGGCCCTGGAGCTGGTGCGGGACGGCACCAACATGTTCTCCTTCCCGGGGCTCCACATGACCGAGTCCCTGGAGGAGTCCAAGATGCTCAACACGGACAAGACGCCCAAGGTGATTATCTCCGCCTCCGGCATGTGCGACGCGGGCCGCATCCGCCACCACCTGAAGTACAACCTGTGGCGCAGGGAGAGCACCGTTGTCTTCGTGGGCTTCCAGTCCCCGGGCACCCTGGGCCGCACCCTGCTGGAGGGGGCGGAGACGGTGAAGCTGTTCGGCGAGGAGGTGGCCGTGCAGGCGGAGATCGTGAATTTCAAGGGCCTGAGCAGCCACGCGGACAGGGATCATCTGCTGGAGTGGGCCCAGTCCTTTGAGAACCCCGCCCACTTCTTCGTGGTCCACGGGGACCGGGAGGTGGCCCCCTACTTTGCCGAGAGCCTGGAGCACCTGGGCATGAGCGCCCACGCGCCCCAGTACACCGAGGTCTACGATCTGGCCGCCGGCGTCCAGCTGGAGCGGGGCTACCTGCCCGAGCGGCGGGCGGCGGTCCACGGCGGGAAGATCTCCAGCGCCTACCAGCGTCTGGTGTCTGTGGGCAAGCTGCTCCAGGAGGTCATTCTCCGCAGCAAGGGCCGCACCAACAAGGATCTGGCCCGGTTTGCCGATCAGCTCAAGCAGCTCATCGACAGGTGGGAGGCGTAGCGCCCCCAACAACCGCCTGCGGGCGGATCACGCAGCGAGGTATGTATGGCGCAGCTTCAAAAAAATCAAGTCCACACTGTCACCGTCACCGGCTACACCGCCGAGGGGCTGGGGGTGGCCCGGGCGGAGGGACAGGTGGTGTTTATCCACGGCGGCGTGCGGGGCGAGGTGTGCGCCGTGCGCATTCTGAAGGTGCTGAAAAACGTGGCTTACGGCCGGGTGGAGGAGATTCTGACCCGCTCCCCCGCCCGGCGGGAGCCGGACTGCCCCCACTACCCCGCCTGCGGCGGCTGCGACTTCCGGCATATCTCCTATGAGGAGGAGCTGGAGGCCAAGCGGCAGCGGGTGGAGGATGCCCTGCGCCGCATCGGCGGGGCGGAGATCCCGGTAGAGGAGATCCTGGGCAGTCAGGCGGTGGACGGCTACCGCAACAAGTGCCAGTTCCCCGTGAGCCCCGAGGGCCGCGCCGGGTTCTACCGTGCCCGGAGCCACGACGTGGTGCCGGCCGCGGACTGCCGCCTCCAGGCGGAGCAGGCCAACGCCGTGGCCCAGGCGGTGGAGGCGTATCTGCGGGAGGAGGGCGTCCCGGCCTACGACGAGAGGACCCGCCGGGGGCTTTTGCGGCACATCTACGTACGCACCAGCCGGGAGGGCCGGGCCCTGGTCTGCCTGGTGGTGAACGGGGAGGCCCTGCCCCGGGAGGCGGTGCTGGTGGAGCGCATCCGGGCGGCCTGCCCGGAGACGGCGGGCGTGGTGCTCAACACCAATGACCGGGACACCAACGTGGTGCTGGGGGAGCGGTACAGGACGCTGTGGGGGGAGGACACGCTGACGGACACCCTGTGCGGCCTGCGCTTCCGGCTGAGCGTGCCGTCCTTTTATCAGGTCAACCGGGCCCAGGCGGAGCGGCTGTACGGGAAGGCCCGGGAGTTCGCCGGCCTGACGGGCCGGGAGACGGTGCTGGATCTGTACTGCGGCGCCGGGACCATCACGCTGGTGATGGCCCGGCAGGCCGGGCAGGCCGTGGGCGCGGAGATCGTGGCGGCGGCCGTGGAGAACGCGGAGGAGAACGCCCGGCTCAACGGCGTGGAAAACGTCCGGTTCCTGCTGGGGGATGCGGGGGAGGCCGCCGCCCGGCTGGCGGCGGAGGCGCTCCGGCCCCAGGTGGTGGTGGTGGACCCGCCCCGGAAGGGGCTGGGGGAGGAGGTCATTGCCGCCATCGCCGCTATGGGCCCCGAGCGGGTGGTGTACGTCTCCTGCGATCCGGGGACGCTGGGACGGGACCTCCGGCGCTTCGCGGAGGCGGGCTACCGGGCGGCCCGGGCCGCGGCGGTGGACCTGTTCCCCAGAACGAGGCATGTCGAGACGGCAGCGCTGCTGCTGAGAGAGACCACGTAGCAATTCCGCGGTTTCAACTGCGGTTCATGTGCGTGGAAACGCCGCAGATTTTGAAAAATCTGCGGCGCTTTTTACGTGGAGCAGCGAAAGGAGGGATGAACCCGCGCCGGCGCACCTCGCGGAGAGGGGCGGTATCAGCCGCAAGATTAACCGCGGCGCGCTCCTCCGTCCATGGCGCGGCTCCCGGGAATTCCGGAGGGATCTATTGGGGGTCATCTCCCGCTCGATTATTCCAAGTACTCCAGCAGGGTGTCCATTGCGCGTAATTGGCGGAGCTTTATATCGGCGACCTCCCGTTCTTCCGTTGCGTACTGGACAAAGGCTTTGCCGGAAAAATCCTTGCGCCCCAGCCAGCCGACAATCGCCATATTGTATTCGGACGGGACCGCCACCCGCGGTTTTTCTTTCAGGTTCAGCCAATAATAGACCTGAATGTTCACATCACAAATTTCGGTTTTCTTGGTAGCGATTGAAAACGTATCCAGGATTGTATTGATATCCGCATAATAAGCGGATATAGAGGACTTTACAGAGCATCTCAGCGAATCTCCCTGCTTCCGCTTCAACAGGATGTCGTGTCCCAAATCCGGACGCCCGCTGGTTTTGTCAACGGCGGATTTTGCCTGCGCTCCTCTGGACTGCAGCCATTTGATGACGGACCGCTCCGCCGCTTCCCCCATAAGGACGTCATGGAACCGCTCCAGCAGTCCTCTCTCATGTAAATCCGGGCGGTCACAGATACTTTGGCATAAAAGATGAGCGGTTTTGATACACTCCATGATCTCAGAGGGATCCAGTATCGGGCCTTTCACGACCTCGCATTCCTTTAACGGCGCTCTTTCCATAAAAATCACCTCTATCTGCATCTTAGGCGGCAATCGGCCGGATGCCCGGGGAGCATGCTCCGTTGAAGCCTTCTTTTTCTACCCTTATTATTTAGTATATCTCCAAAAACAACGCGTGTCTATAGATAAAGTCAGCAAATAAATCTGCGTGGATTGTATATAATGACCATTGCCGGGCGGGCAGAAGCGGCGGGGGAGCCGCCGGTTTCGCCAGTCGGCAGAACCTCCCCTCAACCGCGCTCCCATGGCGCATGCCTGCGCTTCGCCCTGCGGGGTCACAATATGGGAGACGCGGGGCAAGAACCGGAGAGGCAAAAAATCTCTGTATCACGGCTGTTTCTGTGTAAAATAACGTAAATTGATGGGGAATTTTGCTTCTGAAAAAATATTTGAAAAAATTTTGCTTAGAAAAGAGGATTTTTGCATTTTTCGTTGTATACTGTAATAGAATGAATTTAGCATGGGGAGGTGTGACCTGATGGCGTTTTCCCAGCAGTTTCTGGACGAGCTGGCCAGCCGGAACGATATTGTCGATGTGGTCTCCTCCTACGTGGCGCTTACCAAGAAGGGCGGGAACTATTTTGGCCTGTGTCCCTTCCACAACGAGAGGACAGGCTCCTTCTCCGTGTCCCAGGACAAGCAGATGTACTACTGCTTCGGCTGCCGCAAGGGCGGCGGGGTGGTCAACTTCATCATGGAGATCGAGAACCTGGGCTTCCGGGACGCGGTGGAGCTGCTGGCCAAGCGGGTGAACATGGAGGTCCCGGCGGACAACACGGACCGGGAGGAGGCCCGCCGCCGCCAGCGGGTGCTGGCGCTGAACAAGGACGCGGCCCGTTGGTTCTACCAGAACCTCTCCACCCCCGCCGGCGGGCCGGCGCGGGACTATCTGGCCCGGCGGAAGATCGGCAGGAAGACCGCCATGGACTTCGGCCTGGGGGCCTCCCTGGACGGCTGGGACTGCCTGCTCACCGCCATGCAGGAGAAGGGCTACTCCAAGGCGGACCTGCTAGCCGCGGGACTGGTGGTGCGCAACCAGAAGGGCCGGCTCTACGACAAATTCCGCTCCCGGCTCATGTTCCCGGTCATCGACGTGCGGGGGGATGTGGTGGCCTTCGGCGGCCGGGTGCTGGACAAGAGCGAGCCCAAGTATATGAACACCACTGAAACCATCGTCTACAGCAAGCGCCGCAATCTCTACGGCATCAACCTTGCCAAGAAGACCAAGCGGCCCAACTTCATTCTCTGTGAGGGCAACATTGACGTTATCACCCTCCATCAGGCGGGCTTTGACAACGCGGTGGCCTCCATGGGCACCGCCCTCACCACGGAGCAGACCCGGCTCCTCAGCCGCTACACCAAGGAGCTGGTGCTCTGCTACGACAACGACGCGGCCGGACAGATGGCCACCCAGAAGAACATTGAACTGCTCAGAAACAGCGAGTTCACCGTCCGGGTCCTCTCGCTCCCCCGCCGCCTGGCGGACGGGCAGTACGTCAAGCAGGACGTGGACGACTTCATCAAATACCAGGGCCCGGCCGCCTTTGAGGCGGCTCTGGGCGGCAGCGTCAATCAGGTGGACTACCGCATGGAGGCCGTGGCCGCTCGATACGACCTGACGGACGGCGTTCAGAAGATCGCCTACGCTGAGGAGATCAGTCAGCTCATCGCCGCCCTGCCCAACGCGGTGGAGCGGGAGGTCTACGCGGGCCGGGCCGCGGAGCGGGCGGGCCTGACCCGGGAGGCCATGCTGCTGGATGTGAAGCGGGCCAGGGACAGGCATCAGGGCCGGGAGCGGCGGCAGATGCAGCGGGAGGCCCTCAACATCAGCGCCCTCCGCCAACCCCAGGACCGGGCCATCCGCTACACCGACATGCGCTCCGCCATGGCCGAGGAGGGGATTCTCCGCCTGCTGCTGCTGGACGTGTCTCTGGCGGACCGGTGCCGGGATCTGGCGGCGGAGGACTTCAGCTCCCCCTTTCTGGGGAAGGTCTACCGGCTGCTGCTGGAGGGGCGGGCCCAGGGGGGCGGCATGTCCCTGACGGCGCTGTCGGGGGAGTGTACGGCGGAGGAGATGAGCCACCTGACCACGCTGCTCCAGAAGCCGGAGTCGCTGGCCAACGCGGATAAGTCCCTGCCGGACTACATACGCGTTATCAAGGAGTCCGCCGGCAGGCGGCGGGGGGAGACCCCGGCCGATCCTTTGCTGGCGGCGCGGGATAGATTCAAAGAGAAAAAGGGTTACGGAGGAAAGCAGACATGACAAAAAAGAAGGATGAGATGGCCAAAGGCGTTTCCAGCGCCGCCCCCGAGGGAAAGAAGGGGGAGGCCGAAAAGAAATATGCCAAGCTCCCGGAGAAGGTGGTGGCCAATCTGCCCGCCGCCGCCATTCTGATGTCCAACGAAAAGGTGATGGACCTGTTCGCCCGGGGGAAGAAGCGGGGCCGCCTGGACTCCTCGGAGATGATGGAGGTCCTGGACGAGATCGAGCTGGACAGCGACCAGATGGAGAAGCTCTACGACTCCCTGGAGGCCCTGTCCATTGAGATCGGCAGTGAGGAGGACATCCTGCCGGAGATCCCCGACGACATGGAGCCGCCCCTCAGCGAGATCGAGGGCATCGAGGAGGAGGAGCTGGTTGACCCCAACACCCTGGTGGACAGCTTCTCCATTGACGATCCGGTGCGCATGTACCTCAAGGAGATCGGCAAGGTGCCCCTCCTGTCCCCGGAGGAGGAGATTGTGCTGGCCCAGAAGATGAGCGCCGGCAATCTGGCCCGGGAGCAGCTGGAGGAGGGAGGAGATCTCCCCGACGCCGCCCAGCTCCGGGCCCTGGCCAAGGAGGGGGAGAAGGCCAAGCAGAAGCTGGCCGAGGCCAACCTGCGGCTGGTGGTGTCCATCGCCAAGCGGTACGTGGGGCGGGGGATGCTGTTCCTGGATCTGATCCAGGAGGGCAACCTGGGCCTCATCAAGGCGGTGGAGAAGTTCGACTACACCAAGGGCTACAAGTTCTCCACCTACGCCACCTGGTGGATCCGGCAGGCCATCACCCGAGCCATTGCCGATCAGGCCCGGACCATCCGCATCCCCGTGCACATGGTGGAGACCATCAACAAGGTGATCCGGGTCTCCCGCCAGCTCCTCCAGGAGCTGGGCCACGACCCCTCCCCGGAGGAGATCTCCGTGGAGATGAACATGCCTGTGGACAAGGTACGGGAGATTCTGAAGATCGCCCAGGAGCCTGTGAGCCTGGAGACCCCCATCGGCGAGGAGGAGGACAGCCACCTGGGGGACTTCATCCCCGACGAGGGGGCCAGCGAGCCCAGCGAGGCCGCCAGCTTCACCCTGCTCAAGGAGCAGCTGGTGGACGTGCTCTCCACCCTCACCCCCCGGGAGGAGAAGGTGCTCAAGCTCCGCTTCGGCATTGAGGACGGCCGCACCCGCACCCTGGAGGAGGTGGGCAAGGAGTTCAACGTCACCCGGGAGCGCATCCGCCAGATCGAGGCCAAGGCCCTGCGCAAGCTCCGCCACCCCAGCCGCAGCAAAAAGCTGAAGGATTTTCTCAACTGATCCGCCAGAAGGTGCGCCCCGGCCCGGGAGGGGCCGGGGCGCGTCCCATTTTCCCGTCGGAAAACCTTGCAATCACCAAAAAAATCCGCTATAATACAATCCATGTGGCATTTGCCGGAACAAACCGGACTCTATAGAAGAAAGTGTGATTCATTTTGAAGTATGATTTCGCCGCCATTGAGCCCAAATGGCAGAAAAAATGGGAGGACGCCAAGGTCTACGCAGCCGCGGACCACAGCGACAAGCCCAAGTTCTACGGCCTTATTGAGTTCCCCTATCCCTCTGGCCAGGGGCTCCATGTGGGCCATCCCCGGCCCTATACGGCCATGGACATCGTCACCCGGAAGAAGCGGATGGACGGCTACAACGTCCTCTTCCCCATGGGCTTCGACGCCTTCGGCCTGCCCACGGAGAACTACGCCATCAAAAACCACGTCCACCCCGCCGTGGTCACCCGGGAGAATATCGCCCGCTTTACCGGCCAGCTCAAGCGGCTGGGCTTCGGCTTTGACTGGGACCGGGTGGTGGACACCACGGATCCCAATTACTACAAGTGGACCCAGTGGATCTTCCTCCAGCTCTACAAGAAGGGCCTGGCCTACAAGGCCACCATGCCCGTGAACTGGTGCACCTCCTGCAAGTGCGTGCTGGCCAACGAGGAGGTGGTGGAGGGGGTCTGCGAGCGGTGCGGCAGCGCCGTCATCCGCAAGGAGAAGAGCCAGTGGATGCTCAAGATCACCGAGTACGCCCAGCGGCTCATCGACGACCTGGACGAGCTGGACTTCATTGACCGGGTAAAAACCCAGCAGAAAAACTGGATCGGCCGCTCCACCGGCGCGGAGGTCACCTTCAAGGCCACCACTGGGGACGACATCGTGGTCTTCACCACCCGGCCGGACACCCTCTTCGGGGCCACCTACATGGTCCTCTCCCCGGAGCACGAGCTCATCAAAAAGTGGATGCCCCTGCTGGCCAACAGCGCCCAGATTCAGGACTACCAGAGGGCCGCCGCGTCCAAGAGCGATCTGGAGCGCACAGAGCTGAACAAGGAGAAGACCGGCGTATGCCTGGACGGCGTGCGGGCGGTGAACCCGGTGAACGGCCGGGAGATCCCCATCTTCATCTCCGACTACGTCCTGTCCACCTACGGCACCGGGGCCATCATGGCCGTGCCCGCCCACGACGACCGGGACTGGGAGTTTGCCAAGAAATTCGGGTGCGAGATCATTGAGGTGGTCTCCGGCGGCGAGGACGTGCAGAAGGCGGCCTTCACCGCCAAGGACGAGACCGGCGTGCTGGTTAACTCCGACTTCCTCAACGGCCTCACAGTCAAGGATGCCATCCCGGCGGTGACCAGGTGGCTGGAGGAGAAGGGCATCGGCCGGGCCAAGGTCAACTACAAGCTCCGGGACTGGGTCTTCTCCCGCCAGCGGTACTGGGGGGAGCCCATCCCCATGGTGTACTGTGAGAAGTGCGGTTGGCAGCCCCTGCCGGAGAGCGAGCTGCCCCTGCTGCTGCCGGAGGTGGAGAGCTATGAGCCCACCGACGACGGCGAGAGCCCCATCAGCAAGATGACCAGCTGGGTGAACACCGCCTGCCCCTGCTGCGGCGGCAGCGCCCGCCGGGAGACGGACACCATGCCCCAGTGGGCCGGGTCCAGCTGGTACTTCCTGCGCTACATGGACCCCCACAACGACAAGGCTCTGGCCTCCAGGGAGGCCCTGGCGTACTGGTCCCCTGTGGACTGGTACAACGGCGGCATGGAGCACACCACCCTCCACCTGCTCTACAGCCGGTTCTGGCACAAGTTCCTCTATGACATCGGCGTGGTGCCCACCAAGGAGCCCTACTGGAAGCGGACCAGCCACGGCATGATCCTGGGCGAGGGCGGCGAGAAGATGAGCAAGAGCCGGGGCAACGTGGTGAACCCGGACGACATTGTCAGGGCCTACGGCGCGGACACCCTGCGCATGTATATCATGTTCATCGGGGACTTTGAGAAGGCCGCCGCCTGGTCCGACAACGCGGTGAAGGGCTGCAAGCGCTTCCTGGACCGGGTGTGGAACCTGGCCGAGAACCTGACGGACAGCACGGACTACACCCCCGCCAACGAGGCCGGTGTCCACAGGACCATCAGGAAGGTGGCCGACGACATCGAGGCCATGAAGTTCAACACCGCCATCGCCGCCATGATGGCCCTGGTCAATGACTTCTACGCCAACGGCTGCTCCCGGGGCGACATGCGCACCCTGCTGCTGCTGCTGAGCCCCTTTGCCCCCCACTTCTGCGAGGAGCTGTGGGAGAGCCTGGGCTTTGCCGCCCAGTCGGGGCGGATGATCTGCCAGATGGACTGGCCCGCCTACGACGAGAGCAAGACCGTGGCATCCACAGTGGAGATGGCCGTCCAGGTTCAGGGCAAGCTCCGGGGCGCTGTTACCGTGCCCGCGGACAGCGAGGAGGCGGCTGTGGTAGAGGCCGCCAAGGCGGTGGACAAGGTTGCCCGGGCCATTGAGGGCATGGAGATCGTGAAGGTGATCCACGTGAAGAACAAGCTGGTGAACCTGATTGTGAAGCCCGCAAGATAGCGGCAGTTTCAGCGGCGCGGTATGCTTCGGCATACCGTGCCGCCTCACATGCCCGGATGATGAAAGGAGCGCCAGATGGAGTACACAAGGGAAGAATTGCAGGAGGCAAAGCGGCAGATCGCGTCCACCCTCCACAAGCTGAGGGAGACCATTCGGACCCTGGAGGCCAAAGAGAACGCCCAGCGGTACAAGTCCCAGATCACCCTGGCCAGGCGGCGGGTGGAGGCGTTCACCATCGCCTGTGACCTCATTGAGCGGGCGCTCTCCGGGGCGGAATAGAAAAAAGGGCTTGACTTGGAGCGTGCTCCAGGTGCTATGCTGGATGACAGGGAAAACCTATCAGGCCGACATAAAGGAGAAGGTTACTATGCAACAGCGTACATTGGGCCGCACCGGGATCCAGGTGGGCGAGATCGGCATGGGCTGCGAGGGATTCATGGGCAAGACGGCGGAGCAGGTGATGGAGATGGTGGATGTGATGGATGCCGCCGGCGTCAGCTGCATCGACCTCTACACCCCTAATCCCGACGTCCGGGACAGCCTGGGCAGGGCCCTGGCGGGACGGCGGGACCGCTTTGTCCTCCAGGGACATTTCGGCGCCATCTGGAAGGACGGGCAGTATAAGCGCACCCGGGACATGGCGGAGGTGAAGGAGGGCTTTGCCGACCAGCTGCGCCGCCTGGGTACAGACTATCTGGATGTGGGCATGATCCACTACTCCGACGCCATGGCGGACTGGGAGACCATACGCTCCGGCGGACTTCTGGACTACGCCCTGGAGCTGAAGGAGTCCGGCGTGGTCCGCTCTGTGGGCCTCTCCAGCCACAACCCGGAGGTGGCCCTGGCAGCGGTGAACACAGGGCTCGTCGACGTGCTGATGTTCAGCGTCAACCCCTGCTATGATCTCCAGCCCGCCAGCGAGGACGTGGAGGAGCTGTGGGCGGAGAAGAGCTACGCCCGGGAGCTGGTGAACATGGACCCGGCCCGGCAGGCCCTCTATGAGACCTGCCAGCGGCTGAGGGTGGCAGTCACGGTGATGAAGGCCTTTGGCGGCGGTGATCTGCTGCGGGCGGACCTGAGCCCCGCCGGCAGGGCCCTCACCCCCCTCCAATGTCTCCACTACGCCTTGACCCGCCCGGCGGTGGCCTGCGTCATGTGCGGGGCCCGGTCTCTGGACGAGCTTCGGGCTGCCATCGCCTACGAGTCCGCGCCGGCGGAGGAGCGGGACTACGCCGCCGCCCTGGCCGCCATGCCCAAGATCAGCTGGCACGGCCACTGCATGTACTGCGGCCACTGCGCCCCCTGCCCCCAGGGCATCGACGTGGCAGCGGTGACCAAGCTGCTCAATCTGGTCCGGGCCCAGGGGGAGGTGCCGGAGACCGTGCGGGAGCACTATGCCGTCCTGCCCCACAGGGCCGGGGAGTGCGTCCAGTGCGGGGCCTGCGAGAGCCGGTGCCCCTTCGGCGTGGCAGCTGCGGAGAACATGCGGCAGGCGGCGGCGGCTTTCGGCGCGTAGAAGGGAGGTCCTTATGACCATTGCCGAGGCGAGCAGGAAGTACGGCCTCACCGCCGACACCCTGCGCTACTATGAGCGCATCGGTCTGCTGCCCCCCGTCCCCCGGACCAAGGGGGGCATCCGGGACTATGACGAGGCGTCCTGCGGCTGGATCGAGCTGATGAAGTGCATGCGCTCTGCCGGCGTACAGATCGAGGCGCTGATCGAGTACGTGGCCCTCTACCGCCAGGGGGAGGACACCGCCGGCCAGCGCCGTGCCATCCTGGTGGAGCAGCGGGATCAGATGGTGGCCCGGATGGAGGAGATGCAGCGCTCCCTGGACCGGCTGAACAGAAAGATTGCGGCCTATGACAACGGCTCCTGGCGGGGTGAGCCCTCCCAGGGATCCTGCGGGCAGTGCGGCAGTAAACCGTAAATAACCCCCCAGGGAGCTGCGGCTCCCTGGGGGGCTGTGCATGAGGGGGAACTCCTGTCAAGCCCCACATGCGCCTTTTTGATTAACCTGTATTCCTGGGGGGTGCAGCGCAGCGAAGCGCTACCCCTTGACGCCGCCGGAGGCCAGTCCGCTGACCAGATTCTTTTCAATGCACATGAAGAGAATCACCACCGGGATGATGGCAAAGATAGACGCGGCGAAGAGATACTGCCACTCAATCATGTTGTAGCCGTTGAAGATGTTGATGCCCACGGTCAGGGGCTTGTTGGTGTCCGTGGAGATGAGGCACAGCGCCACGGTGTACTCGTTCCAGGCGTTGATAAAAATAAAGATCAGCGTTGTCACGATGCCCGGGGCGGCCACAGGCAGGAGCACCCGGGTCATGGATTGCAGCCGGTTGCACCCGTCGATGGTGGCCGCCTGCTCCATCTCCGCCGAGATGCCCATGAAGGTGCCCCGCAGAAGCCAGATGGTGAAGGCCTGGTTGAAGGCGGCGTTGATGAAGATCAGGCCCAGCAGGCTGTCCGTCAGGCCCAGGCGCAGCATCACCTGATAGATACCGATGAGCAGCACCACCGGCGCGAACATCTGGGAGACGATGACAAAGCCCAGGAAGGCGGTCTGTCCCTTGAAGCGCATCCGGGCCAGGGCGTAGGCCGCCGGGATGCCGCAGAGCATGGCGATGATGGTGGACCCGCCGGCAATGAGGATGGAGTTGAGCAGGTAGTTGGCCATGGGGGCCCGGCTCCAGATGTCGATGAAGTTGGACCACAGGGCCGTCACCGGCAGGATGGTGCCGTGGGGGGAGAAGATCTCCGCCCGGCTCTTCAGGGCGGTGCAGAACATGGCGAAATAGGGGTAGAGGGTAATGATGCACACGTCGATCACCACAAAGTAGAGCAGGATCCGCAGCACCGTCTTCTGAATGGAAAAGGGCTTCTTTGCAGCGTTGTCGTTCATCAGTTGTCATCTCCTTTCCGCAGGGTGTAGATCATGTACACGCTGGCGCAGACCAGCAGGATCAAAAACCCGATGACGGAGACCGCCGCGGCCTCCCCCTGCCGGCCGTTGTAGAAGGCCAGCTTGTACAGATATGTAACAAGGGTGTCCGTGTGGTTGGCCGGATCGCCCTTGGTCATGGTCCAGATAATGGGGAAGGAGTTGAATACGTAGATGATGTTGAGCACCGTGCTCACCGTCAGGGAGGACTTGACCAGGGGCAGGGTGATCTTAAACAGCTTCTGCCAGTAGTTGGCCCCGTCCACCGTGGCGGCCTCGTAGTAGCTGGTGTCAATGCTCTGCAGCCCGGAGAGGACGCAGAAGGTGACAAAGGGGATGGTGACGAAGATGCCGCAGGCGATCTCCCAGGCGAAGTATGCCTCCGGCGTGGGGGTCCAGTTCACCGCCTGCTTGATAATGCCCAGCTTCATAAGCAGGGTGTTCAGGGTGCCGTAGTCGGTGTTGATAATGAAGTTCCAGACGCTGGCCTGGATGACCAGGGTGGTGGCCCAGGGGAACACCACAATGGCCCGGGCGATCTTGCGGCCCCGGAACTGGTTGTTGAGGATCAGCGCCAGCACAAAGCCCAGCACCGTGGACAGCACCACCACGGCGATGGTCCACACCAGGGTGTTTTGCAGCACCAGGCCGAAGGCGGAGCCCTTGACCACCTTGATGAAGTTGCCAAGGCCGTTGAAGCCCTTAATCTTACCGGCCTTGCTCACGTCGCTCAGGGACATCTGGAACACGGACAGGATGGGGACCAGGATAAAGATGCCCATCAGGATCACGCTGGGCGCAATCCAGATGTACGGCTCGATCCTGCGCAGGGCCCTTTTGGCCGGGGAAATGCCCTTGGGCCGGGCCAGTCTCGTTTCCGGTCTGCTGGGGGCGACTTTGTTCACAGGAACACCTCCCTATTCTCTCTCAATTCTCTCACGCTCTCGGGGCCCCGCCCCGGTTTGAAAAAGGCCGCGGGCCGAACAAAGCGGCCGGCCCGCGGCATGGTACCTATGTTATATTGGCTCAGCTGCCGGCGATATCGCTCTGGAGCGCATCCAGCAGCTCGCGAACGCTGCCGCCCAGCAGAGCCTGCTGCTCCACGTTGATAACGCCCTGCTTCACGTCGGCCCACTCCGCCTTGGCGGTGGGGTAGAACTTGCAGGAGCCCACGATGTCCACCCAGGGGGCCATGCTCTCGTCGGCCTTGGCAACGATTTCGCCGCCGGCGGAGGTGGCGGGCAGGAAGCCCTCCATCAGCACCCAGTCGGAGTAGCGGGTATCCTCGTAGAAGTAGTCAAAGAAGGTCTTGATGGCCTCCAGCTTCTCCGGGGAGTGGCCGTTGTCGAAGCACATGAAGCGGTCCATCACGCCGGCGGAGACGGAGGGGTTGCCGCCGTTGGTGGGGATGGGGGCGAAGGCGTAGTTGACGGTGCTGCCGCCCTCGGCGATGTAGGTGGGGATGGAGTTGGGCCCGATCATCATGGCCAGCTTGCCGGCGCCGAACAGATCCTGAAGGGTGTAGCGGGTCTCGTTGGCGGGATCGGAGTTGGTCAGGCCGGAGTTGACCAGATCAATGGCGTACTCAATGGCCTCCACGTTGGCGTCGCTGTTGAGGGTCCAGTTGCCGTCGGCGTCAGTGAAGTCGCCGCCGTTGTTCCAGATGTAGTAGGCGAAGGCGGCCTGGCCCTCGTCGGTGGTCATGTCGATGCCCCAGGGATAGATGCTGGAGTCATAGGCCTTCAGCTTCTCGCAGGCGGCCTTCAGCTCGTCCCAGGTGGTGGGCACTTCCACGCCGGCGGCCTCCAGGATATCCACGTTGTAGTACATGGCGCGGGCGGAGGCCAGATCGGGGATGGCCCAGATGGTGCCGTCAATGTTGGACTGCTCCAGGAAGGCGGGATACATCTTGGCGTAGGTCTCCTCGGAGACGTAATCCTTGGCCGGGAGCAGCAGGCCGTCGGCCTGGTAGTCGGCAAACACGTCGATGTTCAGGATGTCGGGGGCGGTGTTGCCGGAGATGCGGGTGTTGACCACGGTGTAGATGTCGTTCCAGGAGACGACTTCCACGGTCAGGTTGATGTTCTCGTGCTCCTTGTTGAAGGCCTCCTGGAAGTCAGCCCACCACTTGTTGGTGTTCTGGCCGTACTGAGAGGCGATGACGCTGATGTCGATCTTCTCGCCGGCAGGGGCCTCGGGAGCGGGATCCGGGGTGCTGGGGGCGGGGGTGTTGGCGTCGGTCTGGGTGTTGCTGTTGTCAGCGGGCTTGTCGTCGCCGCCGCCGCAGGCCGCCAGGGCCAGCGTCATCACCAGAGCCAGGAGCAGTGCAAGAGCTTTCTTCATTCTTCATAATCCTCCTTGTAAACAAGTTGATAGAAGCGGCGCTCTCTGCGCGGCTGAAAATCCTTCCGCTGGGAGAGCGTCGTTCTGCACCTATTCTATATCTTCTGTACCGCAATTAATAGGACCCAGCGTTCACAAAATAGCACAATCGTACACAACTGGTAAGATTGTACGGATTAGAAAAAATTTCACATCGGTATTCGTCATTTTAACCAAAGTTCTGCGCCTTCTGCCGCCCGTTTTCCCGAAAAGTCCTGGGCGTGGTGCCGGTAAGGGAGCGAAAGACCCGGGAAAAGTAGTTGTAGTCGCTGATGCCCACCGCCTCGGCAACGGCGGAGACGGGCAGATCGTTCTCCAGCAGCAGGACCTTGGCCGCGTCGATGCGCCGCTGGGCGATGAGGCGGGTGAGGGTGTGGCCGCCGGAGAGCTCCTTGGCCAGACGGCAGAGCTTGGTGCGGCCGATGCGGAGCTGCTGGGAGATGGACTCCAGGCTCAGCTTCTCCATGTAGTGCTGGTCCAGGTACATGGCCAGCTTCTGGGCGTCCGTCTGCTCAGTGAGCCGGATCATCTCCTTGAGCTGGATATAGCCGGCCATGACCTCCAGGGTCTCCGCGTAGGCCTTCAGCGCCGGAGCGGCGTACTGCCGGAACTGGAGGAATGCCTCCCGCAGCTGGTCCGGCCCCCCGGGATACCAGTCCAGGGTGGACCGGGTGCGCTGCCACTGGTCCTCTATGGGGGAGTCGTCCAGGAAGCAGCCGAAGACCAGATAGGCCAGGGGCTGGTTTCTGTCGAACAGGGGCATGACGGCCTCGCAGATGCCCGCGTGGCAGCGGTAGAACTGGAAGCCCCCGGGGGCGGCGTAGCTTTTCACCTTCCAGGCGTCGCAGGCCACGCAGCGGCTGTGGCCCTCGGCGGTGGCGTTGACGGCCCGGCAGAAGGGGGGATGGCCCTCAAAGAGGTTGATGTCCCTGCCCTGGGGGTCCAGAATGTTGGCCGGGATGCCGGTGAGCACGTAGAGGTTGGAGACCAGCTGGAGCAGCTGCTCCTGGTCAAAGAGAATATTCATAAAGAGCGCCTCCGTACACGGGGAATTTTTCCGCGGCCCGCCCGGCGCCTGTCTCCACAGGCGCTCAGTCCCCCATGGGGGACTGGAAACGGGAGTACTCCCGTTTCCTGACAGCGGCCCTGCCGCAGAAATGAGTATAGCACAAAAAGACCGGCTTGTGTACTGTGCCGCGAAACTTTCTCCCAGGGGGGATAAGCGGGCGGGCCGGCGCATAGGCTGTCCAGAGGAGGTGAGCCGGATGGAACGGGTCAAGCTCCGCTGCCGGGAGGCCTGCCTGGGGGAGATCACCCTCCGGGACCTGGGGGGCCGAACGGAGGTGCGGGCGTCCATGGAGGACCCTGGGGACGGGCTCTACCGGGCGGCGCTGCGGGGGGAGCGGGGGGAGCTGATGCTGGGGGTGCTGGCCCCGGAGGGGGGGATGCTGACCCTGCGGCGGATGGTCTACACCCGGGACGTGGCGGCCCTGGGGCGGCTGGTGGAGGGGGAGGCCCGGCAGTCCTTCCCCTTCCGGCCCGCCGGCTGGCGGGAGACCCGCTGCCCGGCCCAGCTGTTCCGGAGCTCTTTTTTTCAGACAAGGCTGCGCAGCGCCGGCCGGGCCTGGTGGCGGCGGGAGGAGCCGCTGCTGCTGCTGGCCCTGCCGGCGGAGGAGGGCAGGCCCTTTCCCCTGGAGTGCCTGTTCTGCCTGGGGCGGCTGGAGCGGGTGGAGGGGCAGCGGTGCGTGGTGTACGCCTTCCGGGAGGAGGAGCCGGTGCTGCCGTGAGGCGCCCGCGCGGACGGAGGGACCCGCGGGCCCGGCCGGAGAGGGCCGGGCCTGCGGGTTTCTATCACCCATTTTCAGACCCGGCGGGCCACAATTTCTTGACAAGGCACGCTTTTTCTGCTAGGCTGATACACGGCCGCAGACTGCGGGTATATTAATGTAGGACAGGCCTCCCCGCCGGCGGGATTGGCCGTTCTTTCAGAGCGAGAGGGGGACTGCGCCATGGACCGCGCCATTGCGCTGGGATTTTTCGACGGGCTGCACCTGGGCCACCAGGCGCTGCTGGAACGGGCCGCCCGGCGGGCCTCGGAGCGGGGCCTCACCCCCGCCCTCTTTACCTTTGACCGCTCCCCCCGGGAGTACGTCACCGGCGTTCCCGTGCCCCTGCTGACCACGGCGGCGGAGCGGCAGGCGGCGGCGGAGGGGCTGTGCCCCGGCGCGGAGGTGATCGTGGCCCCCTTTGACCGGGAGATGATGACCATGCCCTGGCAGGACTTTGTGACGTGGCTGGTCCGGCGCTGGGACGCCCGGTGGCTGGTGGCCGGCCACGACTTCCGCTTTGGACACAGGAACGCGGGGGACGCGGCCCTGCTCTCCCGGCGGGCGGAGGAGCTGGGCCTGGGCTGCGACATCATTCCTCCGGTGACCCTGGACGGCGTAACGGTCAGCTCCACCCACATCCGCGGACTGCTGGAGCGGGGGGAGGCGGAGACGGCGGCCCGGTTTCTGGGCCGGCCCTTCGCCATTGCCGGCCCGGTGCGCCGGGGCAAGGGCCTGGGCTCCTCCCGGCTGGACGCGCCCACAGTCAATCTGGTGCCGGACGGGCACCAGCTGATCCCCGCCTTCGGGGTCTATGTCACCCGGGTGACCGTGGAGGGGCATTCCGGCCCGGCGGTCACCAACGTGGGGGTGCGGCCAACGGTGGACACGGACGGGGGCGTGACGGTGGAGAGCCACCTGCTGGACCAGCGGGGGGATCTCTACGGGGCCCGGTGCCGGGTGGAGTTTTTACAAATGCTGCGGCCGGAGCGCCGCTTCGAGAGCCTGGCGGACCTGCGGCGGCAGATCGCCCGGGACGGGGAGGCGGCCAGGGCCTATTTCCAATCCATTTCATAGAGATGTATTATTTCTGGATTTAAAATTCGGAAATAATACATTTGATTTAAGCCGTTTTGCTCGCCGCCATAAACGGCGGCAACCGCAAAACATGGCACATAATTACTTCCGGCCTTTCGGCTCGGAAGCAATAACAGAGGGGGGCAGGGCGCTATGAAGCACGTATTCATCATCAACCCCGCCGCTGGGAAAATGGACTGCACCGCCCAGCTGATGGACATGGCCAAGGGCCTGGCCGCCCGCCACGGCCTGGAGGCGGAGTGCATCCTCACCAGGCGGCCGGGCCACGCCATGGAGACCGCCCAGGCCCTGGCCCGGAGCGGCGGAGAGGTGCGGCTCTACGCCTGCGGCGGAGACGGCACGGTCAACGAGGTGGCCAACGGCATCGCCGGGTGCGGCAGCGCCGCCATGACCTGCATCCCCGTGGGCACGGGCAACGACTTTCTGAGAAACTTCGGGGATGCGGCCGCCCTTTTCCAGCAGGCGGAGAACCTGTGGGACGGCCCCTGCTTCCCCCTGGACGCCATCGACTGCAACGGCCGCCTGGCCCTGACCGTGGCCTGCTCCGGCTTTGACGCCCAGGTGGCCGACGACGTACATACCTACGGCAGGCTCCCCCTGCTGGGGGGCCAGGGCAGCTATGCCCTCTCCCTGGCGGTGAACTTCGCCCTCAGACGTCTGAGCCGCCGGTGGACCGTCACCCTGGATGGAGAGGCCATGGAGGGGGAGTACGTGCTGGCGGCGGTGTGCAACGGCCGGTACTACGGCGGAGGCTTCATGCCCGTAGCCGAGGCCAGGATGGACGACGGCGTGCTCAACACCCTGATTGTGGACAAGGTCAGCCGTCCCGCCTTTCTCCGCTTTGTGGGGGCCTACGCCAAGGGGGAGTACTACCGGCTGCCCGGCCTCGCCCGGTGCTATACCGCCCGGGAGATCGTCATCGACTCTCCGGACCGGGACATCGTCACCTGCCTGGACGGGGAGATTTTCCGCAGCCGGCGGGCGGCGCTGCGCCTGTCGGAGAAGAAGGTCCGCTTCTTCGGTCCCCCGGGGTGCGATCCCAACGCCACCTGCCGGCCCCTGCCGGTCCCGGCGGGGACGGAGCAGGGCTGTTTGTGAACTTTTTGTAAAACAGCCGTTTTTTTCTTAAAACCCTCTTGCAATCCAGGCAAAGATGATGTAAGATAGGCACCGTTAGCACTCCAGATACATGAGTGCTAACGGTGTCAATCTTTGTTATCAAAAAATAATGATATAGGAGGAACCAAACTATGAAGCTCACACCCTTAGCGGACCGCGTGGTACTGAAGACCCTGGAGGCGGAGGAGACCACCAAAGGCGGCATCATCCTCACCTCTGCGGCCAAGGAGAAGCCCTCTGTGGCGGAGGTGATCTCCGTGGGCCCCGGCGGC
Organism: uncultured Oscillospiraceae bacterium; assembly: GCA_910579965.1. Classification (GTDB taxonomy): domain Bacteria; phylum Bacillota; class Clostridia; order Oscillospirales; family Oscillospiraceae; genus Pelethomonas. The sequence goes on from CAJTWF010000023.1 coordinate 31,915, forward strand.
AAGGTGGACGGCAAGGACGTCGTCATGTCCGTCAAGCCCGGCGACCGGGTCATCACCGACAAGTACTCCGGCTCCACCGTGAAGATCGGCGACGAGGAGTACACCATTGTCCGTCAGGGCGACATTCTGGCCATCGTGGAGTAATCGGAGGCCGGGGCCTTTCCCAGGGGAAACGGCCCGCAGGCGACATCATGAATGAAAAATAATTTGGAGGTTTTGCGATATGTCTAAGTTAATCAAGCGGGGCGAGGACGCCCGCAAGGCGCTGGAGACCGGCGTCAACCAGCTGGCGGATACCGTCAAGGTCACCCTGGGCCCCAAGGGCCGCAACGTGGTGCTGGACAAGAAGTTCGGCGCGCCCCTCATCACCAACGACGGCGTGACCATCGCCAAGGAGATTGAGCTGGACGATCCCTTTGAGAACATGGGCGCGCAGCTGGTCAAGGAGGTCTCCACCAAGACCAACGACGTGGCCGGCGACGGCACCACCACCGCCACCCTGCTGGCCCAGGCCATCATCGGCGAGGGCCTGAAGAACCTGGCCGCCGGCGCCAACCCCATCGTCATGAAGAAGGGCGTTGCCAAGGCCGTGGAGGCCGCCGTGGCCTCCATCAAGGCCGGCTCCCAGAAGGTCAACGGCACCGACGACATCGCCCGCGTGGGCGCTGTCTCCTCCGGCGACGCGGAGATCGGCAAGCTCATCGCCGAGGCCATGGAGAAGGTCTCCGCCGACGGCGTCATCACCATTGAGGAGTCCAAGACCAGCGAGACCTACAGCGAGGTCGTGGAAGGCATGATGTTTGACCGGGGCTATATCTCCCCCTACATGGCCACCGACATGGAGAAGATGGAGGCCGTGGTGGACGACGCCTATATCCTCATCACCGACAAGAAGATCTCCGTCATCGCCGACATCCTGCCCCTGCTGGAGCAGATGGTCCAGTCCGGCAAGAAGATGGTCATCATCGCCGAGGACGTGGAGGGCGAGGCCCTGAGCACCCTGCTGGTCAACCGTCTGCGGGGCACCCTGAACGTGGTCTGCGTCAAGGCCCCCGGCTTCGGTGACCGCCGCAAGGAGATGCTCCAGGATATCGCCATCCTCACCGGCGGCCAGGTCATCAGCGAGGAGCTGGGCTATGAGCTCAAGACCGCCGAGGTCTCCATGCTGGGCCGCGCCCGTCAGGTCAAGGTCACCAAGGAGAACACGGTCATCGTGGACGGCGCCGGCGACAGCCAGGCCATCAAGGACCGTGTGAGCCAGATCCGCGCCCAGATCGGCGTGACCACCAGCGACTACGACAAGGAGAAGCTCCAGGAGCGTCTGGCCAAGATGGCCGGCGGCGTGGCGGTCATCAAGGTTGGCGCTGCCACCGAGACCGAGATGAAGGAGAAGAAGCTGCGCATCGAGGACGCCCTCAACGCCTCCAAGGCCGCTGTGGAGGAGGGCATCGTGGCCGGCGGCGGCACCGTGTACGTCAACGCCATCCCCGCTGTTGAGAAGCTGGTGGAGGAGCTGGAGGGCGACGAGAAGACCGGCGCCCGCATCATCGCCAAGGCCCTGGAGGCCCCCATCCGCCAGATCGCGGCCAACGCCGGCCTGGACGGCTCCGTGGTGCTGGAGAACGTGAAGAAGGCCAGCAAGGGCACCGGCTTCGACGCCTACAAGGAGGAGTATGTGGACATGATCGCCGCGGGCATCCTGGATCCCGCCAAGGTCACCCGCTCCGCCCTGGAGAACGCCTCCTCTGTGGCGGCCATGGTGCTGACCACCGAGTCCCTGGTTGCCGACAAGCCCGAGCCCCCCGCGCCTCCCGCCCCCGGCGGAGACATGGGCATGGGCGGCATGTATTGATAAACGCCTGTATACCGTAAACGCGCCAGCCGGCGTCCGCAGAAGCGGACGCCGGCTGGATTCATGCCGGGAAACGGGGGCTGCTCTGTCACGCCGTCTCCTCCTCCTGGTCCCGGGGCAGCACGGTTCCCACGCACCGGTGGATGGGGATACCCTGATCGTGGAACTTGGCCTCGTAGTCGGTCATGACCCCCTGGGGCCCCTCCTCGTGGAGGTTGTGTGTCACCTGACTGAGGGCGTACCCCGCCGCCGGGAACTCCCGCAGGGAGAAGGCGAAGAGGGGCTGGTTGTCGGTCTTGAAGTGGACCTGCCCCTCCGGCCGCAGCACCCGCCGGTAGAGGTCCAGAAAGCCCCGGTGGGTCAGGCGGCGCTTGGCCTGGCGGGTGTGGGGCCAGGGGTCGCAGAAGTTGATATAGATGCGGTCCACCTCGCCGGGGGCGAAGTAGTCCGGCAGCAGAGCCGCGTCCCCCACCACGAAAAACACGTTCTTCAGCTCCATGGCCATGGCCCGCTCCATGGCCACCACCAGCGCGTCCGGCACCTTCTCAATGGCGATGAACAGGATGTCCGGGTGCCGGCGGGCGGTCTCCGCGGTGAAGCGGCCCTTGCCGCAGCCCAGCTCCAGACGCAGCTCCCGGGCCGAGGGCATCAGCGCCTCCCGCCAGCGGCCCCTGAGGGCAAAGCCGTCCTGGACGCGGCAGGGGGCGCACCGCTCCATCCGGGGGATCAGGTTCTTTTTCTTTCGCATCCGCATAGGGTACTACCTCCAGCGCAAATTACCGACTGATTGTACCACGGTCCACGGGAAAAGGCAAGGCCCGGCTGACCCGCCGGAACGCCGCCGCCCTTGCCTTTTCCGCCGTTTACAGCTATAATGGAGGTATCCAACAACAAAGGAGGACTGCGGGATGAAACGACGCGTGTTAACGGCCCTGCTGGCGGTGTGCCTGGTCCTGGCCCTGCTGGCCTTTCTGGGCAGGGAGCGGGAGATCAACGGGGAGATCGTGGAGGTCCTTCAGGACAGCGGCGGCACGGTCCTGGTGCTGGAGACGGACCGGGGCCGGCGGACGGGCGTGCTTTTGGAGGAGAACACCACCATCGGGTCCTGGGTGAGCGGGGTGGACACGGCGGCCTTCGGGGCCAGCCCCCAGCTGCGCAGCGGCGTCTCCGCCGGCTGCCGGGGCCTGGGGCGGTCCGTGGAGACCGGGAACGGGAAGTCCGTCACGGTCCGGTCCGCCTCTTATCTGGCCGTGGACAGCATCCGGACGCCCGGTGCGCTGACGCTGGCGGACGGCACGGCGCTGGACCGGGTGGACCAGTCGAGCCGGGTCTGCTACGAGCTGCCGGAGGGCCCCCTTCTCCTGTGGGAGGACCGGGCCTTTGGCCCGGACAATGTCCATAACGGCAGGGAGAGCTTTGACGATCTGAGCCCCCGGGCCCAGGAGAGGGTGCTGGCCTACTATGAGCAGCAGGGCCTGCTCTATGACCTCCAGGGGGAGCTGGAGCGGGCCTGGGCCGCCTACCAGGCGGCGGGCAGGCCGGAGGACTTCCGGGGCTTCATCGTGGGGCAGCAGATCTATCCCGCCGGCTCCAACGAGACGCTGATGTACTTCTGCACCGAGCTCACCCTGCCGGTGGAGGCCGGCGTGGTGGAGTCGCGCCGCCTGACTGCGGCCTTTGACCGGAACACCGGGGCGCTCATAGACAACTGGGATATCTTCACCTGCCCGCCGGAGGAGGCGGTCCGCACCATTCTGGAGCTGGCGGAGCCCAATGATCCTGCCCTGCGGCGGGAGATGGAGGCGGCCTTCTCACCGGAGATGCTGCTCTTTGGCCAGGACGGCCTGGAGATCTTCTTCCCCCGGGGCTCCCTGCCCAGCCAGGAGTACGGCTGCGGCTTCTACGTGGCCTACGAGGGGCCCCTGGCGGACATCCTCCAGGACTGGGCCCTGCCCGGGTCTCCGGCGGCGGGCTGAGAAAATTCTTGCCAAGAGCCGGTCCGGGGGCTATAATGGAGCTATAGACAGTCCGTCCCGCCCCTTCGGGGCGGAGACGGCCCCCAGGAGGTGATTCCTATCGCGTTCTATCGCACGCTTCTGTCCCGGCTGTTCGGTGACGAGCCGGAGAAGGAGGAGACCCAGGAGGCGCCGCCCCAGCAGCAGGACCCCGGTCCGCCGCCTCCCGCTCCCCGGGAGCTGACGCTGTCCCAGGACCACCCGGTCTGTCAGCTGTGGAGCATTCACGCCTTTACGGCAAAGCGTCTGCCCCAGCCCCGCCTGTGCCTGACGGACCCGCCGGACCTGCCTCTCGACGAGCAGGAGGCGGAGAAGGAGCTGGCCCGTCTCCAGAGCGCTGTCACCGACAGCGCCGGAAGCCGTCTCGCCCTGCTGGACTCCGGCCGCGCTTCGGATCTGGACGCCCAGGTGGTGGTCTTCATCTCCGCCGGCGGCATGGCCGCCTGGCTGCTGGTCTATCCCCCGTCGGGCCAGGGCGCTGAGGTGAGCCGCGAGATGCTGGACCGGGCCCTGAAGGAGAGCAAGGTGGTCTGGGGCGTGGACGAGGCCCTGCTGGAGAGCCTCCCCCAGGACCCGGAGCGGTATTTCCACCTCTTCCTCTGCGCCTGGGGCAAGCGCGCCGTCCAGGGCGTGGACGGCAGGGTGGTGGACCTGTTTCCCCGGGTTCTGGAGCGCTCGATCACCGTGGACGAGAACAACCGGGTGGACTACACCACACTGAACTTCTTCCAGAACGTCACCCAGGGGGACGTGATCTGTAAGCTGATCCCCCCCACCGAGGGCGTGGAGGGGCGCACGGTGACGGACCAGCCCATCCCGGCCAGGGACGGCAAAAAGGCCACCCTGCCCAAGGGCCGCCACACCGAGATCTCCGAGGACGGCATGAGCCTGCTGGCCTCCTCCTCCGGACATGTGGAGTTCAGCGGCCGGGCCTTCCAGGTCAAGCCCCTGCTGGATATCCCCGCCAACGTGGACTTCTCCACCGGGGACATCAACTTCCTGGGGGACGTGTGCATCCACGGGGACATCTGCAGCGGCTTCACCGTGCGGGCCATCGGCAATATCACCGTGGGCGGCGTGGTGGAGGCCTGCACCGTGGAGGCCGGCGGGGATCTGGTGGTCTCCGGCGGCGTGCAGGGGGACAATCAGGCCGTTATCCGGGCCCAGCGGAACATCTTTGCCAAATTCATTGAGAACAGCTGCGTGTATGTGAAGGACTCCCTCCACGCGGACTGCCTCATCAACTGCGACGTGTACTGCGACGGCGAGGTGGAGGTGCGCTCCGGACGCATGACCGTCATCGGCGGCACGCTGCGGGCCGCCCGGTCGGTCAGCGCCGGGACCGTGGGGTCCCGGGCGGAGTGCCGCACGGAGGTTTTTCTGGGAGGGCAGCCCTGCGCGGACTTTGAGTGCCACATCCTCCACCAGGAGATCGGGCAGCTGGAGAAGGACCTGGAAAAGACCGAGCGCCAGCCCGACAGCCCCGCCAAGCTCAGCAGCATGAGCAAGATGCGGATGCAGCTGATGATTAACCGGAAGAAGCTGGCCCAGCTGGACAAGGAGCGGGAGCTGGCGGCCGGAGAGCAGGAGGAGGCGGAGAAGCCCCCTCTCCGCCTCGCCTGCTCCACCGTCTACCCCGGCACGGTGCTGGGCATCAACGGCGTGACCCACCAGTTTGACCGCAGGTACAGCCCCTGCACGGCCGATCTGGCCGGCGGGGAGATCCGACTGCAATAGATTCCAAGAGAGGAGGCGCGAGGCATGGATACCGCCATGGAGCAGCAGAAGCTGGAGGAGATGCTGGACAGGGCCGTGCGGGAGGTGACGAGACGGACCGCAGGCGTGGAGCTCTTCAAGACCCAGGAGCCCCCGTCCGGGGACCTGTGCACCGTGTACATCACCTTCAAAAACGGCTTTCAGTCCAGCCTGACGCTGTGGGGAAACATCTCCCTGCTGGCCCGCATGGCCCGCAGCGCCCTCCGGGAGGAACATCTGACCCGGCAGGATCTGGAGGACTTCAGCAAGGAGTACTTCAACATCCTCTGCGGCAAGATCGCCGCCCTGCTCTTCCAGGCCACCAAGGTGCCCGCCCGATTCAGCGTGCCGGCCCTCTACCAGGGCCGCTTTGAGCCGGAGGGGCGCAGCAGGCAGTTTGTCCTCACCTATATGGACGATCAGCGGCAGGGCGTGCAGCTGGTCCATCACGTGCCAAACCGCCGGCACGACGACAATGAGGCGGAAAACTTGTATGAAAGAGGCGATTGACATGGGAAAAAAAATCATGGTGGTAGACGACTCCCGCATGATAGCGCTGCAAATGCAAAATCTGCTGGAGGACACGGAGTATGAGATAGCCGCCTACTGCCGCAACGGGGAGGACGCCCTGGCCAAGTACGGCGAGATCCGGCCGGACATTGTGACCATGGACATCATCATGCCCGGAATGGACGGCCTGGAGACCGCCCAGGCTCTTCTGGAGGAGTACAAGGACGCCAGCATCATCATGGTCTCCTCCCTGGCCTACGACGACACCTTTGAGGAGGCCAAGGCCATCGGCGCAAAGGGGTTCATTGACAAGCCCTTTGAGAAGGAGCAGCTGCTGGATGCCTTCGCCAAGGCCCTGCGCTGAGATGGATGATTTTTTTGCCGCCGGTCCGGATCTGGAGGCCATGGGCCGGGCGGAGCTGCTGGACTGCCTCGCCGCGGTCCGGCAGCGGATCGCCCGGCTGGACCAGGAGGAGCCGGAGGACATGGACAGCGAGGCCTACGACGCCTGGGGGGACCGCCACGAGGCCCTGGAGGATCTGGCGGACGATATCCTGGACCGGCTGGATGAGCTGGACGGGCCATGAAACAGGAGCCGCCGCGCAGTTTGTTCTGCGCGGCGGCTCCTGTCTTTGCAAGAATTATGTATGAGCGCCGTACTGAGCCACAATGGCCTCCAGCTCTGCCCAGCGGTCCTCCATGTCCTTCACCAGCTTGCACTGGGTCCGGCAGCGGTCCAGGTTCTGTCCCTCCCGGCTGATGTGGAAGTACTCGTCCCCCACCAGATGGTCCGTGAGAAACCGCATACCACACTCCAGGGTCATCAGCTTGGCGCCCCAGGGCAGGTAGGCCACCTCCTGGGCGGTCAGAGAGCCCTCCGCCCCCTCCAGGAAGGCCTGGGTGTACACCCGGAAGAGGTCCACGTCCAGGCTCACCTTGCTCAGATCCCGCTCGTCCTCGGCGCAGTGGTTGGCCCCGAAGCGGATGGAGTCGCCGAAGTCGTTGATGGCCAGGCCCGGCATCACCGTGTCCAGGTCAATGATGCACACGCCCTCCCCGGTCTTCTCGTCCATGAGCACGTTGTTGAGCTTGGTGTCATTGTGGGTCACCCGCAGGGGCAGCTTGCCCTCCCGCAGGGCCTGGAGGGCCACGGAGCAGTCCGCCTCCCGGGACAGCATGAAGTCAATCTCCTCCCGGCACTCCTTCACCCGGCCCAGCTTGTCCTCCGCCACGGCGGCCTTCAGCTTGCTGAGCCGGTCCTCGGTATCGTGGAACCGGGGGATGGTCTCGTGGAGGGTGGCGGCGGGGTAGCCCTGGAGCAGCCGCTGGAACCGGCCAAAGGCCCGGCCGGAGGCGGCGAACAGCTCCGGCGTCTCCGCCGACTGGTAGCAGACAGTCCCCTCCACAAAGGGGTAGACCCGCCACGCGCCGCCCTGGCTGTCGGTGTAGTAGGGCGCGCCGCTTCTGGGGCGGATCACCTCCAGGGCCTCCCGGGACCGGTCCCCGCCGTGGCGCCCGATCTCCCGGCCCAGGTAGTCCGTCACGCCGATGATGTTCTCCATCAGCTGGTCCGGTCGCTTGAAGGCGGCGGGGCTCATGCGCTGAAGGATGAACCGGCGGCAGCAGCGGTCCTCGGGCTGGGTGTGGACCACAAAGGTGTCGTTGATGTGCCCCTGGCCGAAGCGGACCGCTCCCACCACAGGGGCTAGAAGGTCAAAGGACGAGAGCACCTCGCCCAGAAAATCCTCGGCTCTGGCCATTACGCGTCCCTCCACAGCTTGGCCGGGTACAGGCCGGCCCTGGTCTTCTCCGCGATGGCCGCAACCACCGCCTCCTTGTCCTCCCGGTACGTCACGCCGTACCACTTGTCCTCGCTGCGCAGCACCTTCACCCGGGCCTTGCCCTCGTCCAGCAGCTGGCTGACCACGGCGGGCAGGAAGTACTCCGCCTTCAGCGGATTCTCCGCCAGGGCCCTGTCCAGGAAGGCGGGGAAGCGGGCCTCCGCCTCCTCCAGAAAGCTCCGGTTGAAGCCCCACAGGTTCATGGACACGATGGTGTCCCCGGGCAGCTCCGTCCAGGTCTTCCCGTCGTCCTCGGTGTACCGGGGGGGCTCCCCCTTCTCGATCTTGGTCCGCTCGGTGACCCGGGAGAGGTAGTTGTCCGCCGTCTCCTCGCACACGCCCCGGGCCACGGTGCCGTTCTCGGTCACCGTGTTGCGCAGCAGGTAGCCCACCATGGCGTACTCGTACAGGTCCCCGTCCGGGTGGGCGCAGAGGTAGTCGAAGATCTCCTTGTAGGCCTCGGGGCCGTAGTAGTCGTCGGCGTTGATGACCGCGAAGGGGCCGTCCACCACGTGCCGGGCCGCCAGCACCGCCTGGGCGGTGCCCCAGGGCTTGGTCCGGTCCGCCGGGACGGCGTAGCCCGCCGGCAGGTCCTCCTTCTCCTGGAAGACGTAGCTTACCTCCATCTCCCGGGCCACCCGGTCCCCCACCAGGGCCTTGAAGCCGGCCTCGATCTCCCGCTTGATGACGAACACCACCCGCTCAAAGCCGGCCCGGCGGGCGTCGTAGATGGAGTAGTCGATGATCATCTGGTTGTTCTCGCCCACAGGGTCCAGCTGCTTGAGCCCGCCGTAGCGGCTGCCCATGCCGGCGGCCATGATGAGCAGTACAGGCTTGGTCACTGTTCCGTCCCTCCTTTATATCCGTTGGGGTTCATGGACTGCCACTTCCAGGAGGAGGCGCACATCTCGTCGATGCCGTATTGGGCCTCCCAGCCCAGCTCGTCCCTGGCCTTGGCGGGATCGGCGTAGCACTGGGCGATGTCTCCGGGCCGGCGGGGGTCCACGGAGTAGGGCAGGGTCCTGCCGCAGGCCTTCTCGTAGGCGTGGAGCACGTCCAGCACGCTGTAGCCCTTGCCGGTGCCCAGGTTGCAGACAAAGAGGCCGCAGCCGGTGTCCAGCTTCTTCAGCGCGGCCACGTGGCCCCGGGCCAGATCCACCACGTGGATGTAGTCCCGCACGCCGGTGCCGTCGGGGGTGGGGTAGTCATTGCCGTAGACGTGGACCTTCTCCAGCTGGCCCACCGCCACCTTGGCGATATAGGGCACCAGATTGTTGGGGATGCCGTTGGGGTCCTCGCCGATGAGGCCGCTCTCGTGGGCGCCGATGGGGTTGAAGTAGCGCAGAAGGGCCACGTTCAGCGTGGGATCGGCCGCGCAGATGTCGGAGAGGATCCGCTCCTGGAAGAGCTTGGTGGTGCCGTAGGGGTTGGTGGTGCCGCCGGTGGGGAAGTCCTCCCGGATGGGCACGCTGGCCGGATCGCCGTAGACCGTGGCGGAGGAGGAGAAGACGAAATTCTTCACCCCGTGGCGGCGCATGGCCTGGAGGAGGTAGAGGGTGCTGATGAGGTTGTTGGCGTAGTACTCCAGGGGCTTTGAAACGCTCTCGCCCACGGCCTTGAGCCCGGCAAAGTGGATGACCGCGTCAATGTCCGGATGGCTGGCAAACAGCGCCTCCACCTCCGCCTCATTGCACAGCTCCGTCCTGACAAAGGGGACGCTTCTGCCGGTGATCTTCTCCACCCGGCGCAGCGCCTCCTCGCTGGAATTGCACAGGTTGTCCGCCACGATGATCTCGCAGCCTGCTTCAATGAGCTCCACGCAGGTGTGGCTGCCGATATACCCCGCGCCGCCGCTGACTAAAATAGACATATGATCTGCTCTCCCTTCGGTGATAAAAATAGCGTTATTCGCTTGATATGCCCTATTATATCCGCCCCCGCGCACCGGGGGAATAGATGATTTTATCCATTAACTGCACTTATCATTCCCGCCGGCGGCCCCGCCTCTTTTCCTCCATCATACCCTATAACCCCGCCGGACGCAAGGTCTTTGGCGAAAATTGGGAGCTCCGGCCGTCTCAGCCCCCCTGGCGGCGGTGGCGGCGGCGGTACTCCATGGGGCTCACCCCCTCCAGCCGCCGGAAGCTCTGGGAGAAGTAGCTCAGGGAGGAGAAGCCCAGGATGCGGGCGATCTGGGAGAGGGTGTGGTCCGTCTCCGTGAGCAGGAAGCGGCTCTCCTGGATGCGCCGGGAGATGAGGTAGCTGATGGGGGAGGTGCCGTAGGAGCGCTGAAAGGCGTGGGAGAGGTGGTACTTGCTCACGTGGACCAGCCCCGCCAGCTGGTCCAGGGTCAGGTTCTCCTTGAAGTGGTTGTCAATATACCGCCGGACCTGTCCGCACTCCCGGTTGGAGGAGGGGGGCGCGTCGGAGAGGGCGAAGTCCTCCCGCCGGGCCAGCCGCAGGAGGATCACCTCCAGCAGGTTCCGGCAGATCTGGGCGCACCCGGCCTGCTCCTCCCGGATCTCCCGGGTCATCATCCGCAGGCAGGCGGAGATCATCTCCTGCTCCCCGGTCATGTGGATGAGGCTCCAGCCCCCGGCGCCGGTCAGGGCCTCCAGGCCCTCCACCCCCAGCACCACGTACTCCATGGGGCTGCCCTCCGCACCGGCCTCGGTGTGGGGCACGCCGGTGTTCACCGCCACCAGATCGTTGATGGCCACGGGGAACCGCTCCTCGCGGACGTGGAACAGGCCGTGGCCCCGGGTGATGAAGAACAGTTCCGCGCAGGCGTGGGTGTGGAAGGAGGAGTTCCACTCCTCGCTGTACTGGGCGTGGGTGACGTACAGCAGCCTGGGCCGGGCCGCCGCCGCCCCCTCCTGGGGCAGAACGTATTGCAGCGTGCTCACGGCAATCCCCCCTTCTTAGCCGCAAGATCGCAAAAACCAGAAAAACCGCCGTCTATGGGGCTATTATAAATCCTTCCCCGCTGTTGTGCAACTTCTAAAAATATTTTTGTAAGAGCGGCCATAATTTGTGCCCTCCGAGCCCCTGCTTTTGTCAAAATTATTTATTCTGCCCAAAGCCGCGGGGCAGATTTCCTTGTTTTGTGTCAAAACACAAAAAGAGCAAGATATCTAAAAAGTTGCGCAACATAGGAATTGCGCCCTCCGCCGGAGGGTGTATACTCTATAGTGTGTCATCCGGGACATTCCCGGATGGAAACGAGATTTTTTGGAGGAATTGGACATGAAAAAGCTTCTCAGCATGCTCCTGGCGTCCGTCATGGTCCTGTCCCTGCTGGCCGGCTGCGGCGGCGGCGGAAACGATCAGCCCCCCGCCCAGGACAACACCCAGCCCAGCGACAGCCAGACCCCCAGCACCCCCGAGCCCGCTCCCGCCCCGGCCGAGGATGTGACCATCCAGGTGGCCGCCCTGGCCTCCGGCTATGAGGAGGCCTATCCCGGCATGTGGCAGGAGGTCTGCGACGCATTCACCGCCGAGACCGGCATCAAGGTGGAGCTCATCTGCGACAAGAACCTGGAGGACGTCATCGGGCCCTCCATGCAGGGCGGCGACTTCCCCGACGTCATCCACCTGGCTACCGGCCGTGAGAAGGGCCTCACCGAGCAGTTCATCAAGGACCGCAACATCGCCGACATCACCGACGTGCTGAGCATGACCGTGCCCGGCGAGAGCGTGAAGGTCTCCGACAAGATCGTGGGCGGCTTCACCGACACCTCCGTCACCAACCCCTACAACGACGGCAAGACCTATCTGGCCCCCATGTTCTACTCCCCCTGCGGCCTGTTCTACAACGCCGGCCTCTTTGAGGAGAAGGGCTGGACCGTGCCCGCCACCTGGGATGAGATGTGGGCGCTGGCCGACAAGGCCAAGGCCGAGGACCCCAACATGTACCTCTTCACCTACCCCACCACCGGCTACTTTGACGCCTTCCTGTACGCGCTGATGTACTCCGTGGGCGGCCCTGACTTCTTCAACAAGGCCACCTCCTACGCCGAGGGCATCTGGGATACCCCCGAGGCCCAGCAGTGCTTCGACATCAT
>CAJTWF010000024.1 GCA_910579965.1 uncultured Oscillospiraceae bacterium
TGGAGGAGGCGATGGCGTTCATCTCGTCCCCCGCGCCGTTGGCCACGTCGCCGCTGCCCACGTGGAGGAAGTAGAGGATGCCGCCCAGGCCGGCCAGCAGGCCGCAGAGCACGTGGGCCAGGAACTTGGTGCGCCTGACGTTGATGCCCAGCATGTTGGCGCTCTGGCTGCTGCCGCCCACGGCGTAGAAGCTGCGGCCCAGGCTGGTCCAGCGCAGCAGGCAGAACAGCAGCGCCACCACCGCCAGCGCGATCACCACGCCCACCTCCACGTAGGCCGGGATATACTCGCCCAGCTTGTTGGCGGAGCCCAGGCCGGGGACGATGATGCGGGCCTCCTTCACCGCCAGAAAGCTCTCGTTGGTCACCCGCACGGGCTCCTTGCTGACGATGGTGGTCATGCCCTTGGCGAAGAACATGCCCGCCAGGGAGATGATGAAGGGCTGGATGCCCAGGTGGGCCACCAGGAACCCCTGGACCACGCCGAAGGCCAGGCCGATGCCCAGGCCGATGAGGAGCACCGTGAGCATGTTCCCCCCCTGCTGCTCCAGGTTCACCGCGCTGACCATGCACACAAGGCAGGTGACAGCGCCCACGCTGATGTCGATGCCCCCGGTAATCATCACAAGGCTCATGCCGCAGGACAGGACGATGAGGGAGGCGTTGTTATTGAGGATGTTCAGGAAATTCTGGGGCTTGGTGAAGCCGCCGCCCAGGAAAAACACGGCGGACAGGTACAGAACAAAGAACACCGCCACGGTAATGGCCAGCAGCAGATTGGTGTCGCTCATGGCGGTCCGCTCCTTGATCCGGCCCTGTTTGTCCAGCGTTTTCGGCATGTTACGACACCTCCTTTGCGGCCTTGGCGGGCGCCTTTCGGACGCTGGCCAGCTTCTCCTGCACCACCGGCGCGCTGAGCACCACCAGCAGGATCACCACCACCGCCTTGTAGGCGGGCAGGGCCGTGGAGGGCACCTCGTACTTATAGAGGGTGGTGGTGAGGAACTGAATGACATAGGCCCCCACGATGGAGCCGTAGATGTTGAACTTGCCGCCGGACAGGGCGTTGCCCCCCAGGGCCACCGCCAGAATGGCGTCCATCTCAATGTTCTCCGCAATGCGGGAGTAGTTGATGGAGCCGCTGCGGCTGACCCGGATGAAGCCCGCCACGGCTACGCACACGCCCAGGATCACATAGGTCATGAGCTTGATGAGCTTGGGGTCCAGGCCGTTGAGCCGGGAGGAGCTGGCGTTGATGCCCACCGACTGGGTGTAGAGGCCCAGGTTGGTAAACTTCAGGGCCAGCCAGAACAGTGCGATCACCAGGGCGGTGATGAAAATGGGGGTGGGGACGGGAATGCCGGGGAGGAAGGTCCCGGCGTATTTGAAGGCGATGTCGTTGATGATGGGCAGCTGGTTGTTGTTGATCCAGGCCGCGATGGAGCGGCCGGCGGTGAACAGGATCAGGGTGGCCACCATGGGCTGGATCTTGAAGTAGGCCACCAGCGCGCCGTTGAACGCGCCGAAGATCATGCTCACCAGAAGCCCGACGAGGAGGGCCAGGAGGAGGGGCGTCTGCATGACGTCCGCCGTGACCTGCCCGCCGCAGACCATCCGGAGGATGACGCTGCCGGCGATGGCCATGGCCGCGCCTACGGAGATGTCCTGTCCGCCGGAGGAGGCGGTCACCAGGGTCATGCCGATGGCCAGGATCACCAGCTCCGAGGCGTTGTCCAGGACGGAGATGATATTGCCGCTGAGCACCGGGTTGCCCAGGCTGTTCTCCTTGACGCTGACCGCGAAGAAGGTCGGGTCGGCAATCAGGTTGAACAGCACCAGCAGCGCCAGCGCCGCCAGGGGGATGAACAGCTGGTGCCGGGTGAGCCGCTTAAGGAGGCTCTCGTCCGGCCGCTTCACCGGGGTCTTGGGAGTTTTCACGGGAGTTGTCATTGCTCGTCACCTCCTGCAATGGTAGCCATGATCTTGGCCTGGGTCAGATCCGCGTCCCGCAGCTCGCCCACCGCCTTCCGGTCCCGCATGACGACGAGACGGGAGCAGGTGCGCAGCATCTCGTCGATCTCCGAGGAGATGAAGGTGACGCTCTTGCCCTCCGCGGCCAGCTTCAGGACCAGCTTCTGGATCTCGATCTTGGTGCCGATGTCGATGCCCCGGGTGGGCTCATCCAGGATGAGATACTTGGGGTCTGTGAGGAGCCAGCGGGCCAGGATGCACTTCTGCTGGTTGCCGCCGGACAGGGATTTGATAGGGGTGTCCGCCGAGGCGGTCTTGATCTCCAGCAGCTTGATGTACTCGTCGGCAAAGGCCTCCGCCTGGGCTCTGGAGAAGGGCCGGAAGAAGCCCTTCATCACCTGGAGGGCCAGGATGATGTTCTCCCGGACGGAGAGGTCCCCCACGATGCCGTCGCCCTTCCGGTCCTCGGGCAGGTAGCCCACGCCCTGCTTCATGGCGTCCAGGGGCTTCCTGATCCGGACCTCCCTGCCGTCCACCTTGACGGCGCCGCCGGTCACGCGGTCCGCGCCGAAGATGGCCCGGACGCACTCGCTGCGCCCGGAGCCCAGCAGGCCGGTAAAGCCGTTGACCTCGCCCTTGTGGATGGAGAAGTCAAAGGGCTTGATGCCCGCGTCGCTGCACAGGCCGCTGGCCTCCAGCACCGGGACGCCGGACCGGTTCACCGCCGCGGTGCCCATCTCGCCCTTGATGTCGGCCATGTCGTCCAGCTCCTTGCCCAGCATCTTGCTGACCAGCTGGACCCGGGGCAGGTCCTCAATGACATATTCCCCCACCAGCTGGCCGTCCCGGAGGACGGTGATCCGGTCGCAGACCTCGTAGACCTGCTCCAGGAAGTGGGTGACAAAGATGATGCCTACGCCCTTGGCCCGGAGGTCCCGCATGAGACCGAAGAGCTTCACCACCTCCTGCTCGTCCAGGGAGGAGGTGGGCTCGTCCAGGATGAGCACCTTGCACTCCATGTCCACAGCCCGGGCGATGGCCACCATCTGCTGCACCGCAATGGAGCAGGAGCCCAGCTGCTGCTTGGGGCTGGCGGGGATGCCCAGGGTCTCCAGGATCCGCCCCGCGCCGGCGTTCATCTTCTTCCAGTTGGCCCCGGCCCCCTTGGTGCGGCCGATGTACATGTTCTCCGCCACGGTCAGGTTGGGACACAGGGTGATCTCCTGGTACACGGTGCTGATGCCCGCGTTCTGGGCGTCCTGGGGTGAGCGGATGACCGCCGCGCCCTCCAGCCCCTTGATGCGGACCTCGCCCCCGTCCTTGGGGTACACACCGGTGAGCACCTTAATCAGGGTGGACTTGCCTGCGCCGTTTTCCCCCATCAGGGCGTGGATCTCCCCCTCGCGCAGGGTGAAGTCCACGTCCTGAAGGGCGCGTACACCCGGGAAATACTTGCAGATGCCCCGCATTTCCAATACTGCACCTTCCTGCATAGGGATACGCCTCCATTCTTTCATTTTAATACGCGGCGCGGCTGATGTGCCGCGCCGCGTGCCTGGCTTATTCAGTGCCGGACGCCTGCCGGGGAACGTCCCTCAGAACGCTCCCGCCGGCCCGCGGCTGTTCTCAGGTACCGTACTTGTCCACGTCGGCCTGGGTGAGGGTGGCCGCGTCGAAGCCCTGCTCGGGGGTGTAGATGATCTTCTGGGCAGGAGCCTTGCCGGCCTGGAGGTCCTTGATGATGCTGTCAACGGTGTCAGCCTGGAGGGGGTTGCACAGGCCCATGTAGTTCCAGCGGCCCGCCAGGACCTCCTCAAAGGCCCACTTGTCGCTGTCGAAGCCCATGATGATCACATCGCCGTTCTTGCCGTGGGTGATGCCGGCGGCGTCCAGAGCGGCCGCGGCGCCCCGGGCCATGCCGTTGTTCTCAGCGTAGATCACGTTGAAGGGCTTGCCGGAGTCGATGACGGACTGGGTGATGGTCTTGGCGGTGGCCTCGTCCCAGTCGGCGGTCTGCTGGGTGACATAGTTCCAGTTGGCCTCGGCGGCTACCTTCTCGTCCAGAGCGCCGGTGCGGCCCAGCTGGGCGTCAGAGCCCATGTGGCCCTGGATGTGGATGATGTTGTACTCGCTCAGACCCTGGCTGGCCAGCCAGTCCACAGCGGTCTTGCCCTCGGCGGGCATGTCGGAGACAACGGCGGCCGCGTACATGCTCTCGTCGGCCTCCAGCATACGGTCAAAGAGGATGACCTGGGTGCCGGCAGCCTGGGCGTCCTTGAGCACGGTGTCCCAGCCGGTGGTGGAGGCGGGGGAGAGGAGGAGGTAGTCCACCTCATCCTGCACCATCTGCTGCGCGGTGGCGATCTGCTGGGCAGCGTCGTTGTTGTTGTAGAAGGTGGCCTTGTAGCCGTTGGCCTCGGTGAAGGTGTCGCGCATGGCCTTGTCGTTGGCGGTGCGGTAGCCGGACTCGTTGGGATCGTTGTTGATGACGCCCACGGTGATCAGCTCACCGGAGGCGGGAGCGGCGGGCTCCTTGTTGTCGGCGGGCTGGCTGCTGTCAGCGGGCTGGCTGCTGTCAGCGGGCTGGCTGCTGTCAGCGGGCTGGCTGCTGTCGGCGGGCTGGCTGCTGTCGGCGGGCTTGTCGCCGCCGCCGCAGGCCGCCAGGGCCAGGAGCATGCAAAGGGACAAAACAAGACACAGAACCTTTTTCATTTTTTCTTCCTCGCTTTCTGAATTATGTAGGCTCGGGCGCTGCCCGGGGCTACAACCACATTAAAAACGATTCCCCCGCCAAAGTCAATACATTTTCGTCAATTCAACTATTTTTGTCTTAATAAATAAGACAATATTTTAGTACAATATGCAAAATAGAGACAAATTTCATCGGACAACCTGCGGCCGCGTCTGTTTTGTTTGATATTTCATGATTTCTTATCCGGAAATGTTTGTTTTTATCCGGTTCGGCTTCAAATAGGGATAGGCGAGCGCTCCGGCAGGTTGCCCAACCGCCGGGATATTGTTTGAAATTTTATGATATATGTTAGAAATTATAATCATCCAGTCCATCCCGTCCCCAGGTGCGCCGGACAAAATGTACGTTTTTTTCGGGGCTGCGCGGAAAAGTACGCAAAAATGTCTCTAATTATAGGAGACAAATTTTCGCCCGCCATATGATATAATAGAATAAACCAAGAAAAAACCATCGGAAGGAGGCGGAGATATGGCCGCAAAATACCGGGTCCTGGCGGACCGTCTGCGGGAGGAGCTGGGCCGGAGCAGCGGAAAGCAGGGGTACAAGCTGCCTACGGAGCTGGAGCTGACGGCCCGCTATCAGCTCAGCCGCCAGACCGTCCGCCACGCCCTCCGCCTGCTGGAGGAGGAGGGGCTGATCCACCGCCGGCAGGGCAGCGGGTCCTACGCCACCGGCCTGACCCCCAGCGCCGCGCCCCGGCAGATCGCGGTGGTGGCCTCCTTCATGGACGACTACATCTTTCCCGCCATCCTCCACGAGGCGACGGAGGTTTTCTCCCGCCAGGGCTACTCCACCGCGGTCTACGCCACGGAGAACCGGGTGAGCCGGGAGCGGGAGATCCTCCTCCGGCTGCTGGAGGAGCCCATGAGCGGCCTGCTGGTGGAGGGGTCCAAGACCGCCCTGCCCACCCCCAACGGGGACCTCTACCAGCGTCTGCGCCAGGCGGGCACGCCCATGGTGTTTCTCCACGGGGCTTACGGGGAGCTGTCCGGGGTCCCCTGCGTGGCGGACGACAACTACGGCGGCGGGTATCAGCTGGCCCGGTATCTGGCCAGCCGGGGCCACCGGGAGTTTGCCGGCATCTTCAAGAGCGATGACGCCCAGGGCCCCCAGCGCTACCACGGCGCGCTGGCGGCCGTCCGGGACGAGGGCCTGCCCATCCGGGACCGCCGCTTCGCCTGGTATGACAGCGAGGACCGCCGCCGCCTGCTGGAGGAGAAGGACGGCCGCGTGCTGACGGACTTCCTGCAAAACCGGCTGGGGGAAGCCACGGCGGTGATCTGCTACAACGACGAGATCGCCTTCCATCTGGTGCAGGTCCTGCTGGCGGCGGGCCGCCGGGTGCCGGAGGAGGTGGCGGTGGTCAGCTTTGACAACAGCTACCTCAGCCAGATCAGCCCCGTGCCCATCACCTCCCTCAGCCACCGCAGCCGCATGGGCCGGGTGGCGGCGGAGCAGATGACCGCCCTGCTGCGGGGCGAGGCGGCCCACTCCAGGTTTCTGGAGTGGGAGCTGGTGGTCCGCAGCAGCGGCTGACCCGCATCTCTACATTATAATAAATAGAAATTCCTGGGGCTTTTTCTGAAAAGTGGTTGACAAAACAGGGAAGGCCATATAAAATTAGAACGATACTGCGGATGACAGCCCCGCCCCCACGGGGGTGGGGCTGATTTTTCCCTGCCGCGGCCTTCCGGCTGGCGGGGAAGCGTGTAGGAGGATATCGCCACTCATGGACTACAACAAGACAATCAACCTGCCACGGACCGACTTCCCCATGCGGGCGGGCCTGCCGGCCAGGGAGCCCGCTATGCTGGAGAGGTGGGAGGGCATGGACCTCTACCACGAGCTTCTCAAGAAGAACGAGGGCAGGCCCCGCTACGCCCTCCACGACGGCCCCCCCTTCTCCAACGGTGCGCTCCACATGGGCCACGCCCTCAACAAGTCCATCAAGGACTTCATGGTCCGCTCCGCCGCCATGCGGGGATACTATACCCCCTATATCCCCGGCTGGGATAACCACGGCATGCCCATCGAGTCCGCCATCATCAAGAAGAACAAGCTCAACCGGAAGAAGATGAGCGTGCCCGAATTCCGCTCCGCCTGCCACGAGTTCGCCCAGCACTACGTGGACGTGCAGCGGGAGGGCTTCAAGCGCCTGGGCATCATCGGGGACTGGGACCACCCCTACCTGACCATGGACCCGGCCTTTGAGGCTGAGGAGGTCAAGATCTTCGGGGAGATGTACAAAAAGGGCGTGATCTACAAGGGCCTCAAGCCCGTGTACTGGTGCCCCCACGACGAGACGGCCCTAGCGGAGGCGGAGATCGAGTACCAGGAGGACCCGGTCACCACCGTATACGTGAAGTTCCCCCTCCGGGACGGCCAGGGCAGACTGGACGGGCATGACCGGATCTTCTTCCTCATCTGGACCACCACTATCTGGACCCTGCCAGGCAACCTGGCCATCGCCCTCCACCCCAGGGAGAGCTACGCCCTTGTCAGGGCCGGGAACGGCGAGACCTATATTCTGGCCGAGGCCCTGGTGGAGAAGGTGATGAAGGTTGGCGGCGTGGAGAGCTGGGAGGTCCTGGAGACCCACCCGGGCGCCTTCTTCGAGAACATGCTGGCCGGCCACCCCTTCCTCCCCAAGACCAGCCGCCTGGTGAACGCGGAGTACGTCACCATGGACTCCGGCACCGGCTGCGTCCACACCGCCCCCGGCTTCGGCGCGGACGACTATCAGACCTGCAAGCGCTACGGCATGGAGATGGTGGTGCCGGTGGATGACCGGGGCCGCCACACCGACTACGCCGGCAAGTACGCCGGCATGACCACCGACGAGTCAAACCCCGTCATCCTGGCGGACATGAAGGAGAGCGGGGCCCTCTTTGCCAGCGAGGACATCACCCACTCCTACCCCCACTGCTGGCGGTGCAAGCACCCCATCATCTTCCGGGCCACCCCCCAGTGGTTCTGCTCCGTGGACGCGTTCAAGGACGCGGCTGTGGCGGCCACGGAGAGCGTGCGCTGGATCCCCGGCTGGGGCAGGGACCGGATGATCTCCATGATCCAGGAGCGGTCCGACTGGTGCATCTCCCGGCAGCGGCGGTGGGGCCTGCCCATCCCGGTGTTCTACTGCCAGGACTGCGGCAAGCCGGTGTGCGACGGCGACACCATTGCCGCCGTCTCCCAGCTCTTCGCCGCCCAGGGCTCCAACGCGTGGTATGAGAAGGAGGCCGGGGACATCCTCCCCGCCGGATACCAGTGCCCCCACTGCGGCGGAGCCCGCTTCACCAAGGAGGAGGACACCCTGGACGGCTGGTTCGACTCCGGCTCCACCCACTTCGCCTCCATGAAGCGGGACCAGGGCTTCTGGCCCGCCACGGTGTATATGGAGGGCCTGGACCAGTACCGCGGCTGGTTCCAGTCCAGCCTGCTCACCGCTGTAGGCGCTCTGGGTCAGGGCGCGCCCTTCCAGGAGTGCGTTACCCACGGCTGGACCGTGGACGGCGAGGGCAAGGCCATGCACAAGAGCCTGGGCAACGGCATTGACCCGGCGGACATCTTCAAGAACTACGGCGCGGACATGATCCGCCTGTGGGCCGGGTCCGCAGACTACCACGCGGACGTGCGGTGCTCGAAGAACATCTTCGAGCAGCTCTCCCAGAGCTACCTCAAGTTCCGCAACACCGCCCGGTACTGCATAAACAACCTGGACGGCTTTGACGCGGACCATCTGGCGGCCCCGGAGGAGATGCTGGAGCTGGACCGCTGGGCCGTGACCAGGCTGAACAAGCTCATGGAGCGGTGCGAGGCGGCCTACCAGAACTACGAGTTCCACGTGGTCAGCCACGCGGTGAACGACTTCTGCGTGGTGGAGCTGAGCAGCTTCTACCTGGACATCATCAAGGACCGGCTCTACTGCGAGGAGCGCAGCGGCCTGCTCCGCCGCAGCGCCCAGACCGCCCTGTATCTCATCCTGGACACCATGACCAGGATCTTCGCACCCATTCTGGCCTTCACCTGCGACGAGATCTGGCAGGCCATGCCCCACCGTTCCGGGGACGATCCCCGCAACGTTCTCCTCAACCAGATGAACAAGCCCTTTGGGGACTACGCCCTGGACGATGCTGCCATGGCCGCCTGGGACGGACTCATCAAGGCCCGGGACGCGGTGAACGCCGCCCTGGAGAGCGCCCGGAGCGAGAAGAGGATCGGCAAGGGCCTGGAGGCCAGGGTCACCCTGCCCGCCGCCCTGCTGGCCGGATGCCGGCAGCTGACGGAGGAGGAGCTGGCGGACCTGCTGATCGTCTCCCAGGTGGAGACGGGCGAGCATGACAGCATCGCCGTGACCCCCGCGCAGGGGGCCAAGTGCGAGCGGTGCTGGAAGATCCTCCCCTCCGTGGGCAGGGACGGCGAGCACCCAACCCTCTGCGCCCGGTGCGCCCGGGTGGTACGGAAGCTGGATATTCAGTAGCTTTCCATCATACGATAAGCGGCGCGGAGCTCTTCCGCGCCGCTTCCTAGACGATATTGTTTGAAAGGAGTATTGATGACCATGAGATCCCTTTTCCACAAGCGCATGACCGCCGCACTGCTGGCGGTGGTCATGGTCCTCTCCCTGCTGCCTGGGCAGACCGCCCGGGCGCTGGCAGCGGACCCGGATGACGACGTGCGGGGCAGCATTTCCGCCACCCTGCGCATCGACTATGCCCAGTCCCTGGAGACCCTGCGTGACCGGGAGGTCCGGGTGGAGGTCCTCCGGGGGAGTACCTCCCTGGGGACCGTCCCCCTCACCGCTTTTGAGGCGGGCAGCCTCTCCGGCGGCAGTCAGGTCCTGGTCTCCGCCCGGAGCCGGGACGGCGGGGACCTGGGCGGCGGCAGCTGGCCCGGGTATCTGGACCTGGAGCTCAACGGCCTGCCCCTGGACACCTACACCCTCCGGTTCACCGGCCGGGGCTACGTGCCCTTTGAACAGAAGGTCACCTTCTCCAACTACGCCCAGCACGTCCTGCTGGGCACCGGCGACGGCACCTTCACCCTGGGCGACGTGAACGGCGACGGGAAGGTGAGCACCGCGGACCGGGAGGCCCTGGCCGCGGCCCTGCAATCCCAGGATCCCAAGGATCTGGAGCGCTATGACCTCAACGGCGACGGCCTCATTGACATCGTGGATCTGGCCTACATAGACCGGCAGCTGAATGCCTCCGGCGGCGCGGAGGTCATCCCCACCGCCCTGCTCAACCCGCCGGTGGTCATCAGCGATGTTGAGAAGGCGCTGGCGGATGCGGGCGTTACCTGCGAAGGCGGCGAGCTGGCGGACCTGTTCCGGGATAAGGCGGACCCGCAGTACATCAACTTCCACAAAACCGGCGGCGGGGATATTGTTCTGCCCCTGCCCCTGGATGAAACCACGGATATGTCGGAGATCCGCATCGTCACCCCCGCCGCCGGGCAGCCCGGGGCTATCCTCACCGGCGAGATCCTGGTGGAGGACGCGTGGGAGAACGAGATGCGCATCCCCTTTGACTACACCACGCCCGAGGGCGTTCACGCCATCACCCGGGACCCTGACAGCAACGTCATCACCATCAGCCTGGGCAAGCGGGTGCCGGTGAAAAAGATCACCATCACCGTTGTCAAGACGGACGCGGGCTATGCGGCTGTGGAGTCCATCCAGTTCCTCCAGGACATTGTGCCGGAGAACCCCGCCGCCCCCAACACCAAGGTAACGGACGTAGCGGCCGAGGCGGGCAGCGAGAGCGTGCGCCTGCGCTGGCGGAATCTGCCCAACGTGTCCGGCTATAAGATCCTCTACTGGCCCCAGGGCAAGGAGGATCTGACCCAGGAGCTCCATGTGGACGTGAACAGCGCCACCGTCACAGGTCTGGAGAATCTGAAAACCTACTGCTTCACCGTCACTGCCACCGACGGCAGCTGGGAGGGCAAGCCCTCTGAGCCCGTCACCGCCACCCCCCAGCCCGCCAAGGTGCCCGACAGGGTGGACATGGTCACCGTGACCAGCATGGACGGCGCCCTGCGCGTGGGCTGGAAGGCCGCCAAGGGGGCCACGTGGCACGAGCTCTTCTATCGGGAGAAGGACGCCGCCGGCTGGACCCAGTCCGGCGGCCGGCTGGAGGACACCCAGGCCACGATTGAGGGCCTGACCAACGGCGTGACCTATGAGATCTACGCAGTGGGCTGCAACGACATCGGCCGGGGCCCCCAGTCCACCATCGCGGAGGGCACTCCCAAGGCCGTGGACTACTCCCGGCCCGTCGGCATCCCCACGGAGGGCGTGCTGGAGTATCAGGATATTGAGTCTATCCGTCTGGCCGACACGGGCAACTACTCCCACACCGCCCACCCCAACGGCTTCCAGCCCGCCAGCATGGCGGACGGGGACTTCCGCACCCACTGGACCAGTCAGGCCTGGGGGGACGGCAACCACGCCCGGAGCAAGCAGGTGATCTGCACCCTCAAGGAGCCCCAGCACCTGACCGCCGCCCTGTGGATCCCCCGGATGGACGGCACCTATTCCGCCAACCTGAAGGCCTACACGGTCACCATCTGGCGGGAGGGGGATGACCTGAGCGGACCGGGCACCAGGATTGTGCCCAACGAGAACCAGGAGGACGGCGGCCTGCGGACCTGGGAGACCATCCCCAACAACGTGGTCAACGATCGCTTCGCCTTCCTGCCCTTTGAGCCGGTGGAGAACGTCAAGCAGATCGCCATCACCATTGACCAGAACGGCTACACGGCGGTGAGCCTCTCGGAGCTCATGTTCATGACCTACAGCGCGGAGAGGAACCTGCCCGGGGATATCGCCGCTCTCTTTGCCTCGGATCTCCACACCGCCCTCAAGTCCGGCGTGACCATGGCGCAGATCGAGGCCCTCCAGGCCCGTCTGGACAGCGACGAGAAGAACTACTACCTCTACGTGGACGTTTTGCAGGATGAGCTGAAGCTGGCCCGCAGTCTGCTGAGCGGTCAGGGCGCCACCGGCGTGGTGGTCAACGGCATCCAGGCCCGGAGCGGCAGCGCGGACAGCAGGTATGGCCAGGGCGGCAGCGTCCTCCAGCCCCTGGGCGTGGCCGCCGGGGCGGGGACTGAGCTGGTGATCTACGCGGAGGGGATCCCCACAGACGCCCCGGTAAGCCTGGTGGCCACCCAGTTCAACGCCCAGGTCAACTCCTGGCAGAAGACCGTGGGCACCCTGCGCAACGGCCGGAACATCCTGGCCATCCCCCAGATCACCTCGGACAGCGACAAGACCAAGGGCGGCAGCCTCTATCTCACCTACGGCGGCAGCGAGGCCAACGCCCAGAATATTAAGCTCCACGTTCTCCGGGGTACGGCCATCCCCACCCTGGAGCTGTCCAACTGGCACAGCCTGAATGATGCCGCCCGCCGGGAGGCCATTGGCCGCTACGTGGACGATCTGGCCCAGTACGCGGCAGATACCAAGATCAGCAGTCCCGCGTCCGACTGGCGCAACGTCACGGAGATCTCCACCCCCTCGGTGCTCCTCTCCCTGCCCGCCGCAGCGGTGAGCGCCGCCCTGGGCAATGGGACCCGGGAGCAGAAGGTGGAGACCCTCTGCAACGACGTCCTGGCCTGGGAGGATGTGATGTACATCTGCAAGACCACCCAGGGCATCAGCGCCACCTATGAGAACAACGACATGCACACCCGGCAGAACATCCGGTGCATGACCATGTTCTCCGGCGCGTTCATGTACGCTGCCGGCAGCCACATCGGCATTGGCTACGGCTCCTGCGGCGGCATGGTGGTGGGTAAGCCTGTCAGCATGACCGACCCGGGGAACGCCAACAGCCTCTTCGGCTGGGGCATTGCCCATGAGATCGGCCACAACATGGATAAACTGGGCCGGGCGGAGATTACCAACAACATCTACTCCCTCATGGTCCAGACCTATGACGGCCAGAGCAACACCCTCACCTCCCGCCTGGAGGCCAGCAGCAAGTACGAGGACATCTTCACCAAGACCGCCCAGGGCTACCCCGGCGCGGCGGGGAACGTGTTCGTACAGCTGGGCATGTATTGGCAGCTCCATCTGGCCTATACAGACAGTACAAACTCTCTGGATTTCTACAACAGGTTCTTCACAGCCTGGAAGGCCGGGACCTATACCGGCGGGGCCGAAACCTATGACGAAAAGGTGGCCCTCACCGCCGCAGGTGTGACTGGAAAGGACCTGAACGAGTTCTTCCGGCGCTGGGGAATGCAGCTGAGCGACAGCGTGAAGAGCAAGATCGATTCCTACGCTGACGAGCCCCGGGCCATCTGGTATCTCAACGACGAGAGCCGCCGGGCGGCGCTGAACGGCACAACCCAGGCTTCCGGCACCGTGACCGCTTCTGTGGAGAAGAACGGGGATAAGGAAGTGAACCTCACCTTCTCCTTCAACGGCTCGGGGACGATCCAGGGCTTCGAGATTATCCGCAATGGCACGCCCATTGACTTTGTCATCTCCAGCAACTCCGGAACATATAAGGATGTTATTGGCTCCGGCAACCACCGGAACTATGCGTACACCGTGAAGGCCTACGACATCCTGGGCAATGAGGTGGGCATGGCGAACGCGGGCACCGTGCGCATTGCCTACGACAACGTGATTGACCCCAGCACGTACACCACGGAAAATGTGGAAAACGGCGTAAAGTTCACCTTCTCGGAAAAAACCCCTGTGTCCGGCATCAAGATAGCGGCCGGCGGCTGGGCAGAGAACAAGGAGATCTCCGTCAGCGTGGATAATACCTACGTCATCGGCAGCGACACAAGCGTCAATCAGGCTGTGGATGATAAGAGCAGCTATGTCCGCTACCTCCAGATGCCCGGCGCGGCTTCGGACGACGCCCGGATCTACACCTATGAAGCCCTGACCGTCACCGTCACCGGAAGCGCCATCACGGATCCGTCGAAGGTGCAGCTCATCGGCTATCCCGGCGATGATATCGCCTTCCTGGAGACGGGCTCGGTGGGCCGCCTTTACAGCGACTACACCTACGACACCCTCGAGGGCACGGAGACCATACCCGCCGGTACCCTGGTCATTACCGGGACCTACCGAGGCAGTCCGGTGTTCAACAACCTGCGGATTGACGGCAGATACCTGGAGACCACCATCAACGAGGATGGGACGCAGAGCGAAGATCTCGTGGAAAAGCCTGTGTCCGGCGCCGGCCTCCTCTTTGCTGCGGTGGTGGAGGGCGACATGAGCCTTGACATCAGCGACGGCTTCTTCCTCTTCATTCCTGCGGACCAGGGGGAGATCAAGCTCCCGGAAGCGGATGAACTGGATAAGGACTTTGAAGAGGTCAAATACAATCTGCCCAGCGAGATTAAGGCGGTTCTCTCCCGTTCGGACACGGCCACCGGCGGCAGCGTCCATCTGGGCGCAGAGACCAGCTGGATCAGCAGCCCCGGCGGTGAAGACCTGCCCTACATCAAATTGGAGAATAATTGAGCATGAAAAGAAATCATTCCATTTTATCTCTGGCCCTGGCCCTGGCGCTGCTGCTGGGCCTTGCCCCGGCGGCCCGGGCCGCCGCCCGGCCTGAGCTGGTATGCACCCCGGGCCGGGAGACGGGTCAGCTCCAATTAGCCCTGGAGGGCCTGGACGGCAGCGGGATCTATGGCGCGCAAGTGGAGCTGACCCTGACCGGGGAGTACGCCGGCTGCTCCTTCACCCCCTACGGCGCGGGGGTCTACAGCCCCGGCTGTCAGGCCGCCGCGTCCCAGGGGAAGACGGAGGTAATCCTCTATCTCTCCGGCCAGAGCCCCCTGAACAATCGGGGCCTGCTGGAGCTGGGCACCCTGTCCATGGGGTCCAAGGGGGGGACTGACAGTCTCCCCCGGACCGCCCGGATGACCCTCCTGAACCGGGGCCTGGAGCCCCTCACGGGCGCCATGGGCGGCGACGTGCCGGTGGTCATCGGCACACGGAATCCCGGCGGCTCTGGCGGCGGCTGGAACGGCGGTGGCGGCGGCACCGGCGGAGGAACTGCCAAGCCGGAGAAGCCCGATGAGAAGCCGCCGGAGACCCAGCAGCCCTCCACGCCGGACCTGGGGAACGTCACCCTGCCCTTTACGGACGTGAGCGCCCGGGACTGGTTCTACGAGGCGGTCCGCTTCGTCTACGCCCGGGGCATGATGAGCGGCACGGCGGAGAACCAGTTCTCCCCCCAGCAGACCACCACCCGGGGTATGATCGTCACCATCCTCCACCGGCTGGAGGGCACGCCGGAGGCCGGGGCGGGGACCGCCTTCACCGACGTGGCCGGGGGCGCGTACTACGCCCAAAGCGTGGCCTGGGCCTCCGCCAACGGCATTGTCAACGGCTTTGAGGACGGCTCCTTCCGTCCGGGCGAGGCCATCACCCGGGAGCAGATGGCGGCCATCTTCATGCGCTACGCCCGGTACAGGGGCGTGGACGTGACCGCCCAGGCCAGTCTGGACGGCTTCCCGGATCAGGCCAAGGTGTCCTCCTACGCCCGCGAGGCCATGGCCTGGTCCGTGAGCACG
Organism: uncultured Oscillospiraceae bacterium; assembly: GCA_910579965.1. Classification (GTDB taxonomy): domain Bacteria; phylum Bacillota; class Clostridia; order Oscillospirales; family Oscillospiraceae; genus Pelethomonas. Next base: position 15,274 of record CAJTWF010000024.1, read on the forward strand.
GGGCTCATCGGCGGCATGGACGGTCTTCTGGTCCCCGGCGGCAGCGCCACCCGGGCCCAGGCGGCCACCATCCTTATGCGCCTGTGCGTGAACGTGCTGGAAGCGCCATGATCGCGGTTGTCTGCGTGGATGACCGGGGCGGGATGCTCTTCAATCGCCGCCGCCAGAGCCAGGACCGGGTCCTCCGAGGGGACCTGCTGGCCCTGGCGGCGGGGCGGCCGGTCTGGATGAACGGCTATTCCCTGGGCCAGTTCGGCCCGGAGACAGGGGACCTGCGCACGGCGGAGGACTGCCTGGACCGGGCCGGAAAGGGGGAGCTGTGCTTTGTGGAGACCACGGATCCAGCCCCCTGGCTGGAGCGGATGGAGGGTCTGGTCCTCTACCGCTGGAACCGGCGGTATCCTGCGGACCTCTACTGCACCCTGCCCCTGGAGGACTTTGTCCTGGAGGAGCGCAGGGAGTTCGCCGGGTCCAGCCACGAGTGCATTACAAGGGAGGTGTATCGCCGTTGAAGCAGGGGAGGAGAGCCCTTGCGGCCCTGCTGCTGGCGCTGTGGTGCCTGCTGGGAGGCGGATGCGTATCCATTGAGATCTCCCAGGCCGGACCCGGGGTTACCGCTGCGCCGGAGGATATACCGGCGTTTTCGGGAGATCCCTACGTGGTCCTGCTGGACAACGAGCCCGGCTTTACGGAGAGCCAGCTCACGTCCAGCTCCTATGAGACCTACAGCCCCTTGGATCAGCTGGGCCGGTGCGGTCAGGCCATGGCCTGCGTAGGGACGGATTTGATGCCCACAGAGGAGCGGGGAGCCATCGGCTCCGTGAAGCCCACGGGCTGGCAGACGGTGAAGTACGACTGCGTGGACGGCAAGTATCTCTATAACCGCTGCCATCTCATCGGCTTCCAGCTCACCGGCGAGAACGCCAACAAACAGAACCTCATCACCGGCACCCGGTACATGAACGTGGACGGGATGCTGCCCTTTGAAAACATGGTGGCCGACTACGTGAAGGAGACGGAGAACCACGTCCTCTACCGGGTGACCCCCTTCTTTGAGGGGGAGAATCTGGTTGCCAGCGGCGTGCAGCTGGAGGCCAAGAGCGTGGAGGATCAGGGCGAGGGCGTATGCTTCAACGTGTATGTCTACAACTGCCAACCCGGCGTGGTCATCGACTACGCCACCGGGGAGAGCCGCCTGGAGGAGCGGACCGGGGACGAGAAGGAGTATGTGCTCAACACCAGCTCCAAGAAATTCCACCTGCCCTCCTGCTCCGGGGCCGCCTCCATTGGCGAGGCCAACCGCCAGGACTTCTCCGGCAGCCGGGAGGAGTTGATGAACCGGGGGTATGACCCCTGCGGCGCCTGCAAGCCATAGCAAAGGGTATGTCTTCTTTTTCTTTTGGAAAAAAGAAAAAGAAGCAAAAAGAAAATCAACAGGGAGCCCCTGGGAGAACTTGTTTCTCCCAGGGGCTCCCGTTATGCCTTTTTATAGATGGATGAGGAAGGAGAAGCGGATATCCTGTCCGCTGTCCACCTGATAGGGGGGCTCCACATCGCTGCGCCAGCTGTCGATGCCGCCTACGCCCCGCATGGCCCCGCAGACCGTGACCACCGTGCGCACAGGCGGGGGCAGCTCCTCCCGGTGGGCGGCCTGCTCCAGCTGCTGGGGGGTGTAGGGGATGGCGGAGAAGGCCAGGGGCCGGTCCGCCATCTCCAGCGTCAGGCGGCAGCCGTCCGCCATGTCCAGGAGGACCGCCCGGGTGTCCGCGTGGCAGCCGCACTCCTGGGGGACCAGATAGCCGGGGATGTGGGGCCGCTCATGGTGCCAGCCAAAGACGCCGCCCCGCTTCCGGTCCGGGTAGGTCTCCCCGGAGAGGCCCAGCCACCGCACCGCCGCCACCGGAACCGGCGTGGCGAACCGCAGGCCCAGCAGGGGCAGCTGGGGCCGTCCCGGCCCGCCCCGGTAGAGGACGGACGCCTCCATGCGGCCGGAGCCGTCCACCGTGTACACCACCTCCGTGCGGAGCCCCGGCAGGGCCGGTGCGGCGAAGGTGCATCGGACGCTGACCGCGGCCTCGCTCTCCGCCAGCACCTCCATGCTCTCGCACCGCTGCCACCCGTCCGCCGCCGCCCAGACGGCGCTTTTCAGGGCAAAGCCGCAGCCCAGGTCATTCTCCGTGGGGGCCCGCCAGTAGGCCGGACGGGGGGCCCGCCACAGCCACTCCCTCCCCCCGGACACCAGGGACGCCGGGCCGCCCTCCGCGTAGGAGAACAGGACCTCAAAGTCCCGGCCCCGAACGCCCAGGGCCCCGTCCCCGCGGACCACGCGCAGGGGGCCGGGGGCTTTTGCCGGCAGAGGGGGCACGCTGGCCGCCGCCTGGCGGTTGGCTTCGTCCCGGGCCGCCCGGGCCTCCGGGGAGGCGTACCAGTACCGCACCTCCTGCATGGCCGGCTTCTCCGTCCCGTCGGCAAAGACGACGCCGTTGGCGCTGAAGGCGTAGTCGCTCTGCCGCTCCCCGAAATCCCCGCCGTAGCCCAGCACGCGGCGGCCATTGCAGTCCCTGCGCCACAGGGCCTGGTCCATGTAGTCCCAGATGAAGCCGCCCTGGTACTGGGGAAACGCCTCCTCCAGACGGATATAGCTCTCCATGCCGCCCAGGGAGTTGCCCATGTCGTGCATGTACTCGCACAACAGGAAGGGCTTGGCGGGACTGCTCTCCAGATACGCCCGGACCGCCTCCGGCGGGGCGTACATCCGGCTCTCCACGTCGGAGATCCGGTCATAGGCCCGGCAGTTGTACACGCCCTCATAGTGGACAATCCGGCTGGGATCGCTGGCGCGGAAGAAGTCCGCCATGGCCAGGATGTCCTCCCCGGCATAGGACTCGTTGCCGCAGGACCAGAAGAGGATGGACACGTGGTTCTTGTCCCGCTCGAACATGCTCCTGGCCCGGTCCACCACGCACTCCCGCCACTCCGGCAGGCTCCCGGGCACGTTCCAGGCCGGGTCTATGCCGTCCCGCTTCTGCCAGGACCCGTGGCTCTCCAGATTGGCCTCGTCCATCACGTAGATCCCGTTCTGATCGCACAGCTGGTACCACGCCGTCTGGTTGGGGTAGTGGCAGGTGCGCACCGCGTTGATGTTGTTGCGGAGGAACACCACCATGGCCGCGTCCATGTCCGCCTGACCGATGGCCCGGCCGGTCTCCGGGCTCCACTCGTGGCGGTTCACCCCCCGGAGCACCAGCCGCTCCCCGTTGAGCAGGATCACGCCGTCCCGTATCTCCAGGCGGCGGAAGCCGGTCTCGCAGGGCGTCACCTCCATGACCCGCCCCCGGGAGCGGAGCGTCAGCGTCACCTGGTACAGCGCCGGGGTCCGGTGGCTCCAGGGGAGGACGTTCTCAAACCGGAGGCGCTGGCTGCGGAGGTACCGCCCCTCCGGCTTCAGGACCAGCGCCCCGTCAAAGAGGACGCCCTGGTCCGGATGGGCCACCCGGCAGGAGACGGACGCGCCCTCCGTCTCCCCGCTCAGCAGCAGCCGGAGGGACAGAACGCCGTCAGAGCCCTCCAGCCCCGCCTGCAGCCACAGGTCCTCCAGGTGGACCGCCGGCTTGGCGTAGAGGAACACGGAGCGGAAGATGCCGCTGAACCGGAAGAAGTCCTGGTCCTCAATCCAGGCCGCGCTGGAGCGCTTGAAGACCTCCGCGCACAGCCGGTTGCCGGTGGGACGGATATAGGGGGTGAGGTCAAAGTCCGAGGGGGTGAAGCTGTCCTCGGCGTAGCCCACAAAATGGCCGTTGAGCCAGAGGAAGAGGGCCTGCTCCACCCCCTGGAAGCTGACGCACACCCGTTTCCCCCGCAGGCCGGGGTCCAGGTCAAAGGTCCGGACGTAGCTGCCCACCGGGTTGTCCTCCCAGTCGATCTGGGGGGGCAGCAGCTGGGCGTGGCCGTCCCAGGGGTAGAGGCTGTTGATGTACTGGATCTGGCCATAGCCCTGCAATTCCATATGGCCCGGCACAAGAATGGTCCCAAAGGCGGAGTCGTCAAAATCCTCCCGCCAGAACGCCGCCGGGCGGGCTGCGGGGGCCCTGCTCCAGGCGAACCGCCACACCCCGTCCAGGGACTGGCGCAGGGAGGTCTCGCCCCGGGCCGCCTCCTGGGCGGAGGCGCAGCACATGTGGTCAGAGTGGGCGTCCAGCCGGTTCACCTGGAACACGGCTGGGTTGGTCAGCCATTGCAAATCTGCCTGCATAGCGCATCTCCTTGTCTGATGGGAAACCTCCTCACGGGGATTCCTGGATTTTTACTATTCCGTCTTCTTTGAGGACATGCAGCAAAAGAAGCTGTGGGTTGTCCACTTGATTCTTTTCCCTTATATCAAAAGTTTCTTCAATAAAACGCTCTGATGTTCTGATCTTTAAGTAGAAATCCGTTGTATTCGTGTATCCAACCCAAAACCGCGCTGTGTTTTCATCAGTTTCCTTGAAATCTATTTCTTCCAGCAGCGTGTTATCCGCATCTAAAATGCCGAATTTCATATTTTCAAAAGGTTCATCTGTGTTATTTTCCACTCTGATCTCTATCATGTGTTCCGGAGTTTGCGCTATGTCCAGATTTTGGCGTCGCAGCCATATAACAGCGGCAAACAACAGCCCCAATATAAAAAAGATGAAGGAAAAAATCATCACTTTATGGGTTCTGGTCATTGCCCGAGCTCCTCCAAATAACAATGGTGAACGTTTTTATGATTCTTTTTCTTTCAATGATAGGGACGCTGGTTCAGCCTTAATCAATGTTGTGCAGTTTCAAGCATTTTCAGCTTTCTGCTGCTTTTGCTGATACAAATTCACACGGGTTGAAATAGGTTCGCTTGTGTACTAAGTGGTGTACCAACCTAGCAGAAATAAACTAGAGCATTATAATGCGGCTCTTACTTTTTCAATAAAATCTTCTGTAACATATTTTTTAGACGGAACATGGATAAAAATCACATGACAATTGCATTTTCTTAACATATACCAATAGGCTTCGTTACATAAGGATTGGATTGGCGTATTCCCTATATTAGTAATAATTCCGTTTTGATTCAATTTCATTGCAATTGAATCCACATTCACAGTTGAATACAAGTACACCTGATCTCTTTGGGCAACGCAATCTATTCTTATATTCCCCTTTAGATTTTTGTCTAACCCAAACATATAGACTAAATCATATGTACAATTGATATTGTCAATATCGTTCTTCAACCCGCCGTATGAATTTGTCAAAAATAATTTATCGCCGTTAAGCTTTCTTACGATTTTATTAGATGAATTGCCGTTCCCCTTAAAAGCAACGTATAAAACAGGCACTTGTTTACCTCGCTACATCCTAATTTGCAAACTTGTGTACTTTTTGTGCACCAAACGCCGCCCGAACCCACAAAACCACTGCAACACAAGGGGTTCGGGCGGCTGATACCTGTAACTTTCAAGAAAAAGAATGACAACAAAATCCGCTTACCGGAAGTACCGCGCCGCGCTACGGAAGAGGCCCATGTCGTACACGCCGGGCACGTTCCGGTAGAGACTGGGGCCGATCCGCTCGCTGTGGCCCATCTTCCCCAGCACCCGTCCGTCCGGGGAGGTCAGGCCCTCAATAGCCCAGGCGGAGCCGTTGGGGTTGAAGGCGGCGTCCATGGTGGGCGCGCCGTCCAGGTCCACGTACTGGGTGGCGATCTGCCCCCCCTCCCGCAGCAGCGCCAGGGTGTCGGGCCGGGCGATGAACCGGCCCTCGCCGTGGGAGATGGGGACGCTGTAGATCTCTCCGGGGGCGGTCTCCAGCAGCCAGGGGGACAGGTTGGAGCACACCCGGGTGCGGACGATGGAGGACTGGTGCCGCCCGATGACGTTGTAGGTCAGGGTGGGGCAGGTCTCGTCCGTGTCCCGGATCCGGCCGAAGGGGAGCAGGCCCAGCTTGATAAGGGCCTGGAAGCCGTTGCAGATGCCCAGCATCAGTCCGTCCCGGTTCTCCAGAAGATCCGTGACCGCATCCGTGAGCCGGGGGCTGCGCAGCAGGGAGACAATGAACTTGGCGGACCCGTCGGGCTCATCCCCGCCGGAGAAGCCGCCGGGGAGGAAGACGATCTGGGCCCTGCGGACAGCCTCCTCCAGGGCCCGGGCGGAGGCCGTCAGGTCCTCCGTGGTCAGGTTCCGGATCACCACCGTCTCCGCCGCCAGCCCCGCCGCCAGGCAGGCCCGCTGGCTGTCGTACTCGCAGTTGGTGCCCGGGAACACGGGGATGACCACCCGGGGCTGTGCAATCCCGCGGCCCAGAACCGCCGGGGCCCCCTTGGTCCAGGTGACAGGTTCCACCGGCTCCGCCGTCCCGGCCCGGGTGGGGTAGACCTCCTCCAGAACGGACTCGTTGAGGGCCAGGAGCTCGTCGATGGGGGCGGAATCGTCCCCGATCACGATCACCGGCTCCGCCGTGGTCACGCCGATGGGCCTGGCCCAGGGCAGATCAACCTCCTCCGTCAGCTCCGCCACGATCACGGCGGGGGCGGGGGCGTACCAGTTGACGCCCTCCTCCCGGGACCGGAAGCCGATCCGGTTGCCGAAGGACATGTTCATCACCCCGTCGGCCAGCCCCTTCTCCGCCGCCCAGGCGGCCTTCACCTTCCCGGCCCGGGCCAGCTGGTGGAACGCCTCCCAGGCGGCCCGCTGGCTCTCGGCCCCGCCGCCGTCGGGGGCAAAGAGGTACACCGGCCGCCCCGGCTCCTTGAACTCGGGGGTGATGACCTCCCCGGCCTTCACCGGCGCAATGGCGAAGGAGATGAGGGTTGGGGGCACGTCCAGGTCCATAAAGGAGCCGGACATGGAGTCCTTGCCCCCGATGGCCGCCGCGCCGAAGTCCAGCTGTGCGGACAGGGCCCCCAGCAGGGCGGCGAAGGGCTTGCCCCACCGCGCGGGCTCATTGCGCAGCTTCTCAAAGTACTCCTGGAGGGTGAGATAGGCATTTTTGTAGTCCGCGCCCGCGGCCGCCAGCTTGGCGAGGGAGGCGGCCACCGCGTCGTAGGCCCCCTGGTAGGGGGCGGCGGAGGCGTACGCCGGGTCACAGCCGCAGGCCATGACGCTGGCCTGCTCCGTGGACTGTCCCGGCAGCACCGGCAGCAGGGCGGCCATGGACTGGGCCGGGGTCCGCTGGGTTCTGCCGCCAAAGGGCATGGTGAGGCTGCCCGCGCCGATGGTGCTGTCAAACCGCTCCACCAGTCCACGGCGGGAGGCATAGGGGAGGCTGGCGGCCAGCTCCCGCAGAGAGGATGGCCGCTCCGCCCCGCCGCCCGCGTACCTGGGAACGGACACAGAAGCGTGCTTCACCGCGCCGTTGGTGTCCAGGAAGGCCCGGCTCAGATCGGCGATGGTCTCCCCCCGCCACTTCATCACCATCCGGGGGCTCTGGGTGACCCGGGCTACCGGGTAGGCCTCCAGGTTCTCCTCCCCGGCCAGGGCGATAAAGGCCTCCGCGTCCTCCGGGGACACCACCACCGCCATGCGCTCCTGGCTCTCGGAGATGGCCAGCTCCGTGCCGTCCAGGCCGTCGTACTTCTTGCGCACCGCGTCCAGGTTGATCTCCAGCCCGTCCGCCAGCTCGCCGATGGCCACGCTGACGCCGCCGGCGCCGAAGTCGTTGCACCGCTTAATCATCCCCGTCACCCTGGGGTTTCGGAAGAGGCGCTGGAGCTTGCGCTCCTCGGGGGCGTTGCCCTTCTGGACCTCGCTGGCCATGGTGGTGAGGGAGGAGAGGTTGTGGCTCTTGGAGGAGCCGGTGGCCCCGCCGATGCCGTCCCGGCCTGTGCGGCCCCCCAGGAGGATCACCACGTCCCCGGGGGCGGGCCGCTCCCGGCGGACGTTGGCCGCCGGGGCCGCCGCGGCCACCGCGCCGCACTCCAGATGCTTGGCTGCGTAGCCGGGGTGGTAGATCTCCGCCACGTGGCCTGTGGCCAGACCGATCTGGTTGCCGTAGGAGGAGTAGCCCGCCGCCGCCGTGACCGCCAGCTTCCGCTGGGGCAGCTTGCCGGGCAGGGTGCCGGCAAAGGAGGCCCGGGGGTCACCGCAGCCGGTGACCCGCATGGCCTGATGGACGTAGGCCCGGCCGGACAGAGGATCCCGAATGCACCCGCCGATGCAGGTGGCCGCGCCGCCGAAGGGCTCGATCTCCGTGGGGTGGTTGTGGGTCTCGTTCTTGAACATGAGCAGCCAGTCCTGCTCCTCCCCGTCCACCAGGGCGGGCACGTGGATGGAGCAGGCGTTGATCTCCTCGCTCTCATCCAGCTCCGGCAGCAGGCCCCGCTTTTTCAGGGTCTTTGCGCCGATGGTGGCGACGTCCATCAGGGTCCGGGGCCGCTGGGCGGCCTTCTCCTGGCCGTAGACCTCCTCCCGGGCGGCCAGATACCGCCTGTAGGCCGCCTGGACGGCGGGGTCCTGGATGTCGATCTGGTCCAGGTGGGTGGAGAAGGTGGTGTGGCGGCAGTGGTCGGACCAGTAGGTGTCCACCAGCCGCACCTCGGTGATGGTGGGGTCCCGGCCCTCCGTGTCCCGGAAGTAGGCCTGGAGGAAGGTGAGGTCGTCCAGGTCCATGGCAAGGCCCAGCTTCTCCAGCAGGGCGGAGAGGCCCGCCCCGTCCAGGCCGGTGAAGCCGGAGAGGGTCTCCACCATGGGGGGCGCGTCGTGGGTCCGGGAGAGGGTCTCCGGCTTGTCCAGAGAGGCCTCCCGGCACTCCACGGGGTTGATGAGGTAGCCCCGGATCCGGTCCAGGTCCTCCCTGGAGAGGGGGCCCTCCAGGAGATAGACCTTGGCGCAGGCTACCAGGGGCCGCTCCACGCCGGCCATCAGGGCGATGCACTGGGCGCAGGAGTCGGCCCGCTGGTCAAACTGGCCCGGCAGGGCCTCCACCGCCAGCAGGGCGTGGAGGCTCCGGGGCTCCGGAAAGGTCTCGTCCCAGGTCACGTCCACCTGGGGCTCGGAGAAGACGATGGGCTTGGCCCGCTCGAAGATCTCCCGGCTGAGGCCCTCCACGTCGTAGCGGTTGAGGACCCGCACGCCGGTCAGCGGCGAGATGCCCAGAAAGCCCCGGAGATCCGAGAGCAGGTTCTCCGCCTCCGGCGACATGCCGGGGCGCTTTTCCACGTATACACGATAGACCATCACTTTCCCTCCTTCATCGCCGCCAGAGCCCGCCGCCCGATGTCCCGGCGGCAGAAGGCGTTGTCAAAATGGATCCGGTCCGCCAGGGCGTAGGCCCGCTCCACGGCGCCGGGGAGATCCGAAGCCACCGCCGCGGCCCCCAGCACCCGGCCGCCGCTGGTGAGGAGCTGTCCGTCCCGCTCCGACGCGCCGGCGATATAGATGTACTCGTCCGGGCCTGTCTCCGGCAGAGAGATGGGAAAGCCCCTGTCATACTTCTGGGGGTAGCCCTGGGAGGCCAGGATGACGCAGCAGGCGGCCCCCGGCCGGAAGCGGACCGGCGTGTCCGCCAGCCGGCCCTGGGACACGGCCAGCATGATCTCCAGCAGGCTCCCCTCCAGCAGGGGGAGGACCACCTGGGTCTCCGGGTCGCCGAAGCGGCAGTTGTACTCAATGACCTTGGGGCCCGCCGGCGTGAGCATGAGGCCGAAGTAGAGGCAGCCCCGGAAGGGCCGGCCCTCCGCCTTCATGGCCCGGATGGTGGGCAGGAAGATCTCCTCCATGCACCGCGCCGCCACCGCCTCCGTGTAGCAGGGGTTGGGGGCCACGGTCCCCATGCCGCCGGTGTTCAGGCCTCTGTCCCCGTCCAGGGCCCGCTTGTGGTCCATGGAGGAGACCATGGGCTTGACGCACGTCCCGTCGGTGAAGGCCAGCACGGAGACCTCGGGCCCGGTGAGAAACTCCTCGATGACCACTCTGGCACCGCTCTCGCCGAAGATCCGGTCCTCCATGATGGAGCGCACGGCCTCCCGGGCGCTCTCCCTGGTCTCGCAGATGAGCACGCCCTTGCCCAGGGCCAGACCGTCGGCCTTGACCACGGCGGGCAGGGGGCACTCGTCCACGTAGGCCAGGGCCTCGCCGGGGGCGCCGAAGATCCGGCAGGCGGCGGTGGGGATATGGTATTTCTCCATCAAATTCTTGGAAAAGACCTTGCTGCCCTCGATGATAGCGGCGTTCTTCCGGGGGCCGAAGCAGGGGATCCCGGCCTCCTCCAGCGCGTCCACAGCCCCCAGGACCAGGGGATCGTCGGGGGCCACCACGGCGAAGTCCACGGCGTTGGCCCGGGCAAAGGCCAGGATGCCGGGAATGTCGGTGGCCGAAACGCCGGCGCACTCCGCGTCGGCGGCAATGCCGCCGTTGCCGGGCAGGGCGAAGATCCGCTCCGCCCGTGGGTCCTCCTTCAATTTTTTGATAATGGCGTGCTCGCGGCCGCCGCCGCCGATGACCAGGATATTCATAGAATGATTCCTTTCTGGTTATTCATGTCCACTGGTGTTTTTGGGGGTGCTGGCTCCATCTGCCACAGCCGGGGGAGCCGGTCTCCGTCATCCCAAACGCCTCCCGCGCCCCAGGCTTTGGTACATTTGTCACACATATGATACCTAAATTCTCCGCGCCTGTCAAGGAGAGCGTTTCCGGAAGAGGGGCGCTGAAAATACCGGCAGCGGCGCGGAAAGAGGCGGGCGCATTCATGGAAGTGCTCCCGCCTCGCAGCATACTGAAATGCGCGCCGCCCGGCAGATACCGGGCGGCGCGCATTCTGCTTTAGTGCATGATGTTGAGAATCAGGGTCAGTACGATAAATACTGCCCCAATCCACTTGGTAGCCTTGGCCAGCTTGGCGTCAAAGGTCTTGGCCTTGCCCTTGGACATAAAGGTGTCGGCCACGCCGCCGATGGCGCCGGACAGCCCCGCGCTCTTGCCGGACTGGAACAGCACGGCAAGAATCACCGCCAAGCCGAACAGCAGCTGCAAAATGGTCACAAAGAGTGTCATGATCGGATTACCTCCAGAGTGATGGCGGCTGATCCCGCCCCATAGGTGCTTTATTATAGCACAGCTTGTACGGGATTGCAAGGGGAAGTTTCGCCGGGGGACATATATTTCCCCCGCTTCCCCCTTGACAAACCGCCGGAAACCCGCTAACATAAATGGGAAAATACGGCACACGCCCCTGGTCCCAGGCGGCGTGGGCCTTTTCCTGCGTGGACATGAAAATTTCTGGAAAACCGGAGGAGGAATGACGCCATGGAACAGCTGCTCCAGACCCTGCTGCGCATCCCGGAGGCGGGGGCCCTGGCCGCCGCGGTGGACGGCGGGCTCTGCCCCGCCGCCGTCACCGGTCTGGCCCCGGTCCACCGGGCCCAGATAGCCGCCGCCCTGGCCGCCGACTCCGGGCGGCCCCTGGTGATGGCCTGCTCCGACGAGGGGGAGGCCGGCCGGATGGCCGGGGACCTGGAGACCCTGCTGGGGGTGCGGCCCCTCCGGCTCTATGCCCGGGAGCTGTTTGTGCGCGCCGGGGCCGTGGCCTCCCGCCAGTGGGAGCACGCCCGCATCGGCGCGCTGTACGAGCTCTGCCAGGGCCGGGGCCGGGTGCTGGTGGCCACCGCCGAGGGCCTGCTGCAAAAGACCTGCCCGCCCCGGCGGCTGGAGCAGTCCGCGCTTCTGCTGGAGGCCGGGGAGCGCTATGACCTGGGGGACCTTCCCCGCCGGCTGGTGGAGGCGGGCTACACCCGCGCCGATCAGGTGGAGGGCGTGGGCCAGTTCGCCCTGCGGGGCGGCATCCTGGATGTGTTCTCCCCCCTCATGGACGAGCCGGTGCGCTGCGAGTTCTTTGATGATGAGATCGACTCCCTGGGCAGCTTCGACACCGCCACCCAGCGCCGCACCAAAAACCTGACCTCCGCCCTGCTGCTGCCGGCCTCGGAGCTGCCGGAGGGCGCGGAGCCCGCCCCGGTCTTCGCCTATCTGCCGGGGGACGCGCTGGTATGCCTGAACGAGACGGCCCGGCTGGGGGAGCGGGTGAAAAACGTCCTCTGGCAGGCCCGGGAGGACACGGAGTCCCTGCTGGCCGCCGGGGAGGCCAACGGCGATCTCACCCGGCTGCTGCTGAGCCAGGGGGAGTGGCTGGAGGGACTGGAGGGCTTTGCCCTGTGCATGCTGGAGGCCCTGCCCACCTCCCGCTACCCTCTGCCCCCCAGGACCCTGCTGTCCGTCACCGCCAAGCAGCTGAGCGCCTACGGCGGCAGCATCGACGCTGCCGCCGGGGAGATCGGCCACTACCTCTCCTCCGGCTTCGGCGTGCTGCTGCTGTGCGGCAGCGCCGCCCGGGCCAGGAGCCTCCAGCGGATGCTCCAGGAGCGGGACGTGCCCGCGGCCCTGGACTTTGACGGCGCCTCCATGCCCGGGCCCGGGGAGGCCCGCATCGCCGTGGGGGCCCTGTCCGCCGGGGCGGAGTACCCCCAGCTGAATCTGGCGGTGCTCACCGAGGGCCAGCTGACGGCCCCCGCCTCCGGCCGGACCGCCCCCCGGCGTGCGGCCAGGGACAACCGGCAGAAGCTCCTCAGCTACGCCGATCTGACCCCCGGCGATCTGGTGGTCCACGCCCACCACGGCATCGGCCGCTTTGAGGGCATCCGGAAGATGCCTGTGGACGGGGTGGAGAAGGACTATATCAAAATCGCCTACGCCGGCGGGGACAGCCTCTACGTCCCGGCCACGGGCCTGGATCTGGTGAGCAAGTATATCGGCGGCGGGGGCGCGGACGCCAGCGGGGACAGCCGCCCGGCACGGCTCAACAAGCTGGGGGGCACGGACTGGTCCAAGCAGAAGAAGAAGGCCCGGGCCGCGGCCAGGGATCTGGCCAAGGGGCTCATCGAGCTCTACGCCCAGCGCCAGCGCCAGCCCGGCTTCGCCTTCTCCCCCGACTCCCCCTGGCAGCGGGAATTTGAGGAGGCCTTTGACTACGCGGAGACCGAGGACCAGCTCCGGTGCATCGCGGAGATCAAAAAGGACATGGAGAAGGCCATGCCCATGGACCGGCTGCTGTGCGGGGACGTGGGCTACGGCAAGACGGAGGTGGCCCTGCGGGCGGTGATGAAGTGCGTGCTGGACGGCAAGCAGGCGGCCATCCTGGTGCCCACCACCGTGCTGGCCCAGCAGCACTACGCCACCGCCGTCAACCGCTTCCGCTCCTTCCCCGTGGAGATCCGGGTCCTCAGCCGCTTCCAGACCCCTGGGCAGGTCCGGCAGATCCTCTATGATCTGGGGGAGGGGAAGATTGACCTGCTCATCGGCACCCACAAGCTGCTGCAAAAGGACATCCGCTTCAAGGACCTGGGGCTGCTGGTGGTGGACGAGGAGCAGCGCTTCGGCGTGACCCACAAGGAGAAGCTCAAGGAGATGAGCCGTCAGGTGGATGTGCTCACCCTCTCCGCCACCCCCATCCCCCGGACGCTGAACATGGCCCTGTCCGGCATCCGGGACATGTCCACCCTGGAGGAGCCGCCCCACAACCGCCAGCCGGTCCAGACCTACGTGGTGGAGCACAACTGGGAGATGCTCTTTGACGCCATGCGCCGGGAGATCGGCCGGGGCGGTCAGGTCTACTACCTCCACAACCGGGTGGAGTCCATCGACGCCACCGCCTCCCGCATACAGCGGGCCCTGGGGGAGGAGGTCCGGGTGGTGGTGGGCCACGGCAAGATGAACGAGCAGCAGCTCTCCGGGGTGATGCAGGCCATGGTGGAGGGGGCGGCCCAGGTGATGGTATGCACCACCATTATTGAGACGGGCATCGACATCCCCAACGCCAACACCCTGGTCATCGAGGACGCGGACCGCATGGGGCTGGCCCAGCTCCACCAGATCCGGGGCCGCATCGGCCGCAGCGCCCGCCGGGCCTACGCCTACATGACCTACCGGCCGGGGAAGGTCCTCTCCGAGGTGGCCTCCAAGCGGCTGACGGCCATCCGGGAGTACGTGGAGTTCGGCTCCGGGTTCAAGATCGCCATGCGGGATCTGGAGATCCGGGGGGCGGGGAACCTGCTGGGGCCGGAGCAGTCGGGGTATATGATGAGCGTGGGCTATGAGATGTACCTCCAGCTGCTGGAGGAGGCGGTGCTGGAGGAGAAGGGGGAGAAGAGGAAGGTCACCGCGGAGTGCGCGGCGGATCTGACCATCTCCGCCAACATCCCGGAAAAGTACGTCCCCTCCCCGGAGCAGCGCATGGACCTCTACCGCCGCATCGCGGCCATCCGCACCCAGGAGGACGCCTCCGATCTGCTGGACGAGCTCATGGACCGCTACGGCGATCCCCCCAAACCGGTCTACGCCCTGCTGGACGTGGCCATGCTCCGGGCCAGCGCCTCCCAGGCGGGCATTTCGGATATCTCCCAGCGGGGCGACAAGCTGCGCTTTGTGATTGCGGACTTTGATCCCCAGGCGGTGCTGTCCGTGTGCGGCGCGGCCAAGTACCGCCAGCGGCTGGCGGTGAGCGCCGGGGAGGTGCCGGCTCTCACCCTGACCCTGGGGCCCAAGCAGCCGGTGCTGGAGACCGCTTTGGGACTGGTGGAGGATCTGAAGCTGGCCAGGGGATAAAAATAGATTGTATCCGGCTGAAAACCGTGGTATGATATCCTGGTATCCCTGTCGGAGGGCAAACGCTCCGGCGGGCGTAAAAACGAAAACACTGTGAGGAAATGAAAGCAATGAAAAAATGGATAAGCGGGCTTCTGGCCCTGGCAATGGTCCTGGGCCTGTGCGCGGGCTGCGGCGAAAAGGCCCCGGAGCCCTCCGGCATCTACTACGAGATCACCGGCATTGACCCCGGCGAGACGGTCATGGAGGTGGACGGCAACAAGATCCCGGCGGAGTTCTACCTCTACTGGCTGGCCTACGCCTGCGGCAACACGGAGTATCAGATCAACATGCTCAACGCCTACTACGGCGCGTACAGCGAGCTTCTGGGCGAGAACGGGGAGCTGCTCTGGAACAACGAGCTCAGCGAGGGCAAGACCCTGACCGCCCAGGTGAAGGAGGACGGGGAGAACAGCGTCCTCTTCTACGCCACCATCGAGAACATGGCCGCCCAGCGGGGGGTCACCCTCACCGACGAGGACAAGGCCGACATGGCCGCGGCCCTGGAGCAGAATCTGGAGCAGTACGGCGGCGAGGAGGCCTTCCAGGACAACCTCCGGCGCATGGGTATCAGCCGGGAGACCTTTGACCGCATCAACGGCGACACCTACCTCTTTGAGCACCTGCGGGAGAGCGTGCTGGACCCGGAGAGCGATCTCTACAGCGACTTCGCGGGCAATGTCTACGTGGACCACATCCTGCTCATGACGGTGAACCAGGAGACCAACGAGCCCCTCAGCCAGGAGGAGATCGCCCAGAAGCGGGCCCTGGCTGAGGACCTCCTCTCCCAGCTCCAGGCCGCCGGCGGCAACACGGAGACCCTCTTCAATGAGCTGGTGGCGGAGCACGGCGAGGACCAGGGCCGGAGCGCGGAAAGCGGCTACCTGATGAACGCGGAGACCAACTTTGTCCAGGAGTTCAAGGACGCCGCCCTGTCCCTGGAGGTGGGCCAGATCAGCGATATCGTGGAGAGCTCCTACGGCTACCATATCCTCCTGCGCAAGGACCTCACCGACGCCCAGAAGGCCGATCTGGCGGGGGACCACCTCTCCGCGCTGCTCCAGGAGCGGATCACGGCCGCCCAGGTGACCCGCAGCGAGAAGCTGGCGGACATTGACGCGGGTACCTTCTACACCAGCTACAACGCCATCCTGGATGCGGAGAACGCCGCCCAGGGCGAGGACCAGACCTCCGGCGAGGGCGGCGAGGGCTCCGGCGCTGACGCCGGAGGAACCGACGGCGGCGACGCCCAGGGCTCTGCGGGCGAGTAACATGTCCAGCGGAATCGTCATCATCGACAAGCCCGGCGGCTGGACCAGCATGGACGTGTGCGCCAAGCTGCGGGGCATTCTCAAGGAGCGGCGGATCGGCCACGGGGGGACCCTGGACCCCCTGGCCACCGGCGTGCTGCCCGTGTTCGTGGGCAGCGCCACCAAGGCGGTGGAGTTCGCGGAGAAGGGGGACAAGGAGTACCTGGCCGGGCTGCGGCTGGGGGTGGAGACCAACACCCAGGACATCACCGGACAGGTGCTCTCCACCCGCCCCGTCACTGCCGGGCAGGCGGAGCTGGAGGGGGCGCTGCCCGCCTTCACCGGGCCCATCATGCAGGTGCCGCCCATGTACTCCGCCATCAAGCGCAATGGCCAGAAGCTCTACGAGCTGGCCCGGGCGGGGAAGGAGGTCCACCGGGACCCCCGGCCTGTGACCATCCACGCCCTGGAGCTGCTGGGGCGGACGGAGGAGGGGGACTACCTGCTGCGGGTGCGCTGCTCCAAGGGCACCTATGTGCGCACCCTCTGCCACGACATCGGCGCGGCCCTGGGCTGCGGCGGGTGCATGTCCAGCCTGCGCCGGACCATGGCCGCCGGGTTCACCCTGGAGCAGGCGGTAACCCTGGAGCGGGTCCAGGAGGAGGGGGCGGCCCTGCTGCTGCCGGTGGACCGGTTCTTCGGCGGCCTCCCGGCCTACCGCATCCCATCCCCCCGCCAGGAGCGCCTCTGCCGCAACGGCAACTCGCTCCCCGCGCCGGAGCTGGCGGCGGGGGAGTATCGGGTGTACGGCCAGGAGGGGGATTTCCTGTGCGTGAGCCGGTGGGAGCGGGGCCAGCTGATACCGGTGAAGAATTTCTTCGGCTGCGTATGAAAACGGGTCAGGGATGGAGGCTCCATCCCTGACCCGCTCTCTTCATGGCGGTGCTATTTCTTTTCCTTCCACTGCCTGGCGGCCTCCAGCTGCTCCTGGGCCTCCTGGAGGGAGATGCCCTGGGCGATCATGGGGTAGGGGTTCTCCATGCCGTTGGTGCGCTGGATCTCGTAGGTGCCGTACTTGTTGATCACGTCGTCGTCACCCTCCGGCCACCCGGGCTTCCGCTCCGGGGGCTGGCTTTTGTGGTCTCGCATAAAAAATCACCTCCGGGGCTAGTATGCCCCGGAGGCGATTTTATTTGCCTATCTTGAAGATGCGGCGGCCAGAAGCGCTTTTTCTCTCAAAAAAGAATGCCTACAGAACCTCCCGGATGCTCTCCGCGATCTGGGGCGCGGTGAGTCCGTACTCCCGGAGGACCTCCTTGGCCTTGCCGGACTGGCCGAACCGGTCCTGCACGCCGATCTTCTTGAACGCACAGGACACCTTGCCCATGAGCACCTCCGCCACCGCGTCCCCCAGGCCGCCGATGACGCTGTGCTCCTCCACGGTGACCACTCTGCCGCACTTCTGTGCGTACTCCGTCACCCGCTGGGCGTCGATGGGCTTGATGGTATGTACGTTGATGACCGCCGCGCTGACGCCCCGCTCCTCCAGGAGCTTGGCCGCAGCCAGGGACTCGCTGACCATCAGGCCCGTGGCGAACACCGCCACGTCCGCGCCCTCCCGGAGCACGTTGGCCCTGCCGATCTCGAAGGGCTGCTCCTCCTCGAATACGGGGCTTGCCAGACGGGCCAGACGGAGATACACGGGCCCGTCCATCTCCGCGGCGGCGAACACCGCCCGGCGGGTCTCGCTGGCGTCGGCGGGACAGATGACGGTCATGCCGGGGATGGCCCGCATGAGGGCCAGATCCTCCACGCACTGGTGGCTGCCCCCGTCCTCCCCCACGCTCACGCCGGCGTGGGTCATGGCCAGCTTTACGTTCAGGCGGGGATAGGCGATGGAGTTGCGCACCTGCTCATAGGCCCGGCCCGCGCCGAACATGGCAAAGGTGGAGCAGAAGGGGATCAGCCCCATGGCGGCCATGCCGGCGGCCATGCCGGTCATGTTGGCCTCGGCGATGCCGGCGTTGAAGTGGCGGTCCGGAAAGGCGTTTTTGAAGGTGACGGTCATGGTGGCGTGGGCCAGATCCGCGTCCAGCGCCACTACCTTGCTGTTGACCGCGCCCAGCTCTGCCAGGGCCTCGCCGTAAGCGGCTCTCGTTGCTTTCTCACTCATTGTCTCACCCCTCCAATTCCTGTAATGCCTGCCGGCGCTGGTCCTCGCTGGGGGCCTTGCCGTGCCAGCCCACCTGGCCCTCCATGAAGCTCACGCCCTTGCCCTTGCAGGTGTGGGCCAGAATGGCCTTGGGCCGGCCGGGCTGGGCGGGGGCGCTGAGGGCGGAGAGGACCTGCTCCAGATCGTTGCCGTCGGAGACCTCGATGGTCTGGAAGCCAAAGGCCCGCAGCTTCCCGGCCAGATCCCCCAGGCCCATGACCTCGTCGTTGCTGCCGTCGATCTGGAGGCCGTTGTTGTCCACCACCACGGTCAGATTGTCCAGCTTGTAGTGATTGGCGGCCATGAAGGCCTCCCAGACCTGGCCCTCCTGGCACTCGCCGTCCCCCAGCACGGTGAAGACTCTGGTGTCCTTCCCCATGTGCCTGGCGGCCAGGGCCATGCCCACCGCGATGGAAACCCCCTGGCCCAGGGAGCCGGTGGAGGCGTCCACGCCGGGGACCTTCTTCATGTCCGGGTGGCCCTGGAGAATGCCGTGGAGCTGGCGGAAGCTCTCGAACTCCGCCCGGTCAAAGAACCCCAGCTCCGCAAGCACGCCGTAGTAGCAGGGGGCGGCGTGGCCCTTGCTGAGCACAAAGCGGTCCCGGTCCGGATCCCGGGGATTTTTCGGGTCAATGCGCATCTGGGTGCAGAAGATGGCGCTGACCAGCTCCACGGCGGACAGGGAACCGCCGGGGTGGCCGCTGCCCGCGTTGGCCGTCATGTTGATGATATCCCGGCGCACGGCGGTGCAGAAGCCTTGCAGCTGCGCTGTGTTCATGTTCATGTGTACCTCCCTTAATCGTGCCGATCTGTCTATAGGATACCGCACTTGCGGGACAAAGTCAATATTTTCGCCCGCTTTCCCTCACCCTCTCCAGGCCCACGCGCCGGCCTCCGCCGCAGGGACGCCCTCCTCGTCCCACTGGTGGCCGAACTGGCGCATGAAATCGCTGGTCACATTGAAGTACATGTGGGCGGCAGCGGGAGAAACGGGGGTGGAGGAGACGGGATCGTCCCAGGTCACGTCCACGCAGTACCAGTCCCCGTCCAGGCGCACCATGTTCCAGGCGTGGTCCTCCGTGCCGTTGTAGGCCGTGCCCTCCACGGTGACGCACTCGATGTCCAGCAGGTCCATCAGCAGCTGGAAGGTGGAGGTATAGCCGGTGCAGATGGCGGCGCGGCCGGTGAAAAAGCCGTAGGGATTGTCGCTGTCCGGGGTGGGCTGCGCGCCGGGCAGGGAGCTCAGGGCCGCCTGATCGTACTCCGCCCAGGCAATCATCCAGTCGTGGACCGCCAGCTCCTTCTCGTAGTCGCTCATCTCCTCCGTGATGATCTCCCCCAGCAGGTCCCGGCAGGACTGGAGGATCACCTGGTCCCTGTCCGCCAGGCCGGTCCCGCCTTCCTCCCAGGCGGAGAGCAGCCGCTGGCGGTCATAGCGCCAGCCGCCGTCCTGCTCCTCCTCCCCGGAAACGGGCGGCTCCTGGGGCCGGGGGGCCAGGGGGACGGGCGGCTCCTCCGCCGGCGGGCCCTCAAAGCAGGCGTTGAAGGCGGCCTGGGCCTCCGCTGGATCGGAGCAGATGAGCAGGGCTGCGTACCGCCCCCGGGAGACGGCTGTGGAGTGGGCCAGAATGGCGGCCTGCTCCGGGGCGTAGCCGGTGAAGGCCCCGGCCCGGGCCGCTATGTAGTCCTCCAGCGCCTCCGCCGCCTGGGCCCCGTCCTCTGTCAGGCGCAGCACCGCGATCTCCAGGGCGGACACGCCGCCGGCGGCCAGGACCGCCCCGTCCTCCACCTGCCGGGGGTCCAGCTGATAGCACTGCCCGGCGTAGGCGGCGAAGTCCGCCCCATCCAGTTCCGTCACGGCCTCCGCCGCCCCCTGGGACGCCAGGATGGCCCGGGCCATCTGGAGGGCAGTCCAGCCGGACGCCTCCTCCGGCTCCCGCCCGCAGCCGCTCAGGCACAGCAGGCAGGCCAGCAGACAGGCGCATACTCTCTTTTTCATAGGTGGTTCCTTTCTGAAATAGTATCAAAAACCGCCGGCGTTCGCGGCCGGCGCACAGGATCAGTGTACCACACAGGGCTCCGCTTTTCAACCGCCGGAGAAAATGGCAGAACGCATTGTCATATATCGGCAGGCCCCGCCGCGCCCCGCCGAACCGTCTTCAGGGGTTCGTTTTTTGTGCCATTTGTCAAAAAGAAGGGGGTCTTTTCTGTCAAAACGGACGAAATTGCCGTAAAATATATAAAAATGTGTTCAGACCTGCATGAAAAGCGTGATTTCCAAAATCCGTATATATTTTGGACAAATCAAAGCATTTACAGATATCCTCCCCGCGTATTATAGTTTCACATAGGTTCCGTACAGGCCGTCCGTGGAGGAAGGGGGCGGCGCGGAATATGTTGAAAAAGGAGTGGTGTTATGAAACGATTCCCCCGCATGATGGCGGCTGCGCTGGCGATGACGCTGCTGCTGTCCATCAACGGCTGCGGTTCAGCCGACGGCAAAACCCACCTGACCTTCCAAATCTGGGACGTGGCCCAGCGAGAGAGCATGGAGGCCATCTGTGACGCCTACACCGCCCAGCACCCCGATGTGGAGATCGAGGTGCAGGTCACCAACTGGACCGAGTACTGGACCAAGCTGGAGGCCGCCGCAGAGTCCAACACCATGCCGGACATCTTCTGGATGCACACCAACCAGATCCTGTACTACGCCGACTTCGGCATGCTGGCGGACGTGACGGATCTCTACGCCGGCGAGGACCCCAACTACTACCAGAACCATTTCTCCGAAATCTCCATCGGCAACGCCAGCGGCTCCGACGGCCGCCTGTACGGCGTGCCCAAGGACAAGGACAACCTGGTCCTGGTCTACAACAAGGAGATGTTTGACGCCGCCGGCGTGGCCTACCCCACGGACCAGTGGACCTGGGACGACATGACCGACGCCTCCCAGAAAATCTATGACAAGACCGGCAAGTACGGCTTCATGGCCTACAACGACGATCAGATGGGCTACTGGAGCTTTGTCTATCAGGCCGGCGGCTGCATCCTGACCGAGGACAAGACCCGGGCCGGCTTTGACCAGCCCGCCACCAGAAGGGGCATGGAGTTCTACGTGGGCCTTCAGGACTACGACTGGTGCCCCAAGCAGGCCTACTTTGCCGAGACCGCTCCCGGCACGGCCTTCTTCTCCGAGATCGGCTCCATGTACGTTGAGGGCAACTGGGAGCTGATGAACAAGTGCGTCAGCTTCCCCAACATGGCCGGCAAGTGGGACATCGCCCCCATGCCCATGTGCCCCGATCCCGCCAGCGGCGACGGCCGGGCCACCATCTCCAACGGCCTGTGCTACTCCACCGCCGCCAAGGGCAGGACCCGGGACATCGCCCTGGACGTCATCAAATTCTTCGGCACCGAGGAGGCCCAGCTGCTGGCCAGCTCCTACGGCGCGGCCATCTCCGCCTACAACGGCACCGAGCAGCCCTACTTCGACGCCTTTGACAAGGCTGGCTATGACATCAACGTGGAGGTGCTCATGGACCAGTTCGCCTACGGCGTGCAGAACGTGAACAACGCGGCCAAGCCCAAGTGGAAGAGCCCTGTGCTGGATGAGCTCAACAAGGTCTACAGCGGCCAGCAGAGCCTGGACAGCGCCCTGGACAACATGCAGAAAATCATCGACACCGAGACCGCCAAGAAATTGGCGGATAACTGAAAGGAGGGCTCTCTGTGAACATGAAACTGTCCGCCGCCGCCCGGCGGGAGGAGAACTGGGGCTGGTTCATGGTGGCGCCTACCATCATTGGTCTGGTGGTGCTGAATATCTGGCCCTTTATCCAGACCATCTACACCAGCTTCTGTGAGCATCAGGGCTTCGGCCATTACAAGTTCATCGGCCTGGGGAACTACGTCGAGATGTTCGGGAACATCGAGTTCTGGAAGGCCACCTGGAACACCATCTTCTTCTGTATCCTCACCGTGCCCGTGGGCGTGGCGCTGGCCCTCTTTGTGGCCATCCTGCTCAACGCCAAGGTGAAGTTCAAGGGCGGCTTCCGCACCCTGTTCTTCCTGCCCCTGGTGTGCGCCCCCGCCGCCGTGGCCATGGTGTGGCGGTGGATCTTCAACGGCGAGTACGGCATCCTCAACCAGATGCTGGGCCAGAATATCCAGTGGATCACCAACCCCAAAACCGCTGTGATCGCCGTGGCCATTGTCTCCATCTGGAGCAGCGTGGGCTATGACGCGGTGCTGCTGCTGGCGGGGCTCCAGAACATCCCCAAGACCCTCTACGAGGCCAACAGCATCGACGGCGCGGGCAAGGTCCGCCAGTTCTTCACCATCACCCTGCCCATGGTCTCCCCCACCATGTTCTCCGTGCTCATCATGCGCCTGATGGCCTCCATGAAGATCTACGATCTCATCTATATGATGGCCGATGAGACCAACCCCGCACTGACGGATATGCAGAGCCTGATGTACCTCTTCTACCGCTCCTCCTTCGTGGCCGGAGAGCGGGGCTATGGCTCCGCCATTGTCGTGTGGACTGTGAGCCTCATTCTTCTCGTCACCCTGATCCAGTTCTGGGGCCAGAAGAAGTGGGTCACCTACGACATCTAAGACATCTAAGGAGGAATGGACATGAAAAGTACGGATTCTCTGAGACGCTCCTACGCAATGGCCAAGTTCTTTACTTATTTCTTCCTGATCCTGGGCGCGATCATCATGGTCTTCCCCTTTGCGTGGATGATCCTCACCAGCTCCAAGACCGTGCCCGAGAGCATGCTCATCCCGCCCACCATCTTCCCCGCCAAGTGGATGCTGGACAACTTCAAGGAGGCTATCACCTCCCTGCCCTTTGGCCACCTCTACTGGAACACCACCCTGATGGTCTTTTTCCGGGTGATCTGCGCGGTCCTGTTCAGCTCCATGGCCGGCTACGCCTTTGCCAAGCTGAAGTTCCGGGGCAAGAACATCCTCTTTGGCCTGGTGCTGGTCCAGATGTCCCTGCCCAGCCAGATCTTCATTATCCCCCAGTACCAGATGGTGGCCAAGATGGGCATGGCCAACACCATTTTCGCCCTGGTCTTCCCCGGTCTGGTCAGCGCCTTCGGCGTGTTCTTCCTGCGCCAGACCTACATGAGCATCCCCGACGAGGTGGGCGAGGCCGCCTATCTGGACGGGTGCAACCAGTGGCAGACCTTCTATAAGGTCATGTTCCCCCTGACGGGCACCTCCGTGGCCGCTCTGACCATCTTCACCGCCGTGTTTGCCTACGGCGATCTGATGTGGCCTCTGGTGGTCAACTCCGATCTGAAGATGATGACCCTCTCCTCCGGCCTCTCCACCCTGAAGGGCCAGTTCTCCACCAACTTCCCCGTGCTGATGGCCGGCTCCCTGCTGGCTATGCTGCCCATGGTGGTCCTCTACCTCATCTTCCAGCGCCAGTTCGTGGAGGGCATCGCCGGCACGGGCGGAAAGTAACCCCTTTATTTTGCGTTCCTCTCCTTCTCTCTTAGACAGCCCCGGTGACAAGTAATTGCTGCCGGGGCTGTCACACTAAACATTTCTTGACGACAAGGTGATTACCCTATGATTGTTTACGATAAGCAGAGCGGGACATTTACCCTGCACACCTGCCGCACCACCTATCAGATGAAGGCGGACAGCCACGGCGTCCTGCT
Organism: uncultured Oscillospiraceae bacterium; assembly: GCA_910579965.1. Lineage (GTDB taxonomy): Bacteria > Bacillota > Clostridia > Oscillospirales > Oscillospiraceae > Pelethomonas. The sequence continues at coordinate 39,062 of CAJTWF010000024.1, forward strand.
CCACCTCTACTACGGCCCCCGGCTCAGGGACGGGGACCTGGGCTATCTGCTCCAGTACGCGGACCGGGGCTTCTCCCCCAACCCCAGCGGCTCCGGAGCGGACCGGGTCTACTCCCTGGACACCCTGCCCCAGGAGTACTCCACCTGCGGCGTGGGCGACTACCGCCTGAGCGCGGCGGAGGTGGAGCAGACCGACGGCAGCCTCCTGCTGGATCTCCGCTATGCGGGCTATGGGATCCGCCCTGGGAAGTATGAGCTGGAGGGCCTGCCCGCCTTCCACAGCCAGGGCTGGGAGACGCTGAGCGTGATTCTGCGGGACCCCAGCTCCGGCGTGGAGGTGGAGCTTCTCTACGGCGTGTGCGAGGAGGACGATCTCATCACCCGGGCCGCCCGGCTGACCAACCGGGGGAGCGGGGATGTGAGGCTGTGCCAGGCCATGAGCCTGTGCCTGGATCTCACCCGGGCGGATCTGGACCTCATCACCTTTGACGGCGGCCACGTCCGGGAGCGGAACCTGGACCGTGCGCCCCTGCGCCCCGGGGTCCAGGGGGTGGGCAGCGTCCGGGGGACCTCCAGCCACCAGCACAACCCCTTTGTGGTCCTCTGCGAGCGCGGCGCGGGGGAGGACCACGGTCTCTGCTACGGCGCGGCCCTTCTCTACAGCGGCAATTTCATTGCCCAGGCGGAGCGGAGCCAGTTTGCGGACACCCGGCTGGTGATGGGCATACACCCCCACCACTTCCGCTGGACCCTGGGCCCCGGGGAGACCTTCACCACCCCGGAGGCGGCCCTGGTATGCTCCCCCGACGGCCTGACCCCCATGACCCACCGGTTCCACCGGGCCATGCGCCGCCGCCTGATCCGGGACCCCTATCGGGACGCCAGGCGGCCGGTGCTCATCAACAACTGGGAGGCCACGGAGTTCGACTTTGACGCGGAGAAGCTGGTGGACATCGCCCGGGAGGCGGCGGAGCTGGGCATAGAGCTGTTTGTCATGGACGACGGCTGGTTCGGCGCCCGGGACAGCGACCTGAGCGGCCTGGGCGACTGGACCGTCAACGAGAAGAAGCTGCCCGGGGGCCTGGAGGCCCTGGTGCCCCGGATCCGGGCGCTGGGCATGGGCTTCGGGCTGTGGGTCGAGCCGGAGATGGTCAGCGAAAACAGCGACCTCTACAGGGCCCACCCGGACTGGGCCCTGGGAGCCCCGGGCCGTCCCCAGACGCTGGGCCGGAGCCAGCTGGTGCTGGACTTCTCCCGGCAGGAGGTCCGGGACCACATCTACGACGCCCTGCGCCGGGTGCTGGACAGCGCGGAGATCTCCTACATCAAGTGGGACATGAATCGGTCCCTGACCGACGTGTGGTCCGCCGCCCTGCCGGCGGACCGGCAGGGGGAGGCGTACCACCGCTACGTGCTGGGGGTGTACGACCTGCTGGAGCGGCTCCACCGGGACTATCCGGGTCTGCTCATCGAGGGGTGCAGCGGCGGCGGCGGCCGGTTTGACGCCGGGATGCTCTACTATACCCCCCAGATCTGGTGCAGCGACAACACCGACGCCATTGACCGGCTGCGCATCCAGTGCGGCACCAGCTTCTGCTATCCGGTGAGCACTGTGGGCGCCCACGTCTCCGCCGTGCCCAACGGCCAGACCAACCGCTCCACGTCCATGGAGACCCGGGGGGTGGTGGCCATGTGCGGCACCTTCGGGTATGAGATGGACCTGGGGAGGTGCACGGCGGAGGAGAAGGAGACGGTGCGCCAGCAGGTTTGCACCTTCAAGGAGCGCTGCCGTCTCATCCAGGAGGGGGACTACTACCGGCTCACAGACCCCTTCCACAACCGGGATTATACCGCCTGGCAGCACGTGTCCCCGGACCGGCGGGAGGCGCTGGTTTCCCTGGTCACGGGAAGCACCTGGGCGGCCAAGCCCTTCCTCACCCTGCGCCTGAAGGGGCTGGACCCCAACGCGCTCTACCGGGTCAACGGCGGCGAGAGGCGCTACAGCGGGGACCAGCTGATGTACGCCGGGTATCCCATCCCGCCCCAGCGGGGGGACTATCAGGCCGTGCAGCTGTACCTGGAGGCGGAGTGAGGCATCTGCTCTTTAAGAGCCTGTATTCATAACCGTTGAATATGGTCTGGCGGGTCTTTTTCCCGTCATACTACGTCGATTTTTCTTGCCATCCGTCAGGATGCCTGCGGAAAATCTCCTGGTCTGAGAGTAAAAATCCGTGGATATCCAGCATCCCCCGGTTGTAAATACAGATTCTAAGAAATTGAGAGGTCCGAGCATTTCCCATTGAAATGCTCGGACCTCTTCTTTTGGAGCAAGAAAACCCCCAGTTATGCTGGGGGCAAAAAGTTTATAGCTATGGACAGAAAAAACTCCTCGGTAAAGTATAGAGAGGGTTAGGACTTGTTTGAAAAATCAAACGAAAATTGCACGTGCAAGCTGGACCCCCCGAGGCAGAAAGCAGGTCATCATAGCCCTGGTCACGGATGGAGCCGGAGGCTCTGTCCGTGACCAGGGCTGGCGCGGCCGTCAGGCTGCGTAAACAGTATCCAGGAAGGCCTCAAAAAGTTCCTCCGGGGTACAGTAACCGAGCTTTCTCCGAGGCCGTCCATTCAACTCGTCAGCAGCTGCAAGGATGTCCTCATCGGTGAACAGCTCAATGGAGACGCCCTTGGGGACGAACGGCCGGAACAGGCCGTTGTGCCGCTTGTTCTGGACGCGCTCCCATGAGGTGTAAGGGTGGACAAAGAAAACCTTACTGCCCCATGCTTCCGTCTGCGCGAAGCCGGCAAACTCGCTGCCGTTGTCCGCAGTAATGGTCTTGAAGACCTGCGGAAAGTGCTGGCCATACTCAGCCCGGAGGGCGGCCATGGCGTCCATTACGGCCTTGCTGGTCTTGCCGGGGATGCGGATAGCAAGGTAGTTCTCCTTCTTTTTCTCCAGCAGGGTGAGGACAACAGCCTCGTGGCCGGTCCGCTTCCCCGACACGGTGCCGCCCTCCCAACGACCTTCTTCCATACGCTGGGCAGCGATCTACGGGCGGTCTGAAATACTTGTGCCGTAACACTTTTTGTTCTCCCTGTCCTTGAATTTCCTGCCCTTGCGCTTCAAGGCTCCCGGCAGCTCCGTCACCTTGATTGGAAGCAGGCCATCCCATACCATTTACAATCGACCATCATTTTCCCATATCATTTTTCAGAAGTAATATGAACCGGCTGGTTCGGACCTCCAAGCGAAAAGTTTTCCTGATTTTGGACAATCTAAAGGTACATCATGGGAAAAAGGCTGCCGCCTGGCTGGACAGGCATCGGGATAAAATTGAGCTGTTCTTTTTGCCGCCCTATGCCCTGGAGAGCAATCCGGACGAATTTCTTTCAGCATAACCAGATTTCCTATGTTCTAATTCGGAAGTAATATTACAAATGGCTTCCTTTCCTATTATGATAGGCAGGGGGACTTCCTCAAATTCACCGCTGAACCCTTCCGGAGCCATCGCCGCCGGACAGTTTCTCCACCTCGGCGATGGTGGCGAAATTAAAGTCGCCCTCAATGGAGTGCTTCAGCGCGGACGCAGCAGCAGCGAATTCCACTGCCGCCTGATTGGACTTTCCGGACAGCAGCGCGTAAATCAATGCGCCGCCAAAGCTGTCCCCGCCGCCGATGCGGTCCACAATGTGCAGGTGGTACTGCTTAGAGAAGAAGCAGTCCGTCCCGTCGTAGAGCATGGTACTCCAGTCATTGTCAACGGCGCTCCGGCTCTCCCGGAGGGTGATGGCCACCTTCTCAAAGCCGAATCGGTCCGCCAGCTGCCTGGCGACAGACCTGTAGCCTGCCCGGTTCAGCTCTCCGGCGGTGATGTCTGTGGCTTCGGCTTCAATGCCGAACACATCCTTGGCGTCCTCCTCGTTGGAGATGCACACATCCACATACCGGCAGAGCTCTGTCATAGCGGCCCTCGCCTCTTCCCGGGTCCAAAGCTTGCCGCGGTAGTTCAGGTCGCAGGAGACCGTCATCCCCCTCGCTTTGGCCGCTCGGCACGCCTCCACGCAGATCTCCACCAGATTGGGGCTCAACGCCGGGGTGATCCCGGTAAAGTGGAACCATGCGGCGCCATCGAAGATGGCATCCCAGTCGAAGTCGCCGGGCTGGGCCTCCTGAATCGCGGAGTGGGCCCGGTCATAGATGCACACGCTGGGGCGCTGGGAGGCACCCTCCTCGCTGAAGTAGATGTGTCAACGCCAATTTGAAATTGTAAGAAAACGCCGAAGAAATTTTGTAGTTT
>CAJTWF010000025.1 GCA_910579965.1 uncultured Oscillospiraceae bacterium
CCCGCCGAAAAACTACAAAATTTCTTCGGCGTTTTCTTACAATTTCAAATTGGCGTTGACACTCCATCCGTTCCTTTCCTATCTTTGATTGCGGAAGTAATACCATATCCATTGCCTAATTTAAAATTTTATCAAGAAATAGTATAAAAGGGCCTGGAATGGGATAGAGACAGGGGTAAAGATGGGTACAAAAAAGGGCCCGCAGCGATTTGCTACGAGCCCATCTCAGGGTGTCATTATTTGTGAGACATCATGCTCGTCTTATTTCAGACGCTATCAAACCTACTTCTCCTCCAGCAGCTTTGTCAGCTCAGACATAAATGTGTGGATATCCTTGAACTGGCGGTACACGGAGGCGAAGCGGACATAGGCCACCTCGTCCACCCCCCGCAGCTTCTCCATCACCTGCTCCCCCACCATGTCGGTGGTGATCTCCCGCTCCAGGCTGTTTTGCAGATTCTGCTCGATCTCGTCGGTCATCTGCTCCAGCCGGGCCAGCGGCACGGTCCGCTTCTCGCAGGCCCGGAGCATGCTGCCCAGGACCTTGTTGCGGTCAAAGCTCTGGCGGCTGCCGTCCTTCTTGATGACCACCATGGGCAGGGACTCCATGGTCTCGTATGTGGTGAACCGCTTCTCGCAGGCCAGGCACTCTCGGCGGCGGCGGATACTGTTGCCCTCGTCGGCGGGGCGGCTGTCCACCACCTTACTCTCCCTGTAGCCGCAATAGGGACACTTCATCTGTGGGGCCCTCCTCTCTCTGCACCGCCAATGCCGCCGGAGCGGCGCTGCGGCCGCTGAATTGGCAACAGTATACCACAAATTTCCGGAAAATGGAAGTCATACCAGGCGTTTCAGAAAAGTTTTTCCCTAAGAGCCTGTTTAAAATCTCCCCCGCGCATGTCTTGGCGGCGTATTTTCCGCCCTGACTGCGTTAAAAATCCTTGCCATCCGTCAGGATGCCTGCGGATTTTTGCCTTGCAGGGCAAAAAATCCACTCGCCAATCCATACACGTCGAGATATTAAACAGGCTCTAAAAGGCTCAGAGCGTCAGGAGCATGTCGTACCACACCGCCCCGCCGTGGACGGAGCCGGACACCCCCAGGCTCACAAAGCCGAAGCTCTCGTAGTAGGCCAGCTTCCGGGCCAGACAGGTAAGGACCACGCCCTGCCGCCCCTCGCGGCGGGCCCGGGCGATGAGCCCCTCCAGCAGCGCCCGGCCATAGCCCCGGCCCTGGAAGGCCGGGTCCACCGCCAGGCTGAACACGGACTGGTAGGCCCCCGCCGGGTTATGGAAGCCGGTGTCCGCGAACATCTCATCCCGGATGGTCTGCTCATCAATCACCGGACCCATGGCGTAGCCCACGGTCCGGCCCTCCGCCTCCCCCAGCAGGACGTGGTCCGGATAGGCGCTCAGACGGGCCTCCATGGCCTCCCGGCTGGCCGCCTGGGCCGCGGGGAAACAGGCCGCCTCGATCTCCGCGCACCGCTCCACATCCCCGGCCGCGGCGGACCGGAGGGTCAGGCCCCGTCCGTCCAGGTCCGCCAGAAAGTCCCGGGAGGCGCGGATATCCGCGCCCACGTTGGCCATATCCGCCATGTTGGCGCGCTGGATCTCTTCCGTGTTGGACGAGCAGCAGTCCTCCAGGATCACCACCCGGTAGTCCAGGGAGATGGCGTCATAGCAGGTGGTTCGGATGCAGTTGGGGGTGGTGGTGCCGGTGAGGACCACCGTGTCCACCCCCAGCCGCCGCAGCAGCAGGTCCAGAGAGGTGTGGAAGAAGGCGGAGTACCGGGGCTTGATGATCTCATAGTCCCCCTCCTGCCGGCCAAACTCCGGCGGGTTCTCCACGGACAGGGGGCCGGTGCTGCCGGGGGTGAGGGGTCTGCCCCCCGCCGCCCAGACCTGATAGCGGGTGTTCTCCACGTCGCTGCCGTCGGCCCGGTAGGCCCGGTTGACGAAGATCACCGGCGCTGCCGCCCGCCGGCAGGCGGCGATCACCTGGGCGCAGGCGGGCACCGTAGCCCGGGCGCCCCGGATGCACAGGGGAGATTCCGGATTGAGAAATCCGTTCTGCATGTCAATCACAATCAGCGCTTGCCTCATAGCTGTCTCCTTTAAATCAAAATCCACTCCGCGGCGAACACCACCACGCAGCAGGCCACGGCAACCAGAAACAGGCTCCCGCCCCGCCAGGCCAGAACCGCCCCGGCGGCCAGGGCCAGCAGTCCCGCCAGGGGGCTCTGGGTGGCCTCCGTGATGGCCGGGAAGGTCATCACCGCCAGAGTGACATAGGGCACGTAGTACAGGAAGGACCGAAGGGTGCGGTTGGTGATCTCCCGCCGGATGAGCACCAGGGGCGTGACCCGGATGAGGTAGGACACCAGGGCGGATACCAGTATGTAGACCCAGATATTTCTCATGTCTCCGCCTCCTCCGCCACCGGGAACAGCACCGCCGCCCCCAGGGAGATGGCCACCGTCAGCACGATGGTCTTCACCCCCGAGGACACAGCCGCCAGAGCCGGAAGGCTGGCGGCTGCCCAGCTGGCGGCAAAGCTCAGGAGCACCAGGGCCAGCACCACCCGGCTCTCCCTGGCGGGCGGCACGATGATGGCCAGAAACATGCCGTAGAGCCCCACGCTCAGGGCGCTCACCAGACGCAGGGGCAGCACGTTGCCCACCACCACGCCGAGGAAGGTGCCCAGGGCCCAGCCGGGGATAGCCACAGCCATGGCCCCGTAGGTGTAAAAGGGGTTCAGCCGCCCGGGGAAGGCGATGGAGACGCCGAAGATCTCGTCTGTCACGTCAAAGGCCACCAGCATCCGGTGGCCCAGGCCCGTCTCCGGGGCCAGCTTCTGGCTGAGGGCGCAGCTCATGAGCAGATACCGGGCGTTGGCCACCAGGGTCATGACGGCCACCTCCCAGTAGCCGGCCCCCGCGCTTACCAGGGAGAACACCGCGTACTCCCCGGCGGAGGCGTTGTTGGTCAGGCTCTCCACCATGGCCTGGACGGCGGAGAAGCCGGCGTTCTTGGCGGCAATGCCCAGGGTGAAGGCCACGGCGAAGTAGCCCAGGGCGATGGGCATCCCGTCCCGGACGCCCCGGCGGAAACAGGTCTGGTTGCTCTCCACGGGATTTTTCCTCCATTTTCCAGCGGTTTTCTCTATGATAGATCCCTTTTGGCCCATAAGTCAAGGCCGCGCAGGCGCCTGCATCTGCTGGAACCAGACCTTCAGACTGGTCTTGCAGCCACCGTCCAGCGCCTTGATGTCCACGCCCTGAATCGCAGCCTCCAAGTGGTAGAGAATCACCACGCAGGTGTTGGGATACCGGGCCTTGAGCCGGAGGACCGCCTGCCTGCTGCCCAGCTCCACCAGCGCCTCCGCCGAGTGAATGCCTACGGCGTGAAGCTTTTTCTCCATGGTTCTGCCCAGTCCCAATGTTGTCAGCGCCGCCATAACATCGCCCTTTCTATCTGCGCCCCGATCCTCTTGCCGCTCCCTACAAAACGCCCGCCGTCTCCACGAAAGTCTGCCTCGGAGACGGCGGGCGCGTCCTCTATCCCTCGCCGGGACCCTTGCCCCGGGGCCGCCTGCGGGGGCGGTGGCGGTTGGGCTGCCGGTTCTCGGCGGGCCGGGGCTCGCCGGACTGCTGGCGGGCCGCACGGTCCGCGGCGGCCTTCTTCTCGGCGGTGGTGTCGGCAGCCGGCCGGATGGGCAACTTTTCCGCCCTGTCGGGCCGCTTGTCCGCCCGGGGCGGGCGCTCCGCCTTCTGGGGACGGCCGCCCTCGGGCCGGGGCTTGCTCTCCCGGCGGGAGGGCTGCTTCTCCGGGCTCTGCTGGGCGGGCTTGTCGCTCCGGCGGCGGTCCCTGCGGCGGCGATTGCCGCGCCGCTCCTCGTCCTCCTGGGGCCCGCCGGCGGCCAGCACGGAGGGGACGGCGATGGGGTCCCGGCCGCCCCGGCGGGCATAGCGGGACGACGGAGCGGCGTCCCCCTCGCCGGCGGCCCGGGGGGGGCGCTCGGCGGGGATCTCGATGCCCTCCCGGCTGCCCTTGCCGCTGCGCAGGACCCGAATCTCACAGCTCTTGTAGCGGCGGGGGGACTCCGGGGCGCTGTCCAGCCGGACCTGGACCTGCTCCTGGAGCAGATCCACGCCGCTGACGTTGCCAACGCCGTCGGGGGTGTCCACAAAGCTCTCTGTCTTGGGCATGCGCTTGCCGGCGTCCTCGTAGGCGGCCTGCTCGTATTTGAGGCAGCACATGAGGCGGCCGCAGGTGCCGGAGATCTTGGTGGGGTTCAGGCTCAGGTTCTGGGTCTTGGCCATCTTGATGGACACGGGGATGAACTCGTCCAGGAACTGGCTGCAGCACAGGGGCCGGCCGCAGATGCCGATGCCCCCCAGCATCTTGGCCTCGTCCCGCACGCCGATCTGGCGCAGCTCGATGCGGGCCCGGAACACGCTGGCCAGATCCTTGACCAGCTCCCGGAAGTCCACCCGCCCCTCGGCGGTGAAAAAGAAGATGATCTTGTTGCCCTCGAAGTTGCACTCCACCCGCACCAGCTTCATCTCCAGGTGGTGGGCGGCGATCTTCTTCTCGCAGATGGAGAAGGCCTCCTTCTCCCGCTTGCGGTTGTAGGCGGCGGCCTTGTGGTCGTTTTCCGTGGCCACGCGCACCACGGACCGCAGGGGCTGGATCACGCTCTGGTCCGGCACCTCGTGGTTGCCCTCCACGCACTTGACGTACTCCATGCCCTGGGCGGTCTCCACCACCACGTACTCCTCCGCCGCCACCTGGAGTCCGTGGGGATCAAAGTAGTAATTTTTTGAGCCTCCGCGGAAGCGGATGCTGATGACTTCTGCCATGTAGTTATCCTCGATTCCTCGCGCCCCGCAGGGCGCAACTAAAAATAAATTCCCCTCCGCGGCGGGCCTATCGCAGCTCCGTCAGCTCCGCCGCCAGCGCGCCGGCCAGATGGCCCACGCCGGTGTTGTAGCCGCACCAGCCGATAAACCTTTGCAGCACGTCCGCCGCCGCCGAGATCCGCCGGGGCCCCAGCTCCCGGGCCAGCCGCCGGGCCATGGGGCCGCCCTCCGCGCCGTATCCGGCGGCCAGACCCCGGACCAGCAGGTCCCGGGCGTCGGAGAGCAGGGCCTTCAGCTCCTCCCGGCTGGTCTTGCCGCTCTCCAGCCGGGCGAAGTAGGCGGCAATGTCCGCCGGCCGGCTCTCGCACAGCAGGCGGCACAGCTCCTGGGCGCCGCCGTCCGCCTCCGCAGTCTCCGGCTCCGGGTTGGACAGCTTCCACTCCACCGCCCGGGAGCGGATGGTGGGCAGGAGCGCGGCGCTGTTCGCCGCGCAGAAGAGGAAGGCGGCGTGGGCCGGGCCGTCCTCCACCACCTTGAGCAGCACGTTCTGGGCTTTAGGGTCCAGCAGGCCGCAGTCGGGGATGATATAGATCTTCCGCCGCCCCTCGTTGGGCAGGGTGTAGGCGTCCGCCACCACGTCCCGGAGCACGTCAATGGCGATATTCTTGTGCTCCGGGTCCTCCACTGTGGTCACATCCGGATGGATGCCCCGCAGCACCTTCCGGCAGGGACCGCAGAGGCCGCAGGGCCGGTTTTCTCCCTGACACTCCATGGCCGCAGCGGCGAACCGGGCGGCGGCGGCCAGATCCCCCTGGCCGCTGAGGATAAGGGCGTGGCCCAGAGCGTCCCTGCCGGCGGCCTCCCGCAGCCGCTCCGTCAGGCGGGGCTCGCCGGGGATAGCGGGCATATTCTGTTCTGACAAGGTCCCTCTCCCCCTCTCTCCCAGCCGGAGGCGCAATTATCATTATCTTACCACAGGGCGGGCGAAAAAATCAATCTTTTTCCGCATCTGCCCAGGGAAATCCGGTTTCCGCCCAGGGACCTACCCCACGTCGATCATCAGCTCCAGCAGGCGGGTGAAGTCCCGCTTGACCCGTCCGGCGGTCTCCACCACCTCCTCGTGGCTCAGGGGCTGGGGCAGCACGCCGGCGGCCATGTTGGTGATGCAGCTCACGCCCATGACCTGGAGCCCCGCGTGGCGGGCCGCCAGGGCCTCGGGCACGGTGGACATGCCCGCCGCGTCGCCGCCCACGGCCCGGAAGAAGCGGATCTCCGCCGGGGTCTCATAGTTGGGGCCGCTGTACATGACGTACACACCCTCCCGCAGGGGAATGCCGGCCTCCCGGGCCAGGGGCAGCAGCTTCTCCCGGAGTGCGCGGGTATAGATGTCGCTCATGTCCGGAAACCGGGGGCCGAACTCGTCCAGGTTGGGTCCGATGAGGGGGTTCATGCCGGAGTAGTTGATGTGGTCCGTCAGGAGCATGAGGGTGCCGGGTTGGAAGTCCAGGTTGATGCCCCCGGCGGCGTTGGTGAGGATAAGGGTGCGCACGCCCAGCTTGGCCATCACCCGCACGGGCAGGGTGATCTCCTGCTGGGAGTAGCCCTCGTAGTAGTGGATGCGGCCCCGCAGGGCGGCCACGGTCCTGCCCCGGCAGGAGCCCAACACAAAGGCCCCCTGGTGTCCCTCCACCGTGGGCAGGGGGAAGCCTGGGATGTCAGAGAAGGGGATGACGGTCTGGTCCTCCAGCCGGTCGCAGAAATCTCCCAGGCCGCTGCCCAGGATGAGGCCCAGCTCCGGTACTCGGTCCGTGCGGGCGCGGATGGCTTCCACGGCCCCGTTGATGCGCTCTGAGATGGTCATAAGGTTTGGCCTCCTTTTTAGTAGCCATTCTTTTTTCTTAAAAGAAAAAAGAATCAAAAAAGAATTTTAGCGCCTGTATATGTGCGTGCGGCCCGTCTTACAGCAACAGGAGGTGAGACGAACGGCAGCAATAAAAGCGCGTCTGAAGTTCTTTTTGCTTCTTTTTCTTTGTTCACAAAGAAAAAGAGGTTACTCCCGCAGCAGCCTCCGCCGCTCCCGCCAGTCCGGCAGGACCTCCTCCACGCAGGCGTAGAAGGCACGGCTGTGGTCCTTGTGGCGGATATGGGCCAGCTCGTGGACCACCACGTAGTCGATGGCTGCCTGGGGGTACTGCATCAGCCGCCAGGAGAAGCAGATCCGATTTTTGCCGCTGCAGCTGCCAAAGCGGGTCCGGGCCCCTGTGACGGTGAGGCCCGCGGGGGTCAGGCCCATAAGGGCCCCATAGTGGGCCACCCGGCCCGGCAGCTCCTCCCGGGCCCGGCGGATGTATTCGCTCCGCTCCTCCTCCGTGGGCTCGGGCCTCGCCGCCTGACGGCGGCGCTGGCGCTCCAGATGCTCCGCGATCCACGCCCCGTGGTCCGCCACAAACTGGTCAATCCGCTTCTGGCTCAAGCCCATGGGCGAGCGGACCACCACCTCCCCCTCCCTGGTGATCTCCAGGGCCAGGGTGCGGCGGCGGGAGCGGACAAGCCGGTAAGCGTCCATCACTCTAAGATCACAGCCTCCCAGGGCTGGAGCACGCCCTCGAACCGCTCCCGGGGGTAGTTGGAGCGCAGCAGGCTCCCCTGCACGGACACCCGGGTGGGATCGTCGCTGAAGTTGAGCAGCACCGTCAGCTGCTCCTCCCCCAGACGGCGGCGGTAGGCGAACAGGGGCGGCGCGGCCTCCATGGGCACGAACTCGCCCCGGCGCAGCACCTCCCGCTCCCGCCGCAGGGCCGCCAGGTCCTTGTACCAGCTCCAGATGGACGCCGGGTCCTCCTCCTGCTGGGCCAGGTTGATGGAGGCGCAGTTGTGGTTCACCCCCAGCCAGGGGCGGCCCTGGCTGAAGCCCGCCTGGGGCCCATCGTCCCACTGGAAGGGGGTGCGGGCGTTGTCGCGGCTGGTGCGGGAGATGATCCTCCAGCGCAGCTTCTGGGGCACGTGGAACCGGCGCAGCAGCCTGTCCACGTTCTTGCTCTCCACGTCGTTGAGCTGGCGGATGCGCTGGAAGTCAAAGTCCAGCATCCCGATCTCCTGGCCCTGGTAGAGGAAAGGGGTGCCCCGCAGGGTCAGCAGCAGGGTGGCCAGCAGCTTGCCGCTCTCCTTCCAGTACCGCACGCTGCCGAACCGGGGGATGGACCGGGGCTGGTCGTGGTTCTCCAGATACAGGGCGTTCCAGTCCAGCTCCCTCTGCCACCGGGTCAGGCAGTCGAAGAACACCTTGGGCCGGAATTTCCGCTTCAGCCACTTCACATAGTACTGGTCGCACTCCATGTGCTGGAAGGAGAACACCATGTTCAGCTCCCGCCGCTCCGGCGCGCACAGGTCCCGGGCCTGCTGGGGCGTGACGAACACCGTCTCCCCCACGGTGAAGGCCTGGTACTCGTCCAGCACCTCCCGCAGCTGGCGGAGGATGCGGTGGTTCTCCTCCCAGGAGATGTAGCGCTCCTGACCGGTGAGGGCCAGCCGCTTTTTGCCGCTGTCCAGGCTCTCCTTCCACAGCACGTTGATCACGTCGCACCGGAACCCGGCCACCCCCTTGTCCAGCCAGAAGCGGAGGATGTCCTTCACCTCCTCCAGCACCGCCGGGTTGTGGTAGTTCAGATCCGCCTGGGACTTGGCGAACAGGTGCAGGTAGTACTCGCACCGCTGGGGGTCAAACTCCCAGCAGTCCTCGCCGAAGAAGCCGGTCCAGTTGTTGGGCAGGGTCCCGTCGGGGCCGCCGTGGGACCAGTAGTAGTAGTCCGCGTAGGGGCTGGTCCTGTCCCGGCTCTGCCGGAACCAGTAGTGGTCCGTGGAGGTGTGGTTGATGACCAGATCCATGAGGATCCGTATGCCCCGGCTTTTGGCCTGGGCGATGAGCTCCTCCATGTCCTCCATGGTGCCGTACTCCGGGTTGATCTCCCGGTAGTCGCTGATATCGTAGCCGTTGTCCGCGTTGGGGGACTTGTAGACCGGGCTGAGCCAGATGGCGTCCACCCCCAGCTCCTGGAGGTGGTCCAGCCGGCTGATGATGCCGGGGATGTCCCCGACGCCGTCGCCGTTGGAGTCCTGGAAGCTGCGGGGGTAGATCTGGTAGATGATCGCGTCCTTCCACCAGTCCATGCTATCTCTCCTCCCGGGCCGCGGGGTAGGGGGCGGCGCAGTACTCCCGGTACAGCTCCTCGCTGACCCCTCCCTGGGCGATGACCTGGCTGTAGAACCGGCCGCTCCACTTCACCCGCCGCTCCCGGTCGCTGCCCTCCAGGGCCACCAGCCCGAACCGGGCGGACAGGCCCTCCGTCCACTCCCAGCCGTCGCAGAAGGTATCGTGGAAGTACCGCTCCACGGGCAGCCCGCTGCCGCACAGGGCCTCCAGGTGCTCGGCAATGTACCGGGCCCGGAAGTGCTCGCCGTTGTCGCATGTGCCGTTGGCGGTGATATAGATGGGCCGGGGAACCAGCCGGCAAAGGCTCTCGCACACCTCCACAATGCCCGCCGGGCTGATCTCCCAGCCCAGATCGCTCACCGGGCGGCCCTTTGCCGCGCCGTCGGCGGGTCCGCTCACCGTGGAGCGGGCGTAGTAGTTGACCCCGTGGAAGTCGCAGTACCGGCCCGGGACGATGGCCGGGTGGCGGCCGATGGGGAAGCCGGTCCGGCCGGTGCACATGGCCCGGGCCAGACTGCCCTGGAACAGCTGCTCCGCCCGGGAGGCCCAGAAGCGGTGGACCGGGTCGGCGCTGTCCTCGGGCCCGAAGGCGCGCAGATGGAGGGCCGCGCCCACCCGGGTGTCCTGAAAGCCCATTTGCAGCCGGGTCTTGCGGATGAGGCCGTAGGCCTCGATGTGGGCGGCGGCCAGGTTGGTCATGACGCGGGCCATGTCCAGAAGGTTCCTTTTGCCCGGGGGCCACGCGCCGGTGAGCCAGCCGTTGTAGGCGTAGAGGTTGGGGGCGTTGAAGGTGACGTACTCGCTGACCAGATCCCCGAAGCTCTCCACCATCCTGCGCACGTAGCGCAGAAAGCAGGTGATATTGTCGCTGCTGGCAAAGGCCCCCCGGTCCTCCAGCCACAGGGGGTTGGAGAAGTGGTGGAGGGTGAGCAGGGGACGGATGCCCCGGTCCGTCAGGTCCTGGAGCTCCTGGCGGTAGCGGGCGATGGCCTGCTGGTCAAACACGCCGTCCTCCGGCTCCACCCGGCTCCACTCCACGCTCATCCGGCAGCACTGGACGCCCAGCTCCTCCATCAGCGCCCCGTCCTCCTGCCAGCGGCCGAAGTGGTCCACGGCCGCGGCCGGGTCGGAGCCGTCCTTGATATGTCCCTGGGCGTACCAGCGGCGCCAGCTGCTGTCTGCCGCGCCGCCCTCGATCCGTGTGGCGGCCGTGGTCACGCCCAGCAGCATGCCGGGCTTTAGCTGAAAATTCATGGTTCCTCCTTTTTATGTTGCTGCGGTTCTTGGTGAACAGACGCTCCTCAGCTGTGGCGGTAGATCTTCTTGTCCAGAGCGAACACCCGCTTGCTGAACTGCCCCGCCGGCACGTCCTCCAAGGTCTCCTGGTAGATCTCCATGCGGCTGTCGATGAGATCAATCATGCTCAAAAGCTCGCTCTCCGCGCACATGGGCCGCACTGCGGCCCCGAACTCCGGCTCCCCGTGGTGGGACAGGAGCATGTGCTGGAGGAGCATGCTCTTCTCCTCCGGTATGCCCAGCTCCCCGGCGGCCTCCGCCGCCGCCTGGGCCCCCATCACCAGATGGCCCAGCAGCTGGCCCCGGGTCGAGTACTCCGTCACCAGCCCCAGGGGCGAGGTGACGAACTCGTCGCACTTGGCAAAGTCGTGGAGCAGGGTCCCCGCCAGCAGCAGGCTCCGGTCGATCACCGGCGCGTACAGCCCCGCCAGGTAGTCCGCCGTGCGCACCATGTACAGCGTGTGCATCAGCAGGCCCCCCACAAAGCTGTGGTGCATGCTCTTTCCCGCCGGGATGGAGGCAAACCGCTCCCCGTACCGGTCCATCATCCACCGGCAGACGGCCCGGTAGTCGCCGTCCTCTATGCGCTCCACCACCGAGCGCAGCTCCTCCATGGCCGCGTCCGCGTCGATGGGGGCCACCGGCACCAGATCCCCCAGGTTGTACCGGTCCCCCTCCTGGGTCAGGCGCAGGCGGGAGATAATCATCTGCGGGGCGCCGCGAAACTCGTTCACCGTGCCCCGTATCTTCAGCACCTCCCCCTCGTCCGCCGGACCCACCGGCCCGCCGTAGTCCCAGACCTTGGCCTCGATGGCCCCGGACCGGTCCGCCAGCACGGCGCTGAGAAAGGGCTTTCCGCTGTTGGAGACCCGGGACTGGGCGGTCTTGAGGACGTAGAAGCCCTCCGCCTCGTCCCCGATCTCCAGCTGGGCGATCAGCTTGTTGTATTCCATAACGTGCAATCGCGCCCCCTCTCCGGGAGCGCTTCCTCCTGTTCCATGGTTCGATGGTCCCAGTATACCATATTTTATAGGGAAATGTCGAGAGCATTCCGTCAAATATCGGTGGAAATCCGTTTGCCGCTTCGTTCGGACCGCCGGAGGGCGCCGTCAGAGCGGGCAAGCGGTGCCCGCCCCTGCGGGAGGCTGCGTTTTTCGGGAAATGGATTTCCGTGCCCCCGGGCAGATCCCCTCTTGACTTTCCGGCGGAAATGGGGTATGATAGGCGGGTATGTAAAGCGCGGGCGCTTTACACGAGGAGGGAGACGGCATGAAAAACCAGACCTACCGCATGACCATGCTGTTTGATTTCTACGGGGAAGTGCTGACGGACCGGCAGAAGGAGTTCTTTGACCTGTACTACAACGAGGATCTGAGCCTGGCGGAGATCGCGGAGAACAGCGGCATCAGCCGCCAGGGCGTCCGGGACGTGATCGTCCGGGCGGAGGGCGTTATGCAGGAGATTGAGGACAAGACCGGCCTCATCCGCCGCTTTCTCCAGATGCAGACCCATATCGCCGCCATCCAGAACGCGGCGGCGGAGCTGAAGACCATCAACTACCGGCAGTACGAGGACGCCAGGATCGACGCCCTGGCCGATACCATCCACCTCTCCGCCCAGGCGCTGAGGGAGTAAAGGAAGTGAGAACCCATGGCATTTGAAGGACTTTCCGAAAAACTGAACGCGGCGTTTAAGCGGCTGCGGGGCAAGGGCCGGGTCACGGAGGCCGACGTGAAGGAGGCCATGAAGGAGGTCCGTCTGGCCCTGCTGGACGCCGACGTGAGCTACAGCGTGGTCAAGGATTTTGTGGCCAAGGTCACCGAGCGGGCCGTGGGCGCGGACGTGCTGGAGAGCCTCACCCCCGCCCAGCAGATCATCAAGATTGTCAACGAGGAGCTCACCGCCCTCATGGGCGGCGGCAGCGAGAAGATCAGCTTCGCCTCCCATCCGCCCACAGTCATCATGATGGTGGGCCTCCAGGGCGCGGGCAAGACCACCAACGGGGCCAAGCTGGCCGGGTATCTGCGCTCCGCCATGGGCAAGCGGCCCCTGCTGGCGGCCTGCGACGTGTACCGCCCCGCCGCCATCACCCAGCTGCAGGTGGTGGGCGGGCAGCTGGACATTCCCGTCTTCGCCCTGGGCCAGGTCAACCCGGTCCAGATCGCCCAGCACGCGGTGCGCCACGCCCGGGACAACGGCTACGATACGGTCCTGCTGGACACCGCCGGCCGGCTCCACATCGACGAGCAGCTCATGAACGAGCTGAAGAACATCAAGAGCGCGGTCACCCCCAACGAGATCCTCCTGGTGGTGGACGCCATGACCGGCCAGGACGCGGTGAGCGCGGCCACGGCCTTTGACGAGGCCCTGGGCATCGACGGCGTGGTGCTCACCAAGCTGGACGGCGACGCCCGTGGCGGCGCGGCCCTGTCCATCCGGGCGGCCACCGGCAAGCCCATCAAGTTCGTGGGCACCGGCGAGAAGCTGGACATGATCGAGCTCTTCCACCCGGACCGCATGGCCTCCCGCATTCTGGGCATGGGCGACATGCTCTCCCTCATTGAGAAGGCGGAGCAGAGCTTTGACGAGAAAAAGGCGGCGGAGCTGGAGGAGAAGCTGCGCAAGAACCGCTTCACCCTCACCGACTACATGGAGCAGATGACCCAGCTGCGCAAGATGGGGGATCTGAGCCAGATGGCGGCCATGTTCCCCGGCCAGATGGGCAAGCAGATGGCCGGCGCCCAGATCGACGACAGGATGCTCAACCGGCAGGAGGCGGTCATTCTCTCCATGACCCCCAAGGAGCGGGAGAACCCGGGCCTGCTGGACGCCAGCCGCAAGAAGCGGGTGGCCGCCGGGTGCGGCCTGGAGGTAGCGGACGTGAACCGCCTGCTCAAGCAGTATGAGATGATGCTCCAGCTCACCCGCCAGCTCAGCAAGGGCAAGATGCCCCTGGGGCTTGGGAAGATGCCCAACCTGGGCAGCCTGGGCAAGATCGGCGGCATGGGCAAGATGCACGGCTTTGGCCGGAAAAAGCGGCTGAAATAGGACGTCCGACTGTAAATGCGTCAGCATTTATAAATAAAAATCATGATATAAAACTGACTATCGGAGGAAGCAAATTATGGTTAAGATCAGACTGCGCCGCATGGGCGCAAAGAAGGCCCCCTACTACCGCGTGGTTGTCGCCGACAGCCGCTATCCCCGCGACGGCCGCTTTATCGAGGAGATCGGCACCTACAACCCCTGCGTGTCCCCCGCTGAGATCAAGATTGACACCGATCGGGCAAAGGAGTGGATCAAGACCGGCGCACAGCCCACCGACACGGTCCGCGCCCTGCTCAAGAAGGTTGAAGTGCTCTGATGGATGCGGGACGCAGCTTGAAAGACCTGCTGCTCTATATCGCCAGAAACCTGGTGGAGAACCCTGACGCCGTATCTGTGACGGAGGTGGAGGGGGACCAGGAGCTGACGCTGGAGCTGCGCGTAGCCCCCGAGGACATGGGCAAGGTGATCGGCCGCCAGGGCCGCATTGCCAAGGAGATCCGCACCCTTGTCCGCTCCTGCGCCCAGCGTTCAGGGCAGAAGGTCTCCGTGGACATTGTGGATTAACCCGTCGTATCCGGCAAAGCACCGTGGGGCCAGCAGCGCTGGCCCCACGGTGCTTTTTTATCAAAAAAGGTGACAAAGCCGCTTTTTTGACGCACTGCCGCCCAACAGTCTTTGACAACCGGCCCGGTTTCCTGTATACTGGGAGAACAGCTTCCACATCACCGCGCCGGGAGTGCCGGCGAGAAGGAGAACTTTATGTGGTTTGACGAATCGGTCATCTATCAAATCTATCCCCTGGGCCTGTGCGGCGCGCCCCGGGAGAATGACGGCATCCAGGCCCACCGCATTCTGCGGGTGCTGGACTGGGCGGAGCATATCAAGGCCCTGGGGGCGGACACGGTCCTCTTCAACCCCCTCTTTGACAGCGACCGCCACGGCTATGACACCCGTGACTACCGCACCGTGGACTGCCGCCTGGGGACCAACGAGGACTTCCGCCAGGTCTGCGATGCACTCCACGCCGCCGGGCTGCGGATCATGCTGGACGGCGTGTTCAACCACGTTGGCCGGGGCTTCTGGGCCTTCCGGGACGTGCAGGAGAAGAAGTGGGACAGCCCCTACAAGGACTGGTTCCACATCAATTTTGACGGCAGCACCTGCTATAACGACGGCTTCTGGTACGAGGCATGGGAGGGCCACTACGAGCTGGTGAAGCTCAACCTCCAGAATCCGGCGGTGGTCCAGCACCAGTTTGACGCTGTCCGCTCCTGGGTGGACCAGTTCGGCATCGACGGGCTGCGCCTGGACGTGGCCTACTGTCTGAGCCCGGACTACCTGCGGCAGCTGCGGTCCTTCACCGAGGGCCTCAAGCCGGATTTCGTACTCATGGGGGAGACCCTCCACGGGGACTACAACCGGTGGATGGGCGACGGCCTGTGCCACTCCGTCACCAACTACGAGTGCTACAAGGGCCTGTGGTCCAGCTTCAACTCCATGAACCTCTTTGAGATCGGCCACAGCCTGGCCCGCCAGTTCGGTTCCGAGCAGTGGACCCTCTACAAGGGCCGCCATCTGCTCAGCTTCCTGGACAACCACGACGTGGAGCGCATTGCCAGCATCCTGACCAACAAGGAGCACCTGCGTCCGGCCTACGGCATCCTCTTCGGCATGCCCGGCGTGCCGGCGGTGTACTACGGCAGCGAGTGGGGCCTGGAGGGCCGGAAGAGCCAGGGGGACGACGCCCTGCGCCCGGCGCTGGAGAAGCCGGAGAGCAGCGAGCTGACCGGGTTCATCGCCCGGCTGGCCCAGGCCCGCCGGAGCAGCCGGGCCCTGTGCTATGGCGGCTACCGGAACGTGGTGCTCACCAACCGGCAGATCATCTTTGAGCGGGCCGTGGAGGGGGAGCGGGTGCTGGTGGCGGTCAACGCCGACGGCGCGCCCTACACCGCCCACTTTGACGCAGGGTGCGGCATGGCGGTGGATCTGATTACGGGGGAGAACCACGACTTCGGCGGCGGCAGCCAGCTGGCCCCCTACAGCGTGGCCTTCTGGAAAATGGAGCGGTAGGCCGCGCCATCAAGAGAAGAAAAACAGCAAAAAGGAGCTTTGTTTTATGTTCTATCGTTCGGCCATTGCTGAAAACCGGGAGGTTTTCAAATACTGATCTTCTGAAGGCCTCCCGTGTGTGCGGAAACATACCAGGAGGACAGCATGTCACAACACAGCGAGAATACCAGCTTTACCTGCCGCGTCTGCGGCCGCACTGTCACGCCGGAGGGGGCGGGCACCCGCCACCGCAACCACTGCCCCGCCTGTCTCCACAGCCTCCACCTGGACAACGTGCCCGGGGACCGCGCCGCCGGCTGCGGCGGCGTGATGGAGCCGGTGGGGATCTGGGTCCGCCGGGACGGGGAGTGGGCTCTGATCCACCGGTGCCGCCGCTGCGGCGTGCTCCACGCCAACCGGGTGGCCGCAGACGACGATCCGATGGGGCTGATGAGCCTGGCCGTGCGGCCCCTGGCCCAGCCCCCCTTCCCCCTGCAATACCTGGAGCGCATGGCAGAGCACAGGGAATAACCCGGGGAGGGATCCGAAATTTTTGGATCCCTCCCTTTTTCTCTTGCGCGGGCCGCCGCTTTCCGCTACAATGGGGGTGACATCAGCCAGCGAGGTGACCGCACGTGAAAAAGCCCGTCAAGCCCCTGGGCCTGTATATCCACATCCCCTTCTGCAAGAGCAAGTGCATCTACTGCGACTTCTACTCCCTGCCCCGGGCCGAGGACAGGATGGACCGCTATGTGTCCGCCCTCTGCCGCCAGCTGGCGGAGATCGCCCAGCGGACCACCGCCCACACGGTGGACAGCGTGTACCTGGGCGGCGGCACCCCCTCCTATCTGGGGGAGAAGCGTCTGCGGCGCATCCTCAAAACCGTGAAAAAGCACTACCATCTTTCCAGGGACGCGGAGATCACCCTGGAGGCCAACCCGGACAGCGCCGGGGACTGGCGGGCCCTCCGCTCCCTGCGCCGGGCGGGGATGAACCGGCTGTCCCTGGGGGTACAGTCGGCGGACGACGGTCTCCTGCGCACCCTGGGCCGCCCCCACACCTTCGCCCAGGCGGAGGAGGCGGCAGCCGCCGCCCGGCGGGCCAGGATCAGAAACCTCTCCCTGGATCTCATCTATGGCCTGCCCGGCCAGGACCTGGCGGGGTGGAAGGACACCCTGGAGCGGGCGGCGGCCCTGGAGCCGGAGCACCTGAGCTGCTACGGGCTGAAGGTGGAGGAGGGCACCCCCCTGTGGGACATGCAGGAGAAGATGGACCTGCCGGACGACGACGCTCAGGCGGATATGTACCTGTGGACGGTGGAGCGGCTGCGGGCCCTGGGGTATGAGCAGTACGAGATCTCCAATTTCGCCCGGCTGGGCCGGGCCAGCCGCCACAACATGAAGTACTGGACCCTGTGCGAGTACGCGGGGTTCGGCCCCGGGGCCCACTCGGACCTGGGGGACGTGCGCTACGCCTACCTCCGGAGCCTGGATACCTACTGCGCCGGCGTGGAGGCGGGCGTGAGCGTGCTGGAGAGCAGCGAGCACATTCCGTCCCGGGAGCGGGACATCGAGTATGTCATGCTGGGTCTCCGCCTGACCCAGGGCATCTCCCGGCAGGAGTTCGAGAACCGGTACCGCCTGCCCTTCGCCCCCATCCAGTCGGTGCTGGAGCGGTTTCGCGCCACAGGACACGCGGCCCTGGCGGGGGAGCGGTGGCGTTTAACCCCGGAGGGCTTTCTGGTGTCCAACCAGATCATCGGCCAGGCCCTGGAGGCCCTGGCCGGGGAGAAACTGCGCCGGGAGGAGGCCAACGCCCGCCACGACTACCGGGTGCGGTGAAGATTCTATCTTCTTTTCATTTGTGAACAAAAGAAGCAAAAGAAAAAACTTTGGAGGCTGTATGACAGCTGCCGGCAGTCTGACGGTGATGTTCCGTTAAACTGCCGGCAGCTATTCTATGGCCTCTGAAGTTCTTTTTGATTCTTTTTCTTTCAAGAAAAAGAATGACCACAAAAAAGTCTTACCGCCCGATGGTAGCCACCAGCACCGCCTTGATGGAGTGCATCCGGTTCTCCGCCTCGTCGAACACCACCGAGTGGGGGCCCTGGAACACCTCGTCCGTCACCTCCCGGATGTCCACGCCCTTGGCCTGCCACTCCTTGGCCAGCTTGGTCTCAAAGTCGTGGAAGGAGGGCAGGCAGTGGAGGTAGAGCACATTCTTGTTGTTGGTGCGGCGCAGGGTCTCCTCCGTCACCCGGTAGGGGGTCAGCAGCCGGGCCCGCTCCGGGATCAGGTCCTCCTCCCCCATGGAGGCCCAGATGTCGCCGTAGATCACGTCCGCGCCGGTGAGGGTGCCCTCGTCGTTGGTGATCTCAATGGTGGCTCCGGTCTCCTTGGCCACCGCGTCCACCTGGCGCATGACGGACTGGTCCACGCCCTCCACCAGCTCCCTGGGCCCCAGGCCCACAAAGTGCATCCCCATCTTGGCGCAGCCGTACATCCACGCGTAGCACATGTTGTTGCGCACATCCCCGGGGAACACCACCTTCACATCCTTCAGGGGCTTGGCGCAGTGCTCCTCAATGGTCATCATGTCCGCCAGGATCTGGGTAGGGTGGTCCACGTCGGTCAGGCCGTTCCACACCGGCACGCCGGAATATTTCGCCAGGTCCTCCACCGCCTTCTGGTCAAAGCCCCGGTACTCGATGCCGTCAAAGAACCGGCCCAGGACCCTGGCGCTGTCCTTCAGGCTCTCCTTCTTGCCCATCTGGCTGCTGGCCGCGTCCAGATAGGTGACGTGGGCCCCCTCCTGGGTGGCCGCCACCTCGAAGGAGCAGCGGGTGCGGGTGGAGGTCTTCTCAAAGAGCAGGACAATGTGCTTGCCCTTCAGGGCCGGATCGCAGACGCCGGCTCTCCGCTTGCTCTTGAGATCGTGGCCCAGGTCCAGCAGATACCGGATCTCCTGGGGCGTCAGGTCCATGAGGGTGAGGAAGGATTTTCCTTTCAGATTAACTGCCATGTGTCTCTCCTTATCAATGAATAAATAGTATGGGATGGGACGCGCCTACCGCACGTCGTCCCGGACAAAGGGCATGGACATGCACCGGGGGCCGCCCCGGCCCCGGCTCAGCTCGCTGCACGGGATGGTGTGGACGGTGATGCCGTTGTCCTCCAGGATGCGGTTGGTGACGTAGTTGCGCTCATAGACCACCACCTCGCCGGGGGCGATGGCCAGGGTGTTGCTGCCGTCGCTCCACTGCTCCCGGGCCGCGTCGATGGGGCTGTCGGAGCCGCACTTGATGAGCGTCACCTGATCCAGCCCCAGGTGCTCCTTGAGGATGTCCTCCAGCCGGCCCTGCTCCTCCTGGATGCGGACCCTGCCGTCCACCAGCTCCATGACAAAGACAGTGATCTCGCTGAGGATGTTGGGATGGACGGTGAACTTGTCCCGGTCCACCATGGTGAATACCGTGTCCAGGTGCATAAAGCTGCGGGTCTTGGGGATGTCGAAGGCCAGGATCTTTTTGAAGGTCTGGCTGATGGAGAGGACCGTGTGGGCGAACTTGTCAATGCTGTCCTCCTCCGTGCGCTGGGAGATGCCCACGGCGATCACCTCCGGGGACAAAATCAGGATGTCGCCCCCCTCCAGGGAGGAGCTCTCCCCGCGGTCATACCACTTGGGCGCGTCCTTGTAGAGGGGGTGGTACTGGAAGATGAACTTGCCGAAGAGGGTCTCCCGGTTCCGGGTGACGGTGTGCATCCGGTGGAGGGACACGCCGGTGCCGATGGTGGCGAAGGGGTCCCGGGTGAAATAGAGGTTGGGCATGGGGTCAATAATAAAGGGGTAGTCGTCTGACCGGAAGCTGAGGTAGTCGGAGAGCTTTCCGGTCTCAAAGCCCCGGACGTCGCTCTTGCGCACGCCGGCCATCATGGCGTCCACCAGATGCTCGTCGGACATGATGGCAAAGTAGTCCCGCAAAATCTCCCGGATGCGGTGGCCGGTGATCTCCGCCTCGTCCAGGAACTGCTCCACCAGCTCCTGCCGGACCTCCGGCTCCACAATGGTCTCCGCCACCAGGTCCCGGAGGTAGACCACCTCCGCGCCGTTGTCCCGCAGGCAGCCGGCAAAGGCGTCGTGCTCGGCCTGGGCCACCTTCAGGTAGGGGATGTCGTCAAAGAGCAGCCGCTCCAGGTACTCCGGCATCAGATTCTCCAGCTCCCTGCCCGGACAGTGGAGCATCACCTTCCTGAGCCTGCCGATCTCCGAGGTGTTGTGCAGCCCGGTTTTCAGGCGCGTTTCAATGGGCATCGTGCATCACTCCTTTTCTGCTCCCTAGGATGACCGGAACAGGCGGATTCCATGCACGGACGGCAAAAAAATTGCGCCTCTCCGCCGGGGAGAGACGCAATTTTTCTCTATATTTTGATCCGCTCTGTCAGGACGCCCCCCACAGCGCCGATGGCCACGCCGGCCGCCACGCCGGAAACCAGCAGCGCCGGCAGGTACCAGGCCAGCCGCCCCGTGCCCAGCGCCGCCACGGCCACCAGGATCTGGGCAATATTGTGGCTCACGCCCCCGGCCACGCTCACCCCCAGGATGGAGAAGCGGCCCGTGCGCCGCAGCAGGGCCATCACCGCCAGGCTCAGGGCCGCCCCGGCC
This sequence comes from uncultured Oscillospiraceae bacterium, assembly GCA_910579965.1. Classification (GTDB taxonomy): domain Bacteria; phylum Bacillota; class Clostridia; order Oscillospirales; family Oscillospiraceae; genus Pelethomonas. The sequence goes on from CAJTWF010000025.1 coordinate 20,130, forward strand.
AGGGAGTAGGCGAAGCTGTAGGCGTTGCCGAAGGTCATGGAGACCAGCCCCACCCGCGCCAGGGAGACCGCCGCCGCCGCCCGCAGCCCCATGCGGTAGAGGGCGAAGATCACCACCAGATTGGTCAGCCCCAGCTTTACGCCCGGGGCGGCCGCGGACACGGGGACCAGGCTCTCCAGCCAGGAGAGGACCATGGCCAGGGCTGTGAGCAGGGCATAGCGGGCCATTCGTCTTGTCACGGCGCACCTCCTAACCCACCGCGGCGTCAAAGCCGGCAGGCGCGCCCCCCTGGATCTCCACGGTGAGGCGGTGGGGCAGGCACACGATGACCTCCCCCTCCCGGGAGATGGCGCCGGTGCGCACGCAGGTGTGGTCCCCGCAGTTGGCCTCCCGCACCGCCGCCTGTCCGCCGGCGATCTCCAGCACGTTGTAGGCCGTCCCATCGCCCAGCGTCACGGTCCGGTCCTCCTCCAGGGGGTAGCGGCCCTGCTCCTGGCCGTCCACGGCGACCACCACCCAGCCGCCCTGGTCCCCGGGCCGCAGGAACAGCCACAGGGCCAGGGCCGCCAGCAGTATGCCGGCGGCCAGCAGCAGATCGTTTTTTCCCAGGGGTCTGTTCTCGGCGGACCTCCGGCTGTTGTCCCTGCGCATGGCGAAATATTTCCGGTAGGCGTCCACGCGCTGCGTCTGTCCATCAATCCGTCCCAAGCAGAGGGCCTCCTCCGGCGCCTCCGAGGCCCTGAGGGGTTTGGGGCCGCCGGCCCTGCCAAACACAAGCCAGACCCCGGCGCTGGTCTGGCAGCTGCGGCACAGCCATTGCCGGAAGTCCTCTCTGCCGGAAAATTCCGGAATATCGCTCATGACCGCGCCTCCTTTTTGTCGTTTCTCTATATATTCCCGCCGCATGAATCCCCGCCCTCCGGGGAAGGGTAACCGTGGAGGTGAGGCCATGGAGGGCTGTCAAGGGGCGGCGGAGCGCAGGCGGGACCCGCTGGAGACGCCCCTGCTGCTGTTTTTTATCCTCTCAGGGGCCGGCTGGCTCTGGGAGGTGGCATTTGTGGGCCTGTCCACAGGCGTTCTGGTGAACCGGGGGTTCCTTCACGGGCCCTGGCTGCCGGTGTACGGCGTGGGCGGGCTGCTGTTTCTGCTGCTGCCCCGCCGGATGGAGGGCTGGACCCTGGCCGCCGCCTGCGCCCTGGCGGGGGGCGGGCTGGAGTACGCCGTGTCCCTGGTCCTGGAGGCGCTGTTCCACCAGCGCTGGTGGGACTACGCCGGCTGGCCGGGCAGCCTCAGCGGCCGGGTGTGTCTGGCCAGCGCCGCCGCCTTCGGGCTGGCCGGGTGGCTCCTGACAGGCTGGGCGGAACCCCTGCTGCGGCGGGGACTGGAGAAGCTGCCGCCCCTCTGGCGGCGCGCCTGCTGCCGGGGGCTGTGCCTGCTGTTTGCCGCCGACGCGGCGCTGTCCCTGCTGCGGCCCAACAGCGGCGCGGGGATATCCTTCCCTGTGTGACAAGTATATCCCATTTCCGGAAAAAAGTCTACTGGGGAGAATAAAAACCACGGAAATCAATTTTCGGGAAAGCGCCCTCTGACAGAGGGTCCCGGGCCCGTCTTGCGGCGGGCCCGGGACCTTTTTGTTTCAATGAGAGAGGAAGGATAACAAGTTGAAGGGAGTGTCTTATATGTGAACTCTTTCAGCTCCGGCGCGGGATACGCCGCAGGGAAAGAAGGATTTTCCCGTCAGGAGGCCCGGCCGTAGCGGCCAAAGAACTGGTTGAAGAAGTCCTCCATGTCGCCGTAATACTCGTCATAGCCGCTATTGCTGTCGGGGGCCTGCTGGTTCCCGCCGGTGGTGGACTGGGGGGTGGGCTCCTGGGGCTTGTCGATGGTGGAGCCGAAGGTCAGCTCCGTGGTCATCACCTGGCCGTCCCGGACGAAGGTGACCGTGGCGGTGTCCCCGGCCACATAGCTCTTGCTGCCCACGGCGGACTTCAGATCGCTGCTGGAGGTGATGGTGCTGGTGCCCAGCATGGTAATCACGTCCCCGGCCTGGAGGCCCGCCTTGGCGGCGGGGCCGTTCTCGGTCACCTCCACCAGATACGCGCCGCTGCGCACGCCGGTCTCCGCGTGGCGGGAGACATCCTCCATGATCACGCCCATGTAGGCGTGGCTGGTGACCTGACCGTTCTCCATGATGTCCTTGAGCATGTTCAGCACGTCGTCAATGGGGATGGCGAAGCCCAGTCCCTCGGCAGCGGTGCCCCGGCTGTCGGCGGTGGAGGTCTTGGCGGTGACGATGCCCACCACCTCGCCGTAGCTGTTGAAGAGGGGGCCGCCGGAGTTGCCGGGGTTGATGGCAGTGTCGATCTGGATCATGTTAAAGGGGGTGCCGTTGAGGTTGATCTCCCGGTTGAGGCAGGAGACGATGCCCCGGCTCATGGAGAAGGTCAGCTCCCCCAGGGGGTTGCCGATGGTGGACACGTCCTCCCCTACGGTGAGCTCATCCGAGGAGCCCAGCACCACGGGCTTGAGGGGCGTGTCGCCCGGGTCCACCTTCAGCACCGCGATGTCGTAGTCCGTGTCGCTGCCCACCACCTGTGCGGTGTAGGTTTTGCCGTTATTGAGGGTGACCTGCACGTCCGTGGCGCCGCTGATTACGTGGGCGTTGGTGGCGATATAGCCGTCGGCGGTGAGGACGAAGCCGCTGCCGGAGCTGGCGGTCTGCACCGGCTGGCCGAAGAAGTTGTAGCCCGCCAGGGCGGAGGTGTTGATGCTCACGCAGCTGTCCACGTTGGCGTTGTAGAGCTGAGAGAAGCTGAGACGCTCGCTGCCGGTGACGCTGACAGTCTCCACCTCCACGGGCTGGCGGTCGCTGCGCATCACCTGGGTCTGGTCCGGCTGGGCGCTGCGCCAGCTGTTTACCGCCCAGCCGGCCCCAAAGGCCCCGCCGATGAGCAGGGCCCCGCACAGGACGCCCGCCAGAATCCGCTTGCCCCTGCCCCGCCCGGGCTTCTCCGGCTCCATGGGGGACTGAGCGGGCTGGAAGCCCTCGCTGTCGCCCTGATAATTGTAGTGGTACTCGTAGGTGCTTCTGTCGTTATCGTTATACATCGGTTATTCCTCCCTGCGAAATAGCTTTTGTCTTTTGGTGTTTTTTTATGAGCTGGCCATAGCTTACTATGGATTTATGTCCAGAGTATGAAGAAAATGCGCAAAGATTTTGAACAATCTGGAAATGGTTTGTGAATGGGCGCCGGGGCGGCGCATACAAAGGGCGGCGAGGTGTGTCCCCGCCGCCCTTTGTATGTTTTGGAAGATTGGATGAAAAGAAGTTATTGTCTCTTGCATGATTCAGTATAGGCGGAAGGTATTAAGAAAACCAGCGTCAATCGTTACAAAAGTATTAAATCTCTTCTGCATCTGTCAGATGTGCTTGACCCGGTCCTTCTCCTCGGCGGCCTTGGCGTTGTTCCAATGGCTCATGTCCCCCACCAGATAGCCGGTGATCCGGCGGATGCGGCTGAAGGGCCTGGGGGTCAGGTGGTACTGGAGATCCACGTAATCCCCGTCTATATGGATGTCCAGCGCGTGGACGGTGCCCACAGGGTAGCGGCTGTTGGCCCGGGCCACATAGGCGTCCAGCTCCCGGTTGTCCAGCTCCCCGCCTGTCACATTAATCTGCATCATGATCGTTTTCCTCCTGAATTTTTCGCTTTCGCGTCAAATGGGCCTTTACATTTCTTTGTATACAGTATATCATAGAGCGAAGAAGGGGATATGTTGCCAGTGCAACACGCGTGAAAATTTTCTCTCTACATTTTGTGTGCTCTGACCCAAAATATACAAGATATTGAAGATGAACAGAGGAGGCGCGCTATGGAGTACGGCAGTCTGGCACTCTTTTACGACATCACGGACCAGGAGGTGGAGGCGATGATCCAATGCTTCCGCATGCGCCGGTGCCGGTTTCATCCCGGACAGATCATCTGCACCTACGGCGAGAGCGCCGGGGAGGTGGGGGTGCTGGTCAGCGGGGAGGCGGAGCTGGTGCGGCTGGACTACGCGGGCAACCGTACCATCCTGGAGCGGCTGGAGACGGGGGGCGTGTTCGGGGAGTCCCTGGCCTTCACCCCCACCCTGGGGGACTGCGTGGAGGTGGTGAGCGCCGCCGGCAGCGAGGTGCTGTTCATGGAGTACAGCCACATCATGAAGCGGTGCGAGAATGCCTGCGCCCACCACAGCAAGCTGGTGCAGAACATGTTCCGGCTGGTGGCGGAGCAGACCCGGCGGCTGAGCCAGCGGGTGGAGGTCCTCAGCCGCCGGAGCATCCGGGACAAGCTCATGTGCTGGTTCCAGCTGCGGCGGCTGGCGGCCGGCGCCGACAGCTTCACCCTGCCCTTCACCCTCAGCGCCCTGGCGGACTACATCAGCGCGGACCGCAGCGCCATGATGCGGGAGCTGAAGCGGATGAAGGAGGAGGGGCTCGTGGAGATGGACGGCCGCCGGGTGACCCTGCGGACGGGGGAGGGGTAGAGCCCTCCCCCTGCGGAAAAAGGTTGACAGCCTGAGAATTTGGGAATACTATAGAGAAAGCAGGCAGCCGCCATTGCGAGGACCCGGCGGCTGTTTTATTTTTTCTCTTCTTTTGGGGGAACAGCAGAAAACGATTGAGACGCGGTTTACCGCTTATGCACGCCGGAGAGGAAGGAGGGCACTGTCATGATAGACCTGGAAAACGGCGTCTTTTTAGGACAGGTGGAGGATCTGGCGGCCCGGAGACGCTGGCCGGATCTGCGGGACATGCTCACCCTCCTGGAGCCGGCGGACATCGCCGCCGTGCTGGCGGAGCTGCCGGCGGACCGGCTGCCGGTGCTCTACCGCCTGCTGCCCAAGGAGCTGGCGGCGGAGGTGTTTGTGGAGATGGAGCCGGAGGAGCAGGAGGTGCTCATCAAGTCCTTCTCCGACACCGAGCTGCGGGAGGTGCTGGAGGAGCTGTACGTGGACGACACGGTGGATCTCATTGAGGAGATGCCCGCCTCGGTGGTCAAGCGGATTCTCCGCCACACGGACCCGGAGACCCGCCGCAGCGTCAACGAGATCCTCCGCTATCCGGAGGACTCCGCCGGGTCCATCATGACCACGGAGTTTGTGGATCTGAAGCGGGACATGACCGTGTCCGACGCCATCAAGCGCATCCGCCGCACAGGCTCCGACAAGGAGACCATCAACATCTGCTATGTCACCGATCCCAGCCGCCATCTCCTGGGCCTGGTGTCCATCCGCACCCTGGTCCTGGCGGACGAGGAGGACATCATTGAGGACATCATGGAGACCAACATCATCTCGGCCGCCACCATGGACGACAAGGAGGACGTGGCCCAGGACCTGAGCCGGTACGACTTCCTGGCCATGCCGGTGGTGGACAAGGAGAGCCGGCTGGTGGGCATTGTCACCATCGACGACGCCATCGACGTTATGGAGGAGGAGGCCACGGAGGACTTTGAGCTCATGGCCGCCATCACCCCCACGGACAAGCCCTATCTCCGGACCGGGGTGTGGGAGACGGTGAAGAGCCGCCTGCCCTGGCTGATGCTGCTGATGCTGTCCGCCACCTTTACGGGCATCGTCATCTCCAGCTTTGAGGACTCCCTGGCCGTGTGCTCGGTGCTCATCGGGTTCATCCCCATGCTCATGGGCACGGGGGGCAACTGCGGCAACCAGTCCAGCGTGGCTGTGATCCGCGGGCTGAGCCTGAACGAGATCGGCTTCAGCGATCTGCTCAGCGTGGTGTGGAAGGAGAGCCGGGTGGCCCTGGTGTGCGGGGCCCTCCTCTCCTGCGCCAACTTTGTCAAGCTGCTGGCGGTGGACCGCTGGCTGATGCAGAACGCGGAGGTGACCACCCTGGTGGCCCTGGTGATCTGCCTGACCCTCATGTGCACGGTGTTCTGCGCCAAGGTGGTGGGGTGTCTGCTGCCCCTGCTGGCGGAGAAGATCGGTCTGGACCCGGCGGTGATGGCCGCCCCCTTTATCAGCACCATTGTGGATGTTCTGAGCCTGCTGATCTACTTCCAGTTCGCCATGGCCCTGCTGGGGCTGTAGCAGGTCCCCGCCTCCGGGGGCCATACGAGTGGTGCGCTTTGCCTTTGAGGACGGTATGTGCCGGCAGATACAGCCATATAATCTGTTTGCGCCGGGAGGTGCGGAATAAATGTCAGAGGGAATAACCATGAGAAAGTGGTGGGGACATCTGAAAACCATCACCGCCCACAAGGCGCGGGTGATGGGCCTGTGCTTCCGGGTGGGGCTGTACCGTCAGGGCCTGCTCCACGATCTGAGCAAATATGGGCCCAGGGAGTTTCTGGTGGGGGCGCGGTACTTCCAGGGGGACCGCAGCCCCAACGAGGCGGAGCGGCTGGCCACCGGCGTGTCCTCCGCCTGGCTCCACCACAAGGGCCGCAACAAGCACCACCTGGAGTACTGGATCGACTATGACCCGGCGCTGGACCACCGCATGGGCGGCATGGAGATGCCGGTGCGGTACGTGGTGGAGATGTTCTGCGACCGGGTGGCGGCCAGCCAGACCTACCAGAAGGAGCGCTACACCGACGCCTCCGCGTGGGAGTACTACGCCCACAGCCAGGACCACTACATCCTCCACCCCAAGACCCGCGCCCTGCTGGAGCGCCTGCTGCTGATGCTGCGGGACGAGGGGGAGGAGCGCACCCTGGCGTATATCCGCCGCCAGGTGCTGCGATAGAAAATTGCAGGAAGAATAGGTATTCTTGCCGGATTTTGCCGAAATAAGGCAGCCAATTCCCCTGTATACGGACAGAGCCTTTCTCCCCGCAGCAATGCCCCCGCCGGGTTCTCCTCCGGCGGGGGCATTTTTCATATTTTTGCTGCTGAAAGAGCGAAGAAACTGGAGAGAATAGGAATTCCTGTCGAAATTTGGTCCGTCCGGCTACATGGAGAACACCACGCCCGCAACGGCGGAGGCCAGGATAAAGAGGATGGGGTGGAGTCCCTTGGTCTGCTTGACCTTGTTGGTGAGGGTCCACAGCACGGCGGCCAGAATCCAGCCCTTCCAGTTGAAAAATGCCAGGCTGAATCCCTGGTCCAGGGTCTCCGCAAAGAACAGGTTGGATACCACCACCGACAGCCCTGCCGCCGCGATCAGACCTGTGGAGGCAGGCCGCAGGCCGTAGAAGGCGTTCTCCACATACCGGTTGTTCCGGAAGCTCTTGAGGAAGGAGGCGATGATTAAGATGATGATGATGGAGGGGGTCACCAGTCCGAGGGTGGCCACAGCGGCCCCCAGGACGGCGGCGGGCACGCCGCCCACGCTGCCGCCGGTGACGTAGCCCACATAGGTGGCCATGTTCACGCCAATGGGGCCCGGCGTGGACTCGCCCACGGCGATCATGTTGGCAATGTCGTTGCGGGTGAACCAGCCCGTGGCGTCGGCCATGTTGTACAGGAAGGGGATGGTGGCCATGCCGCCGCCTACGGCGAACAGGCCCGTTTTAAAGAACTCCCAGAACAGACGCAGATACAGCATCACTTCTTCACCCCCATATTCTTCAGGGCAATGCCCACCACCGCCGCGGCCAGCACAAACAGCACCGGGCTCAGGGGCGTCAAGTAGCTGCCCAGGGCCACCGCCAGAAATACCAGCAGGGTGGGCCCGTCAATGACCGCCTTCTTGTACAGCTTCACCACCGCGTTCAGGATCAGAATGCACACGCAGACCCGCACGCCGCCGAAGGCGTGCTGCACCCAGGCCAGGTGGGAAAAGGTGGTAATCACCCCCGCCAGCAGGGAGATGATGACCAGGGAGGGGAACACCACCCCCAGGGTGGCCAGGATGCCGCCCGCAATGCCCCGCTGCTTCTGACCGATGAAGGTGGCTGTGTTCACGGCGATGACGCCCGGGGTGCACTGGCCGATGGCAAAGTAGTCCATCAGCTCCTCCTCCGTGGCCCAGCCCTTGTTGTCCACCACCTCCCGCTGGAGGATGGGCAGCATGGCGTAGCCGCCGCCGAAGGTCATCACCCCCACCTTGGCGAAGGTGATGAACAGATCAGGATAGATGCTCATAGTTGGCTCCTTCTATTAAATAGTCGTTAAAATCTCCGATGCGGGCACCGGGGGCCGTCACTCCGTATAGCCGTACAGCCCCCGCACCGACACCTCGCCGGTGCGCAGCGTGGTGGTGGAGCCGTCCTCCAGCCGCACCACCAGACCGAACTGTCCGTCCACGTCCAACGCCTGGGCCCGGACCTGCCGGTCCGTCCACAGCAGGCGCACCGGCTTGCCCAGGGTGACGCACCGGCTGCGGTACTCCTCCACCCAGCCGGTGAGATCCCCTCCCAGGCTGTCGGAGAGGCGGTAGAGCTCCTCGATCATGGCCGCCGCCAGGGCCGGCCGGGACACGGCATGCCCCTCCTGGGCCAGAGAGGTGGCCATTTTCGACACCTCGGGCCCGAAGTCCTCCGCCGTGTGGCTCACGTTGACCCCCGCCCCGATGACCAGGGACTGGGTCATCTGCGTCTCCCCCTCCAGGGCCATCTCCGTGAGGATGCCGCACAGCTTCCGGTCCCCCAGCACCAGATCGTTGGTCCACTTGATCCCCGGGCAGACCCCCGCCGTCCGCTCCACGGCCCGGGACACCGCCACCGCGGTCATGCCCGTCACGCCCAGCAGATCCCCCGGCGGCAGGTGGGGCCGCAGCAGCACGGACAGGTAAACCCCCTTGCCCGGCGGCGACTGAAAGGAGCGGGTCATCCGCCCCCGGCCGCCGCTCTGGCTGTTGGCCACCGCCACCGTGCCGCCGGGCGCGCCCGAGAGGGCCTCCCGCTTGAGATAGGAGTTGGTGGAGTCGATCTCCTCCAGACACCGCAGATCCGGGCAGGGTACGGAGAGGTACCGCCGCACCTCCCGCTCCGCCAGCACGTCCGGCGCGAAGGTCAGCCGGTAGCCCAGCCCCGGCCGGGCCTCCACGGTGTATCCGTCCCGCCGCAGCGCGTCGATGGCCTTCCACACCGCGGCCCTGCTGATGCCCAGCCTCCGGCTGAGCTCCTGGCCGGAGAAAAACGACTCCGGCCGCTCCCGGAGCAGCTGATAGATCCGCTCTCTGCTCATTTCGCGCTCCCACACCCTTCCGTTTTTTCCATAGTATAACATTTCCCCTGCGGCTTGTAAACCTCAAAAAAGAGGAGGCGCGGCGCATAAAAATTTCCGCAAAATACAAGAACAGGCGTTGCAATTTACGGAAACCTGTGCTACAATGGAGGCAGTATGGAAACCAGGAGAGTTTGGAGGGCTGACGATGCCGAAGAAAACCCAGATGACAGAGCAGATTTACAACTATCTCAAGACGGTGATCCCCCAGCAGGGGTATGCCCCCTCTGTGCGGGAGATCTGCGAGGCCGTGGGGCTGAAGTCCCCCTCCACGGTCCACTTCCACCTCAAGCGGCTCCAGGAGCAGGGCCTCATTGAAAAGGGGGACTTCAAGGGCCGGGCCATTGTGCTGGTGGACACCCAGGAGAAAAACCGCATCCCGATCCTGGGCAATGTGGCCGCCGGCGCACCCATCCTGGCCCAGGAGTGCATTGAAGACTATCTGACCTTTGACTGCGGCGGGCAGGAGGCGGACTACTTCGCCCTGCGGGTGCGGGGGGAGTCCATGCTGGGCGCAGGCATCCTGCCCGACGATCTGGTGGTGGTCCGCCGGCAGCAGTCCGCCTCCAGCGGGGAGATCGTGGTGGCGCTGCTGGGGGACGAGGCCACGGTCAAGCGTCTCTCCCACCGGAACGGCGGAGTGTGGCTGCTGCCGGAGAACGACGCCTTCCAGCCCATCGACGGCCGCAACGCCCTGGTGCTGGGCAAGGTGACGGCGGTGGTGCGTCAGTACAGCTGACAGGGCCGCGCCGGACGCACCAGTCTATGATCGCGGCCAGAGACGGCGCGCAGCATCCGCTGTGCGCCGTCTCGCTGTTTGCCGGCGAATTGTATTTCTCTATCAATCGCACAGGGGATATTTGTAATATCAATTTCACAAAAAACCCTTTTGCCGATATACTACAGGAGACGGGGCGGCAGGGCCCCAACGCTTCACGGGAAAGAGAGGACATATGGAGGAAAAGATTGTATTTTGCAAGGGCGGGGGCTGCACGGCCAAGCTGGGCGCGGGCATCCTCCAGCGGGTGCTGGACCGCCTGCCCAGGGGACCCTTGGACAGGGATCTGCTGGTGGGCTTTGACAGCAAGGACGACGCCGCTGTCTACCGGGTGACGGACGATATCGCCATTGTGCAGACCCTGGACTTCTTCCCGCCCATGGTGGACGATCCCTACACCTTCGGCCGCATCGCCGCCGCCAACGCCCTCAGCGACGTATACGCCATGGGCGGCGAGGTGAAGACGGCGCTGAACATCGTCTGCTTCCCGGAGAAGATGGACCTCAACGTGCTGGGCGAGATCATGCGGGGCGGCTCGGAGAAGGTGATCGAGGCCGGCGGAACCCTGGCCGGCGGCCACTCTATCGCGGACAGCGACGTGAAGTACGGCCTGTCCGTCACCGGCATTGTCCACCCGGACCGGATCTACCACAACAACGGCGGCCGGGCGGGGGACAAGCTGATCCTCACCAAGCCTCTGGGCGTGGGCATCGTGTGCACCGCGGCCCGGGTGGGCGAGGCCTCCCGGGAGGCCCTGGACGCGGCGGTGGCGTCCATGACCACATTAAATAAGTACGCCGCCGCCTGCTGCCGCCGCTATGACGTCCACGCCTGCACGGACGTGACCGGGTTCAGCTTCCTGGGCCACCTCCACGAGATGATGGACGGCCGGCTGTCCTGCCATATCCACGCGCCGTCGGTGCCGGTGATCCCCCAGGCGCTCGAATACGCGGACGAGTTCCTCCTCACGGCGGCGGCCCAGCGCAACCGGAACCACACCGGGCCCTTTGTCCGCTTCGACGGCGTTCCCTTCGCCATGGAGGAGGTCCTCTTTGATCCCCAGACCTCCGGCGGCCTGCTGGTGGCCCTGGGCGCGGCGGAGGCGGAGGACCTGCTGGCGGAGCTGCGGTCCGCCGGCGCAGCGGCGGCTGTGGTGGGCGAGATCCTGGAGCGGCAGGAGCCGGAGATCCTGGTAACAACAGACTGAGGATATTTTTTGTGAGCAGTCCTTATTAGAGCCTGTTTAATATCTCCCCGCGCATGTCTTGGCGGCGTATTTTCCGCCCTGACTGCGTTAAAAATCCTTGCCATCCGTCAGGATGCCTGCGGATTTTTGCCTTGCAGGGCAAAAAATCCACTCGCCAATCCATACACGTCGAGATATTAAACAGGCTCTTAGACATCTAAAGTTTTTTCTTTTGCTTCTTTTCTTTTGTTCACAAAAGAAAAGAAGATAAAAAAGGAGGAGATTAAACATGATCCAAGTAAACGCAATGGGCGACGCCTGCCCCATCCCTGTTGTCAAGACCAAGAACGCCGTCAAGGAGCTGGGCGCGGCCGGCGGCGTGGTGGAGACCCTGGTGGACAACGAGATCTCTGTGCAGAACCTGACCAAGATGGCCAACCAGAAGGGCTACGGCGTGAAGAGCGAGAAGCTGGGGGAGAACCAGTTCAAGGTCACCATGACCGTGGGCGCGGGCGCGGCCCCCATCCCGGAGAACGAGCCCACGGAGTGCATCGTCCCCGCCGGCCGGGAGAAGAACGTGGTGGTGGCCGTCGGATCTGACCAGATGGGCGCGGGCGCGGAGAAGCTGGGCAAGACCCTCCTCAAGGGCTTCCTCTACGCCCTGGGCCAGCAGGATGTGCTGCCCAAAACCATCCTCTTCTACAACGGCGGCGCGTCCGTCACCTGCGAGGGCTCCGCCTCCCTGGAGGACCTGAAGAGCCTGGAGGCCCAGGGTGTGGAGATCATGACCTGCGGCACCTGCCTGGACTTCTACGGCCTGACCGGGCAGCTGCGGGTGGGCGAGGTCACCAACATGTACGCCATCGCGGAGAAGCTGACGGGCGCGGATCTGGTGGTCAAGCCCTGATATGCGGGAGAAGAAACCGGCCCTGATTATCACCTTTCCCTCCACCGCCGCGGCCATGGAGGCGGAGAGCTTCTGCCTGGAGCAGGGGCTCCCGGGCCGGATCATCCCCGTGCCCCGGGAGATCACGGCGGGCTGCGGACTGGCCTGGAGAGCGCCTCCGGAGGCGGAGGCGGTGCTGAAAGGGGCCCTGGGGGCGGCGGGGCTCGCCTGGTCCGACGCCCGGGTGCTGGAGGTGTAGAGAGATGGCGTACGAGCTGCCCGCGCGATTCGCGGAGTATAACGAGGCCCGGCAGAGGGGCTTTCTCACGGTGAAAAAGGTCAAGGAGGACGGCGGCCGGGTGGCGGGGATCTTCTGCACCTTCACGCCCCTGGAGATCCTGGACGCGGCGGGGTTCCTCAGCGTCAGCCTGTGCGGCATGAGCGGGGAGACCATCCCCGCCGCAGAGGCCCATCTGCCCCGGAACCTGTGCCCCCTCATCAAGTCCAGCTACGGCTTTGCCCTCACGGACAAGTGCCCCTACACCTACTTCTCGGACCTCATCGTGGGGGAGACCACCTGCGACGGCAAGAAAAAGATGTACGAGCTCCTGGGCCGCCTCAAGCCGGTCTACACCCTCCACCTGCCCCAGGGGCTGGACGGCTGCGCCCTGGAGAGCTGGACGGCGGAGCTGCGCCGGTTCATCGCCTTTCTGGAGGAGCGGTTCGGCGTGTCTGTCACGGACAAAGCCCTGCGGGAGGCGGCCCGGGCCCGGAACCAGGAGCGGCGGGCCCGGATGGCGCTGATGGAGACCATGCGCGCCGCGCCGCCGCCGGCCAGCGGCCTCAGCCTGTACCGGACCCTGGAGGGCTCCGGCTTCCTTTTTGACCAGGACCAGCGGACCGCCGGCCTGGACCGGCTGCGGGAGGAGCTGCTGGCGGCCTATGCCGCCGGGGAGCGGCCCGTGTCCGCGGCCAGCAGGCGCATTCTGGTCACCGGCTGTCCCATCGGCGGGGTGCTGGAGAAGACGGTGGGCGTGATTGAGGCCAGCGGCGGCGCGGTGGTCTGCTTTGAAAATTGCAGCGGCATCAAGACCGCCTGCCAGATGGTGGACGAGCAGGCGGAGGACATCCTCTCCGCCATTGCCGCGCGGTATCTGGAGATCGGCTGCGCGGTGCTCTCCCCCAACCGGCGGCGGCGGGAGCACCTGAAGAGGCTGATCGAGGAATTTCACGTGGACGGCGTGGTGGAGGTGGACCTCCAGAGCTGCACCACCTACGGCGTTGAGACATACGAGATCCAAGCCCTTCTGCGGGAGCTGGGCGTGCCCTATATGGCCCTGGAGACGGACTACGCTCAGGGCGACTGCGGCCAGCTGTCCACCCGCCTGGGGGCGTTTATAGAGAGGCTGTGACATGATCTACCTAGACAACGCGGCGACCACGCTGCACAAGCCGCCCCAGGTCATGGACGCGGTGGTCCGCGCCATGACCGCCATGGGCAACGCCGCCCGGGGGGCCCACGGCGGGGCCCTGGAGGCCGCCCGAACCGTGTACAACACCCGGGTGAAGCTGGCCAGGCTCTTCGGCTGCCCCCGGCCGGACCACGTCATCTTCACCGCCAACTCCACCGAGGCCCTGAACATCGCCATCAGCGGCCTCATCCGCCCCGGGGACCACGTGATTACCACGGACTGCGAGCACAACAGCGTCCTCCGGCCCCTGTACCGGCTGGAGGAGGGGGGCGCGGCCCTGGACGTTGTGCCGGCGGACCAGCTGGGGCGGGTGGCCTATGAGGACCTGGAGGCCCTGCTGCGGCCGGGCACCCGTGCCGTGGTCTGCACCCACGCCTCCAACCTGACGGGCAACGTGCTGGATATCGCCCGCATCGGAGAGATGGCCCGCCGCCGGGGGGCCCTTCTCATCGTGGACGCCTCCCAGACCGCCGGGGCTCTGCCCATCGACATGGAGGCCATGGGCATCGACGTGCTCTGCTTCACCGGCCACAAGGGCCTCATGGGCCCCCAGGGCACCGGCGGCCTGTGCGTCCGGCCCGGGGTGGAGATCGAGCCCTGGAAGGTGGGAGGCTCCGGCGTACACTCCTACGACAGGCGTCAGCCCCGGGAGTACCCCACCCGCCTGGAGGCGGGCACCCTCAACGGCCACGGCATTGCCGGCCTCTCCGCAGCCCTGGACTTCCTCCAGGAGGTGGGCCTGGAGGCCATCGAGGCGAAGGAGCGCGCCCTCATGGACCGCTTTTACCAGGCCGTGTCCGCCATGGACGGCGTGACGGTCTACGGCGACTTCTCCCAGGCCCGGCGCAGCGCCATTGTGTCCCTGAACATCCGGGATTACGACTCCGCCGCCGTGTCCGACGAGCTTAGCGAGACCTACGGCATCGCCACCCGGCCCGGGGCCCACTGCGCTCCCCGGATGCACCAGGCCCTGGGCACCACGGACCGGGGGGCGGTCCGGTTCAGCTTCTCCTGGTTCAACACCCAGGAGGAGGTGGACGAGGCCATCCGGGCCGTAGGCCAGCTGGCGGAGGGGTAGGATGAAAACAGAGTACTGCATTGGCATTGATATCGGCTCCACCTGCGCCAAGACTGTGGTGCTGAGCCGGGACAAGCGCGTCCTTTTGCAGCTGCTTCAGCCCACAGGCTGGAGCAGCGTGGACACGGCGGAGGACATCCGCCGCCGCCTGGAGGAGGCGGGCTTCCCCATAGAGGACGGGACGGCGGTGGCCACCGGCTATGGCCGCGTGTCGGTGCCCTACGCGGACAAGTGCGTCACCGAGATCACCTGCCACGGCCGGGGCGCGTGCCACATCTACGGCGCCGGCCAGCTGACGGTCATCGACATCGGCGGCCAGGACACCAAGATCATCCGCATTGAGAACGGCGCGGTCAGCGACTTCCTCATGAACGACAAGTGCTCCGCCGGCACGGGCCGGTTCCTGGAGATCATGGCCAACACCCTGGCCGTCCGGCCGGAGGAGCTGTGCCGCATGGCCGCGGAGGGCGGCGGGGTCAGCATCAGCTCCATGTGTACGGTGTTTGCCGAGTCGGAGGTCATCAGCCTCATCGGCCGGGGGGAGAAGCGGGAAAACATCGCCTTCGCGGTGGTGGACTCCATTGTGAAAAAGGTGTCCTCCCAGGCCGGCCGCATGGCGGGGGGACAGGGGGCGGTGTGCCTCACCGGCGGCCTGTGCGGCTATCCCTACCTCCGCCAGTCCCTCTCCGACGCCCTGGGCTGCGAGGTCCGGACGGCGGAGGAGGGGCGGTACGCCGGCGCGGTGGGGGCGGCCCTCTGCGCCCTGGCGCTGGAGAAACAGCGATCTGCTGAAAAATAAAAGATGGAGGAAAAGCGAAATGTCGGACTATGTGAGCATGTGGAAGGACCTGGGGATGGATCTGGAGAGCCACGATCTGCTCTGTCAGGTGCTGCCCACGGCGGTGGGGGACGTGTTCCTCACCCAGGAGAACCGGCCCAAGGGCATGGACTTCTGGGATCTGGTGATCTCCGAGGTCCACGGCATCCGGCCCAAGGAGCTCATTGAGGAGCAGAAGAAGGGCCGCAAGGTGTTCGGAACCTTCTGCGTCTATGTGCCGGACGAGGTGATCCTGGCGGCCAACGGCATTGTCACGGGCCTTTGCGGCGGCAGCCAGTTCTGGGTCCCCGGCGGCGAGGCCGTACTGCCCAAGAGCACCTGCCCCCTCATCAAGGCCAGCGTGGGCGCACGCCTGGGCCGGACCTGCCCCTTCTTCCGCATTGCGGACATGTACGTGGGCGAGACCACCTGCGACGGCAAGAAAAAGGCCTACGAGATCCTGGGCGAGGACGTGCCCATGTACATCATGGACGTGCCCCAGATGAAGCGGGAGAAGGACATCCTCAAGTGGAAGGACGAGATTGCCGCGTTTGCCCGAAAGGTGGAGGAGTTCACCGGCAATACGATCACCGTGGAGAATCTCAATGAGGCTATCCGCATTGTCAACGAGAAGCGCAAGGCCCTGGCCCGGGTGTACAACTGCCGCAAGGCCGCCTGCCTGCCCATCTCCGGCCGGGACGCGCTGCTGATGATGCAGATCTCCTTCTTTGACGATCCGGTCCGCTGCGCCCAGATGTGCAACAAGCTGGCCGACGAGCTGGAGCAGCGCATTGCCGGCGGCGTGAGCGTGGTCCCCGCCGGAACCAAGCGGATCCTGGTCACCGGCACGCCCCTGGCCGTGCCCAACTGGAAGCTCCACAACATCATCGAGACCAGCGGCGGCGCGGTGGTCTGCGAGGAGATGTGCACCGGCACCCGCTACTTTGAGAATCTGGTGGACGAGACCCAGACCACCCTGGAGGGACAGTTCATGGCCCTCAGCCAGCGGTACATGAAGACCAACTGCGCCTGCTTCACCCCCAACACCGGCCGCATCGACGATATCCTGCGCATGGTCAGGGAGTACCAGGTGGACGGCGTCATCGACTGTAGTTTGAAGTTCTGCTGCCTGTACGACACGGAGAAGTACGGGGTCTCCCGGGCCCTGAAGGAGGCCGGCGTGCCGGTGCTGAGCCTGGAGACCGACTACGCGGACACCGACGCGGAGCAGCTGCGCACCCGCATCGGCGCGTTCATCGAGCTGCTCAATGGCTGAGGGGGATCTGCGCTGGTACATCCTGTTTGCCAACTATGAGCAGGGCCTTGCCCTCCACGGCCTGCTGTCGGACGCGGGGATCAAAAACCGCATCGCCCCCGCCCCCCGGGCCATTCAGGGGGAGCTCTCCTGCGGCATGTCCCTGCTGCTGGAGCCGGACGCGGTGGAGGCCGCCCGGCGGTGCATAGAGGAGCACCACGCGGAGTATCACGACATCGTCCCCCTGGCCGGTCAGATCCGGTCCCGCCGGGACAAGTACTGCTGATCCATACAACAGGCGCGCCGGAGGAGGCATTTCCCCCGGCGCGCCCTGTTTTTCCCGTTTTCTTCCTGCCCCGGACGGCATACCGGCCCCCAGGGGCCAAGGTTTTTCCGTTTTCCTGCCAAATCCTGAGAATTTCATATTGAAATGGGGAACAATTTACAGTATACTCAAACAGGAGAATCCCTTGCCCCAGGAAGGAGGCCGCCCTATGAGCAATGTCATCACCTCCATTGACCGCCGCTCCCCGGCGGAGCGGGCCGGCGTGCGGACCGGCGAAAAATTGATCTCCATCGGCGGCCGCGGCGTGGAGGACGTGCTGGACTACCGCTTTTTCAGCTATGACCGGGACCCCCTGCTGGTGCTGGAGGGCCCCGACGGCCAGCGCCGCTCCCTGCGGGTGGAGAAGGAGGAGGCGGAGGAGCTGGGCCTCAACTTTGAGACCTACCTCATGGACCAGCCCCGGCCGTGCAGCAACCACTGTCTGTTCTGCTTTGTGGACCAGATGGCCCCCGGCTGCCGGGACACCCTCTATTTTAAGGATGACGACGCACGGCTCAGCTTCCTCATGGGCAATTACATCACCCTCACCAACCTCACGCCCCGGGAGGCCCAGCGGATCATTGACCTGCGCATCAGCCCCATCAACGTCTCCGTCCACGCCACGGACCCCAAGCTCCGCGCCGCCCTGCTGGGCAGCCGGGCCGGGGGGGAGAGCCTGGAGTACATGCGCGCCTTCGGCAGGGCGGGCATTGTCATGAACGGCCAGATCGTCCTGTGTCCCGGGTTCAACGACGGCCCCCAGCTCCAGCGGACCATGGAGGATATGGCCGCCTGGGGGTTCGCCAGCTGCTCCATTGTGCCCGTGGGCCTGACCAGGTACCGGGAGGGGCTGGCCAAGCTGCGGCCCGTGGACCGGGACACCGCGAATCAGACCATTGATCTGGTGGACGCCTTTGGGGCGGTGTGCCTGGAGCGGACCGGCTCCCGGATGTTCTTCTGCTCCGACGAGCTCTACATCCGGGCGGGCCGCGCCCTGCCGGAGGAGGCGTACTACGAGGACTATGTGCAGCTGGAGAACGGGGTGGGCCTGCTCCGCAGTCTGACGGAGGAGTTCCGCGCCGGCCTGCGGCTGGAGGAGGGACCGGCGGAGGCCCCGCCCTATACCATTGCCACGGGGGTCAGCGCCCAGCCCTATTTGCAGGAGCTGGCCCGGGCGGCGGAGGAGAAGACCGGGGTAAAGGGGCAGGTCATTGCCATTGAAAATGATTTCTTCGGCCATACGGTGGACGTGGCGGGCCTTGTCACCGGCGGGGATTTGATCGCCCAGCTCCGGGGCCGGGACCTGGGGGAGCGTCTGCTCATCCCGGTGAATATGCTTCGCCACGGCGGGGACGTGTTTTTGGATGACGTCCGCGTGTCCGGCGTGGAGCGGGAGCTGGGCCTGCCGGTAACAGTGGTGGACCAGGACGGCTTTGATCTGCTGGACGCAATGCTGGGGCGGAGTAATCATTCTTTTTCTTGAAAGAAAAAGAATCAAAAAGAACTTTTAGAGGGTGTATATAGCAGCTCCAGCATCAACATCGCCCCCAGATGGAAGCCCTCCTTATACCATTGCAGGTTCTTTATGTTGGCAATTTCCGCCTCCGTGTTGTAGATCTCGTCTACGAGATCCAGTCCCACAAGCCGCGTAACCTGCTCCCAAAGCGACGAGAGTTTTTTCTCCAATTCCGTCAGCTCCTCCGTGCGGTCATAGCCGCAGTAATACGGGCTTTCAAAGAGTTCTTTTAAAATGTCTGTCATGATAGATCCCTCCTCATTAAATTACAGCAAAACAATTATACAAAAGATTTCTTCTGTAGTCAATAGCTTTGCAGAAGTTTTCTTCTGTATTTGTGAGAGGCTTAATATGAAGCATAGCGAAAGAATATTTCAAATTATGGAAAGACGCGGCATCAGCGCATATCGGCTGTCTAAAGCAACCGGAATAACAGAGAGTACCTTTGTCCAATGGCGAAAATGCCCTTCATCTAATATACGTTCTAGTAATCTTGTCAAAATCGCTGATTATCTGGATTGTTCTATAGATTATCTCCTGGGCCGGACGGAGGACCCGGAGCTGCACCAAAAATAACCGCAGAGTCCTCAGATCTCCGCCAATAGCGGCCCTGTGAGGGTGGATATTTACGGTTTGAAAAAGGGAGTACAAACATGGCAAAACCGATCGTAGCAATCGTGGGCCGGCCCAACGTGGGCAAGTCCGCGCTCTTCAACAAGCTCATTGGCCGGCGGGTCTCCATTGTGGAGGACACCCCCGGCGTGACCCGTGACCGCATCTACGGCGAGACCGACTGGAACGGCCGCCGCTTCACCCTCATCGACACCGGCGGCATCGAGCCCCGCACGGACAACGAGATCCTCGCCTTCATGCGCGATCAGGCGGGAATCGCCATCAGCCACGCGGATGTGATCGTCTTTCTCACCGATATCCGCACCGGCCTCACCGCCTCGGACCAGGAGGTGGCGGCCATGCTCCTGCGCAGCGGCAAGCCCATTGTGCTGGCGGTGAACAAGATGGACTCCGTGGGCGCGGTGGACCCGGACTTCTACGAGTTCTACAACCTGGGCCTGGGGGACCCCATCGCCGTCTCCGCCGTCCACGGCCACGGCACCGGGGACCTGCTGGACGAGTGCGTGGCCCACTTCCCGCCGGAGGAGGAGGGGGAGGAGGACGAGGACCGGATCCAGGTGGCCATCATCGGCAAGCCCAACGTGGGCAAGTCCTCCCTGACCAACAAAATCCTGGGCCAGCAGCGCACCATTGTCAGCGACGTGGCCGGCACCACCCGGGACGCCATTGACAGCGTCTTTGAGAACGAGACCGGCAAGTATGTGTTCATCGACACCGCCGGTATGCGCAAGAAATCCAAGGTGGACGAGGCCATCGAGCGCTACAGCGTCCTCCGGGCCCAGATGGCCATTGAGCGGGCGGACGTGTGCCTCATCCTCATCGACGCCCAGGAGGGGGTCACGGAGCAGGACACCAAGGTGGCCGGCATGGCCCACGACGCGGGCAAGGCCAGCATCATCGTGGTGAACAAGTGGGACCTCATCGAGAAGGACGGCAAAACCATGGACAAGATGCGCCAGGAGGTCCGCCGGGACCTGAGCTATATGACCTATGCCCCGATCCTGTTCATCTCCGCCGCCACGGGCCAGCGGGTGGACCGGCTCTTTGCGCTCATCCAGTACGTGAACAACCAGGCCGCCACCAGAATCACCACCGGTATGCTCAACTCCGTCCTGGCCGACGCGCAGACCCGGGTGCAGCCCCCCACGGACAGGGGACGGCGGCTGAAAATCTACTACATGACCCAGGCGGGGGTGAAGCCTCCCCACTTCATCTGCTTCTGCAACGACGCGTCCCTGTTCCACTTCTCCTACCAGCGGTATCTGGAGAACCAGATCCGCACGGTGTTCGGTCTGGAGGGGACCCCCATCAAGATGACCATCCGGCAGAAGGGCGACAAGGAGGATTGAACATGATCGCTGTGTGTGTGATTATTCTGGCAGCGGCGGAGGGACTCTATCTGGGCTGGGTCAACGGCCCGGTGGTCCTGGGGTGCATCGTGCTGTCCGCGGCGGCGGCGTATCTGCTGGGCTGCTCCAACGGAGCGGTGCTGGTGTCCAAATATGCCCTGCGGGACGACGTGCGCACCCACGGCAGCGGCAACGCGGGCCTGACCAATTTCTACCGCAGCTTCGGCGGGCCCCTGACGCTGCTGGTGATCCTGTCCGATGTGCTGAAAATGGTGCTGGCCGCGTACCTCTCGGTTTGGATGTGGCGCGTGATCGGGGCGGACAGCCCGGTGCTGGCCAAGTACTGGGCCGGGGTCTGGTGCCTGGTGGGCCACATGTTCCCCTGCATGTTCCGCTTCAAGGGCGGCAAGGGCATCCTCTCCGGAGGCACCCTGGCCCTGCTGCTGGACTGGCGGATTGCCCTGGTGGTGTGGGGCGGGTTCCTCCTCCTGACGGCCCTGACCAGGTATGTGTCCCTGGGGTCCCTGTGGGCCGGGGCCAGCTTCCCCTTTATCAGCTGGTACGTGTACCGGGATACCCGGGTGCTGCTGCCCCTGGCGGCGGCCTGCGGGATCTTGGTGGTGTGGGGCCACCGGGCCAACATTGTGCGGCTGCTGGAGGGCACGGAAAATAAATTCTCCCTGCATAAAAAGCGGGAATAGGAGGCGTTTTTGCGATGAAAATAACCGTATTGGGCTCCGGCGGCTGGGGGACGGCCCTGGCGCTGCTGCTGCTGGACAACGGCAATGACGTGACGCTCTGGTCCTTCATGGAGGAGGAGTGCAGGGTGCTGCGGGAGAAGCGGGAGAACCCCATGCTCAAGGGGGTCCCCCTGCCGGAGGCGCTCCATCTGACCAGCTCCATGGACGCCCTGGCGGAGAGCGGGCTGGTGGTGATGGCCACCCCCTCCTTTGCCGTGCGGGCCACGGCCAGGAGGGCCGCGCCCCTGCTGCGGCAGGACGCGGTGGTGGTCAGCGTGGCCAAGGGCATTGAGAAGGACACGGCCCTGTGCCTGACCCAGGTGATCGAGGAGGAGTTGGGGGGCAAGTGCCGTGTGGTGGCCCTCTCCGGCCCCTCCCACGCGGAGGAGGTGGGCCGCCGGGTGCCCACGGGCTGCGTGGCCGCGTCCCGGGACATGGCGGCGGCGGAGCTGGTCCAGGAGGTGTTCATGAGCCCCCGGTTCCGGGTGTACACCAACAGTGACGTGCTGGGCGTGGAGCTGGGTGCGGCGCTGAAGAACGTGCTGGCACTGTGCTGCGGCATCAGCGACGGCATGGGCCTGGGGGACAACACCAAGGCCCTGCTGATGACCCGGGGCATGACGGAGATGGCCCGGCTGGGGGTGGCCCTGGGGGGGCGGAAGGAGACCTTCGCCGGTCTGAGCGGCATGGGGGATCTGATCGTCACCTGTACGTCCATGCACTCCCGCAACCGCCGCTGCGGCATTCTCATCGGCCAGGGCAAGGACGTGCAGACCGCCATGGCGGAGGTGGGGGCCACGGTGGAGGGCTACTACGCCGCCCTCAGCGCCCACCAGCTCTCCACCAAGGCCGGGGTGGAGATGCCCATCTGCCAGCGGGCCTACCGGGTGCTCTACGAGGGGCAGCCGGTGCAGGAAGTGGTCAACCAGCTCATGACCCGGGGCAAGCGCCACGAGGTGGACGAGAGCTGGATCTAGTACGATAGAAGGAGGATACCGTGATGCTGAAGAAGGCGCGAATCGTTTCCATGATCGTTCTGGCCGCGTCGGTGGTGGTTACCGCCGGACTGGCGGTGGAGAATCTGGTGCTGGCCTGCCTGGCCTTGGCCAGGAAGAGAGAACGGCATTAAATTGAAAAGGACGTGCCGGCGCGGGAAAGGGAGCCCCGCGCCGGCACGTCTTTTGTCGGGCGCCTGTCACGATGATGCTCTTTGTAATGCTTTTCAACTGTGGTGACTATACTATCCGTAAAAAGCGTCCACGCAAGGCTGAGGATCGTGGCGGCGCAGAGCGGCAGAAGGATTGGGGCTGTCGGTGAAAAACGGCCGGATGGACAGCGGCCGGCGCGTCTACATCTACTTCACCCAGGAGAACGCCATGAACCTCATAAGCTGCGGGAAGGACAAGGCTACAAAGCTGTTCCGGGAGCTTGACAAGGATGGCATCGACCTGATCGAGCGAAAGAAGCAGGGCCAGGGACGGCCCACGCGGATTTACGTTAAAAACTTCATCCTGCCCCCGGAACCCGGCCAGCCCCAGCCGGAACAGGTCCCGCCGCCCCCGGCCCCTCAGACTGCGGTTTTTCCGCTCCTAGATGGTGTCTACACAAGAGGCAGGGGCTGTGATAGAATGGAACTATCTTAAA
>CAJTWF010000026.1:0-33452 GCA_910579965.1 uncultured Oscillospiraceae bacterium
CAGGGCAAAAAATCCACTCACCAATCCATACACGTCGAGATATTAAACAGGCTCTTACGCTTCAATATTGATCAACCCCGTGGAATAATTCCCGAAATTTTTCTTTACAATAGCATTTGACTGTGATATAGTAGCCTAGGTATGCGGCACATGTGCCGTCAAACCGTTCCCATGCCTCGCCGGCGGCGGCACCTGCCCCGGCGCAGCACGCGGAGAATTTTATGAAAAGGTGGATCAGACGCTATGATGCAGAAAGATCAGAAGACCTCCATTATCGAGGCCAACCGCACCCACGCCACGGACACCGGCTCCCCGGAGGTCCAGGTGGCCATCCTCACTGAGCGGATCAACCAGCTCACCGAGCACCTGAAGGTACACGCCCACGACAACCACAGCCGCCGGGGTCTGTACAAGATGATCGGTAAGCGCCGCAGCCTTCTGGACTACCTGGCCAGAAAGGACATTGAGCGCTATCGTGCCCTCATTGCCAAGCTGGGCATCCGTAAGTAAGTGAACAGCGCGGGGAGGAGGCGTCGCTTTCTCCCCGCCTTTCCATCCCTGTCCTGCGCCGGGCGGCACCGCTATTTTAGCAGTTGATCTTGTTTCCGAGGTCTCGGAGGTGAGATCAAGTGCTAAAAAGCGGCTCCCACGCAGCGGCGCGATGCGACACTGCCGGGGCGGTCCGAGGCCCGGTCATGCCCCTGAAAACAAAAGAATGTAAGGAGTACGCCATGTCAACCATCATCACCAAAAAGCAGTTCCCCAACTACCGCAAGTACGCCACGGAGCTGGCCGGCCGCCCCCTCACCCTGGAGACCGGCAAGCTGGCTGAGCTGGCCAACGCCGCCGTGCTGGTCACCTACGGCGAGACCACCGTTCTCTGCACCGCCACCGCCGCCCCCCGGCCCCGGGACGGCATCGACTTCTTCCCTCTGAGCGTGGACTTTGAGGAGAAGATGTACTCCGTGGGCCGCATCCCCGGCTCCTTTATGCGCCGGGAGGGCCGTCCCGGTGAGAAGGGCATCCTCACCAGCCGGGTCATTGACCGGCCCATCCGCCCCCTGTTCCCCGGCGACTTCCGCAACGACGTGTCCATCATGGCCACGGTCATGAGCGTGGACCACGACTGCTCCCCGGAGATCGCCGCCCTCATCGGTACCAGCGCCGCCCTGGCCATCTCCGATATCCCCTGGAACGGACCTGTGGGCGCGGTGAAGATGGGATATGTGGACGGAAAGCTGGTGGTGAACCCCACCCGTGAGCAGGCGGAGGTCTCCGACTTGGACGTGACTGTGGTGTCCACGGGCAGAAAGGTGGTCATGATCGAGGCCGGGGCCAACGAGATCCCCAACGACGTCATGTTTGAGGCCATCCAGACCGCCCACGCCGAGAACCAGAAGCAGGTGGCCCTCATCAACCAGATGGTGGCGGAAATCGGCAAGGCCAAGTTCGACTACCCCCACGCCGACTTCAACCAGGAGCTCTTTGACGACATCGTGGCAAACTTCATGGACGAGGCCAAGGCCGCCATGGACACTGACGACAAGAACGTCCGTGAGGCCCGGTGGAACGCCATGATCGAGCACTGGCACGAGAAGTATCTGGAGCAGTATCCGGATATGGACAAGTACCTGGAGGAGTTCACCTACAAATTCCAGAAGAAGATCGTCAAGGCCTGGCTGCTGGAGGGCCACCGTGTGGACGGCCGGGCGAAGAACGAGATCCGGCCTCTGGGCGCGGAGGTAGGCGTACTGCCCCGGGTCCACGGCTCCGGCCTCTTCACCCGCGGCCAGACCCAGGTGCTCAGCGTGTGCACCCTGGACACCCTCTCCGCCTGCCAGAAGCTGGACACCATCTGGCCCGAGGAGAGCAAGCGCTACATGCACCACTACAATTTCCCCGGCTACTCCGTGGGCGAGGCCAAGCCCTCCCGCTCCCCGGGCCGCCGGGAGATCGGCCACGGCGCGCTGGCCGAGCGGGCGCTGCTGCCGGTGCTGCCCAGCGAGGAGGAGTTCCCCTACGCCATCCGGGTGGTGTCCGAGGTGGTGAGCTCCAACGGCTCCACCTCCCAGGGCTCCATCTGCGGCTCCACCCTGGCTCTCATGGACGCGGGCGTGCCCATCAAGGCCCCTGTGGCGGGCATCTCCTGCGGCCTCATCCAGGACGACGACGGCTCCTTCACCACCTTTATTGACATTCAGGGCGTGGAGGACTTCCACGGCGAGATGGACTTCAAGGTGGGCGGCACCAAGAAGGGCATCACGGCCATCCAGATGGATCTGAAGAACGACGGCCTGACCATGGAGATCATTAAGAACGCCCTGGACATCACCTATGACGCCCGGTGCGAGATTCTGGACCAGATTATGCTGCCCTGCATTTCCGCGCCCCGGCCCGAGGTGAGCCAGTGGGCTCCCAAGATGATTACCATGCACATTGATCCCGACAACATCCGGGACGTGATCGGCAAGGGCGGCAGCGTGATCCAGAAGATCGTGGCCGACACCGGCGCGAAGATTGACATTGAGGACGACGGCACCATCCGCATCGCCTCCCCGGACTCCGCCTCCGCCGAGGCCGCCAAGCACGCCATTGACCAGATCGTGTTCGTGCCAGAGGTGGGCAGTCTGTACTACGGCCGGGTTGTGCGTCTGATGCAGTTCGGCGCGTTTGTGGAGCTGGCCCCGGGTAAGGACGGTCTGGTGCATATCTCCAAGCTGGCCAACAAGCGGGTGGAGAAGGTAGAGGACGTGTGCAAGATCGGTGATATGATGTGGGTGAAGGTCACGGAGATCGACGAAAAGGGCCGGGTCAACCTCAGCCACAAGGACGCTCTGCGGGAGATCGAGGAGAAGAAGGCCCGGGGCGAGGTTATCAAGTAAGGCTAAAGAAAATTTCGGACCCTTAGTAAAGAAATAATTAGCGCAAAATCCATCAAAAATGGATTTTGCGCTAGTTTTTTGGTAGAGATATTACCTTCGAAAAAGCTAGGAAAAGTAGGGGAGATGTGGTAAAATAGGGAGAATGGAGTATATAGACTTAAGGAAAGTAGGGAGCGAAGGACTCAAGGAGATACGCAGGCAGGTCGTACGGCTCAAGAAATTAGGAAAAACGGGAAAGGAAATTAAGGAATTAACCGGTGTACGACAGAATTGCGCCAGTGAAATATGGACAGCGTATCAACGAGAAGGATCGGCCTCCCTGGAACGAAAAAATACGAGCGAAAGTCCGGGCGCCATATGGTTCTAACCCCGGAAGAGCAAGAGAATATCCGGAAGACAATTGTGGAGAAAGTGCAGGAAGAATTCGGAATCACCGGCAGGCTGCGGACATTGGGACGGACGCGGGAATATATCCAGAATGAATTCCACAAAACGATCAACGAGCGGACGCTGCCGGATTACATGAAACGCTGGGGCATGAACTGCCAGCGCCCGTTGAAGCGTGCGCGGAGACAGAACCCTCAGGACATCTAAAGGTGGAAAAGCGAGGAATATCCCGCTGTTTCAAGACGTGCAAAGGCAGAGAATGCCATCATCTATTGGGCGGATAAGACCGGCGTAAGCAACTGTGAAATCGTAGAGCGCGGCTTTTTCCTGAAAGGCCGTCCTCCCATGCTGCCGGTGGAGACGAAACGGCAGAGGGTCAATATGCTCTCCGCAGTCAGCAGTCAGGACACCATGAACCAGCAGCGGCTGATCCGGTTTATGGATCGCTTGATTCGCGTTTCAAAACAGAAGGTGTTCCTGATTCTGGACAATCTGAAAGTCCATCACGGCAAGCTTGCTGCGTCTTGGCTGAAAAACCGCAAGGATAAAATTGATATGTTTTTCCTGCCGCCCTATGCCCCGGAATACAATCCGGATGAATACTTGAATCATGCTTTGAAGATTTCTGTCCATTCAGGTCATCTGTCTTACTCTACGGACAATATCTCTCATAAGATTCAGTCATTCATGCGGAAATTACAGCATCATCCGTCTATCGTATCCAGATTTTTTCTTCATCCAACGCTTTCCTATCTTTAGATGCAGAAGTAATATCTGGAAGATTGTGTGCGGCGTGGCATGATATGCTTCCTTTATTTTGACGTATGTCCACTCCTGGTTTTCTGGTAATTCATCTAATTTAAGGAGTATTTGTGCGTGTTTGATCCGATATCTTTGGGTCTGTCCCTTTTCTACCAGCACACGCAGTTCCTGCCGTTCTTCCGTTAATGTCACGATATATTTATGCTTCACTTTTCATCACCCGATGATTGCTTACCACATCCTTTACGCTTACGCTACTTCTATTTACTAACTTGATAAGATACTAGTACTCCACCAAGTCAGAAACTTTCGTTTGGCTTGGGCCTGATTTCTGCAGGACTTCGCTGTCGTCTTTGGTGGGCGTCAGCCCGCCGGTGTCGTCCGACTTGCCCTGCAAAAATCTTTCTCCAAGTGCAATTTACATTTCCTGACTTGGTGGACTGCTAAAAGTGTGATGAAATCCTCGAAGGCATGCTGCATCGCAACAAAGACCGGTTAATCTGGATGAGGCTAACCGAACATCTTCGCCCGCCGCCCCAGGTTTCGCCCAAAAAGTTCCCGAAATTGGCCCGGTATTTGGAAGAAAACACTTGCGTTTCCAGGACTTTTGTGGTAATATGCTTGTGTAGGTATCGTAATCCAGAGTGGACTTTCCGGTCCGCTCTTTTTGTTGACCTAATTTCATTGGGTAAAATTTTGCAAAATACGGGGAAAACTCCCCCTGAAGGCAAAGCGAGGAGACGGCATGGCAAAGGTGACCGAACTGGTGGCCCGGCTGGCCGGACCCGCCGTGGAGGCGGCCGGCTGCGAGCTCTGGGATGTGGAGTACGTGCGGGAGGCGGGGTCCTGGTATCTGCGCCTGTATATCGACAAGGAGGGGGGCGTGGACATCCTGGACTGCGAGAAGATCAGCCGGGAGGTGGGCGCCCTGCTGGACGAGGCGGACCCCATCGAGGGCAGCTACCTCTTTGAGGTGTCCTCCGCCGGGGCGGAGCGCCCCCTGAAGCGGCCGGAGGACTTCCGGCGGTTCATGGGCAGCCCCGTGACCGTGAAGCTCTACAAGGCCCGGGACGGGCGCAAGGAGTTTGCCGGCGTCCTGGCCGGATATGAGGACGGCGCGGTTACGGTCACCCTGGGGGACCAGGCGCTCACCTTCACAAAGGAGGAGGTGGCCCTGTGCCGCCTGCGGGTGGAATTTTAGCGTTGTATTCGTAGCCGTGGGATGCGGGAAGGCTGCTGAAAGACATATAAGAGGAGTGACGATATGAAATGTGATGAAATTTTCGCAGCTCTTGAGCTGCTGGAAAAGGAACGGGGCATCTCCCCCACCTTCATGATGGATAAGATCATCCAGGCCCTGACCACCGCCTACAAGAAGGACCACGAGGGCGTGGAGAACGTGATCGTGGACGTGGACGAGGTCAGAAAGGATCTGCGCATGTACGTGCAGAAGGAGATCGTGGAGGAGGTGGAGAACCCGGGCTCCCAGATGAGCCTGGAGGAGGCCCGGGCCAAGTTCGGCCGGGTGGTGGACCTGGGCGGCACGGTGAACATCCCCGTGGACAACGTGGAGTTCGGCCGCATCGCCGCCGGCAACGGCAAGCAGGTCATCATCCAGGGCCTGCGGGAGGCCGAGCGGGGCATGGTCTACGACGAGTTCAACTCCAAGCAGCACGAGATCCTCACCGGCGTGGTCACCCGCATTGACCCCCGCAGCGGCAGCGTGTCCCTGCGCATCGGTACCGGGGCGGAGTCCACGGAGGCCATGCTGGCCGTCAGCGAGCAGATCAAGAGCGAGGAGCTGGTGGAGGGCCAGCACGTGAAGGTGTACGTGGTGGAGGTCCGCCGCAGCACCCGGGGGCCCCAGGTGCTCATCTCCCGGACCCACCCGGGTCTGGTGAAGCGGCTCTTCGAGCTGGAGGTGCCGGAGATCTACGACGGCATCGTGGAGGTCAAGTCCATCGCCCGGGAGGCGGGCAGCCGCACCAAGATGGCCGTATGGAGCGGCGACGAGGCCGTGGACCCCATCGGCGCCTGCGTGGGCCCCGCCGGACAGCGGGTGGGCAGCATTGTCAATGAGCTCCGGGGGGAGAAGATCGACATCATCAAGTACAGCGAGGACCCGGCCCAGTTCATCGCCGCCGCCCTGGCCCCGGCCGATGTGGTGGACGTGTGGATCGCCGACGAGGGCAAGGGCTGCCGGGTCATCGTGCCCGATGACCAGCTGAGCCTGGCCATTGGCAAGGAGGGCCAGAACGCCCGCCTCGCCGCCCGGCTCACCGGGTACAAGATCGACATCAAGCCCCAGTCCTACAGGGATCCTGAGCCTGACCCGGAGCCGGAGCCCGAGGAGCAGGAGGCGTAGGCTGTGGACGGCAGGATCTCCATCGCTTATCTGCAGTCCTACATCAAGTCCAAGGAATACCACCCGGAGCTGGTGAAGGACTATTTCCTCAAGTTGGCGGAGGAGACCGGGGAACTGGCCCGGGCCATGCACAAGGATCTGCGGCCCAGAGCGGCGGGGGAGGAGGTCCGTGGGACCATTGACGAGGAGCTGTGGGATATCATGTACTTTGTCCTGGCCATCGCCAACTGCTACGGGATTGATCTGGAGACCGTGATCCCCCGGAAAGAGGCCATCAACCATGTCCGCTACCCCGGTCCCGCGCCCTTTGAGCTGGACCGGTAGCCGGAGAAAGGAGCGCCATGCAGAAACCCAGAAAAATTCCCCAGCGCCAGTGCCTGGGCTGCCGGGAGATGAAGAATAAAAAGGACCTCATCCGGGTGGTTCGCTCCCCGGAGGGGGAGATCTCCCTGGACTTCAAGGGGAAGAAGCCGGGCCGGGGGGCCTACGTGTGCCCCAGCGCCCCCTGCCTTGCCAAGGCCCGGAAGAGCCGGGCCCTGGAGAGAGCCTTCTCCGCCCAGATCCCCCCTGCGGTCTACGAGGAGCTGGAGCGGCAGATGGCGGAGGGAGACCGGGATGAATAGCGCCCTTTCCATGGCCGGCATGGCCCTGCGGGCCGGGCGGCTGGAGGTTGGCGAGGACCCGGCGGGGGACGCCTGCCGGGAGAGGCGCTGCCGCCTGCTGCTGACCGCCAGCGATGCCGGGGAGAGCACCCTGCGCCGGTCCGCCCGCTTGGCCCAGGAGGGCCAGTGCCTGACTCTGGCGCTGCCCTTCACCCGGGAGGAGCTGGGGGCGGCCCTGGGACGGGGCAGCTGCGCCATAGCCGCGGTGACGGATCTGGGTCTGGCCCGGGCCATTGCGGACCGGCTGGCGGCCCAGGACCCGGAGCGGTACGGCGAGGCGGCCCAGCGGCTGCGCCTGAAGGCGGAGCGGGCGGCCCAGCGGCGGGAGAGGTCCGGAAAACAGCCAAGAGACGGGAGAAATTGCGCCCCTGTCAAATATAGAAACAAACCGTAAACCCCACCATAACACACGCCTGGGAGCCCGTGACCAGGGAGGACCGGCATGAGCTGCCGGACGTGTGTTATGATGTACAAACCGGAATCACTACTGGAGGTGGTCTTATTGGGTAATATTGTCAATAAGTACAAAGTGAACGAGCTGGCCAGAGACTTTGGGATGCAGACCAAGCAGATCATTGAAATTCTGGGCAAGTACTTCGACACGCCGAAAAAATCGGGCCAAAACCTGGAGGACAGGGAGCTGAACGTCCTCTTCGAGCACCTGACCCAGAATAACCAGATCAGCAGCATCCAGTCCATCTACGCGGACACTCCCCCGGCGGAGAAGGCCAAGCCCGCTCCGGACAGGGGTGCGCCCGCCCAGAAAAACGCCCCCGCGGGGGGCCGTCCCCACCAGGGCGGCGGTCAGGGCGGCGGTCAGAACGGCGGCCAGGGGGGCCAGCGGCCCTCCGGCGGGCAGCAGCAGCGGCAGCAGTCCAAGCCCCAGCAGGGCCAGCAGCCGGCAGCCCAGCAGCCCGGCGCCGGCCGGGTGCCCAAGACCAAGGTGGTGGACACCCGCAAGGCCACCAACGTCAACCTGGACAAGTACGACGAGAAGCTCCAGGACATGGCGGACCGCTCCGGGGCCGGCGGCGGACGCCGGGACCGGGAGCAGAGCAAGGAGAAGTTCCGCAACGCCGGCGGCAAGCGCCGGGGCCAGATGACCTTCTCCAACAAGCGCCGGCAGGAGGAGGCGGAGAAGATGCGCCGCCTCCAGCTGGAAATCGCCAAGAAGACCCCCCTGACCGTGAAGATCCCCGACGAGATCTCCGTCCAGGAGCTGGCCAGCCGGATGAAGAAGACCGGGGCCGAGGTGGTCAAGTGCCTGATGAAGAACGGGGTCATGGCCTCCCTGAGCCAGTTCATCGACTTCGACACCGCAGCCATCATTGCTGAGGAGCTGGGCTGCAAGGTGGAGAAGGAGGTTGTGGTCACCATTGAGGAGAAGCTCATCGACACCGCGGAGGATAAGCCGGAGGATCTGGCGCCCCGCGCGCCGGTGGTGGTGGTCATGGGCCACGTGGACCACGGCAAGACCTCCCTGCTGGACTATATCCGCTCCGCCAGCGTAGCCAAGGGCGAGGCCGGCGGCATCACCCAGCACATCGGCGCCTACCAGACCCAGATCGGCGGCAAGCCCATCACCTTCCTGGACACCCCCGGCCACGAGGCCTTCACCTCCATGCGGGCCCGGGGCGCCATGGTCACGGATATCGCCATTCTGGTGGTGGCGGCCGAGGACGGCATCATGCCCCAGACCGTGGAGTCCATCAACCACGCCAAGGCCGCCGGCATCCCCATCATCGTGGCCATCAACAAGATGGATAAGCCGGAGGCCAACCCGGAGCGCATCAAGCAGCAGCTCACCGAGTACGAGCTGGTGGCCGAGGAGTGGGGCGGCCAGACCATCGTGTGCCCCATCTCCGCCAAGACCGGCATGGGCATTGACAGCCTGCTGGAGATGGTGACCCTCACCGCCGAGGTGGCGGAGCTGAAGGCCAACCCCAACCGGGCCGCCCAGGGCACGGTGGTGGAGGCCCGGCTGGACAAGGGACGCGGCCCCGTGGCCACCCTGCTGGTGCAGAACGGCACCCTCCACACCGGCGACATCATCATTGCCGGCACCGCCGTGGGCCGTGTGCGGGCCATGGTGGACGACAAGGGCGGCCGGCTGAGCGAGGCGGGCCCCTCCGTGCCTGTGGAGATCACGGGCCTGGGCGAGGTCCCCGGCGCGGGCAGCGTCTTCAACGCCGTGGCCGACGAGCGGCTGGCCCGGGAGCTGGTGGAGCAGCGCAAGGCCGAGGAGCGGGCCAAGGCCAACGCCCCCATTCAGAAGGTAAGCCTGGAGGATCTGTTCAGCCAGATTCAGGCCGGCGAGATGAAGGATCTGAACATCATTGTCAAGGCCGACGTGCAGGGCTCCGCCGAGGCGGTGAAGGCCAGCCTGGAGAAGCTGAGCAACGAGGAGGTCCGGGTCCGGGTCATCCACTCCGGCGTGGGCGCGATCAGCGAGAGCGATGTGATGCTGGCCGCCACCTCCAAGGCCATTATCGTGGGCTTCAACGTCCGTCCGGACGCATCCGCCCGGGACAACGCCGCCCGCAGCCACGTGGACATGCGGATGTACCGGGTGATCTATGACGCCATCAACGAGGTGGAGGCCGCCATGAAGGGCATGCTGGCCCCCAAGTTCCGGGAGGCCCTCATCGGCCACGCGGAGATCCGCCAGACCTACAAGGTCTCCGGCGTGGGCACCATCGCCGGCTGCTACGTCCAGGACGGCAAGATCCAGCGCAACTGTCAGGTGCGCATTGTCCGGGACGGCATCGTTATCCACGAGGGCCAGCTGGCCAGCCTCCAGCGGTTCAAGGACGCGGTGAAGGAGGTTGCCTCCGGCTACGAGTGCGGCATGTCCATTGAGAAGTTCAACGACATCAAGGAGGGCGACATCATCGAGTGCTTTGTCATGGAGCAGATCGAGGTGTAAGCCCAGGACAAGGGGCGCCTGATAACAGAGATCATTCCGTTATCTTGCAGCTGCCGGAAAAGCAAGCCCCTGTGACAAAACGCAGGATTGAGAAAAAAGCACGATTGTTAAATCGTGCTTTTTTCCTGCCCATTTGTGCAGGGGTGAGCGATGCTCGCCCCTACAGGAGGCTGCGTTTTTCGCAAAATGGATTTCTCTGGTCCGGCGAAACTTAAAATAGCTATTATGGTAAATCTGTGTTATACTGGTATAAAAACCATGGAACAGAGGAGCAGATATGGCCATCAATAAAGCAGTGCGGGCAGCGCTGAGCATCCTGTCCTATCCGGAAATCGACGTAAAAAAGACATACCTGGTGGAACGGGAAATGCAGAAGCTGCTCTCCCGCCGGTTGAAAAACCCCTCTCTTTACCGGGTTTGGGAGCACCCGGTCCTCAGCGGCGTCCATAACGTCCCTGTGCGCATCTTCCGGCCCGCCGGGACCCCCGGGGCCTCGCTGCTGCTCTTCTTTCACGGCGGC
The DNA here is from genome assembly GCA_910579965.1 of uncultured Oscillospiraceae bacterium. Classification (GTDB taxonomy): domain Bacteria; phylum Bacillota; class Clostridia; order Oscillospirales; family Oscillospiraceae; genus Pelethomonas. Next base: position 10,505 of record CAJTWF010000026.1, read on the forward strand.
GGCTGGGTCACGGGCACGGTTGACAGCTACGACGGCGTATGCGCAGACATGGCCGCGATGACCGGCTGTACCGTGGCCTCGGTGGACTACCGCCTGGCGCCGGAGCACCGCTTCCCCGCCGCGCCGGAGGACTGCTACGCGGCCGCCCAGGAGGTGTTCCGCAGGGCGGAGACGCTGGGCGTGGAACCGGAGAACGTTGTCCTGATCGGGGACAGCGCCGGCGGCAATCTGGCCGCCGCCGTTTCCCTGATGTCCCGGGATCGGGGGGGATTTCGTCCCAGCCGCCAGATATTGATCTATCCCGCCCTGGCCAGCGACCACTCGGAGAACTCGCCGTATCCCTCGGTGCGGGAAAACGGAACCGGCTATCTGCTGACCGCCAGGCGGGTGAGGGACTATATGGCCCTCTACCGCTCCTCGGACGAGGATCTGACAAATCCCTATTTTGCCCCGCTGCACGCCGCCAGCCTTGGGGAACAGCCGGATACCCTGCTCATCACGGCGGAGTACTGCCCGCTGCGGGATGAGGGCGAGGCCTACGGCCGCCGTCTGCGGGAGGCGGGCAGCTCGGTGGAGATCCACCGGATCCCGGACGCTCTCCACGGCTACTTCTCCCTGCCTGTCCGCTTTTCGCAGGTAAAGCGGACCTACGAGATCATCAACCGATTTTTGGAGACACGCCATGAGTAACAGGAGTATTCCCCCCTGGTGGACGCTGGACAACGCCGCGAAGATCTTTCCATCCACCGGCTCCGCCCACGACTCCAAGGTCTTCCGGTTCGTCTGCGAGCTGCGGGAGCCGGTGGAGCCCCAGCTCCTGCAGCGGGCCCTGGACAGGACGGTGGAGCGGTTCCCCATATACCGCTCTGTGATGAAGCGTGGGTGGTTCTGGTACTATCTGGAGGACAGCCCCCTTCCCGCCCAGGTCCGCCGCGAGGAGCTGCCCCCCTGCTGCCCGATCTATCCCTCCGTCCGCCGCAGCCTGCTCTTCCGCGTCCTCTACTACCGCAGGCGGATCAGCCTGGAGGTCTACCACGCGCTGACAGACGGCACCGGCGCGCTGAACTTTCTGTGCGCCCTGGTCTATGAGTATCTGCTGCTGCGCTGCCCGGAGGAGCTCCCCCAGCCTGTCCCGGTCCTGCCCTACGACGCGTCCCCCGCCCAGCAGCAGGCGGACAGCTTCCAGAAGTACTATGAGAAGCCCAAGGGCCGCTCCATGGGCCGTTCTCCCGCCGCCTATCAGATCCGGAGGGAGCGCCTGCCCAGAAACCATCTGGCCATCCTGGAGGGCAGGATGCCCCTGGACCAGGTCCTGGCCTGTGCGCGGGCCAGAGGCGTTACATTGACGGAGCTGATGACGGCGATTTTCCTCCGCGCCATCCACGCGGGGATGCGGGTGCGGGACCGCAAAAAGCCGGTGGTCATCACCATCCCCGTCAATCTGCGCAGCTACTTTCCCTCGGAATCCGCCCGGAATTTTTTTGCCACCATCAACGCCGGCTATGACTTCAGCAGGGGGGAGGACAGCCTGGAGGCGGTTCTGAAGGAGGTCAGGCGCAGTTTCCGGGAAAACCTGACAGCGGAGAGAATGAGGGAGCGTATGAACGCCCTGTGCGCGCTGGAGCACAGCGTCCCTCTCCGCCTGGTCCCCCTCCCGCTGAAGGACGTGGTTCTGCGCATTGCGAACAAGATCGCCGCCCAGGGTGTGACAGCCTCCTTTTCCAACGTCGGGAAGGTCTCCATGCCCAGGGAGATGGAGAAGTTGATTCACCTTTTCAGCGTTTTTGCCTGTGCGGGGATGCTGCAGGCCTGCGCCTGCTCCTTTGGCGGCGTGTACGTTGTCAGCTTCGCCAGCCCCTACCGCGCGTGTGAGACGGAGCGTGTCTTTTTCCGGGAATTGGCGCGGCTGGGGATTGAGGTGGTCCTGACCACCAACCTGCCGCCGGAGACGGAGGTGCGTTAGAGATGCTGTACTGTGAAAAATGCGGCGTATACCTGTCCGGGTCCATGGAGCGGTGCCCCCTCTGCCAGGGGGCGGTGACCGGCCAGCCGGAGGAGGACGCCTATCCCCCCCTGCCGGAGACCGCAAGGCCCTATGGGCTGACGGTCCGCCTGGCCGGACTGCTTACCGCCGCCGCCCTGACGGTGTGCGCCGCGGTCAATTACTGCTTTCCGGAGGGAGGCTGGTGGTTCCTGTTTGTGGCGGCGGGACTGGGCAGCGCGTGGCTGCTGACGGGCGTTGCCCTCTGGAAGCGGCGCAATCCCATGAAGGCCATTGCCTGGCTGCTGGCTGTCGTGCCGGCGCTGGTGCTGGCGTGGGATTGGCGCACGGGCTTTATGGGATGGTCCATCAATTTTGTGCTGCCCTGCTTTATCCCCTGTATGCAGCTGGCTGCCGCCGGAGCGGCGCGAATTCTGCGGCTGCGGCCAGCCGACTATCTGCTCTATCTGAGTATTTGCATATTGGCGGGCTTTTTCCCGCTGATTCCGCTGTTCTGCGGAGCACTGTGGATGATCTACCCCTCGGTGGTATGCGCGGGCATCAGCGCCATTTCCCTGTCCGCGCTGCTGCTGTTCCGGGGACCGGCGCTGAAAGCGGAGATCATCCGGCGCGGACATCTGTAAAAGCATGGGACATATTGGATGCTATAGGAACACAGCGAGGAGGCTTTGCGAGATGGAAATTCACGAAGGACGTATGCCCTACCTGGGGTATGAAACCTACTACCGCGTGGCAGGGCGGAGCGCAGGCGGCAAAACGCCGCTGGTGCTGCTGCATGGCGGCCCCGGCTCCACCCACAATTACTTTGAAGTCCTGGACGCCCTGGCGGAGGCAGACAGCCGGCAGCTGGTTATGTACGATCAGCTGGGCTGCGGCGGGTCCTGGGCGGAGGCAGAGGGGCTCTGGACCATGGAAACCTGGCTCAATGAACTGGAGGCGCTTCGGGAGCACCTGGGACTGGAGGAGGTTCACCTGCTGGGCCAGTCCTGGGGCGGGATGCTTCTGCTGGAGTATATCTGTACGCGCCATCCGGCGGGGGTGAAGAGCATCGTCCTCTCCAGCACGCTCCCCTCCTCCAGAATGTGGGGGGAGGAACAACACCGGATGATCCGTTTCCTGCCGCCGGAAATGCAGCGGGCCATTGCCCGGGCGGAGGCCACCGGGGACTACACCGGCGCGGATTACCAAGCGGCTGAGGCGGAGTATATGCTGCGCCATGCGGCGGGCCCGGTGCCGCCGGACGGTCCGGAGTGCCTGCTGCGCCCGCGCCGGCAGGGGCGGACGTCCTACGTGGAGGCGTGGGGACCAAACGAATTCACCCCAGCCGGCGCCCTCCGGGATTTTGATGTGACGGAGCTGCTGCGCGATATCCGGCAGCCAGCGCTGATCATCAGCGGCGGAAACGATCTCTGCACCCCCTATGTGGCAAAGTATATGTACGATCATATCCCCAACGCCCGCTGGGAGCTTTTCCGGGACTGCCGCCACATGTGCTTTGTGGAGGATACGCCCCGGTATATTGACCTGCTGCGGGAGTGGCTGAATATCCATGACTGAGCGGCGGGAAAGTACCTGCCGGCTTCGTCCGCTTTTTCCATTTAAGACAAAAATATCATTCTGGACGCAGCGGAGGATCCCCGATCCTTCACTCCGTTCAGAATGATATACAACCTCACGCCGGCATGTCCGACAGCGCGGCCTTGGCGGCGGCCTGCTCGGCCTCCTTCTTGCTGTGGCCCTCGCCGCGGCCGATGGCCGTACCGTTGAGCCGCACCTCGAAGAGAAAAGTCTTGTTGTGGTCCGGGCCCCTCTGATCCACCATATGGTAGGTCAGCACCTGACCGCTCCTGCGCTGGGTCACCTCCTGCAGGGTGGTCTTGTAGTCCCGGCGCTCCTCAGCCGTCGGAGCCTGCCGCAGCAGGACGCGCTCAATGAGCTCCCGGGCCGCCTCAATGCCGCCGTCCAGGTACACGGCCGCAAGCACCGCCTCCATGGCGTCGGCCAGAATAGACTGCCGCTCCCGGCCGCCTCCGGCCTCCTCGCCCCGTCCCAGCTTGAGGTAGCCGCCCAGGCCCAGCTCCTTGGCCACCCCGTACAGGCTCTGCTCGCATACCAGCGCGGCCCGCATCCGGGTCAGATCCCCCTCCGGCAGCTCGCCGTACCGCTTGAACAGGAACTCCGCCGACACAAAGCCCAGCACGCTGTCGCCCAAAAACTCCAGACGCTCGTTGCTGCTCAGACCGCCCCTGTGCTCGTTGGCGTAGGAGCTGTGATTGAGAGCCTCGCTTAAAAGGGATCTGTCGTGGAAGGCATAGCCCAGCCTGCGCTCCAGGGATTCCATCTGTGCACCCCTCCTTTCAGCAAGAAGGGCCTCGCCTGCCGGACGAACGCGTCCTTGGGACGAGGCCCTCTTCACGATTAATCCAGCTTATTGGTCAGATAATTCACGCAGTCGCCCACCGTAGACAAGGTGGCCAGATCTTCCTCGCGCACCTCACCGATGTCGAACTCTTCTTCCATACTCATAACCAGCTCCACCAGGTCCACGGAATCGGCGCCCAGGTCCGCTTCAAAAGAAGTCTCCGTGGTAATTTCATCCGGATCGACGGAGAACTGATCGGCAATGATTTTCTGCATCCGTTCAAAGATGTCCTGCATATACTCCTCCTCCTTTCCCTTTGTATTCAGCCGGGCATCATTGGAATGATAAAACTTTTCCTCCTGCCTGTCAATAGCTATCGGCGGATTTTTCTTTCTTTTTCACCGGCTCATTTTCATCAGCCCGATATTGGCCTCAATCTGCCCCGCCAAATCCGCCTCCACGGCTGTGACAGCCTGATAGACGGCGTTTTCAATGGCCTTGGCCTTGCTTGCGCCGTGGGCCTTGATCACCGGCTTTTGCAGGCCCAGGAAGGGCGTGCCGCCCACGGTGTCCGGGTTCAGCCGCTCCTTGAACTGGTTCAGGCCGTCCCGCACCAGCAGCGCCGCAATCTTGGTTTTCAGGCTCTTCATGAACATGCCCTTGAGCTCCTTGCCCAGGAAGGACCCCACGCCCTCAATCGTCTTGAGCATCACGTTGCCGGTGAAGCCGTCGGCCACTACCACGTCGCACCCGCCCTTTACCGCCTCCTTGGCCTCGATGTTGCCGGTGAAGTTCAGGTGCCCGGCCTCTCCGGCGGCCTTGAGGGCGGCGTAGGTCTCAAGGCGGAGGGCGTCGCCCTTGGTGTCCTCTGTGCCGATGTTCAGCAGGGCCACCCGGGGATTGTCCACGCGGAGGGCCCGGGCAGCGTAGAAGCTGCCCAGATAGGCGAACTGGAGCAGGTACTCCACCGTACAGTCTGCGGTGGCCCCGCAGTCCACCAGCACCACGCCCCTGCCGGCGGTGGGCACCAGGGGGGCCATGGCGGCCCGGCGGATGCCCCGGATGCGCTTGACAATGAGGGTTCCGGCGCTGAAGAGGGCCCCTGTGCTGCCGGCGGACACAAACGCGTCCCCCTGCCCGTCCCGGAGCATGGTGAGGCCCACGGTGATGGAGGAGTCCGGCTTGTTCCGGAACGCCCTGGCGGGATCGTCGTGCATGTCGATAACCTCGGTGGCGTTGACCACGCTCACGCCGCTGGGCAGTCCGGGCCCTGCGGCGGCGCGCACCTCCGCCTCCCGGCCCACCAGAACGATCTCCAGGCCCGGCCGCGCCCTCGCGGCGGCCAGAGCGCCCTGCACGATCTCCAGCGGCGCGTTGTCGCCGCCCATTGCGTCTACAATGATTTTCACTTGCCGGCCTCCTTTTATTGGTCAACATTCTTTTTCTATTCTTTTTCTTGAAAGAAAAAGAACCAAAAAGAACTTTAGAGGTTAGGGCTTCGGCTGCCGGCGGTCTGAAGTCCGCCTGTCATGCGCCTCTAAAGTTTTTCTTTTTGATACTTTTTCTTTGTACACAAAGAAAAAGTATGATTACAAAATACGCTCCCGCAGCTGGTCAATGATAGCCAGGGACCGGGCGGAAATCTCCTGGTTCTTGTTGCGCTTGCCCTTTACCCGGTGGTCCAGGGGGGTGATGATGCCGAAATTGATATTCATGGGCTGGAAGGAGGAAATGCTCTCGTCGGATACGTACAGCCCCAGCGCCCCCAGGGCCGTCTCCCGGGGGAAGTCCACCGGGGGCTCCCCCGCCATCCGCCGGGCCAGCTCCACCCCCGCCAGAAATCCGGAGGCGGCGGACTCCACGTAGCCCTCCACGCCGGTCATCTGTCCGGCAAAGGTAATCCGGGGCTCGCTTCTGAGCTGGTAATAGCGGTTGAGAAGCCGGGGGGAGTCCAGGTAGGTGTTGCGGTGCATCACCCCGCAGCGGACAAACTCCGCCCCCGCCAGTGCAGGAATCATGGAGAAGACCCGCTTCTGCTCCCCGAATTTCAGGTGGGTCTGGAAGCCTACCAGGTTATAGATGGTGCCCGCAGCGTTGTCCCGGCGCAGCTGGACCACCGCGTAGGGCTCCCGGCCGGTCCTGGGGTCCCGCAGGCCCCGGGGCTTCAGGGGGCCGTAGCGCAGGGTGTCCTCCCCGCGCCGGGCCATCACCTCTACGGGCATACACCCCTCAAAGACCTGCTTGTCCTCAAATCCGTGGACCTCCGCCTCCTGGGCTCCGCACAGCTCCTGCCAGAAGGCCAGATACTCCTCCCGGCTGAGGGCACAGTTGATATAGTCCGCCGTACCCTTGTCGTAGCGGCTGGCGAACCACGCCTTGTCCATATCAATGCTCTCGAAGCTCACCAGGGGCGCGGCGGCGTCGAAGAAGTGGAGGGCCTGCCCGCCGGTCCGGGCCAGCAGGTGGTCCGCCAGCGCATCGCTGGTCAGCGGGCCCGTGGCTACCAGGACCTCCCCCTCCTCCGGCAGGGCTGTGACCTCCCCCTCCTCCACGGTGATGTTGGGATGGGAGCGGATGGCCTCGGTGACGCGCCGGGCAAAGCCGTGGCGGTCCACCGCCAGCGCGCCCCCGGCCTCCACGCGGGTCTCGTCCGCCGCGGCCAGGATGAGGCTGTCCAGGCGGCGCAGCTCCTCCTTGAGAAGGCCCACCGCGTTCTCCAGGCCCGCCCCCCGCAGGGAGTTGGAGCAGACCAGCTCCGCAAAATATTCGCTGCTGTGGGCGGGGGACATCTTCCGGGGCTTCATCTCCCGCAGCGTCACCCCCACGCCCCGCCGGGCCAGCTGCCACGCGGCCTCGCTGCCCGCCAGCCCCGCGCCGATTACTGTTGCTTGCATGTTTTATCCATCCTGCTGATTTTATTGATTACAACGCCAGGGGAATTTCCCTGAAACGCACATGTAGGGGCGAGCAATGCCCGCCCGTATCTCCCGGGGCCGCTGGTGGGTGCCGTTAGAGCGGGCGAGCAATGCTCGCCCCTACACCATCAATTCGTTACGCCTTATCATCCGTCCGGCCAATCAGGTAATCCACAGAGACCTCGAAGAAGTCCGCTAAGGCTACAAGGGTCTCTAAATCCGGGCGGTGCGCTTTTTCGTCTTTTCCCTCGTAATATTGATATGTCCGCAAATTAATCCCCAGATAATCTGCAACATTCTGCTGTGTTACTTTTTTTCGTTTTCTTAATACTTTCAGACGGTCTGCCAAAATAATCAAAATAAATTCCTCTGAACGCTTGACACGAATATATTATTCGTGTAAGATATGACGCATAATCTATTCATATTACTTAAGAGGTATATCATGGACATTCTGCAAATCTTATACGACTACGCCTTTGAGCACCGCATGGCCCGCTATCTGGAGGAGAGCGAGGCATACCATCAGGGCGTGGTCCAGACCCAGCAGGGACAGCAGAACCTGATGATCCAGCTGAATGCGGAGGAGGTGCGGCGGCTGAGGGAGTGCCTGGAGGACATGGAGCGGCTCCACGAGCTCAAGCTGGAGGCCATGTTCCGGGCTGGCCTCTCCGTGGGCCAGGAGCTGTCCCGGCTGTAGAGGAGCAGCCCGGAAATCAACCTCTAAAATTCTTTTTGATACTTTTTCTTTTAAGAAAAAGTATGATTACTTACTTTTTTCCCCGTCCTCCGCGCTCCCGGCGGCCTCCTTCTTCTTCCAGCCGCCGCGCTTGTCCTCGGGGGTGAAGTTTTCGCACTTCTCGTTGATGCAGAAGGGCTTTTTGAAGCCCTTGCCCGCCTTCTTGAACATGGTCTGGCCGCACACCGGGCAGTCCTCCGCCACCGGCACGTCCCAGGTCATGAAGTCGCACTTCTTCTCCTCGTTCCGGGCCGTCATATGCTCGCAGCAGTAGTAGGTGTACTGCTTGTTGGTCTTCTTGCTGGTGCCGGTGCGCTTCATGAGCCGTCCCCCGCACTTGGGGCACCGCCCGGGCATGGCCACCACCAAGGGCATGGTGAACGTACACTCCGGGTACCCCGGGCAGGCCAGGAACCGGCCGAACCGCCCGCTCTTGATGACCATCTGGCGGCCGCAGACCTCGCAGACCTCGTCGGACTCCTCCGCAGGCACCTTCAGACGCACCCCGTCCAGGTCCTTCTCCGCCTGGTCCAGCTCCGCCTTGAAGGGGGCGTAGAACTCCCGCAGCAGGTCCCGCCACTGCTTTCCGCCGCCCTCCACATCGTCCAGGGCCTTCTCCATGTTGGCGGTGAAGCCGGTGTCCACGATGTCGGAGAACTTATCCTCCATCAGGCCGTTGACCACCTCCCCCAGGGGCGTGGCCCGCAGGTACTTGCCGTCCTTGACCACGTACTCCCGGTCCAGGATGGTGCTGACGGTGGGGGCGTAGGTGGAGGGGCGGCCGATGCCGTTCTCCTCCATGGCCCGGATGAGGGAGGCGTCGGTGTAGCGGGCCGGGGGCTGGGTGAAGTGCTGGTCCTGGGCAAAGCCCAGGCTCTCCAGCCGCTGGCCCTCCGTCAGGGGGGGCAGCTTGGCCTCCTTCTCCTCCCCCTTCTCCTCGTCCTTGCCCTCCTCATATACGGCGGTGTAGCCGGAGAACTTCAGGCTGCTGGCGGAGGCACGGAAGGCGTGGCCCGCAGCCTCCGCCTCCATGGACACGCTGTCGTACACCGCGTTGGACATCTGGCAGGCCACAAACCGGCTCCAGATGAGCCGGTAGAGCCGGTACTGGTCCGGCGTCAGGTCCTTTTTCACCTGCTCCGGGGTCAGGTTCACGTCGCTGGGACGGATGGCCTCGTGGGCGTCCTGGGCCCCGGCCTTGGTCTTGTAGACCCGGGGGGAGGCGGGGCAGTAGCCCCCGCCGTAGCGGCCCTGGATGAAGCCCCGCACGGCGGCAAGGGCCTCGTCGCTCAGGCGCAGGGAGTCGGTACGCATGTAGGTAATCAGGCCCACCGCGCCCTCCCCGGAGATGTCCACGCCCTCGTAGAGCTGCTGGGCAATGGCCATGGTCCGCCGGGGGGTCATGCTCAGCTTCCGGCTGGCCTCCTGCTGGAGGGTGGAGGTGGTGAAGGGGGGCGAGGGGGAGCGCTGCTTGTCCTGCCGCTTGACGCTCTTGACGGCAAAGGCGGCGTTCTTCACCGCCTCCACCACAGCCTCCACCTCTTCGATGGAGTTCAGGTCCTTTTTTTTGCCGTTTTCGCCGTGGTAGTGGGCGAGAAAGGCGTTTTTCTCCGTGCCGTCCGTGGACAGCCGTGCGTCCAGGGACCAGTACTCCTGGGGCTTGAAGGCGGCGATCTCATGCTCCCGCTCACAGACCATCCGGGTGGCCACGGACTGGACCCGCCCGGCGGAGAGGCCCCGGCGGATCTTCTTCCACAGCAGGGGGGAGAGCTGATAGCCCACGATCCGGTCCAGAATGCGCCGGGCCTGCTGGGCGTCCACCAGGCTCTGGTCAATGTCCCGGGGCGCGGCAATGGACTCGCTGACCACCCGCTTGGTGATCTCGTTGAAGGTGACCCGGAGGGCCTTGCTGTCGTCCAGATTCAAAAGCTCCTTCAGATGCCAGCTGATGGCCTCCCCTTCCCGGTCCGGGTCCGTGGCCAGATAGACCACGTCGCTGCTCTTGGCGGCCTTCTTCAAGTCGCTGATAATGTCCTCTTTGCCCTTGATAGGGCGGTAATTGGGCTGGAAATCGTTCTCAATGTCCACGCCCAGGGTGCTCTTGGGCAGGTCCCGCAGGTGGCCCATGCAGGCCTTCACCTGATAGCCGGGACCCAGATATTTACCAATGGTCTTTGCCTTGGCGGGAGACTCCACGATCACGAGACTCGATGTTGCCATTGACTTCCTCCTGGATAACGCGTCTGCCTGGACGCGGGTAATAGTGCGGGGTTATTTCAGTGTGACCGCCAGGGAGAACTGCTTCCCTGCGTCCTGGGTCACGATCTCATCCAATTCCAGCACGGTCAGCGCGGAGAGGGCCCGGCGGGCGGGGATGCCCGTCTCCTCGATGAGCTCGTCCGCCTGGGCCGTCCTGCCCCGCAGGGCCTTCACCAGACGGATCTGATCGTCCGTGAGGCCGTGGTCCCCGGACAGAACCAGCACCGGCCGATCCGGCGGCTCGCGCCGCTCCGGCCGCGGGGTGTGGACCGGCTCTTCCGGCTGGGCGCTTTTCTCTGTTTTCTGGTCCTGGCCGAAGCGGCGGGGCAGATCGCCCCGCTGGGCCCGGATTTTCTGTGGGAACCGGTTCGCATAGCAGCTGAGGACGCCCCAGGCATGCAGGGCCGGGTGCGCACCCTCCTCCAGCAGACGGTTGCTGCCCTCGCAGCGGGGATCGTAGATCGGGCCGGGCACGGCGAACACCTCCCGGCCCTGGTCCAGGGCGCGGCTGGCGGTGATGAGCGCGCCGCTGCGCCGGGGCGCCTCCACCACAATCACGCCCACGCTCAGGCCGCTGATGATCCGGTTGCGCTGGGGGAAGTGCTCGGCCATGTGCTCCGTCCCCGGGGGATACTCGGAGAGAATCACGCCCCGGGCCGCGATGTCCTCATAGAGGCGGCGGTTCTCCCGGGGATAGGGGATATCGTGGCCCCCGGCGATGACGGCGGCGGTGAAGCCGCCGGAGCGCAGCGCGCCGCGGTGGGCCGCCGCGTCCACGCCCACAGCCAGACCGGAGACGATCAGCCCGCCCCGTCCGGCGATCCCGCCGGCCAGACGCTCCCCAGCCTCCAGGGCGTAGGGGGAGGCCCGGCGGGTGCCCACCATGGCCAGCGCGGCCTCTCCGTCAAAGAGGGGCATCCGCCCCTGGACGTAGAGCAGCAGGGGCGCGTTGGAGATATCCCGCAGGCGGCCGGGATAAGCCGTGTCCCGGAGGGAGAGGAGCTGGAGCCCCATGCGCGCGCAGTCCTCCAGAATGCGGTCCGCCCCGCTGGTATCCTTGTCCGCCAGGGCGTCCGCCGCCGCCCCGGTCATTCCAGGCGCCAGCAGGTACTCCTCCCGCTGGCCGTAGTAGATGGCCTCGGGGTCCCCGAAGTGGTCCAGCAGGCTGTGCTTGAGCTGGAGGCTGACGCCCTGGAGGGTGGACAGCCAGAGCCAGTGCTTCCATGTGGCCATGAATTGCTCCCTCCTTTTTGTATAAAATGCGATTCTTATAACTGACGGTATCCCTCCCAGAGGACCACGGCCGCCGCCGCCGCGGCGTTGAGGGACTCACACCGGTCCGTCATGGGGATGCGCACCGTGGCCGCGCAGCGCTCCAGCGCCTCCCGGCTCAGGCCCCGGCCCTCGCTGCCGATGAGGAACACGCCCCGGTCCAGGGCCGCTGCCCGCACGTCCGCCGTGTCCTGGCGGAGGGCCGCCCCCACCAGGGGCAGGTCCGCCGCCGCCGCCAGGGCGGACAGCCGGGGGAGGGAGCACTCCCAGGCCGGAAGCCGGAACAGGGCCCCCATGGAGGCCCGGACGGTCTTGGGGTTATAGAGGTCCGCGCATCCGGGCAGAAGCAGCAGGCCGCCGGCGGCGAAGGCGTCGGCGGTGCGCAGGATGGAGCCCACGTTGCCCGGGTCCTGGACCCCCTCCAGGGCCAGATACCGGCGGCCCGTGAGGGCGGGCGGGCCCTGGAGGTCCGGGATGCGGGCCAGAAACAGGGCTCCCTGGGGCGCCTGCATGGGGCTGACGGAGGCCATCAGATCCTCCGGCACCTCCACCAGCCGCACGGCGGCGGGCAGGTCCGGCAGCGCCGTACCGGCGGTGTACACCACCGCCGTCAGGGCCGCGCCCCAGCGGGCCGCCTCCGCCAGCAGCTTCACCCCGTCCCCCAGGAACTCCCCCGTCTCCCGGCGGTAGGACCGGGAGGCGGACAGGCGGCGGATGTGGGTCATGAGGGGGTTTGCGCGGCTGGTGATCCGTTCTGCTGCCATAGCGCCTCCTTGTGGGGCCAAAATCCAGTGTAACCACTATCATAATGGCATCGTCCCCGCTTGTCAAGCCACGGTTTACGGAAATTGGGCAGGAAACGGAGAAAATATGCTGCCAGCGGTCCGGAGACAGGGGAGAAATCAGGTCTCTCTGTCAGCGGGCGTACCGCTCAAAAAACCGGAAGGTCATGGGCCACAGGGCCCCCGCGGTCAGGACCATGAGGAAGTACCGGAGGGCGTGGGCGGCCTGGTGGCCGCCGCACAGGGCCAGCAGGGGCGCCTTCAAAAGGCTCTTGACCAGCACCACCAGAACCAGTCCGCCCAGCAGCTTCACCAGCTGGCCCCACCAGGGGGCCCGGTTGGGGAACTGGAGCAGCCGGTTGTCAAAGAGGCACGCCAGCAGCATCCCCCCTACCGCGCCGGCCATGGACCAGGCGTTCTTCACCGCCCCGGCCAGGTTGGCCCCGTCCACGTCCGCCGGGAAGGGGAACAGCTCCACAAAGGCCACGAAGGCTGCGCTGGCTCCCAGCAGAACCCCCAGGATGACATACATCCGGCCGGGGAACCAGAGGGTGCTCTCAATGAGGGGGTAGAGGAGGAGCACCAGGGCCGCTGTGACGGCGAAGGACACCCCTACGTCCGCCGGGGTGTGGACCCCCAGGTACATCCTGGACACGCTCACCAGAACCAGCAGGACCAGGCACACGCACCGCAGCCACCACCGCCGGGTGAACCGGGCCACGCCGCCGAACACGCCCACCGCGCTCTGGGTGTGGCCGCTGGGGAAGCTGTACCCGGCGGCCCCGTGCCGGGCGGATTCCACGATGGTGAAATGGGGATCCCGGACCCAGGGCCGGGGGACCCGGCAGACGATCTTCAGCCACTGGTTGATGAGGGTGCCCGTGAAGCCCACCGCCAGCAGGTAGTATCCCCGCCGCTTGTCCACGCACCAGAACACGAACAGGGCGGCCACCATGAAGAAGGTCTCCTCCCCCAGGCGGGTGACGAGGCTCATGGCCGCGTCCAGCGCCGGGGTGCGGATGGTCTCAAACCAGTATAACAGCTCCATTTGCGGGGTCCTCCTTGGCAGAATTTTCTTATATATTATAGTATAGATGGGACGCGGACGCAAGGGCGGCGGGGAAAGATTTTTCTCTCCCCGCCGCTCCTCAGAGCCTGTTTCATATCTCGACGTGTGCGGATTGGTGAGCGGATTTTTTGCCTTGCAAGGCAAAAATCCGCAGGCATCCTGACGGATGGCAAGGAACGATTGTGCAATGACCGCATCGAGCGGTCATGCACAATTCAATTCTGCACGGCCCCTCGATGGGGCCGTTGCAGAATCTATAACGCGGTCAAGGCGGAAAATACGCCGCCAAGACGGGCGCGGGGAGATATGAAACAGGCTCTTAGAACGCGATATACAGATCCATGCGCACCTGGCCGCCGGCCAGCTCCACCTGGGCCCGGTCCAGCATCTGGCCCACCAGGGCCATTTCGCTGTCGCTGGTGTACTGGTCCTCCCCGGCCAGCTCCCAGTAGGTCTCCACCAGGGCCGGGTTCCGCACCGCCGGCTGGAGCAGGCTTGCCATGCGTTCGATGCCCGGCAGGGCCTCCGGGGCTACGGCGGCCTCGATGGTCAGCCGCAGTCCCGCCTCCTCCCGGATCAGCCGCAGGACGATCTCCCGGCAGCCCGCCAGCAGCAGGGCGTGGTTGAGCTCGCTGATGATGTGGTTCATCCTCCGGCGGGCCATGTGCATACGTTTTTTCATAGTTGATTTACTCCTCTGCCGGCTCCGGTTTCACCGCCTCGATGATAGGCACCAGCAGGATGCAGACCAGACCCGCTGCGAAGCCGTTGTTGTACAGGTTCATCCCCCCGTGGAGGATGCTGGTATTTTGAACAATGGTCATGTGGACAAATCCGGCGATGACGCCCCAGTGCCACCCGAACTGGCCGGCAATGGGGGCCAGACAGGTGCACAGCAGCGTGGCCAGCAGCACCCCCGGGGAGGTGATGGGCACCTGGATCATCAGCAGGGCCGCCAGCACCGCCCCGGCCATCACCGGCAGCACGTTGCGGGGATGCTTGCCGAAGGCCCCGAACCCGGTCATGGCGAACAGGCAGCACACCAGGGGCCCGTTGAGCCGTACGTCCTGGGGATACAGGGCCAGCAGGTAGAGAAAGCCCATGGACCCCACCAGGGCCATGTTCACCAGGGTCCGGCCCGGGCCGTCCAGGATGACGAAATCCGCCACCGCACGGCCGGAGTGGCGCAGCACCCGGCCGTAGTCCTTCAGGCTCCGGCAGCCCAGGACCACGCCCCAGGCGAAAAGGCCCCCCAGCAGCGCGGTCATCATAAGGCACAGCAGCAGATGGCCCTCCCGGCTCCAGCTGCCCAGGGCGTCGAACTCCACGCCAAAGCCCTTGAGGACGCTGGCCATGCCCAGACCCAGTATGCCCGCGGCAAAGCCCACGTTATACAGGTTGTAGCCCTGGTGGACGCGGGTGGTGAAGCGGGCGATGGCGGGCAGCAGAAAGCCGATGATGAGCCCGCACACGCTCATGGCCAGCCACCGGAATCCGGGCTGCACCCGGACCATGAGGAAGCTGACCATGGGGGCCAGACAGGTGCCGTAGAGGGTCAGGTAGATGTACTTGGCAAAGCTCTCCCGCCGGTAGAGGGCGTGAAGCCAGCCGCCCGCCACAATAGGGCAGATGTTGAGGAGGTTTTTCCCCAGCAGGGCAAAGCCGGCCATGAGAAACAGGCAGGCCAGGGAGGCCCCCGTGTAGGGCAGCCTCATCCACCGCAGCAGCCCCATGCTCAAAAGCAGCACCAGGGCCGCGTTGAGCAGGGCCCCGCCCGCCCCGCCGGTGGCCACGGGGTCCGTGATGAGGCCCGTCTCGCTGATCTGGATCTGCCAGAAGCCGGTGAACAGGGACAGATTGGGCTGGGCCAGGACCGCGCACACCAGCAGCAGTCCCACAATGGCCAGCATCACCCGCTCCAGCTCTCCAACAGGCCGCTTCTCCCGCTCTCGATCGCCCCCCATAAGCCGCCTCCCCGTATTTGATAGCTTTAGTTTATACAAGAACGGGCCGTTTGGCAAGAGCATTTTTCATTTTTCCCAGGAAAATCCATTTCTGCCGCAATAGCCGGACCCTTGCGGGCGCTGCCGCCCCTACAGGAGGCTGCCCTTTTCGGAAAATGATTTTCTTTTCCTTGATTTTCCGGCGCTCAGAACAGGGACCGGCGGCGGCGTCTCCGGTCCTGGTAGGGCGGGCGGCGCTCGGCGGGCTTGTCGATGAGGATGATATCGTCCCCGATCTGCTTGATGCACTCCCAGGGGATGTAGAACTCCTCCCCCCGGCCAAAGAGGCCGAAGAACCGGCAGGGGCCCGGTACGATCAGCGCCGCCACCCGGCCCTCCGGCAGCATCACCTCCACATCCCCCACAAAGCCCAGCCGGCAGCCGTCGCAGATGTTGATGACCTCCTTATAGCGAAGCTCCACCATTCTGCACTGCATGGTCATCACCTCCGCAAGAGTGTATGAGCGGAGGTGGATGTCCTATTCAGCCGCGGGCCAGCCCATGTGCTGCCGCGCCGCGCTGGTGAGCCAGCGGCCCCGCAGCAGGCGGATGAGGAAGATGACGCCGGTGACGCACAGCTCCACGCACATGGCCAGCCACACGCCCGCCAGGCCGATCCGGGGGGCCAGGAAGGCGGCCATGGTCAGCCGCACCCCCCACATGCTCACCAGATTCATCACGCAGGGCACCAGGGTGTCCCCCGCCCCCCGCAGGGCCCCCGCCGCCACAATGGCCGCGGCGAACAGCGGCTCCGCAAAGGCCTCGATGCGCAGCACATAGGCCCCCAGCTCCCGGATGGCCGGGTCCGGGGTCAGCAGGGTGAACATCCAGGGCGCGGCCAGGAACATGACAACGCCCATGCAGCTCATCACCGCCATCCCCAGGGCCGTACTCAGCCGGGCGAACCGCTTGGACAGATCCAGCCGCTGGGCCCCGATGCTCTGGCCCACCAGGGTGGTGGCGGCGGAGCCGATGCCGTAGCCGGGCATGTAGCAGAAGCCCTCCGCCGTCACGGCCAGGGAGTTGGCCGCCACCGCCACCGTGCCCAGGGGGGCCACGATCCGGGTGCTGACGATCTGGGCCCCGCTGAGGATGACCCGCTCCAGGGCCAGGGGCAGGGAGAGCCGGGCCGCCGTGCGCAGGCAGCTGCGCTCAAACCGCCAGGGCACCCCCCGCTCCAGCCGCAGCACGGGGGAGCGGAAGCACAGGAAAAAGAGCATGAGAAGGGCCGTGACCACCTCGGCGGCGGCGGTGCCCAGGGCAGCCCCCGCCACCCCCAGTCCGGCCCCGGGCAGGGGCAGGGCCCAGCGCCCCAGGGTCACGGTCCGGGCGGGGAAGATGAGCAGGGTGTTGAACACCACGTCCAGGGTACACAGCAGGATGTTCAGGGCGCTGGGGGTGCGCATGTCCCCGCTGCACTGGAGCATGCCGCCGGCGGTCTGCCGCAGCAGCACAAAGGGCAGGGCGCAGGCGTAGATGAAAAAGTACCGGGAGCTGTCCGGGCACACGTCCGCCGCGCCCCCCAGCCAGCGGGGCAGTCCGCCGCTGATGAACACGCCCGCCAGGGACAGGAGCGCGCCCCACAGCAGGGCCGCCATGAGCCCCTGGCGCACCACGCTCTGGGCCTCCGCCCGGCGGCCGCCGCCGATGAGATGGGCGATCTGCACGGAGAAGCCCGTCACCATGGCGATGCACAGGCCGCCAAAGAGCCAGGTGGTGCTGGCCACCAGGCCGATGGCCGCCGTGGCGTTGGCCCCCAGGGAGCCCACCATGGCGGAGTCGATGTAGTTCATGGCCGTGGAGCTGACCTCCGCCAGAATGGCCGGCACGCTCAGCCGCAGCACCAGGGCCATCTGCTCGGCCAGGGTGGGCGCGGCCTCGGGCCCCAGCCACCGGCTCCAATCCAGTTCCTTTGTCATATGCCCTCGCCTCCTTTGGGATGATCTCGCCCCAGTATACCAGCAGAAGGGGTCCGTGGCAAGGGATTTTTCAAATTTTGTCCTCTTCTGGAGGACACAGGCGAAATCCGGGGAAATATTTCTCCGCAAAGCCCACCCGCTCCACCTGGAAGGCCCGGCCCCGGAGGTAGTTGAGGGGCCCCGCGTCCGTGGGGAAGTCGAAGCGGAGGCAGCAGCTGTACAGGGCCTGCCGGGTCTCCCCGTACCGGCGGTTGACCTCCCCCCGGCCGTACTTGCCGTCCCCCAGCAGGGGGTGGCCCGCGTCGGCGAAGCAGGCCCGGATCTGGTGGGTCCGGCCGGTGAACAGCTCCGCCTCCACCAGGCTCAACTCCCCCCGGACCTGGAGGGTGCGGTAGCCGGTGACGGCGGACCTGCCCCCGGGCACCGGCCGGCGGTAGACCGCAACCTGCTTCTTGCCCTCGTCCTTCACCAGGAACCGCTCCAGCCGCCCCTGGGCCGGGTCCATCCGGCCCAGGACCGCGCAGAGATACCGCTTGGTGATCTCCCGGTCCCGGATCTTGGCCGTCAGGATCCGCAGGGCCTCGGCGTTCTTGGCGGCAATGACGATGCCCCCGGTGTTCCGGTCAATGCGGTTGCACAGAGCCGGGGCAAAGGCGTTCTCCCGCCGGGGGTTCCACTCCCGCTTCTGGTAGAGGTAGGCCTGGATGTGGTTGAGGAGGGTGTTCACCTTCTCCGTCTCGTCGGCGTGGACCACCAGTCCGGGCCGCTTGTCCGCCAGCAGGAGGTTCTCGTCCTCGTAGAGGATGTTCAGCCGGGGCTGGAAGAGGGTGAGGAAGAGGTTGTCCTCCCGGGGCTGGTCAAAAAACTCGTCGTTGATGTACAGGCTCAGCACGTCCCCCTCCGCCAGCCGCTGGTCCCGCTGGCAGCGCTGGCCGTTGCACTTCACCCGTTTGATGCGGATATACTTCTGCATGAGGGCCGGCGGCAGCAGGGGCAGGGCCTTGGACAGAAAGCGGTCCAGCCGCTGGCCCGCGTCGTTTTTCCCGATGGTGAGCTCTCGCATGGCGTTCCTCCCGGATGGTTGTTTTTTTATTGTACCCGCATTTTCCCGGTTTGGCAATCCCCGCCGGGCGCTTTCTGGGGAAAATCTGCGCCCCGGCCGCCTGCGGCGGACCCGCCTCCGGCCCGCGACAAAACCTCCATTTTTCCTCCCGTATAATCTTCCGGCCCAGGGGAAGACTGGCATTGTAAGTTTTCTCAAGGGAGGGCAAGAGCGTGCAGGGCAAGGTGGAGATCTGCGGAGTAAATACCTCAAAATTAAAGGTGCTGCGCAACGAGGAGACCATGGAGCTGCTGCGCCGGACAAAGGAGGGGGACAAGCAGGCCCGGGAGGAGCTCATCAGCGGCAACCTGCGGCTGGTGCTGTCGGTGATCCAGCGGTTCGCCAGCCGTGGGGAGAACGCGGACGATCTGTTCCAGGTGGGCTGCGTGGGGCTCATCAAGGCCATTGATAACTTTGATATCACCCAGCCGGTCCGGTTTTCCACCTACGGCGTGCCCATGATCGTGGGGGAGATCCGCCGCTACCTCCGGGACAACAGCGCCATCCGGGTCAGCCGCAGCATGCGGGACACGGCCTACAAGGTCATGCAGGCCCGGGAGCGGCTGATGGCCCAGTCCCAGCGGGAGCCCACGGTGGAGCAGCTGGCGGCGGAGCTGGGTATCCCCCGGGAGGACGTGGTCTTTGCTATGGACGCTATCGTGGACCCGGTGAGCCTTTTTGAGCCCGTGTACTCCGACGGCGGCGACACGGTGTGCGTCATGGATCAGGTGAAGGACGTGAAGAACACGGACGAACAGTGGCTGGAGCACATCGCCCTCAAGGACGCCCTGGACCGTCTGGGGGAGCGGGAGAAGCACATCCTGGCCCTGCGGTTCTACGAGGGCAAGACCCAGATGGAGGTCTCCGCCGAGGTGGGCATCTCCCAGGCCCAGGTGAGCCGCCTGGAGAAGAACGCCCTGAAGACCATCAAGAAGAATATATGAATGGGAAAGCCCTCGGGCGCGCAGGCGCGCCCGGGGGCTTCATATGTTTCGTATGTACGGAACAGGGCTGCTACTTCTTGCTCAGGTACTCGTCAATGGCTGCGGCGGCAGTCTTGCCCGCGCCCATGGCCAGGATGACCGTGGCCGCGCCGGTGACCGCATCGCCGCCGGCATACACCGCCTCGCGGCTGGTGAGGCCCTCCTCGTTGACGATGATGCCGCCCCGCTTGTTGATCTCCAGGCCCTTGGTGGTGGACTTGATGAGGGGGTTGGGGCTGGTGCCCAGGGCCATAATCACGCAGTCCATCTCCATCTCAAACTCGCTGCCCTCCTTGACAATAGGACGGCGGCGGCCGGAGGCGTCGGGCTCGCCCAGCTCCATCTCCACGCACTTCAGGCCGGAGACGGAGCCATTCTTGGGATCCCGCTTGTCCTCGGGATTATTGTAGCCCAGGATCTCGGTGGGATTGTTGAGGGTCTTGAAGATGATGCCCTCCTCCTTGGCGTGCTCCACCTCCTCGGCGCGGGCGGGGAGCTCGGCCTCGCTGCGGCGGTAGACAACGTACACGTCCGCGCCCAGACGGCGGGAGCAGCGGGCCGCGTCCATGGCCACGTTGCCGCCGCCCACCACGGCCACCTTCTTGCCCTTGAGGGGCATGATGGGGGTGTCGGAGCTGTCCGTGTAGGCCTTCATGAGGTTGATGCGGGTGAGGAACTCGTTGGCGGAGTACACGCCCTTCAGGTTCTCGCCGGGGATGTGCATGAACATGGGCAGGCCCGCGCCGGAGCCGATGAACACGGCCTCAAAGCCGAACTGCTCCATGAGCTCGTCGATGGTGATGGAGCGGCCCACCACCACATTGGTCTCGATCTTCACGCCCAGATCCTTGAGCCCGTCCACCTCCTTCTGCACAATGGACTTGGGCAGACGGAACTCGGGGATGCCGTAGACCAGCACGCCGCCGGCCAGGTGCAGGGCCTCATAGACGGTGACCTCGTACCCCTTCCGGGCCAGATCGCCGGCGCAGGTGAGGCCGGCGGGGCCGGAGCCGATGACGGCCACCTTGTGGCCGTTGGAGGCGGGCTTCACCGCCTTCTCGGTGGCGTTGGCGTTGTGCCAGTCGGCCACGAACCGCTCCAGGCGGCCGATGCCCACGCTCTCGTGCTTGATGCCCCGCACGCACTTGCTCTCGCACTGGGTCTCCTGGGGGCAGACCCGGCCGCACACGGCGGGCAGGGCGCTGTCCTGAGCAATGATCTGATAGGCGGCCTCAAAGTCGCCCTCCGCCACCTTGGCGATGAACTCGGGGATCCGGATCTTCACCGGGCAGCCGGACACGCAGGGCATGTTCTTGCAGTTGAGGCAGCGCTGGGCCTCGTCAATGGCCTGCTCCTTGGTGTAGCCCAGGGCCACCTCCTGGAAGTTTCCGCTGCGGACCACCGGGTCCTGGTGGGGCATGGGGTTCTTGTTGGGACACATATTGGCCATCTTACTTTACCTCCTGCTTGAACAGATTACAGGTTTCCTCCCGGGCGTGCAGCTCGAAGTCCCGGTACATGGCGCCCCGGGCCATGGCCTCGTCGAAGTCCACCTTGTGGCCATCGAACTCGGGGCCGTCCACGCAGGCGAACTTGGTCTCGCCGCCCACGCTCAGCCGGCAGCCGCCGCACATGCCGGTGCCGTCGATCATGATGGGGTTCATGCTGACCACGGTGGGGATGTTGTACTCCTTGGTCAGCTGGCAGACGAACTTCATCATGATGACAGGGCCGATGGCGATGACCCGGTCATAGTGCACGCCGGCCTCGATCTGCTCCTTGAGGAGGTCCGTCACCAGGGCCTTCTTGCCGTAGGACCCGTCATCGGTGCCGATGATGAGGTTGGTGCTGGCGGCCTCGAACTCCTCCTTGAGGATGATGAGGTCCTTGTTGCGGAAGCCCACGATCAGGTCCACATGGCACCCGTCGTCGTGGAGCTTCTTGGCCACGGGGTAGGCGATGGCGGTGCCCACGCCGCCGCCGATGACGGCCACCCGCTTGAGGCCCTCGGTCTCGGTGGCCCGGCCCAGAGGACCGACGAAGTCCTGAAGGTACTCGCCCTCCTCCTTGTGGTTGAGCTTCTCCGTGGTGGCGCCAACGATCTGGAAGATGATGGTCACAGTGCCCTTCTCCCGGTCATAGGCCGCGATGGTCAGGGGGATGCGCTCACCGTTCTCATCCACACGCAGGATGATGAACTGGCCGGGCTCCGCCTTCCTGGCAACGGCGGGAGCCTCGATCTCCATCAGGGTTACGGTGGGATTCAAAACTCTCTTTTTGACGATCCGATACATAGTGTTTCCTCTTTCCACTTAGATTCGGTTGCGATGCTTGGTTGTTTGGCTGTATGCGCTGCGTCATACGTCCCTATTCTAGCACAGCCCGTCCGTTCCGTCAATGACAATAACCGCAGGTTTTACGGTATTTTATATACAGTAATAGTTTGCAGATACCCCGGCTGGACGCAGCGTTTGACGGTCATACCGGGATTTTAGATATAGAGCGTATCGCCCAGGGCGCCCAGCAGCAGCGGCACAGGCTGCCAAGTCAGAAGTCCCAACGGCAAAGTGCTTGTCCGTATCTATGACAAGGCGGCAGAGCGAGGCTTTACCGATGGCCGCCGCTGGGCGCGTGTGTCGCTTCAGCTCCGGGACAAGCGAGCGGAGGAGGTCTTTCAATATGCTTTCCGCTCTTTTCTGCTCCGGTCTCCTGTCCTCTATCCCCCTCTTTTTTATGAGACGGCCTTGGCACGCCTCCAACTTCCCCTTGCATTTTCTGAAAAAGTGAGTATGATTAAAGACGAAATCATTTAAGAAAGAGGCGTTACTCCATGACAAAAGTAAATGTAATCTCCGGCTTCCTGGGCGCGGGCAAGACCACCCTCATTAAAAAACTGCTGGACGAGGCGCTGAAGGGCGAGCGGATCGTCCTCATTGAAAACGAGTTTGGCGAGATTGGCATAGACGGCGGGTTCCTCCGCGACGCGGGCGTGGAGATCTCCGAGATGAACTCCGGGTGCATCTGCTGCTCCCTGGTGGGGGACTTTGGCGAGGCGCTGAAAAAGGTGATGGACCAGTTTCACCCGGACCGCATCCTCATCGAACCCTCCGGCGTGGGCAAGCTCTCCGACGTCATCCGGGCCGTTCAGGGCGTGGCGGAGCATGTGCCGGAGATGGTTCTGGGCTGCGCGGTGGCTGTGGCTGACGCGGCCAAGTGCAAGGTCTATCTGAAGAATTTCGGCGAGTTCTACGCCAACCAGATCCAGCACGCCGGGGCCATTATCCTCAGCCGCACCCAGAAACTGGATCAGACCGGGCTGGAGGCTGCGTCGGCCCTTCTCCGGGAGAAGAACAAAACCGCCCCCATCGTCACCACCCCCTGGGATCAGCTCAGCGGCGAACAGCTCCTGTCCGTGATGGAGCAGGGCGATACCCTTGCCAGGGATCTGCTGGCAGAGGAGGCCTGCCCCGTCTGCGGCGGCCACCACGGCCATGAGCATCACCACGACCACGACGAGAGCGGCTGCCACGACCATGAGCAC
>CAJTWF010000026.1:33552-42626 GCA_910579965.1 uncultured Oscillospiraceae bacterium
CACCACGACCACGACGAGAGCGGCTGCCACGGCCACGAGCACCACCACGACCACGACGAGAGCGGCTGCCACGACCATGAGCACCACCACGACCACGACGAGAGCGGCTGCCACGGCCACGAGCACCACCACGACCACGGCGAGTGCGGCTGCCACCACCATCACCACCACGGCCACGACGCGGACGAGGTGTTTGCCAGCTGGGGGGTGGAGACCACCCGGACGTTCACCCAGGAAAAGCTGGAGGGGGTCCTCGCCGCTCTGGACAGCGGCCGGTACGGCGCGGTGCTCCGCGCCAAGGGCATCGTCCCCGGCGGCGAGGGCGGCTGGCTCCATTTCGACTATGTTCCCCAGGAGCACCAGGTGCGCACCGGCCCCGCCGACTACACCGGCAGGCTCTGCGTCATTGGCAGCAAGCTGGACGAGGCGGGGCTGAAGGCCCTCTTTGAGGTGTAAGCCATGGCCAAGGAGAACGTCTTTCCGGTCTACCTCATTGCCGGCTTTCTGGACAGCGGCAAGACCTCCTTTATCAACGGCATCCTCTCCGACGGCTTCGCTCGGGAGGACCGGACCATGCTGCTGTGCTGTGAGGAGGGGGAGACTGCATACGATCCCGCGGTCCTGCGGAACGTCACCGTGGTGACGGCGGAGGACCAGGAGCAGCTGACTCCCGCCTTTCTGGAGGCGGAGCGGCGGAAGTGCGGGGCGGTCCAGATCATTGTGGAGTACAACGGCATGTGGCAGATCCAGGACTTCTATGTCAACGCCATGCCCCCCAGCTGGGCCCTCTACCAGATCATCGCCGCCGTGGAGGGGCCCACCTTTGAGATGTACGCCAAGAACATGGCCTCCCTGATGATGGAGAAGCTGCGCAACGCGGACATGATCTGCATCAACCGCTGCACGGACCAGCTGTGTACGGCCCTGCGCCAGCGGAATCTCCGCCTGGTGAACCGCCGGGCGGACATCTACCTGGAGAAGGTGGGCGGCGAGAGCGAGGACTACATGGACGGCACCGTCTCCGCCTTTGATCTGAGCGCGCCGGAGATCCGCGTCTCTGACGAGGACTACGGCCTGTGGTACGTGGAGATCATGGACAACCCCCGGATGTACGAGGGAAAGACGGTGGTGTTCCGGGCCATGATGTGCAAGCCCCCCCAATACGGCCGCTACTTCACCCCCGGCCGCTTTGCCATGGTCTGCTGCGCCGAGGACATGACCTTCCTGGCCGTGGCCTGCATCGGCTGGGACGTCAGCGCCATCCCCGAGCGGACCTGGGTGGAGGTCACCGCCCAGGCCCGGGTGGAGCACTGGGACCCCTACCAGGGGGACGGCCCGGTCCTCCATGTCTCCTCCGTGGTTCCCTGCGGGAAGCCGGCGGAGGAAGTGGTGCAGATGTAGGCGGGTTGTTGGAAAAACCTGTTGTCACAGGCTGAATTTTGTGGTAAAGTGGAAGACAACACATGATAAGGGGAAGCAGCCATGGACAACCATATTTTTCGCAGCGCCCTGTCCGGGTTTAACCGGCAGGATGTGATGGAGTATATCGAGCGCACCCAGAAGCAGGCCGAGGAGGCCGCCGCCCGGCTGGAGGACCAGGTCCGGCAGGCCCGGCAGGAGTGCGATGAGGCCCGGCAGGCCCTGGATGCCTGCACGGAGGAGAAGGAGGCGCTGTCCCGCCAGCTGGAGGAGATGACCCTCAAGTTCAACCACGCCAAGAACAACTGGGAGGCCCAGGCCCAGGCCAAGGAGTCCTTCCGTCAGGACGTGACCCAGCGGGACCAGACCGTCCGGGAGCTGACGGAGGAGAACCAGGGGCTGTTCCGGCGGGTCCAGGATCTGGAGGACCAGCTGGCCTCCATGCGCCTGGAGAAGGAGCGCATCACCCAGCTGGAGCTGGATGCCCACCAGCGGGCCGACGAGGTGGTGGCCCAGGCCAGCGCCCAGGCCCAGCTCATCCAGACCCAGGCCCAGGCCCAGGCGGACGGCACGATCCGCTCCGCCGGCGAGGAGGCCCAGGCGGCTGTGGCCGAGGCCAGAAGCCAGGCCCAGGCCCTGCTGCGGGCGGCGGCGGAGAAGGTGGGGGAGACGGCGGCGGCGTATGACCAGCTCTTCCAGTCCTTCACCTCCATTACCAGCCACATCTCCGGCGAGCTGCGCAAGCTGGACGTGACCGCCGCCCAGCTGCCCATCAGCTTCAACCACCTCAAGGACGGTCTCCATCAGCTCCAGGAGCAGGCCCGGGAGCGGGCGGCGGAGGAATAGACGAGGACAAGGACCGGACGGCAAAAGAGCCGTCCGGTCCTTCAGCGTGTCAAAAAAGCGGTCATCCCAGCCCCAGCAGGACGCACGCGCCCTTCACCGCCATGCACAGCCCCATCCCCACCGCCGTGGGCAGGACGGCGGCCAGGGCGGTCCACTTGGCGCTGCGGGTCTCCCGCCAGATGGTCAGGCAGGTGGTGCCGCAGGGGAAGTGGAAGAGAGTGAAAAGGAGGACGCACAGGGCCGTCACGGCGGTCCAGCCGTTGGCGGAGAGCAGGGCGTGGAGCTGGGCAAGGCTGCCGTACTCGGTGAGGGACCCGGCGGAGAGGTAGCCCATGAGGATACAGGGCACCACGATCTCGTTGGCCGGGAAGCCCAGCAGGAAGGCCAGCAGGATCACGCCGTCCATCCCCATCAGCTCCCCCAGGGGCTGGAGGAACCCGGCCAGCCGCAGGAGGATGCTGACGCCGCCCGCGTCCACGTTGGCGGCGATCCAGATGAGCAGCCCCGCCGGGGCCGCCACCTCCACCGCCCGGCCCAGCACGAACAGGGTCCGGTCCAGGATGGAGCGCACCAGCACCTGCCCCACCTGGGGGGCCCGGTAGGGCGGCAGCTCCAGGGAGAAGGAGGACGCCTCCCCCCGCAGCACCGTCTCCGCCAGCAGGCGGCTGACCAGCAGGGTCACGGCCGCCGCCAGCACGATGACCCCCATGAGCATGGCCGCCGAGGCCAGGGAGCCCGTCAGGCCGCCGCCGGCCACAAAGAACATGGAGATGAGGGCGATGAGGGTGGGCAGACGGCCGTTGCAGGGCATGAAGGCGTTGGTGAGAATGGCGATGAGCCGCTCCCGGGGGCTCTGGATAATCCGGCAGCCCATGACCCCGCAGGCGTTGCACCCCAGCGCCATGCACATTGTAAGCGACTGACGGCCGTGGGCCCCGGCCCGCTGGAAAAAGTGGTCCAGGTTGAAGGCCACCCGGGGCAGATACCCCGCGTCCTCCAGCAGGGTGAACAGGGGAAAGAAGATGGCCATGGGGGGCAGCATCACCGACACCACCCAGGCCACAGTCCGGTACACCCCGTCCACCAGGGCCCCCGTCAGCCACCAGGGCGCGCCCAGCCCCTCCAGCAGGCCCCGCAGGGGCTCCTGCCAGCCCATCAGCAGCCGGGAGAGGAGCTCTGAGGGCACGTTGGCCCCCACCATGGTCAGCCACAGCACCCCCGCCAGCAGGGCCAGCATCACCGGGATGCCGGTGCGGCGGCTGGTGAGCAGCCGGTCCAGGGCCCGGTCCCGGCGGCCCGCCCTTTCGCCGTCCATGTCCACCGCCTGCCGGACGATCTCCCCGGCCCGGACCAGGTAGGCCGCCGCCTGCCGGTCCGGACAGCCGGGGCAGCCGGCGCACCCCGTCTCCGGCAGAGCGCCCTCCGGCCTGGGGCCCGGGTGGAGCACCGCGTCCTCCAGGGCCTGCCGCAGGGCGTCCAGCCCCTGGCCGCCCCGGGCCGCCGCCCCCACCACCGGACATCCCAGCAGCCGGGACAGGGCGTCCAGATCCACCCGAATCTGCTTTTTGGCCGCCTCGTCCAGCAGGTTCACGCACACCACCACCGGCCAGGAGATCTCCAGAATTTGCAGAACCAGGGCCAGATTCCGCTCCAGGCAGGTGGCGTCCGCCACCACCAGGGTCACGTCCGCCTCCCCGGAGCGGAGATAGTCCCGGGTCACCTCCTCCTCGGCGGAGCCGGGGTGGAGGGAGTAGGCCCCGGGCAGATCCACCAGGGTGTAGGTTCGATTGTGATATGTAAAGGCCCCCCTGGCGGTCTCCACCGTCTTCCCCGGCCAGTTGCCCGTGTGCTGATGCAGGTTGGTCAGGGCGTTGAATACCGTCGATTTCCCCACATTGGGGTTGCCCACCAGAGCCACGGCGGGACCGCTGCCGTTTGCTTGCGCCATCTTTCGCTCCCCTCCTTGTCTTGCCGCCGGCCTGCCGGCGGCGTTACTGCCAGTGTATGCCCGGGGCGGTGAGACGGTGAAAGCTGTTGCAATTTTCCCGCGGAACCGTTATACTATAGGAAAGTCATCAACACACCTGACAAGGAGGGACCATGATCTATCACATCCTGGCCATAGGCGACGTGGTGGGGGAGCAGGGGCTGGCCCATCTGAGCAAATCCCTGCGGGCGGTGAAGAAGCTCAAGGACGTGCATTTCACCGTGGTCAACGGGGAGAACGCCGCCGGAACCGGCATCCTCCCCCGGCAGGTGGAGGACCTCTACGCCGCCGGGGCCGACGTGGTCACCCTGGGCAACCACACCTTCCGCCGGCAGCAGATCGCCGGGCGGCTGGAGGAGGACCCGTATCTCCTGCGGCCCGCCAACTTCACCGGCCGGGCCCCAGGCCGGGGGTGGGGGGTCTATGATTGCGGCCATATCCAGATCGGGGTGATGAACCTCATCGGCCGGTGCGGCCTGGACTTCCACGCCGACAACCCCTTCATAGCCGCGGACAGGCTCCTCAGGGGGGACGCGCCCCGGTTCACGGTGGTGGACTTCCACGCCGAGGCCACCAGCGAGAAGCTGGCCATGGGGTACTACCTGGACGGCCGGGTGTCCGCCCTGTGGGGCACCCACACCCACGTGCCCACGGCGGACGGGCAGGTGCTGCCCAAGGGGACCGGCTATGTGACGGACCTGGGCATGACGGGGCCCATCCGCTCGGTGCTAGGCATCCCGCCGGAGCAGAGCGTGGAGCTGTTTCTGGGGGGCGTGCCGGGGCCCTATCAGGTGGCGGACGGGCCCTGCAAGATGGAGGGGGTCCTCTTCAGACTGGATGGGGAGAGCGGCCGGTGCGTGGACGTGGAACAGATCGACATCCGTTGACCACAGAGGAGATCGAAACGCACGTCTAAAAAGTTTTTCTTTTGCCTCTTTTCTTTTTTCAAAAAGAAAAGAGGAGAAAACAGCCGAAAGCAGGAAGACTACATGTCATTTGAGAAGGCGCGGGACCATCTGGCCCGCTTCGGTCTGGCGGACCGGATCCGGGAGTTTGAGACCTCCTCCGCCACGGTGGAGCTGGCGGCCCAGGCCGCCGGTGTGGAGCCCGGGCGGATCGCCAAGAGCATCAGCTTCAAGCTGGGGGAGCGGACGGTCCTCATTGTTGCCGCCGGGGACGTGAAGGTGGACAACGCCAAATACAGGGAGGCCCTCGGCGGCAGGGCAAAGATGCTGACCCGGGAGGAGGCGGCGGAGCGCATCGGCCACGACGTGGGCGGCGTGTGCCCCTTCGGGGTCAACCCGGGGGTGGAGGTGTACCTGGACCAGTCTCTGCGCCGGTTTGAGACGGTTCTGCCCGCCGCCGGCAGCGCCAACAGCTGCGTGGAGCTGACCCTGGAGGAGCTGGAGCGGTGCGCCGGGGCCGTCCGATGGGTGGACGTGTGCCGGGAGCGGACGTGAGAGGGGGCGAGAGCCGGTGACAGCGGAACAGATGTGGGCGGAATTTGCCTCCGGCCGGGGGCTGGACGACACCCCCTATGAGGCCTGGGCCTACGGCGGGGACGCCGACGCCCTGGCCCGGCTGACGCTGGCGGGAAAAAAGACCGCCACCTCCTCCGCCCTCCCCCTCTACGTGCTGGAGGACGCGCCCCTGCCGGAGGCGGGGGAATACAGCGTCATTCTGGACAGCCGGAAGCAGGCGGTGTGCGTCATCCGCACGGAGCGGGTGGCCGTGGTCCCCTACCGGGACGTGACGGCGGACCACGCCCGCCGGGAGGGGGAGGGCGATTGCTCCCTGGCCTTCTGGCGGCAGGTCCATGAGGCTTTTTTCACAGAGGAGCTGGCCCGGGCGGGAATGGCCTTCCAGCAGGACCTGCCGGTGGTCTGCGAGGAGTTTGTGAAAGTATATAGTCAACCCACCTGAAAATCGGTAAAGTTCGGCGGTTAAAATAGCGCAGGACGGCGTTGTCGTCTTTGGCGGGCGTCAGCCCGCCTGCATCCTTCGCCTTGTCCTGCACCATTTTTCCTCGCCTCCTTTTTACCGCTTCTCAAGTGTGTCGACTATATCCGGAGTAAACGGAGGAGAGAACCATGCCTAAGATCATACATGCTGCGGACCTCCACCTGGACAGCGCCTTCGGCGGCCTGGGCCCGGAGAAGGCCCGGGAGCGCCGGCGGGAGAGCCGGGACCTGGTGGACCGGCTGGCGGAGCTGGCGGTCCGGGAGGGGGCGGAGACGGTGCTCCTGAGCGGGGACCTCTTCGATGGGGAGCGGGTCTATCCGGAGACCCTGGAGCGGCTGCGGTCCGCCCTGGCCCGGATGGCCTGCCCGGTGCTCATCGCCCCGGGCAACCACGATCCCTTCACCCCCCGCAGCCCCTACCAGCGGCTGGTCTGGCCGGAGAACGTACATATTTTCCGCCACGAGCAGCTGCGGGCGGTGGCCCTGCCGGATCTGGGGTGCGTGGTCCACGGCGCGGCCTTTGTGGGCCCGGACCGGACCAGTCAGGTCCTCTCCAACGTGGTCCTGCCCCCGGACGGACTGGTCCACCTCCTCTGCCTCCACGGCGACGTGTCCGGCCCGGACAGCCGCTACGGCCCCGTCACCCGGGAGCAGATCGGCCTGTGCGGAGCGGACTATCTGGCCCTGGGCCACGTCCATCAGGCCAGCGGCCTCCAGCGCCAGGGCAGGACTTGGTGGGCCTATCCGGGCTGTCCGGAGGGCCGGGGCTTTGACGAGCTGGGGGAGAAGGGGGTGCTGGTGGGCACGGTGGACAAGGACGGCGCGGACCTCCGCTTTGTGCCCCTGTGCCTGCGGCGCTACCACATCCTCCAGGCGGACGTGACGGATACCACCCCCGCCGAGGCCCTGGCGGCCTGTCTGCCGGAGACGGCGGGGCTGGACGTGTGCCGGGTGATCTTCACCGGCGAGGCGGAGGGCCAGGGGGTGGACCTGCCGGCCCTGGAGAGCGCCTTCCGGGACAGGGTCTACGCCCTGGAGCTGCGGGACCAGACCCGGCCGGCTCAGAGCATCTGGGCCCGGGCGGGAGAGGACTCCCTGCGGGGCCTGTTTCTGGGTGAGCTGCGCCGCCGGTACGAGGACGCGTCCACGGAGGAGGAGCGGCAGCAGATCACTCAGGCGGTCCGATTCGGCCTGGCGGCCCTGGAGGGACGGGACATCGGGTAGGCACCCCTGTCAAAAGAGGAGCTCCTTTCCTGAAAAGAGGTATTCCGGAAGCAAAAGCGGATTTCCCCGCTTATTAAATAAAATTGGATGGAGTAGACAACCATGGAACAAAAAAAGATTCTGCTGATCGGCACCGGGGGCACCATCGCCTCCGAGATGGGGGAGAGCGGCCTTGCGCCGGAGCTGACCAGCGAGCAGCTGCTGCGCTATATCCCCGATATCTCCGGCATCTGCCAGGTGGAGTGTACCCAGCTCTTCAACCTGGACAGCACCAACATCCAGCCCAAGCACTGGGCCCGCGTGGCGGCGGCCATCCGGGCCAGCTACCGGGAGTACGACGGCTTCGTGGTCAGCCACGGCACGGATACCATGGCCTACACCGCCGCGGGTCTGAGCTACCTGATCCAGGGCAGTCCCAAGCCCATCGTCCTCACAGGCGCCCAGCGGCCCATCGGCTTTGAGACCACCGACAGCAAGGAGAACCTGCGGGACGCCTTCACCGTGGCCGCATCGGACATGGCCGGGGTCATGCTGGTGTTCAACGGCAAGATCATCATGGGCACCCGGGCCAGGAAGACCCGCAGCAAGAGCTTTGAGGCCTTCTCCAGCATCAACTACCCCCTTCTGGGCATGGTCCGGGACGGGCGGATCATCCGCTATATCCGGCCGGAGGCCCGTGCGGTGCCCCAGTTCTATGAGACGGTCAACCCCCGGGTGGCCCTTATGAAGCTGATTCCGGGGGCGGACTGCGGGGTGGCGGAGTACCTGCTGGAGCGCAACGACGCGCTGATTATCGAGAGCTTCGGCGTGGGCGGCCTGCCCACCTACAAGGCTGGGGACTACTACGACACCGTGAAGGCCGGCCTGGAGGCGGGCAAGACCGTGGTGATGACCACCCAGGTGGAGAACGAGGGCAGCGATCTGGCCGTGTACCACGTGGGGGCGGGCATCAAGCGGAACCTGCCCATCCTGGAGGCCTACGACATGACCAGCGAGGCGGTGTGCGCCAAGCTGATGTGGATTCTGGGCCAGACCACGGACCGGGCCTGGGTCCAGGAGCTGTTCTACACGCCCGTGGCCTGCGACATCCTGGCGGGAAAGTAGCGCCCATGTCGGGAAACAGGCTCTGACAAAAGCCCCCATCCGGCCTTGTGCTCCCGACGGAATAGAACAGATAGATATTCCGTCGCATAAGGAGGCTCTTCATTGAGCATATGCACATTTATAGCGTCGGATAGTCCATTATGCGAAGCAGCACCGCAAAAAGAATATCCGCTTGCTATTTGTGTTGATGAAGGCAGGGTATACGATGGTGGTGCAGATGATAACGCTTACCTTCATACTTTGCTGTTGGGCATATCGCCAATTATCAAACAGGCCCTAAGAGCCTGTTTAATATCTCGATGTGTATGGATTGGCGAGTGGATTTTTTGCCCTGCAAGGCAAAAATCCGCAGGCATCCTGACGGATGGCAAGGATTTTTAACGCAGTCAGGGCGGAAAATACGCCGCCAAGACGTGCGCGGGGAAGATTTTAAACAGGCTCTAAGAGTCTGTTTAAAATCTTTTGACAAAAGAGAGCGAGAGGCAGATAATAGAGAAAAACAAGCGGGAGTTGGGGAAAATGCGTCAATATCC